>NZ_LAVL01000089.1 GCF_001083785.1 Nonomuraea sp. SBT364
GGGGTGGCGCTGTGGGGGGTCGGGTGCGAGGTGGTGACCATGGCGTCTGTGTCCCTTCGTGATCTCTTCGACACGGAGAGTATCCCCCAGTCCTCTCGCACATGCATGCGAAAGCCGTACGTGGCACTGTGAAGGCATGTGCGGGAGATACGCGTCGGCGCGGGACAAGCACCAGCTGCTGGAGGAGTTCCAGGTGGAGCTGGACGCCGAGCCTGACAAGGAGCTGGGGCCCGACTACAACGTCGCGCCGACCAAGAACGTCTACGCCGTGCTCAGCCGGGTCCCGAAGGACGCCGCGCGGGCCGTGCGGCAGTTGCGGGTGGTCAAGTGGGGGCTGGTGCCCGCCTGGGCGAAGGATCCGTCCGTGGGGTCACGGATGATCAACGCCAGGATCGAGACCGTGGCCGAGAAGCCGTCCTACCGGCAGGCGTTCGCCAAGCGGCGCTGCCTGCTGCCGGCCGACGGCTATTTCGAGTGGATGCCGGTCGAGGGTGACAAGAAGAAGAAACAGCCGTACTTCATCCATCCGGCCGACGGCGGGGTGCTGGCGATGGCGGGGCTGTACGAGTTCTGGAAGGACCCCTCGCGCGACGACGACGACCCGCTCAAGTGGCTCGTGACGTGCACGGTGATCACCACCGATGCGGAGGACGACCTGGGGCGCATCCATGACCGGATGCCGATGATGATCGAGCGGGAGCGGTGGGCCGAATGGCTCGACCCGAAGCTGACCGACACCAAGACGGCCTCGGGCTTGCTGGTGCCCGCCGATCCCGGACGGCTGACCGCTCATCCGGTCAGCACGGATGTCAACAATGTCCGGAACAATGGCCCGGACCTCATCAAGCCCTTGCCGGAAGGGGTTTCCTAAAGGTGTAAGAAGCACGCGTAGTGGGCATCCGGTGAGGAAAGCTTTACATCCGTTCACACGGAGTCACCCCTATAAACAGCGCCGGGCGGGATTACCGGGGATCTTTCCGCCGCGGGTTGCCCTCACCATCCCGGAGGTGCGGATTCGTGGACGTCACGACCGCTCGTGAGCGGCTGGAAGAAATGCTGGCAGAGCTGGATCGATCGATCGCGGTGCTCCAGGGCGACCCGGTGGCGATCCGCGAGCGATCGGCGGCCGACGCGGGCTCGGACCTGACCGACGCCGACCGCGCCCAGGCCATGGTGACCGTGGCCACCACGCAGCGCCGGGCGGTCGTCGAGGCGCTCAAACGCCTGGACGAGGGCGTCTACGGCGAGTGCGTCGACTGCGCCAGCCCGGTGCCCGAAGGCCGCCTGGAGGCGCGCCCCGAGGCCGCCCGGTGCGTGCAGTGCCAGGCCAAGCGGGAGCGCCGCCGCTAGCTCTTGCGGGCGCTGGCCACCAGGTGGATGCCCACGGTGTCGTCGTCGGCCGGCTTCGCCTCCAGCTCGGTGCGCACCAGATAGGCCAGCGTCCTGGTGTCGGAGCCGAGCACGTGGTCGACCGTCGACGGCGACAGCACCGTGCGCGGGCGCATCCACTCCACCTCCAGCCCGGCGCCGGCGAGCAGCTCACGCAACTGGTTGCTGCTGAAGCAGCGCGTGATGCTGCCGTCGGGCCACGGCACCAGCATGACCTCGCCGGTCTGCCGCAGGTGCTGCCACTGGCCCTGCTCGGCCAGGATCGCCATGCCGAGCACCAGCGAGTCGACGCACACCAGCGCCCGCCCGCCGGGGCGCAGCACCCGCGCCACGTCGCTCATCGCCGACTCGGCCATGAGCTCGATCGACATCGCCCGCTCCTCGGCGACGACCGCGTCGACGCTCTCGTCAGGCAGGAACGCCAGGTCGTCGGCGCGTACGTGACGGACGAGGTCGGCATCACGCAGCCGGTGGTGCCCCTCGGCGGTGCGGCGGAAGTCGAGCACCTCGATCACCCGGTGCCCGGCCCTGGCCGCCTGGCCGGACCAGCGGCCGCGGCCGCCCGACAGGTCGAGGATCACGGAGGGTTCGCCGGGGAGCCACCTGGTGAGCTGTTCGGCGACGACGGCATGATAGAAGGTCCAGTACGGCCCCAGCGTCCCTGAGCCGTTGAGTTCCTCGGCCGGAATGGGCAGCACACGCGACTCCTGGGTTCCGGAATTGGCTACCAGCCGGTACGTATGGTTTTCCCCGCACCGGGTTGTTCGTCACCTTCTATCTTGCGGGAACAGACGAAGGCGCGGGCGTGTTGCGACGAGCATGCTCACATTGCTCGACTCCCTCCCCGGTGACCGGTCGGTCGCTGACAAGCGGGTATTCTCCCCTGAGTACGGTGTCCCGCCTCAGCAGGCCACCGGTGATCTTAGGGGGGTGGGCCCGGTGCCCGCGACAGGCGCGGAGACTCTGGAGCAGCGGAGCGAGCGTTTCGAACGCGACGTGATGCCTTATCTGGAGCAGCTCTATTCGGCCGCCCTCCGGATGACCCGAAACCCGGCGGACGCGGAGGACCTGCTGCAGGAGACCTTCGCCAAGGCGTTCGCGTCGTTCCATCAGTTCCAGCAGGGCACCAACCTCAAGGCGTGGCTCTACCGGATCCTGACGAACACGTTCATCAACACCTACCGCAAGAAGCAGCGTGAGCCCAAGCAGTCCGGCACCGAGGAGATCGAGGACTGGCAGCTCGCGCGGGCCGAGTCCCACACTTCGAGCGGGTTGAAGTCCGCCGAGGTGGAGGCGCTGGAGCACCTGCCCGACGGTGACGTCAAGCAAGCACTCGCGGCACTGCCCGAGGAGTTCCGGATCGCGGTCTACCTCGCCGATGTCGAGGGCTTCCCGTACAAGGAGATCGCCGACATCATGGGGACTCCGATCGGCACGGTGATGTCGAGGCTGCACCGTGGGCGCAGGCAGCTCAGAGGCCTCCTTGAGGACTATGCTCGCGAGCGTGGCCTGGTCCCGACGGAGGGATCGAAATGAGCTGTGGCAACCCGCACGACACCGACTGCCGCGAGGTTCTCGACAAGGTCTACGCCTACCTCGACGGTGAGCTGACCGAGCACGACGTGGCAGGCATCCGCGTGCACCTCGACGAGTGCGGTCCCTGTCTCCAGGAGTACGACCTGGACAAGGCGATCAAGCAGATCGTGGCCAAGAAGTGCGGCTGTGACCCGATTCCGGATGATCTGCGGGCCAAAGTGCTGGCGCGTATCGCGCAAGTAAGGGCGGATCTGGCCGACTAGGATTCCCCCATGCGCGTGCTTGTTACCGGGGGTGCCGGGTTCATCGGGTCCAATCTCGTCGACCGCCTGCTCGCGGGCGGGCACGAGGTGGCCGTGGTCGACGACCTGTCCTCGGGCAGCCGCGACAACCTGGCGGCGGCCGCCGCGAACGGCCGGTTCACGCTGCACGAGCTCGACATCCGCGACCCCGCGCTGCGCGGTCTGGCGGCCGAGCTGCGCCCCGAGGTGATCTGCCATCTGGCCGCGCAGATCAGCGTGCGCAAGAGCGTGGCCGATCCGGTGCACGACGCGAGCCTCAACGTCGAGGGTACCGCGTCGGTGCTGGCCGCGGCCCACGAGGGCAGCACGCGCAAGGTGGTGTTCGCCTCGTCCGTCGCGGTCTACGGCCGGCCGGCGACGATCCCGGTGCCGGGTGACGCCGCCACCGATCCGCGCTCCCCGTACGCCGCCTCCAAGCTGAGCGGCGAGACCTACCTGGCCACCTTCCGGGCGCTTTACGGGATCGAGTACACGACGCTGGTCCTGTCCAACGTGTACGGGCCGCGCCAGTCGCCCGAGGGCGAGGCGGGCGTCGTGTCGATCTTCACCGACGGGCTGCTCAACGGCACCCCCACCGTCCTTTACGGCGACGGCACGCAGACCCGCGACTACGTCTACGTCGACGACGTGGTCGAGGGCTTCGTGCGCGCGTGCGGGGCCGAGGGCAACGGCCGCCGGTACAACCTCGGCACCGGCATCCAGACCACCGACCGGCGGCTGCACTCGCTGATCGCCGACGCGGCCGGCGCGCCCGACAAGCCCGGCTTCGCGCAGCCCAGGGCCGGCGACCTGCCCGCCATGGCGGTCGACCCGGTGCCCGCCTTCGAAGGGCTCGGCTGGGAGCCGCGCACCGACCTGTCCACCGGCGTGAAGCTCACCGTCGAGTGGGCGCGCGGTCGCCTCGGGTAGTGGCTTGATTACGCTTTGCTTGCGATTCGCGACTCCGCCCGTGCGAGCTCGCCTTCTTCTGTAGCGTGAGCCCCAGGAGTCGACGTGGAGGCGAGTGGATGTTGAAGGCAATGGTCGCCAGGCTGTTCACGGCCGCCGTGCTCATCGCCCCCGTGGTCGCGGCGATCGCGGGTGGAGCCGTGCCGCCAGGGGTTTCCTGGACCTGATGCACGTGGGGGGCCACAATGCGTGATCTGCCGTGGCCCGCGAGGGTCTACCTGCTCGGCGTCATCGCCGCGGCGGCGGCCCTCATCGGGCGCAGCGTGGTCACCTCCGGAGCCCTGGTGGCGCCGGACAATCTCGACGTGCTGCTGGTGCTCGTGCTGCTGTTCCTGGTGTGCGAGTCGATGCCGACCCTGCTCAACGTGGAGCAGTTCGCGGTGTCGGTCAGCTTCTCGGCCGCGCTGGCCGCGGTGGTGCTGATCGGGCCCGAGGGGGCCGCGCTCGTCGGGCTCACCGCCGTGCTCAGCGTGCGTCCCGGGCTGCCGCTGATCAAACGCGTGTTCAACGGGGCCCAGTTCGCCATCTGCGGCTACGCGGCGGGCGGCGTGTACGTGTGGCTCGGCGGCGCGGTCGGCGTGCCGGAGGTCGCCGCCTTCGACGACCTGATCGGCCCGTACGCCGCGGCGACCGCCGTGTTCGTGCCGCTCAACATCCTGCTCACGCTCACCATGATCCGGCTGGCCACGCATGTCAGGGCCGAGGAGGTGCCGCTGCGCGGGCTGGCCCAGTTCCTGCTGTCCTACCTGGGATACGGCACGTTCGGGCTGCTCGTGGCGGGGCTGTGGGCGACCGTGCAGTCGATCTCGGCCGTGCTCGTGCTGGTGCCGCTGTTCGTGGCGCGCTGGGCGTTCGGCCAGTATCACGCGCAGCAGCGCTCCTACGACGCCACCATGGCCGCCCTGTGCCAGGCGGTGGAGACCAAGGACTACTACACCAGGGGCCACTGCACCCGGGTCTCGCTCGCCTCCGGCATGATCGCGCAGGAGGTCGGCATGGGCATGGAGCGGCTGCGCGCCATCCGCTACGCCGGCATGCTGCACGACGTGGGCAAACTCGGCGTGCCGACCAAGGTGCTGCAGAAGGACGGGCCGCTGACGGAGGAGGAGTTCGCCGCGATCCAGCTCCATCCGATGCGCGGGCTGGAGATCGTGCAGGGCATCGACTTCCTCGACGAGGCGTTCGCCGGGATCATGCACCACCACGAGCGCCACGACGGCAAGGGCTATCCGATGGGGCTGGCCGCCGACGAGATCCCCGAGTTCGCGCGGATCATCGCGGTGGCCGACGCGTTCGACTCGATGACCTCCGACCGCTCCTACCGCGGCGCCCGGCCGGTCGAGGTGGCGGTGCAGGAGCTGCGCAAGGGGGCCGGCACCCAGTTCGACCCGGTCATGGTGGCCGCCTTCGTCAAGGCGCTGGAGCACGAGCCGTGGCAGCCGCCGCGCCGCGTCGACCCGCCCTCGCCCGAAGACGCCGAGACGCACATCAAGGACCATGACGACCCGACGATGCCCATCGAAGTGGTGACGGGCCAGTGACCTACCAGCGGCTGGGCACCGGCCAGCTTCTGCTCATCGGCGCCGCGGGGCTGGTCGCCGTGGCCGGGATCGCGAACACCTCGGCCGTCGGGCTGGACCGGCCGGAGATCGCCGTCGGGTTCGGCGCGCTGATCGCGGTCGGCGAGCTGGCCAGGCTCACCATGCCGGGCAACCGCGAGGTCGCCCCCATCGGCGCCGCCGCCGCGCTCGGCTACACGCTGCTGCTCGACCTCAGCCAGGCCCCGCTGCGCCACTCGGCGCTCCAGGTCGTGGCCGTGATCGCGGTCGGCATGATCGCGGGCGCGCTGCCGCACCTGGCGGTCGGGCGTCCGCCGCGCCTGGACGCCATGGCCCGCCGCCTGCTGACCGGCGCGCTGCTGGCCTTCGCCTTCCGGCCGCTGGCCGACCCCCTCTACCGGCTCACCCAGGGCGAGTCCGGCACGTGGTGGCCGGCGCTCGGCCTGATGGTGGCGCTCATCAGCCTCTCCGTGCTGATCGACGTGCTGGTCGCCGCCATGCTGCGGGCCGAGCAGATGCGCACCGCGTTCCGGGTGGCCGTGCGCGACGAGATCAACGTCGCCCTCCCGCTCGGCGCCGCCGTCGCCTCCTCGGGGGTGCTGCTGGCGCTGGCCACGCACAGCATGGACCTGGTCGCGCTGCTCGTCTTCGCCGCCCCGCTGCTCGTCACCCAGGTGGCCTTCCGCAAGTACGCCGGCATCCGCGCGACCTATCTGCAGACGGTCCGCGCCCTGTCGAGGGTCACCGAGGTCGGCGGCTACGTCGAGCCGGGCCATTCGCGCCGGGTCAGCCGCTTGGCCGTGGCGGTCGGCAGGGAGCTGGGCATGGCCGAGCCGGAGCTGCTGGAGCTGGAGTACGCCGCGCTGATGCACGACATCGGCCAGCTCTCGCTGCGCGACCCGATCCCCGGCGGCGCGACCGTGCTGACCGACCCCGAGCAGGCCCGCAGCATCGCCGAGCTGGGCGCGGAGGTGATCAGGCAGACCGGCGTGCTCGACCGGGTGGCCGACCTGGTCAGCCGTCAGTGCGACCCGGTGAGCGAGGACCCGCCGCTGTCGAGCCGCATCATCAAGGTCGCCAACGCCTACGACGACCTGCTCGGCGGCTCCACCGACCGTGACCGCGCGGGCGCCGCCCTGGAGCGGCTCAGGCTCGCCGCGGGCACCGCGTACGATGCGGAGGCGGTGGAGGCGCTGGCCCGGGTCGCCAACCGGACGGTGCACCGGCGCTGACGGCCCTGTAGGTCCTCGCAGTACGGCAGCCTTGGCCGCGCGGTTCGGCCCCCTCGCAATTGTAGGAATCCTACAGATCCGATTGTCCGGATCGGTGGTTTCGGGGGAAAGGGGTGGCGGCCCCGGCGGTCGTAGGGTTGGCGACGTGCTTAATGAGACGCTCGGACCCGTCCTGATCGCCA
Organism: Nonomuraea sp. SBT364; assembly: GCF_001083785.1. Taxonomy (GTDB): domain Bacteria; phylum Actinomycetota; class Actinomycetes; order Streptosporangiales; family Streptosporangiaceae; genus Nonomuraea. Next base: position 7,149 of record NZ_LAVL01000089.1, read on the forward strand.
ACCGAGGGGAGATCGCGCGCCGGATCATCCGTACGGTCCAGCGGCTGGGCCTGCGCGCCATCGCGGTTCACTCCGAGGCCGACGCCGACCTGCCGTACGTGCGCGAGGCCGACGAGGCCGTGCTGATCGGGCCGGCCAACCCCGCGCAGAGCTATCTCGACCCGGCCAAGGTGCTGGAGGCGGCGCGCGCCACGGGCGCCCGCGCGATCCACCCCGGTTACGGCTTCCTCGCCGAGAACGCCGGCTTCGCCGAGGCCGTCATCGCCGCCGGGATGGTGTGGATCGGACCCGCCCCGGAGGCCATCGACCGGATGGGCGACAAGATCAACGCCCGTAACCTGATGGAGGACGCGGGCGTGCCGGTGGCCGCCGGCACCCGCGAGCCCGTCACCGACCTCGGCCTCGCCATGACGGCCGCCAAGGAGATCGGCTACCCGGTCATGGTCAAGACCGCCGGAGGCGGCGGCGGGATCGGGATGAGCGTCGCCCATGACGACGAGGAGCTGGGCAAGGCGTTCGAGCAGGCGTCCAGGGCGGCGCTGCGGTTCGCGGCGGCAGCGGCGGCGGGCGGCGCCGGTGACGTGCTCGCCGGTCCGGCCATCCTGCTGGAGCGCTACATCGAGCGGGCCCGGCACGTCGAGGTGCAGATCCTGGGCCGGCCCGACGGCACGGTCGTGGCGCTGGGCGAGCGTGACTGCTCGGTGCAGCGCCGCCACCAGAAGGTCGTGGAGGAGACGCCGTCCCCCGGCATCACGCCCGAGCTGCGCGAGCGCATGCTGGCCGCGGCCGTGCGGGCCGGCGAGGCCGTCGGCTATCTGGGCGCCGGCACCGTCGAGTGCCTGGTCGACGCCGACGCGCAGGACTTCGTCTTCCTGGAGATGAACACCAGGCTCCAGGTGGAGCACCCGGTCACCGAGCTCGTCACCGGCCTCGACCTGGTCGAGCTGCAGCTGCGGGTCGCCGCGGGCGAGAGCCCCGAGGTGACGCCCGAGGTGGGCGGGCACGCCATCGAGTTCCGCGTGTATGCCGAGGATCCCAAGCGCTTCTTCCCCGGACCTGGCAAGATCACCGCATGGGACGAGCCCTCGGGCGACGGCGTGCGCGTCGACTCGGGCTACGAGTCGGGCAACACGGTCACCCCGTTCTACGACCCGCTCATGGCCAAGCTCTGCGTGCACGGCGCCACTCGGGCCGAGGCGCTGGAGCGGGCCCGTGAGGCGGTCGCCGGGTTCACCGTCGAGGGGCCCAAGAACAACCTGCCGTTCTGCGCCGAGCTGCTGGACAACGACGAGTTCGTCACCGGCGACTATGACACGGGCCTGGTGGGGCGGATGCGCGCCAAGCGTGCGTAAGACTGTTGAATCATTGGAAGAGGGGAGTCGCGGTGGCTGAGGTCCGAGCTGAGATGGTGGCGAACGTGTGGAAGGTCGTCGTCCGGGAGGGCGACGAGGTTTCCGACGGCGACACGCTGGTCATCCTCGAGTCGATGAAGATGGAGATCCCGGTGCTCGCCGAGGACGACGGCGTGGTGGCCCAGCTCAAGGTGGCCGAGGGCGACGTGATCCAGGAAGGCGACCTGATCGCCGTCATCGAGTGACGCGCGCCAGGAACCTCTCGCGGTCGACCACGACCCGCTCGATCGTGCCCCGGGCGACGAGCGAGCGCCTGTCGGTGGCCTGGAAGCCGAAGACCAGCCGCCGGCCGTCGACCTCGGTCAGCTCGACGCCGATCTGCACGTGCGTGCCGACCGGGCTGGCGGCCAGGTGTTCGAGCTCGACCCGGGTGCCGACCGAGGTCTCGCCCGGCTTGAGGTGCGGGGCGGCCGCCTGGAGGGTGGCCTGCTCGGCGAGGGCCAGCAGGCGGGGCGTCGCGAGCACGGGCACGTCGCCGCTGCCGATCTTCTCGGCGGTGTCGCTCCGCTCGACCATGGTGAGCAGCTGGGAGCGGAGACCCGGAGCGAGCGTCATGGCGCAAGCCTAGTGCGGTGCGGTGATCTCGCGGAAAACGGGGACAAGCGTAGCCCGCAGGCCGCAGGATAGGGTGGGACAACTTGTGGCATTTGTGTGGCGTGTGAGGAATCTGGGTCGTACACTCTCGGAGTTCCGTGACCTCCGTGTTACCGCACCGCGACACAAGTTCGCTTTGTTGAGAACCCTGGGGTGGGAGAGGGTCTAGAAAGCAAGGGGTAGCGGGGGAGTCATGGTGGCCCAAGGGACGACGCTGGCGGGGCGGTATCGCCTGGATACCCGCATCGGCGCCGGAGGCATGGGCGAGGTGTGGCGCGGCGAAGACACTGTTCTCGCGCGTACCGTCGCCGTCAAGGTGCTGCTCCCGGGCCGCATGCAGGACCCCGGCTTCCTCGCCCGCTTCCAGGGGGAAGCGCGGGCGATGGCGACGATCAACCACCCCGGCGTGGTCGACGTCTACGACTACGGGGTCAGCGGCGACACCGTCTACCTGGTGATGAAGTTCGTCGACGGCGAGCCGCTCGACCGCCTGCTCGGCCGCCTCGGCCGCATCTCGCCGCAGCCCGCCATGGAGCTGATCGCGCAGGCCGCCTCGGCGCTCCAGGCCGTGCACGACCAGGGCATCGTGCACCGCGACGTCAAGCCGGGCAACCTGCTGGTGCAGCGCGACGGCACGCTCGTCATCACCGACTTCGGCATCGCCCGCTCCGACCTGGCCAACCGGCTCACCGACGCCGGCATGGTGCTCGGCACCGCGGCCTACTGCGCTCCGGAGCAGGCCGAGGGCGCGCCCGTCACGCCGGCCGTCGACATCTACGCGCTCGGCGTGGTCGCCTACGAGTGCCTGGCGGGTCAGCGGCCGTTCGACGGTGACAGCCCTGTCACGATCGCGCTCAAGCACATCCGCGAAGCGCCCCCGCCCCTGCCGCCCGACATCCCGGCACCGGTGCGCGCGCTGGTGGAGCGGGCGCTGTCGAAGGACCCGGCGCGGCGCTTCCCCAGCGCCAGGGCGATGAGCGACGCCGCCCGCATGGTCGCCACGGGTGAGATCCCGATGACCCAGGCCCCCATGCCGACCACGGGCGCCACCATGGCCCCGCCGGCCGAGGCCTACCAGACCGGCGCGGTGCAGTCTCCTCCCGACGCCACGACCGTGGCCGGCTCGCGCGCGGGCAGCCGCCGCGCCGCCAAGGCCCCGCGCCGGGGCGGCCTGGTGGCCGGGCTCGCCGCCGCGCTGGTGCTCGGCGTGGGCGCGGGCGCCGTCGCGCTGACGAACATGAGCGCGGAGAGTGGCCCGCAGATCAGCCAGCCGACGCCGACGGTGAGCATCAGCGAGACGAAGACCGAGGAGCCCAGCACTCCGACGACGAAGCCTCCCAGGTCGAAGCCGACGGTCACGCGGGAACAGCCGATCAGGGACAGGACGACGCCCACGCCCGAGGAGACCGAGCCCACCGAGTCTCCGAGCCCGACCCCCACGCCCACCCCGACGAAGACCAAGACGCCGACCCCCACGCCGACGCCCAAGCCGAAGAAGGCCGTGCCGGAGGTCGTCAACCTGCCCTACGCGCAGGCCCTGGCCAAGATCAAGGCGGCCGGCTTCGGGTTCAAGGCCGACGACCAGACCGACGGCACCCTGCCCGACACCTGCAAGATGGTCGGGCAGACGTTCCCCGACGGCGGCGAGATGCTGGAGATGGGCAAGACGGTCGAGGCGGTGCTGATCCCGACGCCGACCTGCAACACGCCCACCCCGACCGTCACCGCGACCACCACCGTCAAGCCGTAGTCACACCCCCGTCGTGTTGCGGGGGTAGGCGACCTGCGGGTCGGTCGCGATGTTGACCATGTACGGGATGCCGGAGTCGAAGGCACGGCGCAGCGCGGGCCCGATCTCCGACGGGTCGGTGACCAGCTCGCCGGCGCCGCCCAGCGCCGTGACCACCTGGTCGTAGCGGCACTGCGGCTGCAGCTCGGCGGCCACGTCGTAGCCGTACAGGAGCTGCATCGGGTGCTTCTCCAGCCCCCAGATGCCGTTGTTGCCGCAGATCATGACGACCGGCAGGCGGTGCCGTACGAGGGTGTCGACGTCCATGAGGGAGAAGCCCGCCGCGCCGTCGCCCAGCAGCAGCACCACCTGGGAGGACGGCCTGGCCAGCCGGGCGGCGATGCTGTAGCCGAGCCCGGTGCCAAGGCAGCCGTACGGGCCCGGGTCGAGCCAGTTGCCGGGCTGCCGGGGCTCGACGTACTTGCCCGCGTAGGAGACGAAGTCGCCGCCGTCGCCGATCACCACGGCGTCGTCGGCCAGCACCTTGCCGAGCTCGCCGTAGATGCGCATGGGGTGGATCGGGTCGGAGTCGGCGGCGAGCAGGGCGGCGTCGCCGGCGATGGCGGCCGCGGCCGTGTCGGCCAGCGTGCTCACCCAGCCGGCGTAGCGGCTCGGCTTGACGCCCGCGTCGCCGCAGGCCGTACCGAGGCTCCACAGGACCACGGACAGGTCGCCGGCGGCGGACGCGACGGGCTGCATGTGGGTGGCGATGCCGGACGGCGCGTCGGCGATGTGCACGACCTTGGCCAGCGGCGCGCCGTCCTTGCCGCCGAACCAGCCGTAGCCGAGGCGGAAGTCGAGCGGGGTGCCGATGACGACGACCAGGTCGGCCTGGGCGAAGGCGAGGCCGCGGGCGCGGGTGGCGAGCAGGTCGTGCCCGGCGGGCAGGATGCCGCGGCCCTGGCCGTTGGGGATGACGGGCAGCCGCCAGGTCTCGGCGAAGTCGCGGGCGGCCTCCTCGGCCCGGTCCATCCACACGTCCGACCCGTACACCAGCACGGGCCGCTCGGCCTCGGCGAGCAGCGCGGCGATGGCGCGCAGGTCGTCGGGGTCGGGCTCCAGCGGTGACGGCGACTGCGTGCTCGGCTCGGGCGCGGGGGCGGGGGCGAACAGGTGGTCCATGTAGACGTCGAGGAAGACCGGGCCGCGGTGCGGCGCCACCGCGGTGCGGAAGGCGGTCTCGACGTCCTGGCCGACGGAGTCGGCGCCGGACGCGGTGAAGGCCAGCTTGGTGATCGGGGCGAGCAGCGGCGGGTGGTCCATCTCCTGGAGGGCGCCGCTGCCCCAGCGCGACTGCGGCGCGCGCCCGCCCAGGACGACCACCGGGGAGCCGTTGAAGTGCGCGGTGGCCACGCCGCTGACGCCGTTGGTGATGCCGGGACCGGCGGTCAGCACCGCCAGGCCGGGGTTGCGGGTCAGCCGGGCGGTGGCCTCCGCGGCGAAGACCGCGCTCTGCTCGTGGCGTACGTCGAGGATGCGCATGCCCTCGTGCTGGGCGCCGTCGTAAAGGGGGAAGACATGCCCGCCCGACAGGGTGAACATGGTTTCGACACCATAGGCCTTGGACACGGCGACAGCGGCGTCGCCGGCGTGCTTCGCAGACTCCATGCCGGGAACTTACCAACGAGTCACAAAAGTAAACAGAGTTTCAGCAGCATATGGACAACGCGCCGTCGGGGGTGGAGGTGGTGATCTTCCTGGACGAGGCGGGGTCGCTGTCCGGCGCCATGATCAGTTCCGGCGCGCTGGCCGTCACGTCGTAGGCGGCGGGCGGGAGGTCCATGCGGATGTCGCCGGAGGTCCTCACGATCGCCCGCACCTGGCCGGGCGGTTTCATGAACGACAGGTCCAGGTCGCCCGAGCCGATCTCCACGTCCACCCGCTCGCTGCGCAGAGCGCTGCCCCAGAAGCTGCCCGAGCCGCTCCGGGCGTGCAACGCGCCGGGCAGGTCACTCAGGTGGATGCGGCCGGAGACCGTGTCGATGCGTACGTCGCCGGCCATGTCGTCCACGGAGATGCCGCCCGCCGAGGTCGTGGCCTCCAGGTCGACGTCCTGCGGCAGCATGATCTGGTATTCGACGTCGCAGATCGGCCCGTCCAGGAATCCGGTGCCGGGGCAGGAGGCGTCCAGGCGCAGGGTCCGGCCGTCCCAGTCCTCCGACACGGTGGGCTTCTCCTTCGACCAGCGCATCCATCGCAGGATGCGGATCTGCCCGGCCTCCCCCGGGTAGATCTGCACGTCCACGGCCGCTTCCGAGACGACACGCAGCGCCGTGAGCGCCGCGATCGGGATGGCGCGCTCGGTGGTCTCGGTGGGCTCACGGGCGGAGGCGAACCCGCGCCAGATCAGCCCGGTCGACAGCGTCACCGCGAACACGGTCAGCACCGAGCCGACGACCAGCCAGGCCGCTCTCATGGCATGCTCCTGATCTTGAGGAACTGAAGGACGGCCAGCACCCGCCGGTGGTCGCCCTCGGCGGGCGGGAGGTCCAGCTTGGCGAAGATGTTGCCGATGTGCTTGCCCACGGCCCCCTCGCTGAGCACGAGGTGCGCGCCGATGCCCGCGTTGGAGCGGCCCTCGGCCATGAGCTGGAGCACCTCGTGCTCGCGCGGCGTCAGCCGCTCCAGCGGGTCGCTGTGGCCGCGCAGCAGGAGCTGGGAGACCACCTCGGGATCCAGCGCCGTGCCGCCGCCCGCCACCCGGCGCAGCGCGTCGACGAACTCGGCCACGTCCGCCACCCGGTCCTTCAGCAGGTAGCCGACGCCGCCGGTGGCCGAGGCGAGGAGCTGGGCGGCGTATCGCTCCTCGACGTACTGCGACAGCACCAGCACCGCCAGCGACGGCTGCTGGCGGCGCAGCACCAGCGCGGCCCGCAGCCCCTCGTCGGTGTGCGTGGGCGGCATCCGCACGTCGGTGAGAACCAGGTCGGGCCGGTGCTCCTCGGCGGCCCGCAGCAGCCCTTCGGCCTCGGCCACGGCCGCCACGATCTCCATCCCGGCCGCCTCCAGCAGCCGGACCAGCCCCTCGCGCAGCAGCACGGAGTCTTCGGCGAGCACTACGCGCACGGCAGGTCCACCTCGATCGTCGTCGGGCCGCCCAGAGGGCTGCTCAGCCGCAGCGTGCCGTCCACGGCGTCGATGCGCTGCGCCAGGCCGCGCAGCCCGGTGCCGCCGTCGAGCCGGGCGCCGCCGCAGCCGTCGTCGTGGACCAGCACGTGCAGCCGGTCGCGCTCGCGCCGCACACGCACCTCGGCCTTGGTGGCCGCGGCGTGCTTGGCGATGTTGGTCAGTGCTTCGGACACGATGAAGAAAGCCACCGCCTCGATCGTCGGGGTGGCGCGGCGGTCGATGTCGACGCGCAGCCGCACCGGGATGGGGGTCCGCGCGGCCACGCCCGACAGCGCCGCGTCGAGGCCCTGGTCGTTGAGCACGGCCGGGTGCAGGCCGCGGACGAAGTCGCGCAGCTCCTTGAGCGCCTGCTTGGCCTCCTCGTGGGCGTGCTCGATCGCCTCGCGGGCCGGGTCGGGCAGGTCGGTGAGCGTGGCGCGGGCCAGGCCCAGGTTCATCGCCAGCGACACCAGCCGCTGCTGGGCGCCGTCGTGCAGGTCGCGTTCGATGCGCCGCCGCTCGGCGTCGGCGGCGTCGATCACGCCGGCGCGGCTCTCGGTCAGCGTCTCGATGCGCCGGCCCAGGTCGTGCCGGCTCGGGCCGAGCAGCGCCCGCGCCACCGACAGGTCCAGCAGCGCCATCCCGCGCGCCAGCAGGGGCGCGACCAGCAGGAGTACGGCCCCCGCCATGATGTAGGCGGTCACCACGTTGGGATTGCGCAGGTCGAACAGGAAGACCAGCGGCGGCGGCTGCAGCAGCGGCGGCAGGAAGGCCGTCACCCCCACCAGGGCGGCGCCCCAGGCCGACGCCACCAGGAAGACCGCCAGCATGCTGACCAGCGGCGACAGCAGGTGGTAGGCGATCTGCCGCCACAGGCTGGAGGTGCGCAAGGTGCGCGCGGGCGCCACCGGCGGGATGCGTACCCCGAGAAACGCCTCGAACCTGGAGCGCTGCACCAGCGTGAACCAGGGCACGCTGCGCCGCAGGACGGGCGGGGCCACGGCCGACGCGAGCGTCAGCGCGGCGAGCACGAACGCGACGGGCAGCCCGGTCATCACGTGGGCCGTGTCCAGCCACGCCGTGGCCACCCGGGGTCGTTTCATGCCTCCACGGTATTGACTCCCGGAGGGTGCCGGACATGGGCCTGGTGTGCGCGTGCGGGGTGGGGCTAGCCCCACCCTCACGGCGGCGGGACCGACCAGCCCTTCCGCTCGAAGAGCGGCGCGTGCTCGGCGTTGACGAACAGGCGGTCCTCGGGGTTCGGGACGCGGAAGTAGCTCTGCGGGTGCAGCAGCTCCCGCGCGTTGTCCGACAGGTCGAGCACGTAGCGGTCGGGCGCCCGGCGCTGGGCCAGGAAGCGCAGCTCGAAGGGGAGCAGAGCCAGCGGCTCTGCGTGGTTCCACAGGCCGAGCCCGGCCGTGCGGGCCTCGCGCACCGCGTGCCTGGCCCGGCCGAGCGCACCGGCCTCGGCGATCGTCCTGGCGGTGCCCGGCGCCGGCACCGCGTCCGCGATCCGGCCCTCCTGGCGGATGAACGGGTCGACGTTCGGCCAGATGAAGTACGGCACCGCGTGCCCGGCCACCAGCAGCCGCTCGTTGTAGGGGGCCGGGCGCGGCTTCTCGCGCTGCTCGCGGTTGACGTAGCAGAGCAGCCGCCCGTAGCGGTCGAGGATCTCGTACGCGAACGCCAGCCGCATCTTGAACGAGGCGTCGGTGTGCCCCTGCTCGGTGATGTCGCCCTGGATCATGTCCTTGAGCGCCTGGGTGGCCGGGGCCGCGTGCGCGGCGTGGTTGGCCGCCGTCCGGGGTCCGAGTCTGCCCAGGATGAAGGCGTGCAGCGCGGACCGCAGCGTGAGCTCCTCGTAGCCCTTGGCGAACGGGTCGGCCAGGAAGGTCGCCCACGCCGGATGGGAGATGCTCGCGAAGCCTTTGGGAAAGTCGGGAAAGTCCGGGTTGCGAGGCAGCTGGAAGCTGACCTCGGGGGCGTCGACGCCGAGCAGGCGGACGCCGAAGTTGCCGTCGGCCGCGATGTTGATCGTGTCACCGTCGTGCACGACCTTGCTGACCGGCTGGGCCGCCTCGCCGCGTCGGGCGAGGAGGGCATGGCCGACCGTGATGCCTGGAACCGGTTGTTCGAGAGCCTTAGCCATGCTCGCATCATGCGCTCGTTACCGCGCCAAGTCCCGCATTGACTAGGCGCGATTCGCGGGCCTCGCCCGCACGTGCATCCGCTCGCCCTGGCGGCCGAACAGGCTGAGGATCTCCACCGGCTGGTCGTCGGCGGTGCCGAACCAGTGCGGCAGCCGCGTGTCGAACTCGGCGGCCTCGCCCGCCTTCAGCACCAGGTCCCGATCGGCCAGCAGCAGCCGCAGCCGCCCGGACAGCACGTACATCCACTCGTAGCCCTCGTGCGTCTGCTGCTCGGGGTCGCCGGGCTCCGGCAGGATGACCATCTTGTACGCCTGCAGCGCGCCGGGCTGCCGGGTCAGGGGCAGCACGGTGCGGCCGTTCATCTTGCGCGGCGTGGCCCGGACGCGCGGGTCGCCCACCTCCGGCGCGCCCACCAGCTCTTCCAGCGGCACCTGGTAGGCCTGGGCGACCGGCAGCAGCAGCTCCAGGCTGGGCCGCCGCTGCCCGGACTCCAGGCGTGACAGGGTGCTCGTGGAGATGCCGGTGGCCTCGGCCAGCGCCGTCAGCGTCAGGCCGCGCTCGGCGCGCAGCCCCTTGAGCCGGGGCCCCACCTTGGCGAGCACCTCTTCGATCGCGGCTGTGTTCTCCATAACGTCTCCAGCATCCCAGAAATGGCAACCGAACTTGCCACATCCGGAGGCTCAGCGCAAGGGCTCCCGGAAAGCGGCGGGGTCGAACGCGCCGCCGAGCGTCACGGCGAGCCCCCGGCGGGCCGCGTCGGCGAAGGCGTCGCCGGACAGCCGCCCCGCGCCCTCCGGCAGCGCCCCGGCGAGCGGCCGGGCGGCCAGCATCTCCAGATCCGTCACATTGCTCCGCTCGGCCATCCCGGGCTCGGCCGGCCACGCGCCGATGACCACGCCCGCCAGGTCGAGGCCGCGGTGCGCGAGGGCCTCCAGCGTCAGCGCCGTGTGGTTGAGCGTGCCGGCCCCGGCCCCGGCCACCACGAGCACCGGCGCGCCCAGCAGCCTGGCCAGGTCGGCGATCGTCGCGCCGTCCTCGTCGTAGCGCACCAGCAGCCCGCCGGCGCCCTCCACGACGACCAGCCGGCTGCTCTCGGCCAGCTCCCCGATCCGGTGGGCGGCCTGCGGCATCGACACCGGGGGCAGCCCGGCGGCCCGAGCCGCGGCCGCGGGCGAGAGCGGCGCCTCGAACCGGGCGAACTCGAACGTGGTCGTCACCCCGGACATCCGGATGACCTCGTCGACGTCGCCCCGGCCCCCGGCGGGGACGCCGGTCTGGGCGGGCTTCACCACGGCCACGCTCGCCCCACGGCCTCTCGCCAGCGCGGCCAGGGCGGCGCACGCGACCGTCTTGCCCACTCCGATGCCGGTTCCGCTGACCACGATCACGCTCATCGGGCCAAGCGTAGTTCGCCGGGTTCACGCGGTGGCTCCGACCGGGCCGGAGGGGAGGCGGATCAGGAGTGCGCGTGCCCGTGGTGGTCCACCAGGCGGGTGAGCAACCGCACGAACTCCGTGCGTTCGGCGGAGGTCAGCGGTGCGAGCAACTCGTCGTGCAGGTCGTCCAGGACCTTGTCGAGGCGGCGGAGGTGGCGGCGGCCCTGAGGGGTGATCGAGATGACGTTGCGGCGCCGGTCGTCGGGGTCCGGTACGCGCTCGACCAGGTCGCGCTCGGCCAGCTCGTTGAGCACGCCGACCATGTCGCTGCGGAAGATGCCGGTGCGCCGGCTCAGCGTCGCCTGGCTGCCCGGGCCGAACTCGTGCAGCGAGGCGAGCACGGCGTAGTGCCACTTGCGGGCGTCGACCAGGCTCAGCCCTTCGTTCATCAGCCGGTCGGACTGGTTGGTCAGCTGTGCCAGCAGCCGGCTCGCCCGCCCGCGGAGCCTGCCGGGCGTCTGCGTCGCGTCATGAGGCATGTCGGCGGCTTTCCCCGTCATGGCGCCGATCCTATCCCTGTTGCGTTAGTCCGACTAACGATGTAGGTTCGTTCGCACCATAAACGTTAGTCATATAAACGTTTATGTGACGAACGATCGGAGCATCGCCATGACCACCACCCCGCCCTTCGGCACCGCGCTCATCGGCCAGACCGAGAAGACCCTCAACGCGATCCTGGACCGGCAACTCGCCGGGACCGGCATCACCGAACCCCAGTGGGTGACGCTCACGCTCGCCGCGGCCGGCGGCGGGAGCGTCGACCGCGCCGAGCTCATCCGCCGGGTCAGTGCCGCCACCAAGGCCGGCGAAGCATCAGTGGCCGAGCGCGTCGCCGAGCTGACCGCCGCCGGGCTGCTGCGCGACGGCGGCGACGGCAGCATCCAGGTCAGCGAGGCAGGGCAGGCCCGATGGACGCGGATCCGCACCGCCCTCGGCCCCATCACCCAGGGCCTGTGGGGCGACCTGCCCGCCGAGGACCTGGCCGTCGCCGGCCGCGTCCTGAGCACCGTCCTGGAGCGGGCCGACGCGGTGCTGGCCGCCCCGGCCCCGGGTCCTCGGCCTGACGTGGCGGGCCTGGCCGCGTCGATCCGGGGACGCACGCTCCTCCCCGGCGACGAGGGCTTCGAGGAGGCCACCTCCGGCTTCCTGATGACGGTCGAGCACCACCCCGCGGTGGTCGTGGTCGCCGCCGACGCCGATGACGTGGTCGCCGCCGTCCGGTTCGCCGCGCAGACGGGACGTCCGGTCGCGGTGCAGTCGACCGGGCACGGCAAGTCGGTGCCCGCCGACGGAGCCGTGTTCATCGCCACCCGGGAGCTGCGCGAGCTGTCGGTGGACCCGCGCGCCCGCACCGCGAGGATCGGCGCCGGCCTGCGGTGGGACGAGGTGATCGTCGCGGCGGCCGAGCACGGCCTGGCGCCGCTGTGCGGCTCCGCCGCCCACGTCGGGGTCATGGGCTATCTGACCGGCGGCGGCCTCCCGCTGACCGGCCGCACGTACGGCTTCGCCGCCGACCACGTACGCTCGCTCGACGTCGTCACCGCCGACGGCCTGCTCCGCAGCGTCTCGCCCGGCCGGGAGCCGGACCTGTTCTGGGCGGTGCGCGGCGGCAAGAGCAACTTCGGCGTCGTGGTCGCCGCCGAGATCGAGCTGCTGCCGCTGCGCACCGTCTACGGTGGCGAGCTCTCCTACCCGGGCGAGGACCCCCGTCACGCCGCCCACGTGCTCGGCTCCTACCTGGCCTGGGCCAAGGAGCAGCCGGAGGAGATGTCGTCCTCGGTGACGCTGCTGCGCTTCCCCGACGCGCCGCAACTGCCCGAGGAGTACCGGGGCCGCTCCCTGGTGCAGGTCAGGGTGGTGCACACGGGGAGCGGGGAACAGGGCGCGCGGCTGGTGGAGCCGTTGCGCGCGCTCGGCCCGGAGAAGGACACCTGCGGCGTCCTGCCGTACGCGGAGGTCACCGAGATCTACCAGGACCCCAAGGGCCCGGTCACGGCGCACCTGCGCAGCGCGTTGCTGCGCGAACTGGACGACGAGGCCGTGGCCGAACTGGTCTCACTCATCGACCCGTCGGCGCCCGGCGGCCCGTTCCCCGGCGTCGAGCTGCGTCACCTGGGCGGGGCGCTGGACCGGGCGCCCGGCCGCCCGCACGCGGTCAGCACCCAGGGCGCGGCCTTCCACCTGTGGCTGCGGATGCCGGCCCCGGCCGGGCGGGCCGACACGGCGCGCAGAACCGCCGACCAGGTGCTGGAGCGGCTGCGGCCGTGGGACACCGGCGCCATGCTCCCGGGATTCCTGTTCGACCCCGACTCGGCTCCCGAGCGGGTCAGGCTCGCCTACACCGAGGCGAACTACCGGCGGCTGGCCGCGCTGAAGGCGACCTACGACCCGGACCAGATCTTCCGCGTCAACCACAACATCCCGCCGGTCACGGGCGACGCAGCCTCGTGACGAACTTGTAGCGGTCGCCCCGGTAGAGCGACTGCGCCCACTCCACCGGATTGCCGTCGGCGTCGAAGGCATGGCGGGTCAGCAGCAGCATGGGCAGCCCCACGTCCACCCCCAGCAGCTTGGCGTCGTACGGCGTGGCGAGGACGGTCTCGATGATCTCCTCGGCGTCCGTGAGCCGTACGTTGTAGGCGTTGTGCAGCGTCTCGTACAGCGAGGAGTGCACCTCCAGCTCGCGGCGCAGGCGCGGGAAGCGCCGCGCCGACAGGTGCGTGGTGTCGACCGAGACCGGCTCGCCGTTGGCCAGCCGCAGCCGGTGGATGCGCAGCACCCGGCCGCCCGGGTTGATCGCCAGGCGGCGTGCCAGCGCCTCGTCGGCGGTGATGTAGCCGATCTCCAGGATCTTGGTGTCGGGCTCCAGGCCGGCCGTGCGCAGGTCGCCGATGTAGGAGGTGAGCTGCAGCACCTGCGCCACCTTGGGTTGCGCGACGAAGGTGCCCTTGCCCTGGATGCGCAGCAGCCGGCCCTCCACGACCAGCTCGGTCAGCGCCTGCCTGACCGTGGTGCGCGAGGTCTCGAAGCGTACGGCGAGCGTCCGCTCGGGCGGCAGCGCGGAACCCGGCGCGAGCGTCTTGGTCAGCTCGAGCAGGGCCCGTTTCACGTCGTAGTACTTCGGTACGCGAGGGCCGTCGTCTGTCACGCTCTCACCTTCACTTCTGCCGAGCGCCAGTCGGGGCAGCTCAGGCTGATGGTGAAGGATAACCGCAGCGGCAGGCCAGGCCGCAACCGCTGTGATGGTCTTCACAGCCCCCGGACCGGCCCGAAAAGGCGGGGGCCGGTTTGGCTGTTGGCCCCGACAGCACGCATGATGCACTCGTGCCGACTCTCAGCGACCTCGTCGTCCGCCACACCGCGCTCGACGGGGCTGATCTCGACTGGCTGCACTCGCTGGTCTCCGACTGGCAGCTGCTGGCCGATCTGTCGTTTGCCGACCTCATCCTGTGGGCGCCGCTGCTCGGCGAGGACGGCTGGATCGCGATCGCGCAGATGCGGCCCACCACCGGGCCGACGGTCTACCACGACGACGTCGTCGGCACCGTGGCCGCCAAGGGCGAGCGCCCGCTGATCGACACGGCCTGGGACGAGCGGCGCATCTGCCGCGAGGGCGACCCCGACTGGTCCACGGGCGTGCCCGTGCGCGAGGAGACGATCCCGGTACGGCGTGCCGTCCCCGGCGGCGAGGCCCGCTTCCTCGGGGTCATCCAGCGCTCCACGAACCTGTCCTCGGCGCGCACCCCGTCGCGCCTGGAGCTGACCTACCTGCAGAGCGCCTCCGACCTGGCGCAGATGGTGGCCGAGGGGCGCTTCCCGTTCTCCGGCGAGGAGCCGATCCTGGTCCGCTCGCCGCGCGTCGGTGACGGCCTGCTGCGGCTCGACCGGGCGGGCCGGGTGACGTACGCCTCGCCGAACGCGCTGTCGGCCTACCGGCGGCTCGGGCTGCACGCCGACCTGGTGGGCGCCGAGCTCGGCCGGGTGACCGCAACGCTGTGCTACTCCGACGAGCCGATCAACGAAGACCTCATGATCGTGGCCAGCGGCCGGGCCGCCAAGGAGACCGAGGTCGAGTCCGGCGGCACGATCGTGCAGCTGCGGGCGATCCCGCTGATCGTCGGCGGCGGCCGCATCGGCGCGCTGGTGCTCATCCGCGACGTGACCGAGCTTCGGCGGCGCGAGCGTGAGCTGATGACCAAGGACGCCACGATCCGCGAGATCCATCACCGGGTGAAGAACAACCTGCAGACGGTGGCCGCGCTGCTGCGGCTGCAGGCCAGGCGGCTGCGGGTGCCGGAGGGCCGCGAGGCGCTCGAGGAGGCGGTGCGGCGGGTCGGCTCCATCGCGATCGTGCACGAGACGCTTTCGCACGCGCCCGAGGAGTTCGTGGACTTCGACGACATCGCCGACCGGGTGATCGCGATGGCGGGGGAGGTGTCGGCACCGGAGGCGGCGGTCACGCCACGCCGCGTGGGGGCGTTCGGCGTGCTGCCGTCGCTCATCGCCACGCCGCTGGCCATGGCGCTCACGGAGCTGCTGCAGAACGCGTTGCAGCACGGCCGGCCGGAGCGGCTGCAGGTGATGGTGGAGCCGGGGGCGGAGCGCCTGCACGTGATCGTCTGGGACGACGGGCAGGGGCTGCCGGCCGACTTCGACCTCGACAGTTCGACGAGCCTCGGGCTGCAGATCGTGCGCACGCTCGTCGAGGGAGAGCTGTCGGGCAAGCTGTCGGTCCTGCCGCGCGAGGGCGGCGGCACGGAGGTCACGCTGTCGATCCCGCTGCCCGCCTCATGAACTGAACGCCGCGTCCCCATGATCAGGGACGCGGCGTGGTCCTGGCGGAAAGTCTGTCGCGCCAGGCGGTTCGGCTCGCTGCGGGTTTCAGGCCGGTCTCCTTCTGGCAGGTTCAGGCGGTCGCGCGGGCGCGGGCACGGGCACTGCGGCGCTTGAGCGCGCGACGCTCGTCCTCGCTGAGTCCGCCCCAGACGCCGGCGTCCTGGCCGGACTCCAGAGCCCACTTCAGGCAGGCTTCCATGGCCGAACAGGAACGGCAGACCTGCTTGGCCTCTTCGATCTGCATGAGTGCCGGTCCGGTGTTCCCGATCGGGAAGAACAGCTCGGGGTCCACGTCACGGCAGGCAGCTCGGTGGCGCCAGTCCATGCGTCCACTCCTTAGTAGATGGAGCCTGAGATGGGCTCCGTGCGGCATCCTTTGTGAAAGGTTTCACTAACCCGTGCGAACGAGGCCCCGGGTCAGGTGAACCGGGGATGTCCGCTGGACGCCGGAGGACCCCTTGGGGTTGTTAAAGGTCCTACGTTCCGACGTCAGTGTTGAGCTTTTCAGCCACGGAGAGTGCACGCAAGAGGGTATGGCCGATGTTTTGACGGTAATGGATGTCGGATGCGTCACACAATGACCGAATGTAACCAGCTAGACCAGAACTTGTAATGCGTTCGGGATAGACCGGAACGTTACGGATTCGCGTTCTCCCAGGTAGTCCCCGTCCAGCTGGAAGGCCACGGGCCGGGCGGCGGTGAGCGTGAACTCGGCCTCGTCGTGGAGTTGCACGAGATGCCGGCCGCCCGGCAGGCGGTCACTCTCGGTGAGGATGTGGCGGATCACCGGCGTCAGCGTCGTCAACCCGATCCGGCGCAGCCCCAGCACGTCCAGCCCCGTCTCGAACGAGGCCCACGGCGTCGGCCGGACCGGCCGGGCGCCCACGTACGTCCACGGCGAGGTGTTGGAGATGATCGCCATGAACAGGCCCTCGGCCGCCGGGATGCCGGGACCGGTCAGCGTCATCGCGGGATGCCTCTTGTCCGTGGCCAGATAGTGCCGCAGAGCCGTGTTCACATACCGGCCCGGGGTAGCCTTCCGCCCGGCCCCGCGCAGGCTCTCAACGGCTCTCACGACCTCGGCGTCGTAGCCCATGCCCGAGCAGAACGTGAAGTAGCGGCTCTCGCCCTCCCAGAGCGCCTGCCCCAGGCCCACGCCGCGCCGCCGCCCGTCGCGCAGCGCCTCCAGCACCGCGCCGGTGGCCTCGACGGGATCGTTGGGCAGCCCGAGCGCCCTGGCGAACACGTTCGCGCTGCCGCCCGGGATCACGATCAGCGCGGGCCGCTCCGTGTCCACGCCGTCGACCGGGTTGAGCAGGCCGTTGACGGTCTCGTTGATGGTGCCGTCGCCGCCCAGCACGGCCACCACGTCGAAGCCCTTGGCGCGGGCGGTGGCCGCCAGCATGGCCGCGTGGCCCCGGTAGGCCGTCTCCTCGACGCTCAGGTCCACGGCCGCGCCGAGCGCCCTGATCAGCACGTCGCGGGTGCGGGCGTTGGTGGTGGTGGCCTTGGGGTTGACCAGGAGCATCGCGCGCATACGGCCAGCGTAACCGGTGAGGCTTGTCGACATTGTCGTGAAAGATCCCATTCGTCGGGGTGCGCACGGCAGCGGACGGACCGGCGGTGGCGGTGGATAGGGTGCGGGTGTGTCGAAGCGTCCGTGGAGCCTGGTTGCCGCTGCCCTCGTCGTCGCCCTCGAAGGGCTGATCGCGCTCGGGCTGGGCGTCTACGTCGGGGTGGAGACGGCGTTCGGGACGCCCGACGACCTGACGGCCGCGCTGGCCGAGGCCGCCTTCGGGGTGCTGATCGGCGCGGGGCTGCTCTGGGTCGCCTGGGGCGGGCTGCTGGCCGCCGAGCGGTGGGGACGGGCGCCGGCCGTGCTGGCGCAGATCTTCATGATCCCGATCTCCGTCACGCTCATCGACTCGGGCCGGCCGGAGTTCGGCGTCCCGCTCCTGCTGGTCGCCGTGATCGGCCTTGTCGGGCTGCTGGCCCCGCCCACCACCCGGGCGCTCTACGGCGACGACTCCTGACCTGTACGGGCCGGGCCGCGGCGCCCATAATGCGGCCATGGACCGACTGGCCGTCTATCTGATCAGGTTCGCCGGAGCGGTGACGGCGGTCTGGGGAGTCGCGTACACGATCAACGCGGCCACCCGCACCGGCGGCTACGTCACGGTCGGCGTGACGCTCCGCGGGGCGGACCCCGCCCTGGCCGAGGGGATGCTGATCCGCCGGCACGAGGTGCTGCTGGAGGCGTGGGGCGCCACCACCGGGGAGCAACTGCTCTCGCGGGGCGACGTGCTGCTCGCCGCGCTCTGCGCCGGCGCGGCCGCGCTGCTGCTGCCCGCCGTGCTGGGCTCGGTCGTGGCGGGACGGCCGTTCGGGAGGGGCGACGCCCGCCGGCTCGGGGGGCTCGCGGTCGCCGTGGCGGTGGCCGCCGCCGTCGGGCCCTACCTGACCTGGCTGGCCGCGGCGGCGGTGCTCGCCCGGACGGGGATCGGCGGCGGCTTCGCGCCGTCGTCGGGCCTCTCGGGGGGAGCGCTCGTGGTGGCCGCGCTGCTGCTCGTGCTCGCCTTGGCGGCGCGGGCGGGCGCGAAGAGGGCGGAAGCGGCCGGAGCCGCTTCCGCGGATCAGTCGTCGGCCGTCAGGCCCTCGCGGAGCTGAGCCAGGGTGCGGGCCAGCAGCCGGGAGACGTGCATCTGCGAGATGCCGAGCTCGGTGGCGATCTGCGACTGCGTCATGTTGCCGAAGAAACGCAGCAGCAGGATGCGCTTCTCGCGCGGCGGCAGCCGCTCCAGCAGCGGCTTGAGCGACTCGCGGTATTCGACCCCCTCCAGGGACTCGTCCACGATGCCCAGCGAGTCGGACACCGCGGGGGCGTCGTCGTCGCCGGAGTCGGGCGCGTCGAGGGACACGGTGGAGTAGGCGTTGGCCGACTCCAGACCCTCCAGCACCTCCTCCTCGGTCATCTTCAGGTAGGCGGCGAGCTCGGCGACGGTGGGCGCGCGGCCCTCACGCTGCGACAGCTCGCTGATGGCCTTCGTGAGCGAGAGCTTCAGCTCCTGGAGCCGGCGCGGCACCCGCACCGCCCAGCCCTTGTCGCGGAAGTGCCGCTTGATCTCGCCGACGATGGTGGGCGTGGCGTAAGTGGAGAACTCCACGCCACGGTTGAGGTCGAACCGGTCGATGGACTTGATCAGGCCGATCGTGGCGACCTGGGTCAGGTCGTCGAGCCATTCGCCGCGGTTGCGGAAGCGGCGCGCGAGATATTCGACCAGCGGAAGGTGAAGCTCGACCAGCTCGTCCCTGATGCGCTGGCGCCGGGGCTCATCGGGACCGAGTTCGGACAGCTCGGCGAAGAGCATGCGAGCCCGCACCCTGTCGGGCACGGCGTGTTCGCTGGTGGCCATGGCTCCAGTCCTTTCCGTCACGCCGGCCTCGCCGCGCCTCGGCGCTTACGCAGGACGATCGCCATGCGATCGGGGGAGTCGGTCACCGCGTCGACGTCGTCGGCCAGGGCGGTCAGCACCATCCAGGCGAAGTCATCGCGTTTGGGCGCGGAGCTCCCGACGGTCGCCACCTCGACGCGAACCTGCATCTCCTGCCCCGTCAGCTCGAACTCGGCGGTCAGGTCGGTGCCCGGCACGGCCTCGTTGAGCAGCATGGCGCACGCCTCGTCGACCGCGATCCGCAGATCCTCGATCTCGTCCAGCGTGAAGTCGAGCCGGGCGGCCAGCCCAGCCGTGGCCGTACGCAACACGGACAGGTAGGCGCTGTCGGCGGGGAGCCTGATGCTCACCACGTCGCGAATGGCGGCCTCGCCTGTCGCACGCGTCTCGGTTTCCTCGGTCACGTTCCTCCTCGCGTATACGACGCCTACTGCAACTTACCGCCCCCGGGACGTGCTTGGCGGATTCAGACTCGCCATCAGCGGAAAAGGCTCTGTGCGGGCGGTCGCCGCACAGAGCCTTATGTGCCGTTTTAGGCGGCCTTGGTCTCCCAGAAGATCTTGGAGATCTCGTCGATCTTGCCGAGCAGGTCCTCCGCCTTGGCTACCTCGACGGTGCCCTTGGCGCCCGCGGCACCGGCCAGCTTGGTGGCCTCCCAGAAGAGCTGGTGCAGCTGCGGGTACTGCTCCAGGTGCGGCGGCTTGAAGTAGTCGGTCCACAGCACCCAGAGGTGGTGCTTGACCAGCTCGGCCCGCTCCTCCTTGATCTTGA
Organism: Nonomuraea sp. SBT364; assembly: GCF_001083785.1. Lineage (GTDB taxonomy): Bacteria > Actinomycetota > Actinomycetes > Streptosporangiales > Streptosporangiaceae > Nonomuraea. The sequence goes on from NZ_LAVL01000089.1 coordinate 26,697, forward strand.
TGGCGCGGGCGCGGAAGACCGGGTCCTCGTTGCCCGCGTACTTCTCCATGATCGCCTTGACCGACTCCGCCTCGATCCGGGCCTGGGCGGGGTCGTAGACGCCACAGGGCAGGTCGCAGTGAGCGGAAGCGACATGCTTGGGTCGTAGCAGTCGTGCGAGCATCAGAAAGTCCTTCCTTGATGCCGAATCAGCTTGGTCCAGTACCGACCTTACTCGGGTCCAAACGCCTGTGGAGGAGGGGGTCTCGGCGATGAGAGTGCGTGTCGAAGGGGATTCGATGCGTCCCGGTCTGCAGCCGGGCGACTGGCTTCTGGTGCGGCGCGGCGCCCGCGTGCGCCCCGGCGACGTCGTCGTGGCGAGGCTGCCAGGCGATCCGGGCCGGCTGATCGTGAAGCGGGCCCAGTGGCACGGCGAGGGCGGGTGGTGGCTGGAGAGCGACAACCAGCGCGCCGGCGGCCGGCGCGACAGCTGGGACTTCGGGCCGGTCGAGGACGTGGTCGGCCGCGTCGTCCTGCGTTACTGGCCGCCGCGGCGGCGGGCCCGGTAGGCGGCGACGTTGGCGCGGCTGGCGCAGCGGGCCGAGCAGTAGCGGCGTGAGCGGTTGGACGAGGTGTCCAGGAAGGCCCGCGAGCAGTGCTGCTCCAGGCAGCGGCCGAGCCGGTCGGCGCCCAGGGTGGCGACGACGGCGGCCAGCCCCATGACCGCGGCGGCGCCGGAGTGGTCGGCCAGGTGCAGGTGCCAGCCCCGGCCGTCGTGGTCGGTGAGCTGCGGGCGCACCGGATAGCGCACGAGCAGCGCGTTGAGCTGAGCGGCCAGCTCCTTCTCGCCGGAGCCGGCCGCCGCGTCGAAGACCGCCGCCAGCTCGTCCCGCAGCGGCACCAGCTCGGGCGGCGGCGCGGGATCGTTGACCAGGCGGACCGCCCACTCGGCGTAAGAGGTCAGGTCCATGCCGGAGTATTACACGAACGGCGGGACGCCCGGAATCCCGGACGCCCCGCCGCCTGGCGCTCAGCCCTCGGGGTGCAGCACCCGGTGCAGGAACGCCCGGGTCCGCTCGTGCTGCGGGTCGCCGATCACCTGGTCGGGCGGCCCGTCCTCGACGACGCCGCCGCCGTCCATGAACACCACCCGGTCGGCCACCTGGCGGGCGAAGCCCATCTCGTGGGTGACCACGAGCATGGTCATGCCCTCCTCGGCCAGCTTGCGCATGACCGCCAGCACGTCGCCGACCAGCTCGGGGTCGAGCGCGGAGGTGGGCTCGTCGAACAGCATCAGGTCCGGGTTCATCGCCAGCGCCCTGGCGATGGCCACCCGCTGCTGCTGACCGCCGGAGAGCTGGGCGGGGAAGGCGTCGCACTTGGCGCTGACGCCCACCTTCTCCAGGTTGTCCCTGGCGACGACCTCGGCCTCCCGCCTGCCCCGCTTCAGCACCCGCTGCTGGGCGATCATCACGTTCTGCAGCGCGGTCATGTGCGGGAAGAGGTTGAACTGCTGGAACACCATGCCGATGTGCCGGCGGACCGCGTCGAGGTCCACGTCGGGGTCGGTGACCTCGACGCCCCGCACGCGCACCGTGCCCCTGGTGGGCTGCTCCAGCAGGTTCACGCAGCGCAGCAGGGTCGACTTGCCGGAGCCCGAGGGCCCGATCACGCAGACCACCTGGCCGGTGTCGACGGTCAGGTCGATGCCGCGCAGCACCTCGTTCTGGCCGAAGTGCTTGTGCAGGTCCTTGATCTCGATGGCGTGGGTCATCGGTTCGTCCCCTTGCGCTTCTCCAGCCGCCCGGCGAGGTAGCCCAGCGGGATGGTGACGATCAGGTACGTCAGGCCGGCGACCAGGATGGGCGTGGCGTTGGCGTGCGTGGACGCCAGGTCGTTGCCGAACTTGGTCAGCTCGACGTACTCGCCCGACACGCCCAGGAACAGCACCAGCGAGGAGTCCTTGAGCAGGGCCACGAACTGGTTGGTCGTCGGCGGGATGACGATCCGGATCGCCTGGGGGATGACCACGGTGAACTGCGCCCTGCTCGCCGACATGCCCAGCGACCTGGCGGCCTCGGTCTGCCCCTTGGGGACCGCCTGCAGGCCGGCCCGGAAGATCTCGGCCTGGTAGGCGGTGCCGACCAGGCCGAGGCCCAGGATGGCCTGGCCGTAGGTGCCGAACGGCACGTCGAAGCCGGGCAGCGCCAGCGGCAGGAAGACGATCATCAGGAAGACCAGCAGAGCCGGCACGCCGCGGAAGATCTCGATGTAGAGCGTCGCGATCCACCGGTACGGGCCCACCGTGGACAGCCGCATCAGCGCCAGGATCAGGCCGAACACGAACGCGAAGGCGAACCCGCCGACCGAGTAGATGATCGTGTTCTTCAGCGCGATCGTGAACAGGTCGGGCAGCATCTGCCCCGCGACGTCCGGCTGGGCGAAGTTCTGCGCCAGGCTCGCCCAGTCGGCGTACAGGAGGAGGGCGACGAAGGCTACGGCCAGGACGGCGTACTGGACGCCCCGGATGATCCGCTGCCTCTTGCGGGGACTGAGCCGGGGGCGTCCCGGCTCAGTCGTCATGGGCTCGTCCGCCATGAGGTCAGCCCAGCTCGCCGGGCTTCTTGTCGAACCACTTCACGAAGATCTTCTCGTACGTGCCGTCCGACTTGGCCTTGGCGAGCTCTTCGTTGACGGTCTTGAGGAGGACCGGGTCGGCCTGCTTCTTCATGCCCAGGCCGTACTGCTCACCGGTGTCGAGGCTGGCGATCAGCTCGAACTTCTCGGCGATCTCCGGCTTCTTCAGCCAGGTGAGCACCACGGGCAGGTCCTGGATGATCACGTCCGCCTGCCCGGCCTGGAGGGCGAGCAGTTCCTTGGCCGAGTCGGCGTACTCGGTGGGGTTGAAGCCGTTCTCCGTGGCGTACGTCAGGCCGGTGGTGCTGGCCTGGGCGCCCAGCTTCAGGTTCTTGGACTTGACGTCCGCCAGGGACGTCGCCCCGGTGCCCTTCTTGGCCAGCAGCGCCTGCGTGGCGTCGAAGTACGGGTCCGAGAACGTGATGTTGGCCTTGCGCTCCTCGGTGATGGTCATGCCGGCGGCGGCCAGGTCGCACTTGTTGGTCGCCATGGCGGCGCCACTCTTGATCACCGCGAAGTCGATGTCGACGATCTGCTGCTCGACGCCGAGCTTCTTGGCCACGATGTCGACGATGTCGACGTCGAACCCGACGATCTCGCTGCCCTCCTTGAACTGGAAGGGCTCGTACGGGATGTTGGTGCAGACGGTGAGCTTGCCGGGGTTCACGAGCTTGGCGCCACCGGCCGCCGAGGCGCTGGCGGAGGTCGTAGCACCGTCCGACGACTCGCTGCCGCTGCCGCAGGCCGACAGTGCCAGTACGGCGGTCAGGGCGAGCGCGCCGGCGGCGTAACCGCGGCGGTTCAAGGGCCAGAGGGCCATGGGTGGCCTCCTCAAGTGATATGCCAAATATGTTGGAGTTTTGTGCAGTTTAGATGGGGTTTCGCAGCGGTCCGTCATCTGGTGAACAACGATGCGTCAACGGAACGGCGTCGGCCCTGATATCAGAGCCCGTCTCAGCATGTGGCAGTATGGAGAAACGGGTGACCCCCGTAACCCCTCACCGAGACGATCGACGAGGGGATCCTGGCGACTACCGAAGCCAGCCCTCGTGCACGTCTGCCGAAGGTTCACTTCCGTCCGCCGACTTACAGGGGTCACTGTGACTACCACACCCGCATCTCTCGATCACGATCCCGCGTTCGCCCTGCACCGCGGCGGCAAGATCGAGATCCGCTCCACCATCGCGGTCCGCGACGCCGACGACCTGTCGCTCGCCTACACGCCGGGCGTGGCCCGCGTCTGCACCGCCATCGCCGAGACGCCCGCGCTCGCCGACGACTACACCTGGGTCTCCAACGTGGTCGCCGTCGTCAGCGACGGCACCGCCGTCCTCGGGCTCGGCGACATCGGGCCGTCGGCCGCCATGCCGGTCATGGAGGGCAAGGCGCTGCTGTTCAAGGAGTTCGCCGGCGTCGACGCCGTGCCCATCTGCCTGGCCTGCACCGGCGTCGACGAGCTCGTCGAGACCGTGGCCCGGCTCGCGCCCTCGTTCGGCGGCATCAACCTGGAGGACATCAGCGCACCCCGCTGCTTCGAGGTGGAAGACCGGCTGCGCGAGCTGCTCGACATCCCCGTCTTCCACGACGACCAGCACGGCACCGCCATCGTCACCCTGGCCGCGCTGAAGAACGCCGCCCGCCTCACCGGCCGCCCGCTCGGCGAGCTGCGCGCGGTCGTGGCCGGCGCGGGCGCGTCCGGCGTCGCCGTCACCCGCATCCTGCTGGAGGCGGGCATCGGCGACATCGCCGTCTCCGACTCCAAGGGCCTCATCTACGACGGCCGCGACGGCCTCAACCCGGTCAAGCAGGCCCTGGCCCGCGACACGAACAAGGCGGGCCACACCGGCTCGACCGAGGAGGCCCTGGCCGGCGCCGACGTGTTCGTCGGCCTGTCCGGCTCCACCGTCACCGAGCAGGCCATCGCCTCCATGGCCGCGGGCTCCATCGTCTTCGCCCTGTCCAACCCCACGCCCGAGGTGCTGCCGGAGGTCGCCGCCCGGCACGCCGCCGTCGTCGCCACCGGCCGCTCCGACTTCCCCAACCAGATCAACAACGTGCTCGCCTTCCCCGGCGTCTTCCGCGGCGCGCTCGACGTCCGCGCCACCGCGATCACCGAGAACATGAAGGTGGCCGCCGCCGACGCGCTCGCCGCCGTGGTCGGCGACGACCTCACGGCCGAGTACGTCATCCCCAGCCCGTTCGACGCGCGGGTCGCCCCCGCCGTCACCGCCGCCGTCGCCGCGCAGGCCCGCGTGGACGGCGTGGCACGCGCCTGACCTCGGGGCGCCCGCATCCGTCAAGACGGGCACTGGGAAACACCAAACTCCCTTTACTCGGCGTGCTATAAACATAGCTCTCTGTAAGGATGCGGGCGCCGGCTCCCGTTATGAGGAGAGCGATGGAACGCGAGCCCAATCGACTGCTACAGCAGCTCATCGCGGAGGCTGGCTTCTCCCACAAGGGACTGGCCAGGCGCCTCAACGACCTGGGTGCCGCCCGCGGCACCCCCGGGCTGAAGTACGACCACAGCTCCGTGCTGCGCTGGATCGGTGGCCAGCGCCCACGCGACCCGGTGCCGTGCCTCCTTACCGAAATTTTCGCACTACGGCTGGGCAGGCCCGTCAGCAGTGAAGACCTGGGCATGCCGGCCATCACTACACCCCTCGATCTCGGGCAGGAGTTCACGCACACGTGGCAGGAGGGGGTCGCGACCGTGACGGCGCTGTGGCGGGCCGATGTGGAAAGACGCAGATTCCTGATCGACTCGACGTTCGCGATCGGTGCAGGTTCCGTGGGAGCCGTGCGGTGGCTGACCTCGCCGCAGGAGGGACGCCCGAGCAGCTCGGGCCCCCGCCGGGTGGGCAGGGCGGACATCGCCGCCATCCACGAGGTCACCCGATCCTTCGGCGAGCTCGACAACAGGTTCGGGAGCGGCCGCGTCCGCTCCTCCGTGGTCAAATACCTGGACACCGCGGTCACGCCGCTGCTCAAGGACGGCTCCTACGGTGACGCCACCGGCAGGCAGCTCGCCTCGGCGGCCGCCGAGCTCACCCGGCTGGCCGGCTGGATGGCGTACGACATGGAGCAGCACGGGCTCGCCCAGCGCTACCTCATCCAGGCGCTGCGCCTGGCCAGGGGCGCCGACGACCACGCGCTCGGCGGCGAGATCCTCGCCGGGATGGCCCACCAGGCCATCTACATGGGCCAGCCGGCGCACGCGCTCGACCTGGCGCGCGCCGCCCAGCTCTCGGCCCGCCGCGCCGGCGTCTCCACGCTGGCGTCCTCGGGCCACGTCCTCGAAGCGCACGCGCACGCCGGGCTCGGCGACGCCCGCGCCTGCGCCGCGTCGCTGCACGAGGCCGAACGCGCCTTCGACACGCGCAGTCCGGGCGACGAGCCGCGCTGGCTGGGCTACTTCGACGAGGCCTATCTGTCGGCCAAGTTCGCGCACTGCTTCCGCGACCTGGGCGAGGGCGAGCGCACCGTGCGGCAGGCACGGCGCTCGCTCGACATGGACGGGCGGTTCGTGCGCGGGCGGATGTTCAACCTGTCGCTGCTGGCGGCCGGGCTGCTGCAGTGCGGCGAGCTGGAGGAGGCCTGCACGGCGGCGAGCGGCGCCATGACACTGGCCAGCGAGCTGCAGTCCGTCAGGTCCCGGTCCTACGTGGCCGACCTGCGGCGGCGGCTGGAGCCGTACAAGAACGAACCCAAGGTCCGGGCGCTGCACGAGCGGACGCGGGAGCTGGCGGCGGTGTGAGGGAGCCCGGTGCGGCGGGCTCCCTCGGGCGCCGCTAGCTCAGGAGCTCGCCGTTCGGGCCGACGATCTTCTTCGTCTCGGCGTAGTTCGCCTTGTGGAAGACGTCGGCGACCTCACCGTCGAAGTAGGGCGAGCTGATGTAGTCCACGCGGTTGTTCTCGTCCTGGTCGTGGAACATGCTCGTCACGCCGTTGAGGTAGCCGGTGCGCTTGCTGTTGCTGTAGCGCAGGATCCAGGGACCGCCGTCCGCGCCACCGGTCATCGAGCACCTGAGCACCTGGTGCGTCTCGACCTTGAACATGTTGGCCTGGTAGGTCTTCTTGGCCGTGTTGCCGTAGCACCACTTGGGGGTCACGCCGGTGAACGGCTTGTCGCCGTCGGGGTGCGGGTCGGCCGGGTAGCCGAAGGCCATGACCTTGCCGCCCAGCGGCTGGTTCCAGGCCACGCCCTGACCGCCGACGACGTCACCGAGCCGGCCGGTGTCCTTGGCGATGCCGATGATGTACTGCGGTTCGAAGTACTTGCGCGACGTGCCGGGCTTGACCCACTTCTGTGTGTAGTAGTGGGTGATGGTGTAGTTGCCGGCCTGGTCGGTGCCCTTCTTGCCGGGCCCCTTGTAGGCGTCCGACTGGGTCTTGGTGACCTGCTCGACGACCGGCTCGCCGAACTTGTAACCGTTGCCCTTGCCGACCTTGGCGTCGTCGTAGCTCTCCTTCTTCACCTCGACCTTCTCCAGGACGGCACCCGGGTAATCGGGCCCGACCAGGTCGGCCGGCTTGTCCTCGCCCTCCGACCAGCAGTCACCGAGGTTCAGCAGGCACTTGTCGAATTCCTTGCGGTCGATCTCGCGCGGCTTGATCCACTTGTCACCCAGCCACTTGGCGAACTCGGCCTTGGTGACCTGCTTCTCACCGTCGAACTGGAAGCCGTTGTGCACCGCGACGAAGGCGAAGTCGCCGTCGTAGTCGTCGTAGGTGTCGAGGTCGTAGGCGGTGAAGGCGTAGGCGCCCGGGTAGATCCCGTACGGCGCTCTGCCCTGGACGTAGGCGGGCACGAAGACCCACTTGTCGAAGACGTCGTCCTTGCCGTTCTCGAACACACAGTGACCCGCGGTCGCGACCAGGTTGCGGTGGCGCGACTGGATCGACGTGGCCGAGCACCAGCGGTACTCGCCCTTGTGGTCGAGGAAGAAGACCTTGCCGATGGTGCGCGGCAGGTTGACGTTCTTGACCTTGAGGGTGGGGGCCTTGGTGGCCGGGGCGGTCATGCCCGGCTTGCCGTCGTCCGGCGTCTTGCCGCCGGTCGCGACGAGCTTCTCCACCTTCTTGGCGTCCCAGCGATACTGGGTCGCCTTGCGGAGGGCGGCGCCGTTGGCGTCGAGCCAGAAGAAGGCGTTGCTGTAGGCGTCGGCGGGCTTGGGGGCCAGGGGGTCTTTGGCCCAGGTGGGGGC
>NZ_LAVL01000008.1 GCF_001083785.1 Nonomuraea sp. SBT364
CGGCATCCCGCTGGCCGCCGGGGCGACGGCCTGCGGGGCCGGGGTGGGAGCCGGGCCGGGGGCGCGTGACAGCCCGACGCCCACCACGGCCGCGACCACCGCCGTGACCGCGACCACCGGCACCGCCCAGCCCGGTGCCGTCCAGCCCGGCACCACCGCGGAGCCCCCCTTCCCCGCTCCGGCGGCGGCCGCTTTCCCCGCCCCGGCGGCGGCCGTGCCGTGAGTGGTCCAGGTGGCCGCTTCCCAGGTGAGGGGGAACAGGGCGATCGGGAGCGCGGACCGCAGCGTGGCGTTGAGGTCCAGCAGCTCGGTGTGCGCCCGGGTGCAGCCCGGGCAGGAGGCCAGGTGCGCGCGGAGCGTCCGGGGCAGGCGGCCGTTCTTCTTGCGGACGACCGTCGCCAGCGGCTCGGCGTACTCGCGGCACTCGGGGGCGCCGGTGACGTGGGCGGCCAGGTACGCCTTGCGCAGTCCTTCGCGGGCGCGGAAGGCCAGCACACCCACGTTGCCGGGGGTGATGCCGAGGATCTTGGCGACCCGCTCCGGCTCCTCGTCCTCGATCAGCGTGTGCCACAGCACGGTCTGCCAGCGCGGCGGCAGCGAACGGTAGGCGCGGGTGACGAGGTCGTCCGGCGGCTCGGGCCCGGCCGCCGTCAGCTCGTCCTCGCGGAACTCGCCGGTGAGGACCAGCCGCTGGTCGGAGCGCGCCCACTCCGCCGCGGTGTTGCGCGCCACCGCGTACAGGTACGGCCGCCACCCGCCGGTCGGGCCGGCCGCGCCGGTGCGGACCGTCCGCAGGGTGCGCGCGAACGCCTCGCTGGCCAGGTCCTCGGCGGTGTGCGGGTCGCGGCACAGGCGGCGGGCGAAGGCCAGGACGGCCGCGTGGTGCCGCTCGTACAGCTCGGAGACGGCACGGCTGTCCCCGGCCCTGACCTGGCGGGTCAGGGCCGCGTCCGCGCTTTCCGGTCCGTTCACTTACCTAATTATGAATTTGAGTGATTTCTTGGGATATGCAGCCTTCGCGTGCACGTTGGCGTTCTTCGTGGGGGAGGCGACGAGGCGGGTGGCCCTCGTGGTCGCGCTCTTCAGCGTCACGGCGCCGCCCGGCTGGCGTTCGAGCAGCCAGCGCTGTCCCTTGCTCGCCTTCCCGCACGCGGCCAGGACGACCGAGCGCTTGCCACCGTTGACCCGGCCCAGCGCCAGGCAGCGGTCCCGGTGGCGCACCTGCACGGTCTTGCCGACGGGCACGACCCGCCACGTCGTCCCGCACGAGCCGAGCCGGACCCGGGTCCGGGTGGCGGTCAGGCAGGTGCCGTACGAGCTCTTGAAACGGACATTGCGGGCGGGCGCGGGAGGCTCGACCGGGTCGAGCGTCCCGACCGGGGTCCGGGCCCCGTCCGGCGACGGCGTCCTGGTCGGCGACGGTGTCCCGGCCGGTTGCGGGGACGTGGCAGGCGTGGCCGCCGGAGCGCTCGTCGGGGCGCTCGTCGGGGCGGGGGAGGCGGCGGCCTTGACGCCCAGCAGCTCAGCCACGAACGCGGCCTTGCCCTCGCTCACCACCGGCGCGCCGTCCCGGTTGTCCTTGACGGCCAGCTTCCCGCCGGCGCGCGCGGCGAAGCCGGTCTGCTCCTGGCCCGCCTGCGGCAGCCACTGCTGTGACCGGTCCCGCTGCACACACGGGCGGGTCACCACTGTGCCGGCTCCTGTGCCGGGCGTCGTCAGGCAGTGGCCGGTCGCGGCGTTGCGGATCGTCAGGTAGCCGTCGGCGTCGATGCTCCGCTGCCACGTCTGCGCCGCGCTCGGCGCGCACGCGCGCTGCACGACCTGCGCCGCGCCGCCGTCCAGGCACCTGCCGCCGTCGACCACCCTGATGCGGAACTCCCAGGTGGGGCTCGGCCGGTCCTGGATCAGGTACGGGCTGAACGCGACGTTCCTGATCTTGTCCAGCGGCGGCTGCCGTACCGGCGTCGGCTCGAAGTAGCGGAAGTCGTCGATCCGGCACGAGTCGAGGTGGTAGTTGGAGGCCAGGTCGCTCGTGCATTCCTTCCTGCTGCCCATGTCGCGGCAGACCGGGTCGTTGCCGTTCGGGGCGCCTCCGTCGCAGTGCGAGAGGCCGAAGCTGTGGATGAGCTCGTGGGTGAGCCCGGCCTCGCTCCAGCACCAGCGCGGCAGGATGGCGTTGCCGGTGCTGAGCCCGGCGTTGGCGCCGCCGCCGGTGCACGAGTCGGTGATCTCGTTGTCCCGGACGAGATACAGCGGTTTGACCCGGTTGGTCTGCCACAGCTTGCGCACCAGAGCCGGCTGGGCGGCGAGGTTCTCGCCGAACGCCTTGCCCATCTCGGCCCGGTTGCGGCCCTTGGCGAACGGCAGCTTCGCCACGATCGGGCGGCAGTCGCCGTCCTGCGCGAACCGCAGCCGCCGCGAGACGCCGAACCGCCGCGCACTGGAGTCGATCGTCTGGTCGGTCTCCCAGATCGTGTTCAGCAGCGCGGCGCCGTCAGTGTCGTACGCGTCCTGTCCGGGCTGGTGGACGTAGATCGGCAGCACCCATCCCTTGTCCGGTGCGTCCGTTCCGTCGCAGGCGAACCGGGCCTGCGGCGCCGCCGCGGCGGCGGGCACGGGAATGGCCAGGGCGCCCGCCGCCATGGCCAGCAGCATCAGGATGGACCTGATCGCGTTCATCCGAACTCCTTTCACTCAACGAGGAAGGAGTCAGGCGGCCCGCCTGGATTACGCGACTTCGAGAATTATTTCGCGCCGCGGACCTTGGCGTAGTGGCGGGCGGCCCGGGCCCGGTTGCCGCAGCCGCCCGAGCACCATTCGCGCCGTGGGGCGTCGCGGACGAAGTACAGCACGCAGCCGGGGCCCTGGCAGGCGCGCAGGTCGTGGCGCGCCGGCCCGGCGAACAGGGCGACGGCAGCCTGGGCCAGCGCGGAGAGCGCGGCCGCGACCGGGCGGCCGGCGGTGTTCACCGTCAGGTGCGGCTCGGGGCCGGTGCGCAGCTCGCGCCAGTGCGGGGCGCGGGCGGCGTGGCGGTTGAGCGTCGCGACCGTGTCCGGGGCGGGGTCGTGGCCGGCCACCGTGGCGGCCGCGAGGGCGCGGATGACGTCCCGCAGCTCTCTGGCGTGGCGCAGATCGCCTTCGGTCACGTCCTGAAGGTCGGCGTCCGAGAGGGGGACGGTCAGTCTGGCGCGCAGGTCGCGCAGCCACGCGGCAAGGTGCTCGACGGTGTCCAGGCCGTCCTTGACCTGGCCGCGCACCGCGTAGGTCGTGTTGCCGAGCTCGATCGGCGGCAGCTCCCCGAGCTGGGGAGCGCCTCCACCGGTGAGGTGTGCCACATCCACTCTTCTAACGCTACCCGCCGCTTGACACCGTAAGAACCCTCCGCCATATTTCTAACGGTTACCAGAGCTTCCAATCGTTAGAATTGTCTCGGAGGACTCGTATGAGCGCACCGGCCCTGCGGACCGGGCATGTCGGCCTGAACGTCACCGACCTGGCCCGCTCCACCGCCTTCTACCGGCAGGTCTTCGATTTCGAGGTCTTCGGCGAGCAGACGGACGGGGACCGCAGATACGCCTTCCTCGGGCGGGACGGCACCCTGGTGGTCACCCTGTGGCAGCAGAGCGGCGGCACGTTCGCCGTGGACCGGCCGGGGCTGCACCATCTGTCGTTCCAGGTGCCCGACATCGAGGCGGTCCGCCGCGCCGAGGCCACGCTGCGCGGCCTGGGCGTCCAGCCGCTGCACGACGGCGTCGTGCCGCACGGGGAGGGCGCCTCGTCCGGCGGCGTGTTCTTCACCGACCCGGACGGCATCCGCCTGGAGATCTTCGCGCCGACCGGCGCCGACACCGCACCCGCGCCCACGCAGGGCGCTCCGACGTGCGGCTTCTTCTGACAGTCCGCATCCGGGTCCGGGCCGCGCAGTGCGGCCCGGCCGGTCACGAAAGGAAGCGACCGTGCTCCACCAGGGCGAACACGCGGTGCAGCGCAGGGCCGGTCTGACCACCGGCGGATGGGGATCGGCCGGAGTCGGCGCGGTCATCCCGCCGGTGGCCGCGGACTTCCTGCGCCTGCAGCGTCTTGCGGTGATCGCGGCCGCCGACGACACCGGCGCGGCCTGGGCCGGTCTGATCGCCGGTCCGCCCGGGTTCGTCACCGCCCCCGACGACCGCACCGTCGTCACCGACCGGCTGCCCGGCGCGGGCGATCCGCTCGCCGGCCTGTTCGAGGCCGAGCGGGACGTCGGCATGCTCGTGATCGAGCCGGCCGGGCGCAGGCGGATGCGGGTCAACGGCCGGGCCGTCAGGGACGGCGACCGGCTCGTGACGCACACCCAGCAGGTGTACGCCAACTGCCCGAAATACCTTCAGACCCGTACGTATGTCGACGAGCCGCCTCCGGCGGGCAGGACGGCGGCCGTCACCCACGAGCTGACCGCCGACCAGCAGCGGTGGATCACCGCGGCCGACACCTTCTTCGTCGGCACCTACGCGGCGGGACAGGGCGCCGACGCGTCCCATCGCGGCGGCAACCCCGGGTTCGTCGCCGTCACCGGCGACCGGCGGCTCACCTGGCCCGACTACACGGGCAACTCCATGTTCATGACGCTGGGCAACCTCGCGCTCGAACCCCGCTGCGGTCTGCTCTTCCTCGACTGGGACAGTGGGAACACGCTGCAGCTGACCGGCCGCGCCCACGTCGACTGGGACCCCGGCCGGGCCGCCGCCGTGCCCGGCGCCCATCGGCTGGTCGACTTCGACGTCGAGCAGGCCGTACAGATCACCGGAGGGCTGCCGCAACGCTGGTCGTTCGGCAAGTTCTCCCGCTTCAACCCGGCGCGGACCGTGGAGAGGAGACCGTGATGCGCGTCCACGTCGACATGGCCCTGTGCCAGACCCACGCCCAATGCGTGTTCGCCGCCCCGGAGGTGTTCGGCCTCGACGATGACGACGAACTGGTGTACGAGGCGGCGCCCGGTGACGACGCCTGGCCCGCCGTCGAGGAGGCCGCCCGCGCCTGCCCCGTACAAGCGATCTTTCCCGACGCGGACTGACCCCGCGCCCGGCGCCCACATCGAGGAGCACAGATGACCCGCCCGCCCGTCCCGCCCTTCACCGAAGAGAGCGCCCGAGCCAAGGTGCAGGCCGCCGAGGACGCCTGGAACACCCGCGACCCGCAGCGCGTGGCACTCGCCTACACGCCCGACTCGATCTGGCGCAACCGCGACGAGTTCGCCACCGGCAGGGACGAGATCGTCGCCTTCCTGACCCGCAAGTGGGACAGGGAGCTCGACTACGCGCTCCGCAAGGAACTCTGGGCCTTCACCGGTGACCGGATCGCCGTCCGCTTCCAGTACGAATGGCATGACGACGGCGGCCGGTGGTGGCGCAGCTACGGCAACGAGCTCTGGGAGTTCGACGCGGACGGGCTGATGCGGCGGCGCGAGGCGAGCATCAACGACCTCCCGATCACCGAGGAGCAACGCCGGATCTTCGGCCCGCGCCGGGACGACGAACGGGGCGTGTCCTTCCCGCTCGCCTGAATTTCATGAAATAGCCCGCATTTCCGGCTGGTTGACCTCGTGAAGAGATCACGCGAGTCAGGAGATGGGATGACATCACCGGGCGATCCGTTCAGCACAGGTGGCGACCAGGAACTCGGCCGGCTGCTGGACCGCTTCCAGCAGGACGTGGCCGCGATCGAGGGGTTGAGCGGCAGGATGGCGGCGGTCAAGGGCCGGGGCGAGGCGGCGCAGGGCCGGGTGGTGGCCGAGGCGACCCAGACCGGGGCGCTCTGCGGGCTCACCATCGACCCGCGCGCCATGCGGCTCGGCTCCGCGGAGCTGGCGGCGGCGGTCCTCGAAGCGGCGGGGAATGCCGCGCGGGCCGCCGAACGGGAGGCGGGTGACCTGGTGGCCCCGTTCCTCGCCGGCACCGTGCTGGACGGCGAGGACGGCGGGACGCGGCGATCTTGAGGGTCAACCCCGGCCGCGCGAGCATCTACGGGTTCGGCGCCCTCGGCATCGCGGGCTTCGTCTTCAAGATGCTGGCCGTCGACTACCCGGAGGGTGACCCGGCCAAGGCCCGCCAGGCCGCCGCGGTGTGGGCCCGGCTGGCCGAGCGCGTCGAGCAGAGCCCGGACAAGACGTTCGCCGCCGCCGGGTCGGTGTGGCGGAAGAACAGCGGGGACGGGGTGGACGCCTTCAAGACGGCGGTCACCTCGGGCCTGTATCCGCAGCCGCCCAAGGCCGGCTACGCCGCCCAGCTCGCCCAGCGTTGCCGGCAGAACAGCCGGGCCTGCGCCGAATACGCCGAGGTGATCGAGACGGCGCGGCACACGTACTGGACGCTGGCCCTGGCCAACTTCGCGAGCTTCATCTTCATCACCACCTTCCCCTGGCAGGCCGGGACGGCGTACCAGATCACCCAGTTCCTGATGCGGCGGGCGCAGGCGGGGATGCTGGCCAAGCTGCTGGAGCACAGCGTCGCCAGGATCGTGCTGAGCAAGCTGACGGAGTACACGATCGGCAGCGTCTTCTTCGCGGCCGGGGACGTGAGCGTGGTCGCCGGCGTGAAGGCGCTGCGGGGGGACGACCCCGGATCGCTCCAGGAGAACGCGACGCAGGCGCTCAAGGAGTTCGCCGCCTCCGTCGCCTTCTACGGCGCGTACGACGCCGCCGCGCCCCTGGCCGCCAAGATCAGCCAGAACGCCGACGTCCGGGCCTTCCTGAGCCGGCTGGCCGGAGGCTCGCTCGGCTACGGCCCCTCCTACGACGCCATGAACGGGCAGGAGGGCGCCGAGCTGATCCCGACGTGGAAGGAGACGCTGGGCCGGGCGCTCCTGTACTTCACGATGGCGCACAAACCCGCGGGCTGAGAGGACGGCATGGACATCCACAAGCATGTGATCCGATCGGCGGCGGAGGCGTTCGATCTTGAGCGGGAGGAGCTCGGGCGGTTCGTCGGCGAGGTGGCCGGGGAACTGGAGGCCATCGGCGCCTTCTGGGGCGACGACGACCTCGGCGTCACCTTCGTCAAGGGGGAGGGCGGCGGGTCCGGGTACGAGGCGGTCACCGGTCAGCTCATGGCGGGCGCCGACGTGCTCGTGAACGCGCACAGGGAGATCGCCGGGCGGCTGGGCCTCATGAAGGACAACGTCCAGGTGGGGGACTGGAACCTGGTCGCCGTCATCCTCTCGCGGCTGCCGCCCGCCGACCCGGACCGCCCCGTCTGGGGTACGCGCTGAACCGGCCGCCGGGTCAGCGGAGCGGATAGCCGTACCGGAGCATGCCCGGGGCGGTGAAGGCGGTGACGATGCGGCGGCGGCCCGGTCGCATCGCCGTCCGCCATTCCTCGTCCGCCTTGAGAGGCACCACGCCCGTTCGGATGCGCATCGGGTTGCCCGCCACGCTGTGGTCGGCGGGTAAGTCGATCGTGCCGTCACCGAGGAACGGCGTCCCGGCCGACGGCAGCCCGGCGAACTCCAGGACCCTGGCCAGTTCGCGGTGCGGCCGGGCGACGAAGTCCTCGTACCGCATGAGCGTCCACGGGGTGCTGGTCAGGCGGAAGGACTCGATGGCGGCGTTGAAGGCCAGCCACTCGGCGGCGGTCTGCGCGGGGGAGTGGGTGGCCATCAGCCGCCCGCCCTTGTCGGCGCGCCGGACCTTGCGCGACCAGGAGTGGACGACGCCGTGCGGGCCGCGGACGAGCTGCACGATCCGCAGGTCGATGCCCGGCACCCGGCGCAGCAGCAGCGCCGAGGTGGGGAACTTGGAGGAGTCCACGATCACCGAGCTGCCGCTCACCTCGCTGATGCCCCGGTAGACCGTGGCCATGGTGTCGGCGTAGCGCTGGACGCGCCGGGCGAAGGGGCCGTCGGCGCCGGGCAGCACGTGACGCGGGACGTGCCTGATGCGCATGACCGAGTGGTGCAGCCCGGCCATCTCGGCGGCGTCCACGTTCTGCCAGCCGTCGAACGCCGCCCGGCCGACCTCCTGCCAGAACTCGCATGTGGCGAACCGCCGCCTGCACCCGCAGAGCTGGTTCTTGGTCACGCCCTGGGTCCACAGGTAGCGCAGTTCGCCCACGCACGACGCGCCCTCGGCCGCGCCCAGCGCGCGGGACACCAGCGTGCTGCCCGACCTGCCGTGACCACCGAGGAAAAGGATGCGGATGGGGCGTTCAGCGGCCAAGGGGGTCATAAGGCCATAAACCTAAGGGATCAGCCGCCGGTTCACGGGACATGTGCTCCGTTAAGTCGGAGCTCCAGCAGCACGTTTCGGATCACGTACGAAACTTTCATCTCGATGTATGGCCAGGTTGTGCTGGCGAGCGTGCTGCCGGGACTGCGCGGCCACTCCGGGTTCATTGACAAGTTGTCAAGACCGAGCCGATACTTTCGCTAATTCTCCGATAGTTTCAAGGAGGAAGCGTCCCATGACCGACGCCCCCGCACCCCCCAGAGGCCGCATCAGACGGTTCGTCACCCGCGCCTGCGTCGTGGCGGTGGCCGCGGCCACGGCGATGCTGCCCGGCATCGCCCACGCGGCCATCACGACGAATCAGACGGGCACCAACAACGGCTACTTCTATTCGTTCTGGACCGACAGTTCCGGGACCGTCTCCATGGAACTCGGATCCGGCGGCAATTACAGCACCTCGTGGCGCAACACCGGCAACTTCGTCGCGGGCAAGGGCTGGAGCACCGGCGGACGCAGATCCGTGAACTACTCGGGCAGCTTCAATCCGTCAGGAAACGCGTACCTGACCCTCTACGGGTGGACGAGAAATCCGCTCGTGGAGTATTACATCGTCGACAACTGGGGCACCTACCGGCCCACCGGAACGTACAAGGGCACGGTCACCAGCGACGGCGGCACGTACGACATCTACCAGACGACGCGGTACAACGCCCCCTCGATCGAGGGCACCAGAACGTTCAACCAGTATTGGAGCGTCCGGCAGTCGAAGAAGACGGGCGGCACCATCACCTCCGGCAACCACTTCGACGCCTGGGCCCGTTACGGCATGAACCTGGGCAGCCATGACTACATGATCCTGGCGACGGAGGGATACCAGAGCAGCGGCAACTCCAACATCACCGTCGGCGGCTCCGGTGGCGGCGGCGGAGGCGGTGGCGGCGGTGGCGGCGGTGGTGGTGGCTGCTCCGCGACGCTGTCCGCCGGCCAGCAGTGGAGTGACCGCTACAACCTCAACGTCTCGGTCAGCGGCTCCAGCAACTGGACCGTGACGATGAACGTGCCGTCCCCGGCGAAGGTGCTGTCCACCTGGAACATCAGCGCCACCTATCCCAGCGCCCAGGTGCTGACCGCCAGGCCGAACGGCAACGGCGACAACTGGGGCGTGACGATCCAGCACAACGGCAACTGGAACTGGCCGACGGTCTCCTGCAGCGCGGGCTGACCCTCCGGACCCGTGGCGCGGCGGCCCACGCCGCCGCGCCACCTCCTTCCGCAACGGTCGTACGGGTCAGCCGCAGGTGTTCGCGCGTATCGACTCGACGGGCCAGCCGGTGATTCCCGTGTGCGAGGTCTGCCCGACCGGTACGCAGGGGCCGACGACGAGGATGGGCCCGGCGACGGGCGACGGATGCCGCTGGAGGACGACGACCTGGTGCTTGCCGGTGCCGGCGGAGCAGTGGCTGCTCGCCCACATCCCGGCGACGCTGTACTGGGTGGTGCATCCCAGCGGCGCGGCGGCGGCCGGGGAGGCGAGGAGGACGGCGGGGCCGAAGGCCAGGGCTGCGGCGCCCGCCAGAGTGGCGGCACGACGACGAAGGCTCATACGAGTCTCCTGGGGGGTGGGGTTTCTTTTAGGAAACTTTCCTAAAAGTGAGGCTAGATCGCCACCTGATCACCGTCAAGACCGCCCGCCTCCCGGGGTTCCGAACGCCCGCGCTCGAACGCGCCCGCGAAGCCCTCCTCGCCCAGCGCCCCGCGGGCGGCGGCGGTGATGCGGTCCACGTCGCCGCGTTCGGCCGGCGGCAGCGGCGCGCCGACCGACTCGCGCAGCGCGGTGGCCTCGCCCAGCAGCCGGGCCGCCTCGGCGGGCCGGCCGGCCAGCGCCTCTACCCCGGCCAGGCCCTCCAGCGCGAGCGCCACCGACCGCCTGTCGCCGGACTTGCGGGCCGCCGCCAGCCCGTCCAGATGCAGGGCCCGCGCGGCGGCCTCGTCGCCGCGCAACTCCGCGACGAAGCCCAGTTCGGCGAGGATCAGCGACAGAGCGATGTCAGCGCGCAGCCGCCGGTCCCAGTCGAGCCACGTGCGCAGGTGCGCCTCCGCCGCGTCGAGCTTGCCCTGCCGCCTGGCGCTCAGGGCCAGGCCCAGCCCGGCGAACTCCTCCCCGATCGTGTAGCCCTGCTCGGCGGCCTGCCGCCTGGCGCGCTCGTGCAGCTCGTCGGCCTGGGCGTGGTCGCCGGTGAGCAGGGCGATCCGGCCGAGCGACGACAGCGCGTCGGACACGTCCGTCCACAGTTCGAGCTCCTCCGCCATGCGCAGCGCCTCACGATGCAGCCGGGCGGCGCTGTCGTACGCGCCGGCGATCTCGGCGTGCCAGCCGAGCGCGAACGCGCTGTGAAGCTGACCCCAGCGGTCACCCAGCTCGGTGAACAGGGCCCTGCTCTGCTCGCCGTACGTCTTCAGCGCGGCCAGGTCGCTGCGGAGCAACGCCTGCCGGGCCTGGGTGCCCAGGGCGGCGGCCGTCCCCCACTGGTCGCCGATCGCCCGGAACAGCGTCAGCACCTCGTCGGCCGTGCACTGCTCGCCGATGCCGATCCGGGCGAAACGGTGGAACCACTCCGCCCGCGCCCGGCCGGTCAGCGCCTCCAGGTCGTGCGGCCGGGCGGGCTCGGGCTCCGGCTCCTGCGGCGGCTCGCCCATGCGCAGGGTGAAGGCGGCGTGCCAGAGGATCGCGGTGCCCGCGTCGTCGTCCGGGCCGCCGGCCGCGAGGGCGCGGGCGAGAGATCTGCGGCCCTCGCCGAGCCTGCCGCGCAGCACCCAGTACCAGGCCAGCGCGTTGGCCAGCCGCAGCGCACCGCCGTGCCGCACGGCGGAGTCGAGCGCGGCACGGAGGTTGGCGGTCTCGGCGTCGAGGCGGTGCAGCCATTCGCGCTGGGCCGGGCCGCGCAGGTGCCGGTCGGCGGTCACGGCCAGGCCGGTGTAGTAGTCGCGGTGCCGGGCCTCGATCTCCGCGAGTTCCCCGGCCTCGCGCAGCCGCTCCCCGCAGTAGTCGGCCACCGACGCGAGCAGCCGGTAGCGCAGCCCCCGCTCCCCGGCGGTGACGGCGACCAGCGAGCGATCCACCAGCCCGGACAGCAGGTCCAGCACGTCCAGGCCGTCCTGGCCGCACACCGCCTCGGCCGCCTGCAGCGTCCATCCGTCCGCGTGCACGGCCAGCCGGCGCAGAACCGCGCGCTCGTCCCCGGAGAGCAGCTCCCAGCTCCAGTCGATCATCGCCCGGAGCGTGCGCTGCCTGGCGGGGGCGTCGCTGTGCCCGGACCCCAGCACCCGGAACCGGTCAAGCGCCGGCGCCCCCGAGCCCTCCAGCGCGCCCAGCCGGGCGGCCAGCTCGTGGACGCCCAGCGTGCGCACCCGGGTGGCAGCCAGCTCCAGCGCCAGCGGGATGCCGTCGAGCAGCCGGCAGATGGCGACGACCGCCTCGGCGTTGCCGTCGTCGAGGGTGAAGCCGGGCAGCCCGGCGGCCGCGCGGGAGACGAACAGCTCGACCGCGCCCGGCTCCGCCAGCGGCGGCACATGCCAGAGGCGCTCCCCGGTCACCTCCAGCGGACGCTGCCCCGTGGCCAGCACGCGCAGGCCGGGCGCGGCCCGCAGCAGCGCGGCGGCCAGGTCGGCGGCCCCGGCGACCACGTGCTCGCAGTTGTCCAGGACGAGCAGCATGCGCTTGGCCCGCAGCGCCTCGGCCAGCTTGCCGGTCAGCGCCGTCGCGGCCTCGTCCCGGATGCCCAGCACGGCGGCGGCCAGCTCGGCCACCTCGTCCTGCCGGACCGCGCCCGCCAGCTCCACCAGCCACACGCCGTCCGGGTACGCCCCGGCCAGGTGGCGGGCCGCGTCCAGGGCGAGCCGGGTCTTGCCCACGCCGCCGGGACCGGTCAGCGTGACCAGGCGGGCGGCGCCGAGCAGCGCGGTCACCTCCTCCACCGCCTCAGACCTGCCGACCAGATCGGACAGCGGCGCGGGCAGGTTCGTGGGCGGCGCGGCGGGTGACGCGCCGAGCGAGGCGTCCTGTTCGAGGATCGCCTGGTGGAGCGCGGCCAGCTCGCGGCTCGGGTCCACGCCGAGCTCCTCGGCCAGGCGCTCGCGCAGGCTCCGGTAGCTGTCCAGCGCCTCGCTCTGGCGTCCCGCCCGGTAGAGGGCGCGCAGGTGGGCGGCGCGCAGCCGTTCGCGCAGCGGGTGACGGGCCACCAGGTCGCCCAGCTCGTCGGCCAGCAGGCCGTGCTCGCCCAGCTCCAGCCGGGCCTCGGCCTGCTCCTCCTGGGCGGTCAGCCGCAGCTCGGTCAGGCGGGTGATCTCCGGACGGGCCCACTCCTCGTCGGCGAAGTCGCTCAGCGCCGGGCCGCGCCACAGGGCCAGCGCGTCACCCAGCCGGGCCGCCCTGGCCTGCGGCGTGCCGTCCGTACGGGCCTGGGCGACGAGCGACTGGAACAGCCCGGTGTCGACGGCGCCCGGCTCGACGTCCAGCAGATAACCGGGCGCGCGGGACACCACCAGCGCCCGGGCGCCCGGCTCGGCGTCGTCCAGGGCGCGCCTGAGCTGGGACACGCGGGTCTGGAGCGCGCCCGCGGGATTGGCGGGCAGGCCCTCGCCCCACAGGTCGTCGATCAACCGGTCGGCGGGCACCACCCGCCCCGGGCTCGCCAGCAGCTCGGCCAGCAGCACGCGGACCTTGACCTCGGGGATCCTGACCGGCCTGCCGTCCGAAGCCCATACCGCCAGCGGGCCGAGCACCCCGAAACGCATGCGCCACACAGTACCCGGAGGCGATCCGAAGCCCGTCCGAAGGTGACCTGGAGCGCCGCCGCGCACAGTGCTCCCAGACGAAAGGAGCCGACCCGATAGAACGACTGCGGCTGGTGGTGCTCATCGGCGACGTACGCGCCGCGAACGCGGGCGACTGGCTGGCCGACCGGGCCTGCAGGCGGTGTGACGTGGAGATCGACCTCATCGATCTCGCCGCGGCGTGCCTGCCGGACGTGCGGCCGGACGTGCGGCCGGAGGTCGTGCCGACGCCGCCCGCCGTGCGCGACCTGGCGCCGTGGCTGGCCTCCGGTGACGGCTTCGTCGTGGTGGTCCCCGAACGCTCCCCGGGATCGCTGAGCAACGTCATCGCCTGGTACGGCCGCGAATGGCGGGGCAAGCCCGTGGCCTTCGCCGGCGGCGGCTGCGACCGGCTCGTCCGGCGGCTGCGCCCGGTCTTCGCCGACGCGCACACGGTGACCGTGCCGGGCGTCGCCCGCGTCCCCGCCGACGTGGACCGCATGCTCGACCAGCTCGTCTGGTGGGCCCGCCCGCTGCGCGAGACCCGCGTGACAACCCCCTATCCCCTCTGAACCAGAGAGAACCGATCATGTCTGTGCACGAATCGCCTCGCGCCGACGCCAGGGCCTGGCTCGGCCTGGCCGTCCTGCTCCTGCCCACGGCACTGCTGTTCCTGGCCATGACCGTGCTGTTCCTGGCCACCCCGCACATCGCCGCCGACCTGGGCCCGAGCAGCGGCCAGCTGTTGTGGATCAACGACATCTACGGCTTCATGATGGCCGGCCTGCTCGTCGCCATGGGAACACTCGGCGACCGCGTCGGACGGCGCAAGGTGCTGCTGTTCGGGGCGGTGGCCTTCGGGCTCGCCTCCGTGGCGGCGGCGTTCGCGCCCGGCGCCGAGCTGCTGATCGCGGCCAGGGCGGTGATGGGGATCGGCGCGGCGGCCGTGATGCCCTCCACGCTGTCGCTGATCAGCAACACCTTCCAGGACGCCAGGCAGCGCGGCACCGCCATCGGTCTGTGGGCCGCCTCCGTCTCGGTCGGCGTGGCCGTCGGCCCGCTGGTCGGCGGGTTGCTGCTGGAGTCGTTCTGGTGGGGCGCCGCCCTGCTGGCCGGCGTCCCCGTCATGGCCCTGGTGGTGGTCGCGGCGCCGCTGCTGGTGCCCGAGTACCGGGCGCCCCGGGCGGGATCGGTGGACGTGCCCAGCGTCCTGCTGTCGATGGGCACGCTGCTGCCGTTCGTCTACGGGATCAAGGAACTGGCCAAGTCCGGCCCGACCGCTGTCGCCGTCGCGACCGTCGCCGCCGGTCTGGTGCTCGGCGCGGTGTTCGTCCGCAGGCAGCTCCGCCTCGACAACCCGCTGCTGGACGTGCGCCTGTTCGCCGACAAGGTCTTCAGCGGCGCGCTCGGCGTCTTCCTGCTCTCGGCGATCGCCCTGGGCGGCGTCTACCTCCTGTTCACCCAGTATCTGCAGCTCGTGGCCGGGCTGTCGCCGCTGGCGTCGGGCCTGTGGATCCTGCCCGCCGCGCTCATGCTCGTCGTGGTCTCGACCGTGTCACCCATGATCGCCCGCAGGGTGCGGCCCGCGTACGTGATCGCCGCCGGGGCGGTGCTGTCGGTGATCGGGTACGCGCTGATGACGCAGGTCGACGGCAGCGCCGGGCTGCCGCTGCTGATCGCCGGGTTCTACGTGCTGTACCCGGGCATCGCCCCCACCATGGCGCTCACCACGAACCTGGTGATCGGCGCGGCTCCGCCCGAGAAGGCGGGCGCCGCGTCCGCGGTGAACACGACGGCCAGCGACCTGGGCGTCTCCCTCGGCATCGCGCTGCTGGGCAGCATCGGCGCCGCGGTCTACCGCGCCCAGGCGCCGGCCGTCGACGGCCTGCCCCCGGCGCTCGCCGCCGAGGCCGCCGACACCCTGCCCGGCGCGCTCGCCGCCGCCGGACGACTGCCCGCCGACACGGCCCGGGCCCTGCTCGAACCGGCCCGCGACGCCTTCACCGGCGGGCTCAACGTCGCCGCCGCCGTCGCCGCGGTGCTGGTCGCGGGCGCGGTCCTGCTGTCGGTCACCCTGCTGCGCCGCGTGCCGCCCACCGGCGCCCCCGCCCCGGCGCGCGGCAAGCGGGAGGAGCCGGTGCCCGTGCCGTGAAGCCGGAGGCCCCGTGCCGTATGCCCTGGGCGCTGACCCGGGGCATACGGCTATGTGCGACATTTCCCATCTTGCTTCACGCGTCCGGCCGACCCGGCATGATCTAACTCGGCCGGACGACTGACGATGGGAGCGATGTGAAAAGAAGATTCACCCTGCTGGCGACCGCCTTCGTCATGGTCGCAGCGGTTTTACCCGTCCAGGTGGCCGGTGCGACGGCCGTGGAGACGGCCCCGGCCATCGCCTGGGCGCCCTGTGAGGAGGAGCCGGCCGCCGAGTGCGGCACGCTGGCCGTCCCCGTCGACTGGTCCGAGCCGGACGGGCCCACCGTCGACCTCGCCCTGGCCAGGCGCAAGGCCACCGACCCCGCCGCCCGTATCGGCTCGCTGGTGATCAACCCGGGCGGACCGGGCGGGTCGGGCGTCGAGGCCGCCTACGGCGCCCCCGGCTTCTTCACCCCCGAACTGCAGCGGCACTTCGACATCGTCGGCTTCGACCCCCGCGGCGTCGGCCGCAGCAACCCGGTGGTCTGCTCGGCGTCGGTCTACAACGAGATGCCGTACGCGGTCATGACCAGCCAGGCCGACTTCGACCGGTGGACCGCCTACAACGAGCGGCTGCGCGCCGACTGCCGGGCCCGCACCGGCCCGCTGTACGACCACGTCGACTCGGTCAGCGTCGCCCGTGACCTGGACGCCATCCGCGCCGCGCTCGGCGAGGAGAAGCTCACCTACTACGGGATCTCGTACGGCACGCTGATCGGCCAGATGTACGCCGAGCTGTTCCCGGGCCGGATCCGGGCGCTGGCCCTGGACAGCAACATGGACCACAGCCTGCGCGTCAAGAGGTTCCTCGACACCGAGGCCGCCGCGGTCGAGGACGCCTTCGACCAGTTCGTCGGCTGGTGCGACCAGGAGCCGAGCTGCGTGCTGCACGGGCAGGACGTCCGCGCGATCTGGAAGGACCTGCTGGCCAAGGCCCGGCGCGGCGAGCTGTACTACCCGGGCGTCCCCGACCGCCCGATGACCGAGCTGCAGGTGCTGTGGCAGGGCGTGCTCGGCACCGAGGGCCCCGCCTGGCAGCTCCTGGCCGAGATGATCAACGCGCTGAACGGCGGCACGCCGCCCGAGTGGGTGCCCCCGCTGCCGGGCCGTCAGCCCGTGCAGGGCGAGCTCGCCCACCTGCCGACCACGATCCTCTGCCAGGACTACAACCTACGGGTGCGCGACTACCGCGAGTACGCCGCGCTGCTGCGCAGCTCCAACCGCCGGGCCCCCGACATGCGCTTCAACCCGATGCCGATCGAGGACCTGCCCGTCTGCCTCAACCACCCCGTCAACAACCCGCAGCATCGCCTTCGCTACAAGGGCAGCGCGCCGCTGCTGCTGGGCAACTCGCTGCACGACCCGTCCACCCCGTACAACTGGTCGGCCAACGTCGCCAGGCAGCTTGGCCGCAAGGCGGTGCTGCTCACGTACGAGGGCTGGGGTCACCGCATCTACGGCAAGGACGAGTGCAGCACCGTTCCCATCGACAACTACCTGATCTCCCTGGTCGTGCCCCCGCACGGCTTCCGCTGCCCCGTCGGCGGCCGGGTCGAGAACACGCTCAGGCGTCAGGCCGACCTGTGGCCCACGGACGGCCTGCCCTGGTCGTCCGCCCCGATCCGCTGACCGGTGGCCGGGTCCGGGGGCTCACCCCGGGCCCGGCCGTCAGTGCTCGGTCCGCCGGGCCTCGTACCAGGTCTCGCCCACCGGCTCGCCCGCCAGGTTCCAGCTCCAGGAGACCGCCGGAGTGATGCCGACGTAGAAACCCGGCCCCACCATCCCGGCCCGCTCGACCGGATCCCCGGCCCGGCCGTAGACACGGACGCCCCGCGCCACGAACGGCTGCAGGGACACCAGGTCGTCGACCACCAGCGCGACCAGCTCGTTCCCGGCGCTGACGTTGCGGAACTTGCGCGTCTCCAGCACCGACGGGCCCGAACCGCCGACCCAGAACCGCTCGCCGTCGAACTCGAACGCGACCGGGACCACGTCGGGCTGCCCGTCCGCCGCCAGGGTCGCCAGGCGCGCGAGCGGCTGCGACCGCAGATAGGCGATCTCCTCATCCGTGAACGCCATGACGCTCCTCCCTATGGCTCCATCCCTCCCACCGTCCCACAAGCCCTTGCCCAGCTCGATCAGGTGGGCGACACTGCAGCGTGGACTCCGAAGATCGACTCTGGCAGTCGGCCGACGACCTGATGGGACGCGTCTACACGGCGACGCGTGGCGGCACCCTCGACGCCGCCCCCGTCCTGGAGCTGGCCGCCGTGCTGCGGGAGCTCGGCAGGGTCGGTCCGGCCGCCCGGAAGCTCCTCGAACGCCCCGCCGCCGAGCTGTCCGCCGACGAGGTGACCCGGCTGGGCGCCGCCCTTCTCCGCGACGCGAACTTCGAGCCGACCTTCGCGGTCGACCCCACCCTGTGGACGACGCTGGAGCGCGCTCTGGCCATCGTGGAGCGGGATGTCCGGGCAGCGGGGATCACCGGGACGCTCAGGCTGATCAGGAACGACTGCAACGGCGGCGAACGTCGCCGAGGCGGCGCAGGAGACGATCATGGAGCTGGTGTGGAAGGTCTGGCCCGTCTGCGTGACGCACGACCGCGGCGCGCACGTCGTCGCGCCGATCGGTGAACTCGCGGGATCACCGCACCGCTGAACCGGGGCCACGGGGCGGGTGCGGGCCGCGGGTCCCGCTGGTGGTCAGGACGGCGTCATGGCCGGCTCCGAACGCCGGACCGTCGCCCGGACGGGCTCCCGGTCGCCGGTCGCGGACCGTACGAGGACGCGGCCGTCGTGGACCTTCACGTCCCAGCGCGGCGCGTCGACCGTCGCCGGCCCGCGCTTCACCTTGCCGTCGGCCAGCCGGAAGACGCTGCCGTGCCAGGGGCAGCGGACGCAGTCGTCGCCGACGACGGCGCCCTCGTCCAGCGGGCCCCCAGCGTGGGTGCAGGTGGCCGAGAGCGCGTGCAGCACCCCGTCGGCCTGCACGAGCATCACGGGCACCCCGTCCGCAGTGACGCGGAGCGGCCGCCCGTCGCCGAGCGCGGACAGCGCCGCGACGTCGGTCCACTCGGTGATGGTCCCCTGGAACGCGGTGTGGTTGACGCCGACGCCGTGCACGAGCGACAGCCGCCCGCCCAGGTACGAGCCGACCGCCGTCATGGCGAGCCCGGCACCGCTCAGGACCATCCCGGCCCGGCGCCGTCCCCGGCCGCGGGCCACCCAGGACGCCGCCTGCATGACGGTCGCCGTCACGTTGCACAGGGCGTGCACGAACCCGGCCCGCTGCGCCGGCCCGTAGGTGTCGGACCAGTCGGACGCCCCCGCCGCCGCCGTCGGCACCGTCGCGATCAGCCCGACGCCGACGAGACGGCGCGCCGACTCGGCCCCGGCCGGGCCCGCGGTCACGTCCAGGAACGAGGCGGTGGCCCAGGCGCCGATGGGCAGGTCCGTCAGCACGGGATGCAGTGAGTGCCCCAGCCAGGTGCCCGACAGCGCGTTCTTGATCGCGGTGGGACGGGTGGCCCGCGCCACCCAGCCCGAGACCTTGTGACAGGCGCCGTCGAGCGCACTCCAGTCCTCGACCTTTTTGCTCATGCACGAGTGCCTGCCCCGGGACCGCAGGGTCATGCCTGGCCTCCGTCCGGGAAGCGCCGGGCGTGCTGCTTGACCGCCCCGGCGGTGGCGGCATGGGCACCGTGTGGCGCGCGACCGACCGGCTCCTGGGGCGCACCGTCGCCGTGAAGGAGATGCACGTGCGTGCCACGGGCGAGCAGGCGGCCCGGGTCCGCCGGGAGGCGCACACCATCGCCCGTCTGCCGCACCCGAACGTCGTCGACGTGCACGACCTCGTGTCCCAGGACGCGCGGCGGCGGCCGAGACGTTGCGGCGGCTCACCACGGCGCCGCAGACCGCGTACGTGCGTCCGGCCAGGCGCCGCCCGGTCGGCCTGACGGCGGTCGCGGCCGCTCTCCTGCTCGCCGCCGTCGTCACCGCGGGCACGCTGATGAACCGCCCGGAGGGCGGCGCCGGTTCCCCCGAGGCGGCCCGCCGCGGCAGAGCCCGCAGGGGCGTGGGACGACCTGCCGGGGTTCCGTGACGGGATCGACGCGACCCTGCGCGTTCCGGGCTCCCGCGACGAGTACGACGTCTTCGGCGGCCTGCCCGACGGCGGCATGGACGCCGTCATACGGACGCCGGACGACCCGGCGCGATACCGGGTGTTCGCCGGCGACCAGTACATGAAGATCCGCGTCACCGACGTGGCCTACGACGACACGGTGCTCGAAGGGCCCGCGCCGCTCCGCTGACCGGGGCTACGAGGCGGGGGTGATGCGCAGGAAGCCCACCGCGTTCTTGCGCAGGGAGACCACGCGCTTGAACACCTCGGGCCGGTCCATGCTGAAGACCGCGTCGCGGGTGAACTCGGTGGTCCCGTCGTAGGTGTGGTTGTTGGTGGTCGCGTCCACCAGCCAGATCTCCACGCGGATCCGGTCGCCGAAGACGCCCTCGGGGATGTTGCGGATCTCCAGCTTGGTCTGGTGGTTCTTGGTGCCGGTCTCCGCCTGGTAGTTCCAGTACATCACCGTGAGCGCGTGCGAATCGGCGTGCGCGACCGCGCCGAGCCCCCGGCCGCCGGTCCTGGAGGCGTCGGGGGTGATCGTGGTGCCCAGCCGCTCGCCGTCGTCGTGGCGGTCCTTCAGCATGCCCTGCATGACGACGATGTGACCGAACGGCAGGCGGACCCCGTTCTTCCCTGGCTGGAACATGTCCTTGCGCAGGTTCTCGCCGTGGTGGATGACCCAGTGGAAGGGCCGGTTCATGCCGCTCTCGATGTAGTAGCGGCCCAGGGCGGCGACGCCGCACGCCTGGACCAGCTGGTCGTGCGCGAGGTCGGCCGCCGCGGAGCGACCGCCGGTCTCCCCGGCTTCCGCGCCGGGGTAGACGCCGTACTCCGTGACGTAGGGCGGCAGGTTCTGGTTCAGGCCCGCGTCGCGCAGCAGGGTCCGGATCGTCGTGCGCTGGTCGATCGCCTGGCGGGGGTTGTCCCGGTTCATGCTGTAGAGCTGGACGGAGAGGAAGTCCAGCCGCTTCCTCGCGTCGGTGTCGGCCCGGTAGAGCTTGAGGAACCCGGCGAGCCACGCCACCGGCAGGTTCGACGTCGCCGGGCCGCCGTACGTCAGCGGCACGCTCGGCTTCAGCCGGTCGTTGACCGCCGCCACGGCCCGGTAGCCGGCCGCGTAGAAGGCGTAGAACTCCCGTGGCGTCAGCGCCGCCCCGGCCGGGGTGCCGCCCACCTTGCCCAGGTCCGGCTCGATCCACGGCATGACGCAGTCGATCTGCGGATAGCGCGCCTTGTGGTCCAGGAGGGTGTCGAGCATGATCTTCTCCCAGAGCTCCGGGGTCTTCTCCATGCTCGTGGACGAGGTGAAGTTCAGCAGCAGCCGGTTGGCGTACGAGGCCGCCTGGTCGAGGTAGGGGTAGTTCCTGGTGAAGTCGTACTTGCCGGTGGCCTGGTCGCGGTAATACTCCACCCTGACGGTCACCCGGGCCCACCGGACGTTGAAGTCGTCACGGAGCTGTTCGATCGTCCGGTCCGGCAGCAGGCCCTTGGAGAAGTACCAGTGCGGGTGCGTGTGGTTGACGTACCACCCGGGATTGAAGAACGTGCCCAGGCGCTTGGCGGCGTCGACGACGACGGTCGAGTCGTAGGCCGCCGCCGACGCGGGCCGCGCCAGGGCGGGCGCCATTCCCGCCGCCACCGAACCGCCCAGCACGACCAGTGCCCGCCTGCGTTCCATACCGCCGTCGCTCATGGCCGGTGACCGTAATGGCCGGCGGTATAAGCCGGGTATGCCGGCCTGCGGTCGTCGTCCATATGTGACCGGAACCCCGGTGTACAGGCACTTGCGCGCGCAAAGCGGAGGTGTAAGACTGGCGGCCCGCCTTAATTGGAAAGATTCTTTCCAATCACGGGTCAACCCCTGTCGTGTGTCCTGGAGGTAGGCCCATGACTACCGATCACGTGGTCGCGGGCCGCTCCCGTGTGCTGTCGTCCGGCCAGGAGCGGCTGTGGTTCCTCAACCAGCTCGATCCGGGCAACGCCTCCTACAACATGTTCGTCACCGAGCGCCTGCGCGGGCCGCTCGACCCGGTCGCGCTCGAACGCGCGCTCGTCGCGGTCGCGGCCAGGCACGAGGTGCTGCGCACCCGCTACGCCGACGAGGACGGCGGGCCCGTCGCCGTCGTCGACCCGCGTCCGCGCGTCACGCTGGCCCGGATCGACCTCGACGGCCCCGATGCCGAGTCGCGCGCCGCGCGACTGGTGACCGAGTGGACCGGGCGGCCGTTCGACCTGGTGGAGGACCAGCCGCTGCGCGCCTGCCTGATCCGCCTCGGCCCGGACGAGCACGTGTTCGTCGTCGTGCTGCACCACATCGCCGCCGACGGCTGGTCGCTGGGCATCCTGCTGCGCGAACTCACCCTCTGCTACAACGGCGAGCCCGGCCCTGCCCCGCCGGCCCTGCAGTACGCCGACTACGCGCGCGAGCAGCGGGAGGAGGACATCCGGCCGCCCGAGGCCCTGGTGAGCCGCCTCGCGGGGGCGCCGGCCCTGGAATTGCCCACCGACCGGCCGCGTCCGCTGGTCAGGACCACGGCGGGCGACCGCGTGGTCCTCACGCTGCCCGCTGGGCTGAGCGACCGGATCGGCCTGCTGGCCAGGCGGGAGCGGTGCACGCTGTTCATGACCCTGCTGGCCGCCTTCCAGGCGCAGTTGTCGCGCTACACTGGCCGGCAGGACGTGTGCGTGGGCACCCCGGTCTCCACCCGCGACAGCGAGGAACTGGAGCCGCTGATCGGCTTCTTCCTCAATACGCTGGTGATGCGGACCGACCTTTCCGGCGACCCCACGTTCCGCGAGCTCATGCACCGGGTGCGCGGCGTCGCGATGGAGTCGCTCATGGCCTCCGACGTGCCCTTCGACCGGCTGGTCGAGGCACTGGACCTGCGCCGCGACCTGAGCCGCACGCCGCTGTTCCAGGCCGAGTTCGTGATGGGCGCCGAGACGGCCGGCGAGCTCGCCCTCGACGGCGTGACGGCCGAGCCCTACGACCCGGGGACCGCGCGGGCCAAGTTCGACCTGGCGCTGGAGGCCGTCGCGGGGACAGAGGGGCTGCGGCTCTTCCTCGTCTACAGCACCGACCTGTTCGACCGCGCCACCGCCGAACGCTTCTGCGGCCACTTCGCCAACGTGCTGCGCCAGGTGGCCGACGACCCCGGCGTACGGCTGTCGGAGCTCGAACTCGCCGGGCCGGAGGAACGCGCCCTGCTCGACGCGTGGAGCAGGGCCGAGCCGGTGCCGCCGCGGGCGCGCACGCTGCACGGGATGGTGGCGGAGACCGCCGCCGCGCGGCCGGCGGACGCGGCCGTCGTCCAGGGCGGCCGCACGCTGACGTACGCCGAGCTCGACGGCCGGGCCAACCGGCTCGCCGGGCTGCTCCGGGACGCCGGCGTGGGGATCGGGGACCGGGTGGCGATCTGCCTGGAGCAGTCGCCGGACCTGGCCGTGGCCGTGCTCGGCGTGCTCAAGGCGGGTGCCGCGTACGTGCCCGTCGATCCCGAGCAGCCCGCCGAACGACTGGCGTACCTGCTGTCGGACTCGGGCGCGGCGGCGCTGGTGTCGGACGGGCCGGTGGCCGGCTTCGGCGGCCCGCTGCTCGGGGTCCCGCAGGAGAGCGCCGGGCCGGTCGGACCGGTGGCCGGGCCGGACGACCTGGCGTACGTGATCTACACCTCCGGGTCGACCGGGCGGCCGAAGGGCGTGGCCGTCCAGCATCGGCAGGTCCTCAACTACCTGTCCGACGTGCGCGAACGCTTCGGCGTCGGGCACGGGGCCAGGTTCGGGCTGCTGCAGTCGCTCTCGTTCGACTTCGGGATCACGGTCTTCTACCTGGCGCTCATGACCGGCGGGACGCTGGAGCTGTACCCGTCGCGGATCTCCGGCGCCGAGTTCGCCGGCCACGGGCTCGACTACCTGAAGATGACGCCGTCCCACTTCGGCGCGCTGGCCGCCGAGGTGCCGCCGGAACAGCTGCTGCCCAGCCGTACGATGATCTTCGGCGGTGAGGGGTCGAGCTGGGAGCAGACCAGGGAGCTGGCGGCGCTGGGCTGGTGCGAGATCGTCAACCACTACGGCCCGACCGAGACCACCGTCGGCGTCACCACCTACACCGTCAGGCCCGACGACGAGATCCGAGGCCCGGTCACGCCGATCGGCCGTCCGCTGGGCCACGCCCGTGTCCACGTGCTCGACGCCGCCCTGCGCCCGGTGCCGATCGGCGTGCCCGGCGAGCTGTGCGTGGGCGGTGACCGGCTGGCCCGCGAATACCTCGGCCGGCCGGACCTGACCGCCGAGAAGTTCGTGACCGTCCGGGGCGAGCGCCTGTACCGCACCGGCGACCTGGCCCGCTGGCTGCCCAGCGGCGACCTGGAGTTCCTCGGCCGCCGCGACCTCCAGGTGAAGATCCGCGGCTACCGGGTGGAGCTGGGCGAGATCGACGAGGCGCTGCGCAAGCTGCCCGGCGTGGCGCACGCGGTGGCCGACGCCCGTGGCGCGCCCGGATCGCTGGAGCTGGTCGCGTACCTGGTGGCCGGCGGCGAGCGCGTCCCGGTCGGCGAGCTGCGGCGCGCGCTCGCGACCGCGCTGCCCGAGTACATGGTCCCGACCCGCTACGTCTGGCTGGACCGGTTGCCGCTGAAGTCCCACGGCAAGGTCGACCGGGCCGCGCTGCCCGAGCCGGAGGCCGGGCGCCCCGAGCGGGACGTGGCCTACGAGCCGCCCGCCGGGCCGGTGGAGGAGGCGATCGCGGCCGCCGTGGCCGAGGTGCTCGGCGTGCCGAGGGTCGGCGCGCTCGACGACTTCTTCGACCTGGGCGGGCACTCGCTGCTGGCCACCCGGGTCGTCGCCAGGCTCCGCCGCGACCTGCCCGAGGAGTGCGCGCCGGTCAGCGTGATGGACCTGTTCCAGCATCCCACCGTGCGGAGGCTGGCCGCCGTGGCGGGCGCGCCGTCCGCCCGGCGCGGGCTGCTGTACCTGCTCACCCCGCCGGGGCCGGCCACGCGCACGCTCGTCTGCGTCCCGTACGGCGGGGGCAGCGCGGTCGTCTACCAGCCGCTCGCCGACGCCCTGCCCGAGGACACGGCGCTGTACTCGGTGGCGGTGCCCGGCCACGACCTGGGCCTGGCGGAGGAGCCCCGGCCGCTGGCGCAGGTGGCGGCCGAGTGCGCGGCGGAGATCATGGAAAAGGTCGGCGGCCCGCTGTCGCTGTACGGGCACTGCGGGGTCGGCGGTGCGCTGACCGTGGCGATCGCCCGTCTGCTGGAGGAGGCCGGCCGCCAGGTGGAGATCGTCTACCTGGGCGGGATCTTCCCCTTCGCCCGGCCGACACGCGGGCTGCTGGGCCTGTGGGCCAGGGCCACCGGCGGCGACCGGTGGCGCAGCGACCGGGGCCAGCTCAACTGGCTGACCTCGATGGGCGCCGACCTGGGCGACCTCGACGAGGAGCAGCGGGCGTTCATCGTGCGCAACATGCGGCACGACGCCCGGCAGGCCGAGGAGTACTTCACCGGGCTGCTGGAGGCCGACGCGCCGCCGCTGCGCGCGCCGATCGTGTCGATCGTGGGCGAGCAGGACCCGACCACGGAGTACTACGAGGAGCGCTACCGCGAGTGGCACTTCATGACCGGGCGCACGACGCTGGCGGTGATCAACGAAGCCGGTCACTATTTCTTGAAATATCGTGCGGACGAGCTGGCCGCGATCCTGTCACGTGACCCACTCACCCCCGGCGACAGCGGTCCGGGCTGGAGCGTCGACGCCGTCTCCGACCGCTCCCCCGGGGCCCCCGACGCCCCCGGGGCCCCGGAGTCCCCGGAAGTGCCCGCCGGGCCCGAGCCGAGCGTGAGCCGGTTCCTGGCCGTGGCGCTCGGCCAGATGGTGACGATCACCGGCGCGACGATCACCGAGTTCGCCATCCCCATCTGGATCTACCTCAGCACCGGGCGGCTGGCGCAGATGGCGCTGATGACCGTGCTCGCCGTGATCCCGGGCGTGCTGGCCGCGCCGCTGGTCGGCGCCATCGTCGACCGGTCGAGCAGGCGCGCGGTGATGCTCGCGAGCAGCCTGGCCGGGCTGGGCATCCAGTCGGCCGCGGCGGCCCTGCTGTTCACCGGCGGGCTCGACACCTGGACCCTGTACCCGCTGCTCACGATGCTCTCCGTGGCGCTGGCCTTCCAGCGGGTCGCGTACTCCTCGGCGATCCCGCAGCTC
The DNA here is from genome assembly GCF_001083785.1 of Nonomuraea sp. SBT364. Lineage (GTDB taxonomy): Bacteria > Actinomycetota > Actinomycetes > Streptosporangiales > Streptosporangiaceae > Nonomuraea. The sequence goes on from NZ_LAVL01000008.1 coordinate 25,541, forward strand.
GTGCCCAAGCGCTACCTCGGGCACGCCAACGGCGTCGCGCAGATGACGGCGGGCGTGGCCCAGTTCGTCGCCCCGCTCGCCGCCGTCGGGCTGATGTCGGTGATCGGCCTGGGCGGCATCCTGATCGCCGACATCGCCGGATACCTGGTGGCCGCGATCGTGCTGACGTTCGCGCGCTTCCCCGCCACGCTCGCCCACCAGCGCAGGGAGAGCGTCGGCGCGGAGATCAGGGCCGGCTTCCGGCTGTCGATCGGCAACCGGGACTTCCGGGCGATGGTCGCGTTCTTCGCACTGCTGGCGATCGTGCTGTCCCCGGTCTTCATGCTCTACTCGCCGCTCGTGCTCTCCTTCGCCGGGCTGCCCGAGGTCGGCGTGGTGGCGCTGTGCGGCGGCGCGGGCGCGGCCGCCGGCGGCCTGTGGATGAGCCTGTGGGGCGGCCCGCGCCGCAGACGCATGATCGGCATGCTGCTGCTCACCCTGGTGATCGCGGTCTCGTGCGTGGTCGTCGGCCTGACCCGGTCGCTCGTGCTCATCGGCATCGGCGCGTTCGGCGTGTCGCTGGGGCTCGCCCTGGTCAACGGCGTGTACGCGACCATCATCCAGGTCAAGGTGCCCCAGCGCTACCACGGCAGGGTGTTCGCGCTCAACCAGATGGTGGCCTGGTCCACGATCCCGCTCGGCGTGGGCGTGCTGACGCCGATCGCGGAACGGGCGCTCGAACCGCTCATGCTCCCCGGCGGCGCGCTGGCGGGCACCGTCGGCGCGGTGCTCGGCACCGGCCCCGGGCGCGGCGTCGCGCTGATCTACGTGATCTTCGGGCTGTTCATCGCGCTGCTGGTGGCCGGTGCGCTCAGGACCAGGGTGCTGTCCCGCTTCGACGACCACGTCCCCGACGCCACCCCCGACGACCTCGTCGGCGTGGCCCGGCTCAAGCAAGGGGACTGACCGGGCGCCCTTCGCGGACGCCCGGTCAGGGATCGCTACTGGACGTTGGTGTTGTACTTCTGGATGGCGGCCTGCAGGCCGGTGGCCGCGTTCTGCATCGCCTGGTCGGCCGACGTCTTGGCGTCCTGTCCGGCGCCGGCCGGCACGGCCTGCTCCAGCCCGACCTCAGCCGCCTTCCTGGCCTCCGGCATGATGCCGAGCAGGCAGCCCGACGTGGCCGGCGACGGGCTCTGCGCGCGCAGCTGCGTCACCGCGACCTGGAAGTTCGGGTTGTCGTTGGACTTGGCCTGCGGGTTGACGGGCACGTACCCGGTGGCCGCGTGCCACTTCGCCTGCTGCTCGGGCGTGTTGGCGAACTTGACGAACTCCCAGGCGGCCCGCTTCTCCGCGTCGGTGTGCCCGACCGCGTTGATCCACAGGGAGGCGCCGCCGATGATCGTGCCGCCGCTGGAGGTGGCCGACGGCTTCGGGAACGGCGCGGTCTTCAGCTCGAACTTGCCCTTCGCCGCCTCGGTGTATCCGCCGAGGGCCGAGGTCGACTCCAGGTGCAGGGCGATGGTCCCGGTCTTGAACGCGTTCTGGGCCTGGTCGGTCGGCCGGCCGGTGTTGGTGGCGTAGCCCTCCTTCACCAGGTCGCCCAGCCACTGGGCGAACTTCGGCCCGGCGCCGGAACCGAAGTTGACCTTGGTCGCCAGGCCGTTCCTGCCGTTGCCGTTGTCGCAGTACTCGGCGTTGTCCTGGGCGGTGAGCTGCTCGACGAACCAGCCGTACAGTGCGGCGTTGAAGCCGTACTGCTTGACCGTCCCGCCTTCCTTGACGGTCAGTTTCTCGGCCCACTCGCCGATCTCGTCGAGGGTCGCCGGCGGCTTGTCCGGGTCCAGGCCGGCCTTCTTCACGGCGTCCGCGTTCATGTAGAGCAGCGGCGCGGAAGAGTTGAACGGCATCGACCAGAGCTTGTCCTTAATCGTGTAGTAGCTGGCGATGTTGGGCTCGATGTTCGCGTTCTGGTCGAACTTGTCCGCCTCGATGAACTTGTACATCGGGACGACCTGCTTGGCGTCGTACATGAACCGCGAGCCGATGTCGTAGATCTGGACCAGCGGCGGCGTGCTCTCCTGCTGGACGGCCTGCTTGTAGGCGACGACCATCTGGTCGTAGTCGCCCTTGAAGACCGGCTTCACGGTGATCTTGTCGTTCACCTTCTTGAAGTCGTCCACCATGGCCTTGATGGCCAGCTCGTTCTTCTCCTTCATCGAGTGCCAGAACTCGATCTCGATCGGCTCGGTGATCGCGTCCGCGCCGGGCGCCGTGGCGGCCTCGCCGCCCTCGCCGGAGCCGCTGCCGCCTCCGCAGCCCGTCAGGGCGAGGGACAGCGCGGCCGTGACAGCCAGCCCGCCGCGCATCCGCCTGGATCGGGATTGTGTCATCAGGGGAACTCCGTTTCTTTGATCACTTCACCGCGCCCGCGGTGAGGCCGCGGATGATGAAGCGCTGCCCGAAGATCACGAGCGCGAGTGTGGGAAGCAGCGCGAGGGTGACGCCGGCCAGGATCAGCGTGGGACTGGACGACTCGGCGTCGTTCAGCATGGACACGCCGATCTGCAGGGTCTTGTACTTGTCGTCGTTGCCGAGGATCAGCGGCCAGAAGTACTGGTTCCACGTGGTCATGAACACGTACACGCCGACCGCCGCGATGGCCGGCTTCGACAGGGGGAGCAGGATCCGCCACAGGAACCGCAGATGGCCGCATCCGTCCATCACCGCGGCGTCGCGCACTTCGAGCGGGAACTGCAGGAACGACTGCCGGAGCAGGAAGGTGCCGAAGGCGTGGGCCAGGAACGGCAGGGTCAGCCCGAGATAGGTGAGCGGCCCCTTGGTCAGCCCCAGGTCCGAGATCAGCAGGTAGTTGGGCAGGATGATCGCTTCCCACGGCACCATGAGCGTCACCATGAACAGCGCGAACATCGCCGTCTTGGCCCACATGCGCAGGAACGCGAACGCGTAGGCGGCCAGCACGCTCGACAGGAGCTGGCAGATGGTGACGATGCCCGTCTGGATCGCCGAGTTGAGATATTGCCTGGCCAGCGGGATCGTGTCGAGCGCCGAGGAGTAGTTGCCGAGGTCGATCGCCGTCGGGACGAGCTTCGGCGGATAGCTCGACAGGTCGCCCGGCGTCATGATGCCGCCCACGAACGCGTAGTAGAGCGGGAAGACCACCGGGAGCGCGCACACGACGAGCACGAGATACACAACGATCTTGCTCGTGACCGAACCCGTGACGGAAGAGGAAGTGCTCATCGGTAGTGGACTTTCCTTTCCAGCACGCCGAACTGGATGCCCGTGCACGCCAGCACGATCACCAGGAGCACGATGGCCGCGGCGCTGGCCGTGCCGAAGTCGGACGACCCGTAGCTGAACGCCTTCTCGTAGATCCAATAGACCAGCGTGGACGTGGCGCCGTCGGGGCCGCCCTTGGTGAGGATGTGGATCTGGCCGAAGCTCTGCAGCGCGTGGATCGTGGAGATCACGATGAGGAAGAAGAGCTGCGGCGACAGCATCGGGATGGTGATCCGGCCGTGCAGCCGCCACCCCGTCGCGCCGTCGAGCCTGGCCGCCTCCAGCACCTCCGTGGGGATCGCGCCGATTCCCGCCGAGAGCACGAGGACGTTGTAGCCGAGCGTCATCCAGATCGTGGTGATCGAGATCGAGATCAGGGCCAGGTCCGGCTCGGTGAGCCAGCCGATCCGGTCGACGCCGAGATAGCTGAGGGCGCCGTTGGCCATGCCCACGGCCGGGTTGTAGATGAGCGCGAAGATCACCGACGCGGTCGCCACCGAGAAGGCGAACGGGAGCGCGAACACCGTACGGAACATCCGCTGCCCGCTGATCCGCGACTCCAGCAGCAGGACGACGACGAGCGCGCCGGCGATCGCCGGGACCACCGTGAACAGGACGAACAGCGCGGTCGTGCCCAGTGCCTTGAAGAAGCCCGGGTCGGAGAACATGGCCGCGAAGTTGTCCAGCCCGACGAACTTGTTGGCCCGGCCGATGATGTCGGTCCCCATCGTGGACAGGTAGAACGTCCTGCCCAGCGGATAGAAGACGAAGATCATGAAAATGATCAGCGAGGGTGCCAGGAAGAGCAGCGACAGCCGACGCTCGCCCGTAGGTCCCCGTTCCCTGGTAGCGCGAGCTTCCATCGTGGTGCGGTCCTGCTTTCGTTAACCGTTCGTTCACACTCGTGCCTGCCGGATTCTGCCTACTGGAGTCAGGTTTCGGTAGACCTGCAGATAGGGCGTCCGCTGAACGTTCACGGAACGTTATTCATGGAGGCGGAGTCGCGCGGTGAGCCGGGTGCGTTCGCGGGCAGGGGGCGACCATGGACAAGAAGCTGCTGCTGAGGACGGCTCTCGGGGTCACCGCCGCCGCCGTCGCCGGAACGCTCGGCACCGACGCCCGCTCCGCGTGGTACCGGCGGCTCCGCAAACCGCCGTGGCAGCCGCCGCCCCAGGCGTTCCCGCTGGTCTGGACCCCGCTGTACGCGCTCATCACCTACGCGGGCGCGCGGGCGCTGAGCCGGGGGGACCAGGACGAGCGCCAGGGTCTTCAGCGTGCCCTGACCGTCAATCTGCTGCTCAACGCCGCCTGGCCGGCGCTGTTCTTCCGGAGTCGGGCGCCGCGCCTGGCGCTGGCCGAGATCGTCGCGCTCAACGCGTCCAACGCGATGCTCGTCAGGCGGGCCTGGGCGGCCGACCAGCGGGCCGGGCTGCTGCTCCTGCCGTACGCGGGATGGACGGCGTTCGCCACCGCGCTGAACGCCGCCATCACCCGCCGCAACCACGGCTCCCGGCGCTGACCTGGGGCGGGCCATGAACCGGATGGTGTGGGAGGACGCACCGTACCCCATGTGGGCGCTCGGCACGGCAGGCGTCGTCCAGCAGGCGAACCGGGCGGCCCGGTCGCTGCTCCCCGGCGCGGTCCCGGGCGCCCACCTGCCGGAAGTGGCCCCCGCGTGGCTGGCGCGGGCGCGCCCGGCGTGCGGGCGGGAGGCGCCCTCCGGGCCGATCGGCGACCGGGTGTACCAGGCGCACGCCGTCCACGCCGACGGCGACCGCGTCATCTGGTGGCTGGTCGACGTCACCGGCTGCCGGCAGGACGCCGACGCCCTCCGGGCCGAACGGGAGTGGGTCACGTTCCTGGCCGACGCCTCCGACCAACTCCTGTCGTCCCTGAACCTCGACCGGTGCATGGAGGTGACCGCGCGCCTGGCCGTGCGGTGCCTGGCCGACGCCGCGCTGGTCGTGATGCCGGTGCCCGGTCACAGGTACGTGGCCGCGTACTGCGGCCCGGAAGGCGAGGCGGCGTGCGGGACCGAGACCGTCGACCCGCGTACGGTGCCGGAGCTCGCCGAGGTGCTGCGGGGCTTCCCGCCGTCGCCGGTCCGCTGGATCGACCCGGCCTCGGTCCCGGAGTGGATGATCCGCGAAGGAACCGGCGAGGTGGGGTCCGTGGCGCTGGTCGGCCTGCCCGGGCACGGCCTGCCCGCGGGGGCGCTGGTGCTGTTGCGCCGTTCCCGGCGGGCCGGGCTGACGGACCGGGAGCGGGTGTTCGTGCGGCTGTTCGCGGTGTGGGCGGGTGCGGCGATCTCGGCCGCCCGCATCTACACCGAGCAGGCGGTCATCACCGAGACCTTGATGGCCGAGCTGCTTCCGCCCGCGCCCCCGCGCCTGGACGGCGTGGAGCTGGCGGCGCTCTACCGGCCCGCCGGTCCCGGCGAGCAGGTCGGCGGGGACTTCTACGACGTCTACCCCGTCGCCGGCTCGGGACGCGAGTCGTTGGTGGTGCTCGGCGACGTGTCGGGCAAGGGGCTGGAGGCCGCGGTCCTCACCGGGAGGATCCGCAACACCCTCCGGGCCCTGCTGCCGCTGGCCGACGATCACCAGCGCGTGCTGGAGTCGCTGAACGGCGTGCTCGTCGCCGACAGTGACGCAACCCGCTTCGTGACCCTGGTGCTGGCCTCGTTCGAGCGCCGCGGCGCCCGGGTGGCGCTGCGGGTCACCGCCGCCGGGCACCCGTCCCCGATGGTCGTGCGCAACGACGGCCGGGTCGAGGACGTCGGGGCCGACGGGACGCTGATCGGGATGCTGGAGGACGTCACCAGTGTCACCGGTGCCGTCATGCTCGATCCGGGCGAGACCTGCCTGCTCTACAGCGACGGCATCATCGAGGCCAGGGGCGGCCCGCTCGGTGACGAGTTCTTCGGCGAGGACCGGCTGCGGGAGCAGCTCCGGCAGTGTGCCGGCATGCCTCCGGAGGCGCTGACGGAGCGCGTCCAGATGCTCGCCTCCGAGTGGGTCGGCGACGGCGAGCACGACGACATGGCGGTCGTCGCCATCACCGCCGGCCCGGCGCAGGGGGAGGACGGGTGCCATGAGTGAGGCCATCGAGGAGTACGTGGAAAGGCTGTGGACGGCGGCGACCGGCGGCGACGAGTACGCCGCGGCCGAAGCGGCGCTGGCCGCGCTCGACGACGGCGTCCCCATGGAGACCCTGCTGCTGGACGTCGTCGCCGCCGTGCAGTCCCGCGTGGGCCGCGAATGGGCGGCCGACCGCCTCTCGGTCGCCCAGGAGCACACCGCGACCGCCATCAACGAGCGGGTGGTCGCCGCCCTGGTCCACCATCCGTCGCAGCGGGAGCGGCCGGCGCCGGGCAGGGGACAGGTCGAGGTGGCGTGCATCGACGGCGAGTGGCACGCGTTCCCCGCGCGGCTGCTGGCCGAGGTGCTGCGGGTGCGTGGCTGGCGCGTCGACTACCTGGGCGCGCAGGTGCCCGCGCCGTACCTGGTCGCGCACCTGCACCGGAACAACCCGGACGTGGTGGCGCTGTCCAGTTCGCTGGCGATCCGGCTGCCCGCCGCGCACTCGACGATCACCGCGTGCCAGGCGGCGGGCCTGCCGGTGCTGGCCGGTGGCGCCGCCTTCGGCCCGGACGGCCGCTACGCCCGGCTGCTGGGGGCCGACGCCTGGGCGCCCGACGCCCGCTCAGCCGCCGATCTCCTGGCCGCCGGGCCGCTGCCGCGTCGGCCGGCGCAGGACGAGGCGAACCTGGGCGGCCACGAGTACGCCCACGTGACCCAGGCCGCGCCGAACCTGGTGAGAGCCGTCCTGGACCGCTTGCAGGCCCGTCCGGAGCAGCGGCTCGGGCCCACCGCGGAGAACGTCGCCCACATCGTCGACTATCTCCGGGCCGCCCTGTACGTGCACGATCCCGAGCTCTTCTCGTCCTTCGTCTCCTGGATGGCGGACGTGTCCACGGCGCGCGGATTCCCGGCGGGTGTCCTGCTCTCCGCTCTGGAGGCGCTGGCCGACGGTCTCGGCGGCCTTCCACACGCCCTCGCCATGGTGGCCCGGGCGCGCTCCGAGCTGAACCGCCCGGAAACCGGCAGCGCCGCCTAACGCGCTCTTTCTCGACAATTGCGGACTGTGTATATCGAATACCTGCATCTGCTCCTTTCTTGATGGGTTGCGTTTCATCGGCAATACCGGTGATCGACGCTCGGGTACCGCCTTTCGCCAGAACATTGTGTTCGCGGCGACGTGCCCGCAGGGTGGCCGGGAGCGTGGGAGCGGGAGGCGTGAATGGAACTGAGGCATGTTCGCTCTTTCGTGGCGGTAGCCGAGGAAGCGGGTTCACCCGGGCGGGCATCCGGCTCACGCCCGCCGGCGAGGTGTTCGACGACCGCGTCAAGGCCGTGCTGAGCGCGGTCGAGGAGGCCGCCAGGGCGGCGAGGGCGCACTCCGGGTCGGCATCTCGCTGCCGCTCCCCGACGAGCTGCACTTCGCCGTGCTCAGCGCCTTCACCTCGGCCTATCCGAAGGCGCGGACGAGCTGGCGGCAGGTGTTCATGCCCGTCGGCTCCGAGCGGCTGACCCTCGAACCGCTCAGGGCGGTGCCCAGGGCGCTCGCCGTGCCGATCGGCCATCCGTTCCGGGACGCCGCGAGCGTGCGTTGCACCGACGTGCTCGACCAGCCGCTCGTGCCGGTGGCTCCCGCCGTCCCCGGCAGGGGCGCCCGCTGGGTGGCACCCCCGACGAGCTGCTGATGGCCGTACGGCTGAACCGGGCCACCGACGGCTGCGCCGACGATCAGGTGCCCGAGGGGCAGCGCGACGGGCTCCGCGGCCTCGCCGACGCCTGCGGCTCGCCCGAGCCTCGGTTCGTGAGCTCCGCGGACGAGCTCGACGTGGTGCTTCGCGAGCCGGTGATCCCCGATGACGGCCCGGCCGACCCCGTGGACGTGCCCGCCGAGCGGAAGCCCCAGCCCAAGGAGCACGAGTTCATGGCCGCCCTGCTCACCGGCGGGTCCGCCTCGTCGCCAAGGTCCGGGGGCCGCCGCTCCCGGACTGATCGTCCGGTCGCGCCTCCACGACGCGGATCCGTCGACCGGCGGCGGGCCCGCGAGTAATATCCGCGTCAGGGGTAGGGTCATCCGGCCTCCACCAGATTTCTCACGACGGCACGGTGAGCCATCTTCTGTGAAACGACCGCGGCGCGCGTGCACGGCCGCGTTCCCCCGGCGTACGGGCCCCCGCCATGAGCGCCTTCCGGCGCTGGGCCGGCCGGGCGGCGGCAGGCTGGAGGCGGGCGAGGAGCAGGCACGGCTGGCTGGACCACACGGTGCGCGCCCTGGTCCGCTACGACCAGGCCGACGCCGGCCGGCTGTCGGCCGCCCTCACCTACTACGCCTTCTTCGCCACTTTCGCCCTGGCGCTGCTGGGGTTCGCCATCCTCAGCCGCTTCCTGGACTATCCGGCGGCGCTGGCCGAGGTGCAGCTCTACCTGAGCGACACCTTCCCGCGCCTGGACGTGCAGGCACTTCGCAGCGCGGGAGGAACGGCCGGGCTGGTGGCCTGCGTGGCGCTGCCGCTGACGGGCTTGTTCTGGATGGACACGCTGCGCTCGGCCACCAGGGCGATCTGGCGGCTCGACCAGTACCCGGGCAACTTCTTCCTGCGCCAGATCATCGACCTGGGCGTGGTGGCCGGGCTTGGGGTGCTGCTCTCCCTGTCGCTCTCCGTCGTCATCGCCGCCGATCGGGTGCTGACCTGGATCGTGGTGAACACCGTGGGCATGGAGGCCGCCCCCGCCCGGTGGGTGCTGTCGGTGGCGGCGTTCGTGCTGGGGATCGGCGTCAACACGTTGCTGGCCATGGCGCTGCTGACCGCGCCACCACGGCTGCGTCTGCCGATGCGCCGGGTGATCGGGCCGGCGCTCGTCATCACGATCGGCCTGGAGATCCTCAAGACCCTCGGCCAGGCCGTGCTCAACCTCACCGCCGCCAACCCCGCCTACCAGGTCGTGGCGGGAGCCGTGGCGATGCTGCTCTTCCTCAAGGTGCTCAACCAGCTCATCCTGTTCGCCACCGCGCTGGTGGCCACCAGCACCACCGGAGACGTCACCGACCTGGCGGCCCGGCCGGGTCCGCGTGACCTCGAAGCCACGGGCGTCCGCGTGGGCGCTGACTGAATGCCGCCGGGGATGGGCGACGTGCTCGCCGCTGACGAGGCCGGGAACCTGCTGACCGCGTTCCACCCGGTCGCCGAGGAGACCCGCTTCGACGACGGGCCCCTGCCGCTGGCGCTGGTGGCGGTGTGGCGGGACGAGCGGCTGCTGCTGGTTCTCAACCGCGTGCGCCGATGCTGGGAACTGCCCGGCGGCATGATCGACCCGGGCGAGACACCGCGCCGGGCGGCCGTGCGCGAACTGCGGGAGGAGACCGGGCTGGCCGTCGCGGACCTGCTGTTCGCCGGGTACGCGCGCTTCGTGCTCGGGCCCGGGCGGCGCGTCGAGTACGCGGCCCTCTACACCGCGCGCGCCACCTCGCAGCCGGACTTCACTCCCGGCGAGGAGATCAGCGCGATCTGCTGGTGGGACGGGGTCCAGCCCCTCGCGGACCGGGTCCAGCCGCTGGACGCCTGCCTGGGCGAACTGACCAGGGCCCGCCGGCTCTGAACGACGGTGCAGCTGCCGGCCGCGCCGCTACCAGGAGGCGGGCAGGTCGATCGCGGTGGCGGCGCGGTGGATCGGCTCGACGACCTTGGCCATGATCCGGTCCTTGCCCGGCAGCAGGTTCACCAGGCGCAGCATCACCATCGACATGCGGACCTGGAACGGGCTCGACAGGACCATCCGCTTGATGTTGCCGGTGCCCAGAGCCTGGTTGGCCGCGACGAAGGGCCGCATGCGCGCCTCGTAGGCGGGGAAGGCGGTGGCGTGGTCGCCCGCGGCCCGCTTGAGCTCGCCCGCCAGCACGTACGCGCCGACCAGCGCCAGGCTGGTGCCCTGCCCCGAGGCGGGGGAGGCGCAGTAGGCCGCGTCGCCGACCAGCGCGACCCGGCCGGCGTGCCAGCTGTCCATGCGCACCTGGCTGAGGGAGTCGCAGTAGAAGTCGGGCGCCTCGGCCATGGCCTCCAGCAGGCGCGGCACCTCCCAGCCTGACCCTCGGTAGGCGTCGGCCAGCGCCCGTTGCTGCCCGGCCCGGTCGCGTGCCGTGCTGCCGGCCGCCCACAGGAACATGGCCTTCGCGCCGGTGTCCTGCCGGGTGCTGTAGAGCAGGGCGGTGCGGCCGGGGCCGACGTAGGTGAGCTCCTCGCGGTCGAGCCCGAGGTGGTTGGGCACGCTGAAGATCGAGACGTTGTAGCCCAGGTCGTGGACGAAGCGCTCCTCGGGGCCGAAGGCCAGCGCGCGGGTGTTGGAGTGCAGCCCGTCGGCGCCGACGATGAGGTCGAAGTGGCGAACCAGCCCGCTGTCGAAGGTCACCCGGGTGCCGTCGATGGAGGCGATCGAGTCGCCGAAGACGTGCTCGACGCCGCCGGTCGCCTCGTGGAGGAGGCGTGCGAGGTCGCCGCGGTGCAGCTCGGCGTCCTGGTGGACGCGCCCGCCGAAGCTGTCGCCGTCCATGCCGGCCACCTGGCGACCCCCGCCGTCCACCACGGAGCCGGTGCGCACGTCGGTGCGCAGCGTGCGGATCTTCTCAAGCAGCCCCATCCGCTCGACGACCTCCAGGGCCGCGCCCCGGATGTCGACCTTGTAGCCGCCTTCGCGTACCTCGGTGGCGCGCTCGACGACGGTGACGGTGAAGCCGTGCTCACGAAGCCAGTAGGCCAGGGTCGTGCCCGCGATGCTCGCGCCGGAGATGAGGATACTCGTCATGTCCCGAATGGTACGCATGTGTTAGACATATGTGCAAGACGACTGTGTAAGATTGGCCGCATGGGCAATCGTGAAGATCTTCTGCATGGGGCCAAGCGCTGCCTCTACGAGAAGGGCTACTTCCGCACGACCGCGCGCGACATCGCGACGGCGGCCGGGGTGAGCCTGGCCGCGATCGGCTACCACTACGGCACCAAGGACGCTCTGCTGAACGAGGCGCTGGTGGAGGCGATGCAGGAGTGGGCGCAAGACCTCGGCCGGACGCTGGCCGAGCCGGGGGACTTCGAGGCGACGTGGGCGCGGGTCATCGAGTCCTTCGTCAGGGCCAGGCCGCTGTGGGCCATCCAGTTCGAGCTGGTCGCGCACATGGCGCGCACCCCTGAGCTGCGCGAGTCGTTCGCGGAGGCCGGGCGGGAGGCCAGGCTCGGGCTGGCGGAGCTGTTCGGCTCCGACTCCGAGAGGGTGGGAGCCGTCGTCCAGACCCTGGTGGGCGGCCTGGCGGCGCAGTGGCTCGTGGACCCCGAGGGCAGCCCGACCCCGGCGGACCTCCTGGCGGGCCTGCGCATCCTGGTGGCGCCGCCCCCGGACGCGGCCGTGGGCCCGTGACCTCACATTCCACCTGGCCGCTTCGTCGTACCTGTGAGGAGCCAAGATTCCACGCAAGGAAGGCTGGGAAGCGATGTCCGTGCGACGCGAGGTGGCCGAGGCCGAGATCCGGCAGCAGCTCGGCAAGGTCGTCGAAGGGATCCGGGCCAAGGATCTCGAAGGTCTGAAGCGGCTTTACGCGACCGACGTGGTGTCCTTCGACATCGATCCGCCGCTGCAGCATGTGGGGGTCGAGGCGAAACTGAAGAACTGGACGAACGCGTTCACGTTCTTCGAGGACCTGGCCTATGAGGTTCGCGACCTGACGATCACCGCGGGCGACGACGTGGCGTTCGGGCACTGCTTCGGCCGGCTCAGCGGCACGCTGAAGAACGGCACGGCGACGAGCGGCATGTGGGTCCGGGCCACCTTCTGCTTCCGGAAGGTCGACGGCGACTGGCTGATCGCGCACGACCAGGCCTCCGTGCCGCTCGACATGTCCAGCGGCAAGGGAGTGACCGACCTCCAGCCCTGACGCGGCCCGCCGATCTGTCAATACCTCTCGCGTCTTGTCGTCGGTGGACCTGGTGCGGACGCGGTCCGCCGGGCCGGGGCGGCATCGTCGCAGGCATGAGAGTTTCCGGACTACAGGTGGCCGCGACGGCCGTGTCGCTGCTGACCCTCGGCGTGGCCGTGGCCACGTCGGGGCTGCCCGCGCCGTCCTACACGGCCGGCTTCGCCCCGCATGCGGTGACGGCCGCCGCCGCGCTGGTGGGGGCGATCTTCGCGCTGTTCCCGAAGGCGGCGCCGCTCGGGTGGCCGGCCGCCGTGCTGCTGCTCTGGTCGGCCGGGGGGCTGGTGCTGGACGCGTTCCGGGCGTTCTTCGCGGTCACCGGCATCCCCGCGGGCGACTTCGCGCGGGTCGACTGGCCGGGGATGGCTGGCCGGGCGCTCGCGCTGGCGGCCACGGCTCTCGTGGGCGCGCTCCTGCTGCGGCGTGCCCGGGTGCCCCGCGGGCCGTGGCTCGGATATACCGCCTTCGCGCTGGGATTCGTCTATCCGGCCGCCAAGCTCTACTGGTCGTTCGGCGGCGCGTTCCTGCGCCCGGCGGTGTACGAGGAGGGATTCCCGTACGGTGAGTTGATCATGCTGGCCGTCGGGGCGGCCGGGTCGCTGGCCCTGGTGCAGAGGTGGGGGCGCCGGCTGCCGCGCGGGCTGGTGGTGGCCGGTGGTTGGACGGGAGCCGCCATGTTGGCCACTATGGGGAGTATGTCCGTATTTGGCACGCTTGCGCAGCTCCTGGGGGTGACTGACGGCCCGGTTCCGCTCGGTGACGTCCCGGCGGTCATCACGGTCTCCGTGGTCTACGGGAGCTGGCTGCTGTTCGGGCTCGCCGTGGGTGGGGCCACGCTGGCCTTCCAGCGGAGATGAGCCAGGCCCGCAGGTTCGACGTGGCCGTCGCGTTCGTGCTCGGACTGCCCGTGTTCCTGCTGTCCGCCGTCGTGGCCGTGCTGTCGGTGCCGGGCTCGCGGGCGATCATCCTGGTGGCGGCGTGCCTGGTGGCGCACGTGGCGTTCGCCTTCCGCCGGGAGCTCTGGGCGTTCGCCGTGATCGCCGGGGCGATGGCCGTCCAGGCGGCGGTCACCGGGCTCTTCATGGTGCTGCCGACGGTGGCGCTCTTCCCGCTCGTGCTGTATTCCCGCACCGCGTACGGAAGGCCGTACCCGCCGCTGGTCGTGGGGGCGGCCGGGGCGGCGCTGGCGGCGGCCAGGTTCGCCACCGACGGGAGCGTCGCCGCCGCCAGCCTCGGGCCGGGCCCGTGGATGCTGCTCGGCCTGCTGCTGGCCGTCGTGGTGGCGGCGTGGGGGCTCGGCCTGCACCGCAGGAGCCAGCTCGGCTACGTCGAACTGCTCAAGGAGCAGGCCAGGATGTCGGCCGCGCAGGCCACACTGGCGGAGCGGGCCAGGATCGCCCGCGAGATGCACGACGTCGTGGCGCACGCGCTGGCCGTCATCGTCGCCCAGGCCAGAGCGGGACGGGTGGTCCCGGAACGCGCCCCCGAGGTGCTGGCCACCGTGGAGGAGACCGGGCGGCAGGCGCTCACCGAGATGCGCGGCCTGGTCGGTGTCCTGCGCGCCGAACCGGCCGCGCTGCGGCCGCAGCCCGGCCTCGGCGACCTGCCCGGCCTGCTCGAACGTACGCGCGCGGCCGGGCTGGAGGTCACCATGGCCACCTCCGGCCAGGCCCGGCGGATCGGCCCGGGAGCGGAACTGGCGCTCTACCGGGTGGTCCAGGAGGCGCTGACCAACACGCTCAAGCACGGCGGCGGCGCGGCGAGCTCGACGGTGGAGCTGTCGTGGGGCTCCGGCGCGCTGGAGGTGACAGTCACGGACGACGGCCGGGCGCCCGCGCGAGCCCCGGACGCGGCCCCGGGGCACGGGCTGGCCGGGATGCGCGAGAGGATGTCGGCCGTCGGCGGCACCGTGTCCGCCCGGGTCGCGGGGGAGCGGGGTTTCGTGGTGACGGTCCGGCTGCCGTACCGGGAGGGCACACTGGAGGGCACACTGGAGGGCACACCGTGACGATCAGGGTGTTCGTGGTCGACGACCAGGATCTAGTACGCACCGGTACGAGCATGGTCATCGACGCGCAGGACGACATGGAGGTCGTCGGTGAGGCGCGCGACGGAGTCGACGCCCTGGCGGGGCTGGCTCGCGTCACCGCCGACGTCGTGCTCATGGACGTGCGGATGCCGCGCCTCGACGGGGTCGAGGCCACCCGCCGCCTGCTGGCCGGCGGCGGGCCGAAGGTCATCGTGCTGACCACGTTCGACCTGGACGAGTACGCGTTCGCCGCGCTCCGGGCCGGCGCCTCGGGGTTCCTGCTCAAGGACGCGCCGGCCGACGAACTCGTGGCCGCGGTGCGGACCGTGCACGCGGGCGACGCGGTCATCGCCCCGTCGACGACCCGGCGGCTGCTCGACCACGTCGCCCCCACCCTGCCGCGCCCCGCGAACCCGGCCGTCGAGCTCACCGAGCGCGAGCGGGAGGTCCTGCGGCACATCGCGCTGGGCGAGACGAACGCCGAGATCGCCGGTGCCCTGTACATGGCTGAGGGGACGGTCAAGACCCACGTCGGCCGCATCCTGGCCAAGCTGCGGCTCCGCGACCGCGTCCAGGCGGTCATCTGGGCGTACGAGCACGGCTACGCCAGGGCGGCGGACGGGCGCTGACCCTCGTCACGGCGCGGCGGCGAGCTGCCCGCGGAGTTGGTCGGCATAGGCGCGGGGGTGGGTGGTGTTGCCGTTGTGGCCGCCGGGGAACTCGACGGGCTCCGTGCCCAGCAGCCCGGCCAGCTCCTGGGCGCAGCGGTAGTCGAAGACGGTTCGCGGTGTGGTGCGGCCTACGGCGGGCACGATCCGCGTCGGGGTGCCCGCCAGTTCGGTGACCGGCAGGTCGTCGTCGATGACGGCGGTGAAGTCGTGCTCGATGAAGAAGCCGAAGTTGGCGATCCTGGACGGGGTCATGGGCTGCGGGGTCAGGCCGGGTTCGGCCTGGGAGCCGGCCGGGTCGATGCCCAGCACCCCGGCGATGGCCTTGAGCGCCGGTGCCAGCCCCTCACGGCGATACAGCCGCTGGATCTCGGCCAGCTCCGCCTCGTGGTGCGCGCGTCCGGCCGCCGGCAGCAGGCGGGGCGCGACCGGCTCGTGGGCGACGAGGACGCCGAGCTGCCCCGGGTGCCGGACGGCCACGTGCAGGCCGATGACCGCGCCCAGGCTGCAGCCGAGCATCAGGGCGGGCTCGTCGGTGAGCGCGGCGAGCAGGCGGTGGACGTCGTCGCCGTGCTCGGCCATCCGCACGCCGCGAGCGGGGTCGTCCAGCGTGCTGCGGGACAGGCCGCGCCGGTCGTAGGTGACGACGGTGTAGTCGTCGGTGAGCCGGCCGACCAGGTCGGCGCTGCGCCCGGCGTCGCCCTCGCCGCTCTGGGAGATCAGCAGCACGGGGCCACGGCCGCGTACTTCGTAGTGGAGGGTGGCGCCGGGAACGGCCAGCCGGCCTGTCGTCGTGGTGGTCATGGGCACGACCATAATCCATCAATTCTGATACATCAAATGAGATGTATTATGAGCCACATGAATGGAATCGACCTGTTCCTGCTCGGGCGCACGCTGATGAAAATCGGCGAGGACACGCTGCCCACCGAGGGGCTGGGGGAGCAGCCGGGCAGTGTCCGCACGGTGCTGATCGTGGTCAGCGACGTGCGCGAGCACCCGGACAGCGCGATCAGCGAGATCGTGACGCGTACCGGCCTGCCGCAGAGCGCCGTGTCGGCGGCGGTGGCCCGGCTCCGCGAGGCCGGCGCCGTCAGCACCGAACCGGACGCGCGCGACCGCCGCCGCCTCCGCGTCCGGCCCGCCCCGGAGATCTCCGGCCGGGTCGAACAGGTCCGCTCGGCCTCGATCGACGCCGCCCTGGCCAAGGCCCTCGGCACCGGCGACCCGCACCGCGTCGCCGAGGTCGTCTCACTCCTGGAGGAACTGGGGAGGCACCTGTCCCCTCAGGCCGTCACCCGCCTGCGCGACTGATCGGGCCCACCAGCCGGTGATGCAGGGTCTTGCGCTGCCCGACCGGCATGGTCGACGTCTGGGAGGCCGTCTCACCCGGGATCGTCGAGCAGCTCACCGCGCGTACCTCTCTGCGGCGCGCGGTCACGCCCGGGGAGATCGCCGAGACCGCCGCGTGGCTGCTCAGCGAGCGTTCCTCCTACGTGACCGGGGTGGTGCTGCGGGTGGACGGCGGCCTCGGCTGAGCCCGGCGAACGGCCGTCAGCGCTCACCCGCGGCCTGCGAGGCGACGCGCCGGATGGCCTGGACGGCCACATCGGGCTGGTCGACGTAGATGTAGTGCCCGCTCTTCTCGGCCGTGCTCAGCTTGCTGCTGCCGGACACCGCCAGCCACTTGCGCTGGCCGGCGGTCCACGCCTGCTCCAGGCGCGGCCCGTACGTGGGGACGGCGGCCAGGTACGGCTGCCCGTGCTTGATCACCTCGACCGGGATGTCCCCGGCGGAACGCACCTTCCCGTCGGTGATGACGAGCTTCTCCGGGTTCTCGCCCCGGAAGATCGCGACGTTCTGGGCGAGCAGCTCGGCCGCCGGGCCCGTGGCCGACTTGGGGATCGTCTTCGTGATGTCCTCGACCATCGTGGGCGGCGTGGCGTCCATCAGGACCAGCCCCTTGACCCTGTCCTGATGGGCGGGGGCGTACCTGGCGGCGATCAGGCCGCCCAGCGAGTGACCGGCCAGGACGACCGGGTTGTCACCGGCGACCCGGTCGAGCACCCCGGTCAGGATCTTCCCGGTGCTGGAGAAGCTCTGCGGGCCCTCCGGCTGGTCACTCGCGCCCGAGCCGAGCCGGTCGTAGGAGCAGACCCGGTTCTTCTCGCCCAGCGTCTTCTGCAGGGCGGCCAGCTTGTCCAGCCCGTCACCCGCGCCGTGCAGCAGGACGACGACCGGCTCGCCTTCCGCCACGTCCCCCGAACAGGACACGTTCACCGACCGGCCCGCGACCTCGATCTTCTGGGGTCCGGAGATCGGGGCGGCCTCGGCCTTCCGCGTGGCGGGGGCGAGCGGGTCCCAGTTGTCCATCGAGTCGCTGTCGCAGCCGGCGAGGCCCGCGCCGGCCACGGTGATGCACAGTGCGGCCACGACGGTTGCCTTGAGCCTGCGGGGCAAGAGGTCCTCCAGTGAGAGATTCGACGCCGGGTCGGCCACGCGGCGTGGCCATGCCGAAACGCTAGGGAATCGGCGGTTCCGGAATCATCACCGCACGGAGGACAATCGGCTGTAGCTCGCACGGGGGACACGACCGCTAAGATCGCCCGATGAGCGATCTCCGCCGGGTCCAGGACCTGTGGCGGCGGTGCGACGTCACGGTACGTGATCTTCCGTTAGCGCTGCTGCTGACCGTCGCCTCGCTCCTGCCGGCGTTCCAGGGCAACGGGACCGAGATGGGCGGCCTGCCGACCCGGCCCTACGACGTGCTGGCCGTCGCTGTGGTGGCCCTCGAATGCCTCCCCCTCGCCGTACGCCGGCGGTGGCCGGCCCTCTGCCTCGTCCTGGTGTCGCTCGGCTTCGCCCTCGACCAGTTCTTCGCGTATCACGCGCTGGCGGGCACCGCCCTGCCGATCGCGCTCATCAGCGCCGGTGCCCACCTGGAACGCCGCCGGCGCCTCACCGCGATCCTCATGTCCGCCGCGTACCTGCCGTTCCTCTTCGTGCTCGACCGGCTCGGCTCGAACGAGGTGCCGGCCGACCTCGCGGTGTTCTACCTCGCGCTGGTGCTCGCCTGGGGCATCGGGGCCTGGCTGCGCTCCACCCGGGCCGCCGAGGCCGAACGCCGCCGCCACGTCGCCGAGGCCACCCGCGCCGCCGAACGCACCCGCATCGCCCGCGAGTTGCACGACGTCGTCACCCATCACGTGACGGCGATGGTCGTGCAGGCCGAGGCGGCACGCTACCTGACGGCCTCGCCCGATCGCCTCGACGCGACCTTGAGCGCGGTCACCGACACCGGCCGGCGAGCCATCGGCGACCTGCGGCACCTGCTCGACCTGCTCAAGGCCGACCACGACAGCGACGCCACGACCCCGTCCGCCGGCGACCTGCGCACGCTCGTGGAGCAGACGCGCCGCACCGGGCAGCCACTGGAGTTCACCGAGGAGGGCGAGCCCGCGGAGCCGGTGGGCAGCGCCGAGTTCGTGGCCTACCGGGTCGTGCAGGAAGCCCTGACGAATGCCCTCAAGTACGCCCATGGCAGTCGCACCGAGGTCCGTGTGCGCCATGGCGACAAGGAGATCAGCGTGGCGGTCAGCACCGATGGTTCCGGCTCGCGGACCCGCTCCGCCGGTGGGAGCGGGCGGGGCCTGGCCGGGCTCCGCGAGCGGGTCGACGCCCTGGGCGGTGAGTTCAGCGCCGACCCGCAGGCGGACGGCGGCTTCGTGGTACGGGCCCGCATCCCCGCGGGGAGCCCGTCATGAGCGCCCCGGTCAGAGTCCTGGTCTGCGACGATCAGGCGCTGATCCGCACCGGATTCTCCACGATCATCGACGCGCAGCCCGACCTGGAGGTGGTGGGGGAGTGCGGCGACGGCCGCGCCGCGGTCGAGCTCGCCCGTGAACTGCGCCCCGACCTCGTCGTGATGGACGTGCGGATGCCGGTGCTCGACGGCATCGAGGCGACCCGCCTGCTGGCCGGCGCCGGGGTCGCGGATCCCGTCAAGGTGCTCGTGGTGACGACGTTCAACCTCGACGAGTACGTGTACGAGGCGCTGCGCGCCGGGGCGAGCGGGTTCCTGCTCAAGGACGCCCCGCCGGCGCAGCTGCTGCACGGCATCCGCACCGTCGCCACCGGCGCCGCGCTGCTGGCCCCCGAGGTGACGCGGCGACTCGTCGGCAGGTACGCGGCGCGCATCCGGCCCGCCGACGACACGCCGGCCGACCCCGCGCTGACCCCCCGCGAGCTGGAGGTGCTGCGCCTCCTCGCCGACGGCCGGTCCAACAGCGAGATCGCCGCGACGCTGGTGATCAGCCAGGAGACCGTGAAGACGTACGTGTCGCGCATCCTCACCAAGCTCGACCTGCGTGACCGCGTGCAGGCGGTGGTCTACGCCTACCGCCGCGGCCTGGTGACCTGACACGCGCCGCTCTCGATGGTCAGCCGGCCGGGGGCAGGATGCTTCCCGCACCGAACTGCCGGCGCAGGACGGGCGCGAACGCGTGGCGGGTGATGACCCGGTTGGCCACGTTCTGGGCGGTCAGACCGGCCCGGGTGGCGGGCAGCAGCATCCGGGCGAACAGGAGCGCATTGCGCTGGCGGCGCCGCACTTCGGGACGCATCCGCGCCTGGTAGCGGGCGAACGCCCGCTCGTGCCCGGGCTCCGCCGCCAGCGCTTCGGCCAGCGTGTACGCCCCGGCCATCGCCATGGACACGCCCTGAGCCGACACCATGGTCATGCAGCCGCAGGCGTCTCCGACCAGGGCCACCCGGCCGCGATGCCAGGCGGGCATCACGACCTGGGACATCGCGTCCATGAAGATGGACTCCCCGGCGGGGGCGTCGGCCAGCAGCGACGGGGTGAGCCAGCCCGCGCCGTCGAACAACGTCCGCAGCAGTCCCGGGCGCCGGTCGCGCGGGACGCTCGCGCCACGCGGCGAGCGGAACAGCAGCAGGGTGACCAGCCGGCCGGGCTCGCCGCCGGGGTAGACGACGACCTGGCGCCCGGGCTCGGTGTAGTGGGCTCGCACGCGGCCCCAGCCGTAGCGGTCGGTCACCGGGTAGGAGGCCAGGTGGCAGCCGAGATGGCGGACGAACCGCGGCTCCGGGCCGAACACGAGCTCCCGCGTCCGCGAATGGACGCCGTCGGCCCCCACGAGCAGATCGAAGCGTTCGCTGCCACCGCCGGTGAAGCCGACCTCCACAGCCGCGCCGGTGTCGCGGACCTCGGCGATGCTGTCCGCGAAGCGGAGCTCCACCTGGCCGGCGACGGCGTCGAGCAGGGCGCCCTCCAGCGTGGTGTGCATCAGCGGCAGGTGTGGCCCCTGGATGACCCGCTCCAGCAGCGCCGCCGTCAGCCGGGCCGCGGGGCGGCCGGAGGCGTCGACGAACTCGACCGAGTCGATCGGCAGCCGGTGCGGCGTCAGCCGGTCGAGGAGACCCATGCGGGAGGCCACGTCGTGGCCGGTGCCGAAGAAGTCGACCCCGTAACCGCCCAGGCGGCCGTGCGGCGCGCGTTCCACCACCACCGGCTCGATGCCGCGGCGCCGCAGCCAGTACGCCAGCGTGAGCCCCGCGATGCCGGCGCCGCTGATGAGGACCCTCACGTCCCCTCCCCCGGCAGGAGACGCTCCGTCACGGCCAGGGCCTCGTCCACGGGCAGCTCGCCATCGATCATGTGGTGCAGCATCAGCCCGTCGATCGCGGCGACGATCAACGTGGCGATCCCGATCGACTCGGCCGGCGACCAGCCGGGGTGCAGCAGGCCGAGGCGGTCGGCGATCTGCCGCCGGGCCCGGCGGAGCTCGTCGCGCAGCACGGCCCCCAGGGCTGGGTCGCGGGTCGCTCCGGTGATCAGCTCCGCGGCCAGCCGGGACGCCGGCTCGTCTCCGGGGGTGCGCGGCAGCAGGGTCCGGACGGTGGCCAGCGCGGCCCGTTCGTCGCCGGCGCCGAGCAGCTGCTCGACCAGCGGGTTGACGAGCTGATCGGTGGCCCGCCGGAAGATCGCCGCGTGCAGGCCGGGCAGGCCGCCGAAGTGGTAGTGGATCAGGCCGGGATTGGTGCCTGCGCGCTCGGCCACGGCCCGCGCGGTGACGCCGGGCCACCCTTGCTCGCTCAGGAGAGCGATGCCGGCCTCCATCAGCTGGTCGCGGCGCCGGTCACCGCGAGGCGAATTTGGTCGCTCGGCCAAGTTGGTCATACGGCCAACTTAGCACCCGCCCTGCCATGCCTCGACACAGTGGGAATTCCGGCCCGGCGATGGGGCATAGTGATGGGCCATGGCGAGAAAGCTCGGCCTCGTGCTCGTGTCGCTGGCGCTCACCGGCTGCTCCGCCTCCGGCCCGGCCGCCTCCCCTCCCGCCACGTCACCGCCCGTACCGTCGGCGTCCGTCACGTCGCCGCCCGCCACGCCAGCGCCTGTGCCGTCCGACGTGCCTCCGCCGGTCGCGGTCACCCCGGCCGTTTCGCCGCCCTCGCCGCCTCGGTGCGACGGTGAGGCGGAGCCCGGCGATCTGAACGGCGACGGGTATGCCGACCTCGCCTTCATCTGGAGGGGTGAGAAGGGCGAGCCGCTGGAGCGGAGTCAGCTCGTGGTGGTGCACGGATCGGCGCGCGGGCCCGACCCGTCCACGGCGCACGTCGCCGGTGCGGGCAGCATGTCCGGCGAGGTGGTCCCGCAGCTCGCGGATCTCGACGGCGACGGTTGCGCCGACGTCGTCATTCCGGACGGCACGCTGTCGATCTTCTGGAGCGGCCGGGGCCGGGCGACCGTTCTGCCGTACGGTCACAACTCCGGCGTGGCCGACCTCGACGGGGACGACGCGATCGACATCCTGACGGTCAGGTCGCCCGACGACGGGAGCACGGCCGGCTCCCGGCTCGTTCTCCTGCACGGTCCCTTCACCAGGTCCGGCGAACCGGCCCGCGAGACGAGCCGGCCGCTTCCCGAAGGCGAATGGCCCGGCCGGATGGTCACCGATCGGCACGGGTCCGGCGCCGTGCTGTACGGGCCCGACGACGGTGAGCAGGCGCCCGCCTGGCTCCTGACCGGCGACGAGTTCCGTGAAGTGGGCAGGGGGAGCTCGGCCGTGTTCGGCGACTTCGACGGCGACGGACGCCGCGACGTGGCGATCGGCGACAGCGGGGCGCGCAACAACGAGCCCGGCTACGAGACGGAGGCCCCGTCGGTCGAGAGCATCACCCGCGTCTTCTACGGCCGTGACCGCGAACCGCAGGTGCTCACCGGTGTCCGGGGCAGCCTGGCCGCCGGTGACCTGAACGGCGACGGCCTGGACGACCTCGTCTCCGGCGAGGTCGTCGGCAAGACCGCCCGGATCACCGGCAAGGCGGAGATCCTCACCGGCTCCCCCGAGGGCCTGCGCCGCCCCGGCGTGTTCGCCACCCACCAGGGACCCGACCGGACTCCCGCCGGCAAGCGCCTCAAGGAGTGGCAGCGCGGCGCCGTGCAGACCTGGTCGATCGCCGACCACGACGGCGACGGCAAGGACGAGCTGCTCCGCGTCTGGCGCGGCGGCCTCGACCTCGCCCGCTTCTGGCGGCTCGACGCCGAGGGCGTGACCCGGCAGGTCTTCGACCTGGAAGCCATGGCCGGCCGGGGCAGTCAGGGCCCGGCGAGCCGGTGGTAGGCGCGTCCGGCGTACACCAGCGGTTCCCCGGTGGCGCGCAGGTGGTGCACCTCCTCGACGCTGCCGAGGAAGAGCGTGTGGTCGGCGGCGGGCACGGTCCCGGTGACCGTGCAGTCCATCGCGGCCAGCGCGCCGGCCAGGACCGCGTTGCCGGAACGGGGGGAGGGCGACCATCCCACGCCGGTGAACTCGCTCTCCCCGACGGGACGCTCCCCGGCGAAGTGCGCCGCCAGGGTGCTCTGGCCGGTGGCGAGCAGGTTGGCGGTGAAGCTCCGGTTCTCCATGATGAGCTGGTGGGTACGGCTGCGCCGGCTCAGGGACACCAGGAGCGTCGGCGGTTCCAGCGACACGGACAGGAGGCTGCTGATCGTGACGCCGTGCGGTCCCGTGGCGGACCGGGTGGTGACGACGGCGACGCCGGTGGGCCACTGCCGCATCACGGCCCGCATCCGGGTGCTCACCACGCGGCTGCCTGGGGCGCGGCGGTCCCCAGGGCCGGGAAGTGGGGCAGCACCTCCTCGCCGAGCTGGGCGATGACCTCGCCGGCGGGCCGCCTGCCGTGCTGCACCCCCAGGGCGCCGTGGTTGACGCCGGCGTCCTGCCAGCGTCCGAGAAGTTCCAGCAGGCCCTGGGTCCCGGTACGCAGGACGAAGCCGCCGCGCAGCGGGGTGGGCGGGTGCAGCGGATCTTCGGCCAGGTCGATCCATTCGTTGGTGGCCACCGGCTTGAACGCGCCCGAGGGGATCAGGCCGCGCCAGGCCGCCGCCTTCTTGCCCAGCGCGATCGGGCCGTCAGCCGTCGCGGTGGCGCCCGGGTAGATCAGCCACCCGTCGGCGTGCTCGGCGATCCACTCCAGAGGCTGCTGGGACGAGCCCGTCACCAGCAGCGGGATGTGCCCGTGCACCGGTTTGGGAAGCAGCTCCACGCCGGACGCGGAGGGCCGGAGCAGGTCGCGGAAGGAGTCCACCGCGTCCCTGTATCGCCGGCCGCGGCCGTCGAAGTCGACACCGTAGGCGGGGAACTCGCTGGGCCGGTCGCCGGACGCGGCCCCGAGCACCAGGCGGCCTCCGGAGAGATGATCGATGGAGGCGGCCTGTTTGGCCAGGTCGATGGGATGCCGCAGGCTGAAGATCACGCTGCCCGTGGCCAGGGTGATCCGCGAGGTGTGCGCGGCCAGCCAGGTCAGCGCGGACCAGGGGTCGTACACCTGCCCGACGTCCCCGAAACTCGTGTCCGCCAGCGGGATGTCCCTGACCCATACGGCGGCGAAGCCCGCCCGTTCGGCCTCCTGGACCAGCGCGCTCTGCCCGCGCAACGCCGCCATGTCGCCGGTATAGGGCCACAACGGCAGGAACAGCCCGACCGTCAGCCGGCCGTGCGCGAACATGCGGTCGAAGCCGACGTGGGCAGTTCGGTCACTCATGACGACCCTCTCTGGTTGGAACGTTCGATCCAGAGCATAGCCCGACTGGATCGAACGTTCCAACCAGGTAGGGTGAAGTCATGGACTCCCGGGACACGCGCACGCGGATCGTGCGGGCCGCCGCCGAGCTGTTGCAGCGGCAGGGCTACGAGGGCGCCTCCGTCAAGCCCATCGCGAAGGCGGCCGGCGCCTCGGTCAGCTCGGTGTACCACTTCTTCCCCGGCGGCAAGCAGGAGCTCGCGGTCGAGGCCCTGCGCCACGGCGCCGCCGAGTACGCCGACCTGCTGAGCGAGGGCATGGCCGCCAGCCCCGATCCGGCCGAAGGCGTCGCCGCCTGCGCCCACCTGATGGTGGCCTCGCTGAAGACCTCGTCCTGGGTCGACGGCTGCCCGGTGGCCGTCACGGCACTGGAGACCGTGGGGCGCGTGCCCGGTATCCAGCAGGCGGCCGAGGAAGCCCTCGCGCAGTGGCAGCGGCTCGTCAGCACCGCGATCCAGCGCTCGGGAGTCCCCGCGGACACGGCGGACGAGCTGGCCAGCACCATCATCAGCACCCTGGAGGGCGCCGAGCTGCTCAGCCGGGTCCGGCAGGACGACCTGCCGCTCCGGCGCGCGGCCACCCACCTGTCCCAGCTCGTCCGCTTCGCCGTCGCCGAGCACGTCCCCTGAACGGGGGAGCCGATTCACCCGGGTAGGGGAGCTCCGGCCACCGATTCGGTAGAAGCATCGAACAGGTGAAGGCGCAGACGACAAGTCAGACGGTGATCGCCAAGGGCACCGAGAGGCCCGTTCCACTCTGGGCGGAGAGGTTCGCCCACCTCGTTCCGCTGATCGCTCTGCCGGTGTGCCTGTGGCGGCTCCCCATCGGATTCGGATTCATGATGGGGACGGGCCTCCCGCCCATGGATCTGCCGCTGTGGTTGTCCCTCTCCTATGTCGGCGTGCTCAGCGTGCTATCCGAATTGTTCGCGCTGGCATGCTTCGCCCTGGTGCGCCCGTGGGGTGAGGTCGTACCCGGATGGGTGCCGGTGTTCGGCGGCAGGCGTGTTCCGCCGTACCTGGTGATCGCGCCCGCCGCTGTCGGCGGTCTTGTCATCACCGGGGTGCTGGTCACCTGGGTCCTCACCACGTTCGAGATCGCCGGATTCGGGCGCGACCGGTTCGACAATCTGTGGTGGGAGATCCTGGCGGTGTCGACCAGCGGACTCTTCACCCTGTGCGGCCCCATGGTGCTGGCCCTGACCTACGCCTACCACCGGCGCCGCGCTGCTGACGCCGGTCGCCGTGGCGCTCCGTGAACGCCAGCGTCGGCCGGCTGATCAGGTTCGTCATGCCGTAAGGCCGGTCAGCATCCCTCGATCGAGCAGGCCGGGGCCGGGGCAGGGTGGTCGGCCTGCCCGGCCTCGGCCCTGTCGATGGCCTCGCTCAGGGCGTCCGGCCGGGGCATGCCCTCGATCCTGTGATCCTCGACGAGGATCGTGGGTACGGCGGTGACGCGGTGCGCGGCGGCCTCGGCCAGCGCCTCCCGGTGGGCCCGCGCGTACCGGCCGCTCTCCAGCGCGGCGCGGTACGCGGCGGCGGGCAGGCCGAGCTCGCCGGCCAGCCCGTGCAGCACGTCGAGGTCGCCGATGTCGAGCCCGTCCTGGAAGAAGGCCCGCAGCATGCGGTCGTTGTAGGCGTCGGCCAGGTCGTGCTCCTTGGCGAACTGGTAGCCCTCGAAGGCCAGACGCGTGTACGGCTGCGGCGAGACGTCCGGCAGCCGGAGGTCCACGCCCATGCGCGCGGCCATCGGGTACACCACCCGCGACCAGATGCCGCGCAGGTAGTCGCCTTCCGGGCGCAGCGTCGGGGCGGGCTCGGGCCGCAGCTCGAACGGCATCCACTCGACCTCGACGTCACGGCCGGCGGTGGCCTCGGCGAGCGGCTGCTTGGCCAGCAGGCAGAACGGGCAGACGTAGTCGGACCAGACCTTGATGCGTACAGTCATGACGAGTTCCTCTCAGCGGCGGGCGAGCCAGGCGCGGAACGGCTCCTGCGCGCCTTCGACGGGCAGGTGCAGGGGGGACAGCCGCCACTGCTCGACGGGGACGGCGAACAGGTCGTAGGCGGAGGCGTAGTCGAAGCCGGCGGCCGAGGCGGCGTGCCGGTCGGCGGCGAAGACGATCCGGCCGACGCCGGACCACAGGGCGGTCACGTAGCAGAGCGGGCAGGGCTCTCCCGAGGCGAGCAGCGTGGCGCCGGCGACGGCGTGGGGCCCGTGCGCGCGGGCCGCCTCGCGCAGGGCGACGATCTCGGCGTGGGCGGTCGGGTCGCGGTGTGCCCTGACCCGGTTGACGCCCGAGCCGAGCACGGTCCCCGTGTCGTCCACGACGAGCCCGGCGAACGGGATGCCGCCGGCGTGTACCTCGGCGGTGGCCAGGGCGACGGTCCGGGTCAGGAGGTCGGCGAGCCAGGCGGGCTCGGTGGTGTTCCGCATCGTGGATCAGATCCCGGCGGCGATCTTGAGGAGGGCGACCCCGCCGATGATCGCGGCGAACGAGCCGAGCTTGGCAGGAGTGATCTTCTCCTTGTAGACGAGGGCGCCGAGGATGACGGTGCCGATGGAGCCCACGCCGGTCCAGATGGTGTAGCCGACGCCGACGTCCAGCGTCTTGAGCGCCAGGCTCAGGGTGAAGATGCCGCCGGCGGCCGACAACAGTGTGAAGACCGACGGCCAGAGCCTGGTGAAGCCCTTGGTGGCGTTGGTGCCGAGGGCGAAGCCGATCTCGAAGACGATCGCGATGGAGAGGTAGATCCAGGCCATGATGACGTTCCTTCGGGTAGTGGTGGTGGTCAGGCGGCGGACGGCGTGCCCGCGGACGCGCGGTCGGAGAGCTTGAGCCCGAGCACGCCGCCGATGATCAGGACGAAGGCCAGCGCCTTCCAGAGGTTGATCTCCTCACCGAAGATCAGCGTGCCGAGCACGACCGTGCCGACAGATCCGATGCCGGTCCAGATGGTGTAGCCGACGCCGACGTCCAGCGTCTTGAGCGCGAGGCTCAGGAAGAAGATCCCGGTGGCCGCCGCGCCCGCCGTGAGCAACGACGGCCACAGCTGGGTGAAGCCCTCGGTGGCGTTGGTGGCCAGAGCGAAGATCACTTCGAACACGGCTGCGATGAGCAGGTAGATCCAGGCCATCAGGCGCTCCTATTTGTATGTACGTGCAAGTAGTGATGGAAGGATGTTGCATGTACATGTATGCTTCTGTCAAGCCGGTCTCAAGGACGAAGAGGTTCCATGGCTCCCACCGCACCCGCCCCGCCCGCGTCCGACCTCGCCGCCGCCTGGCAGCAGGTTCTCCTGCTGCACGCCCACGTCGAGAACAAACTCGCCGCCGCGCTGCAACGAAAGCACGGCATCGGCCTGTCGGAGTTCCGCGCCCTCGGCCACCTCGCCGCCTCCCCCACCGGCGAGTTGCGCATGCAGGAACTGGCCGACAAGGTCGGGCTCAACCAGAGCTCGGTCACCCGCCTGGTGGCACGGCTGAACGCCGCCGACTTCGCCTACCGCGATCTGTGCCCCGACGACAAGCGCGGCGTCTACACCGTCATCACCGAGACGGGCCGGACCAGGCACGCCGAGGCGAGCCGGAGCTACGACGAGACGCTGGCGGCCGCCCTGGAGGAAGCGGGACGGGCCGACCCCCAACTCGCCACGGCCCTCGCGATGCTGGTCACCGGACGCCGGACGGCCGAACATGGATAACTCACAAGAATTCCATGAACGGCGCACTGCACGGCAATCATGAGGTGGCGCCATACTCCCGAGGCGGAACCCGGAAAGGAGCCGGGGTTCACCGAGCCGACCGCCGCGTTGCGCCTGGCACGGCTCGTCGTCGTCCGCTCGCCCCGCGAGCCGTCATCAGAGTGCGACGCACCACGGGCCTGACAGCGCTGCGGACCCATTCCGGTGAGCACGGGCCTGAGCACGGCCTGAGCCCGGCCGGGCCGCCGTACGTGCGCTATCACACCTCCGGCGAGACCGACTCGGACGTCGAGATCGGCGTTCCCGTGCAGGGCGCGGCCGAAGACGGCGGAGAGGTCGCCGCCGGCGAACTTCCGGGCGGGCCTGCCGCCGCCTACTGGCATGCCGGCGCACATGACCGGCTGGGCGACGCGTACAGCCGGCTCCGGGCGGCGGTCCCGGACCAGCCTCTCGGCCACAGCCTGGCCAGTACCGCGGGCGAGGCGTTCACCTCCGGGCTCAGTGTCATCGCGGCGGTGTGCGCGGTAGCGTTCGCCGGGACAGCGGTGCTCTCGCCGGCGGCCCTGCGGCACATCAAGCCGTTCGGGACCCCCGCCACCCCGGAGAAGGGAGAAGAACCGGGACATGACCTCCACCAGTGACGCATTCACCGAGCGGCTGATGGCCTTGCCCGTGCCGGAGACGCGCGCGTACCGCTCCTCCGGGCCCGGCGTCGTGCTGGGCATCCGCATGCGGGACGTCTTCGCGCTGGCCAAGGAGTTCATCGACCTGGAGCCGAGCGAGATCGTCAAGCTGCTCGGCAGCGACGTGCACGAGATCAGGGTGGGCGCGTGCAGCGTCATGGACAAGCAGGCCCGCCGCAAGCGCACCCCGGACGCGCACCGCGCGCGGTTGTACGACCTCTACCTCGGCCACCACGACCGCATCAACACCTGGGACCTGGTGGACCTGGCCGCGCCGTACGTCGTGGGAGGCCACCTGTTCGGCCGGTCCCGCGCCGTGCTCTACGAGCTGGCCCGCTCGGCCCACTGGTGGGAACGGCGCACCGCCATCGTCGCGACCTCCTACTTCATCCGGCAGGACGATCTCGCCGACACCTTCGGCATCGCCGACGTCCTGGTGGATGATCCGGCCGACCTGGTGCAGAAGGCCTATGGCGGCTGGATCCGTGAGGCGGGCAAGCGGGATCGGGCGCTGTTGCTGGCCTTCCTGGATCGGCACGCCGCCACCATGCCCCGCACCGCCCTGCGCTACGCCGTCGAACATCTCGACGGCGGTCTCAGGGCGCACTACATGGGCCTGGCGAGACACGCTCCCGAAAGCGACTGAAGTAACGGGCACGGCTCAGGTGCCGGGACGAGGCCGGTAGTTCCGAGGAACTAGGCAGGTCAGTGCCGTCGGCCGATGTGGCGGAGGCGGCCCGGATCCTACGCTCGGGCCGTGATCAACCGTCTGACCTCGGTCCTGCTCGCCCTCGTGGCCGTGCTCGCCTGGGCGTCCCCCGCGGCCGCGCACGGCCTGGACGCCGAGGCCGATGTGCGTTTCGCGCAGACGATCGGCGGCATGGAGCTCACCGTCGTGGTGCGGGCGAGCATCCGGGTGCCGGCTCCGCTGCAGGTGGACGTGGTCGCGCACGACCCGGGGAAGGGCGGGCCGGTCGAGCTGGCCGTCCGGTCCGTCGAGGACGGCGGCTCGTCCACCGCCTCGGTGCGGATCGAGGCCGGGCGGCCCGGCATGTACCCGGCCGTCCTGCGCGCCGGGCAGGTGGGACCGCACGAGCTGGAGGTGCGGGCGGGCGGTGAACGGTCGGTGCTGCCGTTCAACCTGCTGGTGCCGCGCACGCCGCGGTGGGAGGTCGTCGTGTACGCGGCCTTCGCGTGCGGGGCGGTGGCGCTGCTCGGCGCACTGGCGAGTGCGGCGCTCCGGCGCAGGGGCACGGCGGCCGGGTTCGCGGGGACGTTCGCGGTGGCGATCGTCGTGGCGTTCACCACCGGAGCGCTCTCGCCCTGGATCGCGCCGGAGGAGGCGCCGGCTCCCGAGACGCTCACCCGGCCGAACGCGCAGCCGCTGGTGGAGGTGTCTCCGGAGCGACCCCCCATCCGGTCGGACTACCGGCTGCGGGTGACGTTGTTCGACGGCTCCACCGGGGCCCCGGCGGACGACCTGGTCGAGCACCACGCCGCACTGGCGCACCTCGTGGTGACCGGCGACGACGGCCGCTTCTTCCGGCACGTGCACCCGATCAGGACCGCGCCGGGCGTGTACGAGGTGCGGCTGCGCGCGGAGCGGCCGGGGCGGCACCTCGTGTATGTCGAGTTCGAACGCACCGGTGCGGGCGGCCAACTCGTATCGGGCGCGTTCACCGTGCCCGGCCCGGACGAGCGTGATCCGGGGGAGAGCCCGGTGACCGTCACCACCGGTGCCGTGCCGGTGATCGAGCCCGCGCGACCCGTCGCCGGACGGCCCGTCCGCCTCACGCTCGACACCGGCGCCACCGCCCTGCGGCCCTGGCTCGGCATGGCCGGCCATCTGATCCTGCGCAGCCGGGACGGCGGCTACCTGGGCCACGTCCACGAGGCCCGTTCCATGGCCGATGCCACCGCCGACGCCACCGCCGCCCGGGCGCCGGACGAGTCGGTCGCCCGTTACGGGCCACGGCTGGAGTTCGTCTTCAGCTTCCCCCGGCCGGGCCGCTATCTGGTCTGGATCCAGTACGCCCAGGACTACCGGATCGTCACCGTGCCTCACGTCGTCGAGGTCGCCGAGGAAGGGAGCGGCCGATGAGGCGCCGCTGGTACATCGTCCCGCCTGTGCTGCTGATCGTGGCCGGGATCGTCTGGCTCGTCCGAGGGGGTCCCGCTCCCGCCCCGGCCGAGCTGCGTGGCCGGGGTCCCCACCACGCCGTCGTGGTGCGCCTCGAACCCCGTACCGGCCCCCTCGAAGCGCGTGTCGAGCTCCGACCGGCTTCCCCGGCGAAGGTCTCGATCTTCGCGGTCATGCCGCACATGGGGCACACCACACCCGAGATCCCCGCCCGGCCCGACGGGCCCGGGCGCTATGTGGCCGGCGGCGAGCTGTTCACCATGACGGGCCCATGGGAGATCGGCATCCGCGTCCAGGGCGCCTCGGGCACCGAGGTCATCAAAGTCAACGCATTAGTCGCAGAGTAGGAGAAACTCCCATGTCATCCGAACTTCCGCACATACCCCGCCGGGAGGTCACCGGCGCCTGGGTCCTGCTCCTCGGCTACGCCACGCTGCTGACCGGCATGGTCTGGGACGGGCAGTGGCACGGCGACGTCGGCCCCGACGACTTCTGGACCGCCCCCCACCTGCTCCTCTACGCCGGCACCGGCATCATCGGGATCACCTGCCTGACCGTGGTGCTGCTGTCCACCTGGGCGCGCGGCGCCGCCACCAGTACGCCCTCCGTGACGGTGTGGCGTACGTTCCGGGCGCCGTGGCCGTTCCTGGTGGGCGGGCTGGGCGCTTCGGGCAACCTCCTGTACGCGGGCTCCGACCTGTGGTGGCACGAGGTCTACGGCTTCGACATCGCCGCCGGGGCCACCCCGTCGCATTTCGGGCTCGGGCTGTCCATCCAGGTCGAGATCTTCGCCATGATCATGGCGTTCGCCGTGCTGAGGCGTACCCGGGCCGAGCGATGGGGCCTGGCCCTGGCCATCGGCCTGGCCACCCTCGGCTCGACGTCGGCCTTCGGCATGGTGTCCGAGATGATCTTCGAATGGCTGCCCGGGGTGGCGCCGCGCGTCCTGGGCCTGGGCGCGGCGGCGGCGCTCATCCTGAGCCTGGTCATCGGCCTCACCCGTTCCTGGCACTGGCCCGCCGCGACAGGACTGACGTTCGTGCTCGTCCAAGGCGGGCTCTCACTGTTCGCCCCGGCCGCCACCCGATGGTACGCCGAGGCGATCGGCCAGCCGATGCGCGACTACGCCGCCAACATGCCACAGGCGCTGATCGGGTTCCCGGTCACCTATCCGCTCGTCGCGCTGCTGGCCGGGGGCATGACGGCGTGGGCGGTCCGGCGCGCGGTGAACCCGGTGCGGATCGCGGTGGCGGCCGGCGCGCTGGCCGGACTCAACACGGCGCTCTTCTACGGCGTGCTCGGCATCCTGGAGATGAACCTGGTGGTCACGCTGGTCGCGGCGACCGCCCTGGGCGCGGGGACGGGATGGCTGGGCTGGCAGTGCGCCGTCATGCTGCGCCGATTCAGCGAGCGCGGCCTCTCCGTCCCGCGGGCGGTGACGGCATGAGGCGCGTCCTGATGGCCCTGGCGGCGGCCCTGGCCGTGCTGACCGTCGCGGTACCGGCCGCCGCCGCCCCGCTCCCCGGCGAGATCGTGCACACCGAGACCGTCTCCATGAGCGACGGGGCACCGATCACCGTAGGGTTCACGGAGTGGCCGGTCCGCGCTCTGCAGTCCCTCGACTTCACCTTCGAGCCGGCGGGCGGCATCGACGGGCGCACCGGCCTGGTCACGACCGTGTCGCCCAGCGGCGACCGCAAGGGGCTGAAGGGCATCGTCCTGCAGCGCCGTGGCGATGCCATCGTGTTGCCGAGGCATCCCCGCGCGAAGCAGGTCTGGGGCCTGGACGTCGTCTCACTGCCGGAGGAGGGCACATGGCGGTTCGAGTTCGCCGTGGAGAGAGCGGGCGTGACCTCGACGGGCGTCCTTCCGGTCCAGGCGATCGTCCAGCCGGGGCCGCCGCTCGGGGTGAGCTGGACGATCGCGCTGCTGCCGTGGGCACCGGTGGCGGTGCTGGTGGCGGGCGGCTGGGTGCGCACGAGGACGATCCGGCGCGGCGCGAGACCAAGCTGGAGTGGCTGAGCGACGGCCTGCCCGCCCTGCTGCCGCCGCTGGCCGCCTGGCTGCTCGTGCCCGGTGCCGAGCCGCATGCGCAACTGGCGCTGGCCGGCGCGCAGTCGGCGGCGCTGATGTGGTCGCGCCGCTTCCCGCTCTCCGCGCTCGGGGTGAGCGTCGCCCTGGAGCTGACGCTGATCCTGGTCAAGATGCCCGTCCTGGTGGCGCCCCTGGTCGCCGCGTCCCGTCTCGGGGCGTGGGGCCGGGGCGGCCACCGGGTGCTCGGCATCGCGGCGGTGCTGGCGCTGCTGGGCATCGGGCTGCCGGTCACGCTGGTGTCACTCGGTGACCCACTGCGGGTGGTGGCCGTGTACGTGGTCGCGGCGGTGCTCGTCGTCGGGTTCTGGGTCATGGGACGGATGGACGGGCGCCGCCGTGACCGCATCCTCGAACTCCAGGCCCGCTCGCGGCGGCTGGAGGCCGAACGTGAGCTGGCCGGGCGACGCGCGGCGGAGCGCGAGCGCACCCTGCTGGCCAGGGAACTGCACGACATCCTCAACCACTCGGTCACCACCATGGTGGTCGACGCGGAGGCCGGCGCCGACACCCGTGACGACATGGAGGAGACGCTGCGGCGGGTCGCCCGCACCGGCCGGGAGTCCCTGGCCGAGCTGCGGCGGCTGCTCGGCGTGCTCAGGCAGGCGCCGCCCGGCCACGATCCGCTCGCCCCTCCTCCGCGGCTCGAACAGCTCGACGCCCTGGTGGCGGCCATCCCGCCGGGCGGGCCCCGGGCGACGCTGGCCCGCTCGGGCGACGTACGCCAGGTCGACACCAGCATCGAGCTGGCCGCCTACCGCGTCGTCCAGGAGGCGCTGACCAATGTCACCAAGCACGCCGGGCCCGTGGACGTACGGGTGTCGCTCGACTACACCGCCACCCGCCTGAGGGTCACGGTCGCCAACGCCGTCCCCGCCGAGGCCCCCGCGGGCGGGCCGAGCGGGGTGGGGCTGATCGGCATGCGCGAACGCGTCGGGCTCCTCGGCGGCACCGTCGAGGTGAGCGCGGGGCGCGAGACGTTCGAGGTGTGCGCGACGCTGCCGCTGCGGGAGGTGTCGTGACCGCCATCCGCGTCCTGGTCTGCGACGACGAACAGCTGCTTCGCGAGGCGCTGGTCCGCCTGGTCGGGGCGGCGGACGACCTGACGGTGGTGGCCGGCGTGGGTGACGGCGCCGCCGCCCTGGCCGCCGTCGCGGAGCACCGGCCGGACGTGGTGCTGATGGACATCCGGCTGCCCGGCATGGACGGCATCGAAGCCACCCGCCGCATCGCCGGCGGGCACAGCCGGGTGCTCATCCTCACGACGTACGACCTGGACAGCTACGTCTACGCCGGGTTGCAGGCCGGAGCCAGCGGCTTCCTGCTCAAGGACGCGCCGGGCGAGCGCATCCGCGACGGCATCAGGATCGTCGCCGCCGGCCAGTCGGTGCTGGCGCCTGAGGCGACGACCCGGATGATCGAGGCGTTGCAGCCCGCGCTGCCCACCGACGCCGACAGAGCCCTGCTGGCGGCGGCCGACCGGCTCACCGATCGCGAACGGCAGGTGTGCGAGCTGATCGCCGAGGGGTTGTCCAACGACGAGATCGCCCGCCGGCTCGTCATCAGCCGCTACACCGTGAAGGTGCACGTGTCGAGCATCCTGACCAAGCTGGGCCTGCCGGACCGGGTGCACGTGCTGCTGTCGTGGACCCGGCTGCGCGGCCTGCGCCTGCCGTAGGCGGCCGGCCCGTCCGGGCCCCCGGAGGCCGCCGGTCGTCGCGATCCTCGTGCCGCCCCGGGTTCGGCGGCAGCGGCCACCGCGATCCGCAGGAAGCGGCTCTGCGCCCAGAACCAGCCGGGCCGGTGCACGGCACGCAGCCTCGCGCGGAACCCGAAACGGCTGCGCGCCAGGAGTTCCACCTGTTCACCGTCCGGCGATACCCAGCTGCCCGGTGGCGGCGACGCGATTGCCCAGCGTGATTGGCGTCCAAGGTAGACGCGCCCGTAGCCGCCGTTCGGGTCGTGCGGTGAATCATCTGGGCCTCACGGGATCGGATCCGCTGCAAGGATGACGGCCGTGCGCCGGTACGAGACGAGTATGTACGACAGCACCCGCTGGGGCGGCTTCGAGCTCCGCCCCGGCGACATCATCATCAGCACCCCGCCCAAGTGCGGGACGACGTGGACGCAGATGATCTGCGCCCTGCTCGTACTGCAGGAACCGGAGCTCCCGCTCCCGTTGGACGTGCTCTCGCCGTGGATCGACATGGTGACTCGCGCCCGCACAGACGTGTTCGCGGACCTGGAAGCCCAGACGCACCGCCGGTTCATCAAGACCCACACGCCGCTCGACGGGATACCCAACGATCCGACAGTCACGTACATCTGCGTCGGGCGGGACCCGCGCGACGTGGGGCTGTCGATCGACCGCCATATCGACAACACCGACATCGGCGCGTTCCTCAACCAACGCGAACGGGCGGCCGCGATCGACGGCATCGAGCTCGGACCATTGCGGCCACTGCGGCCGCGCCCCGACGGCGAGCGGGACCGCTTCTGGCAGTGGGTCGACGACGAGACGCCATCGACGCAGGTCGGGTCGTCGCTGCGGCGCACTGTAGAGCACCTGCAGACGTTCCGGGACGCCGCCGACGATCTCGACATCGTGTACTTGCACTACGACGACCTGAAGGCCGACCTGGAGGAGCGGATGCGGCAGCTGGCCGCGCGCCTCGGCATCGACGTCGACGAGCACCGATGGCCCCGCCTGGTCCAGGCGGCGACGTTCGAGTCGATGCGCAGCAGGGCCGACACGACCGTCCCCGCCGGCGGTCCGGAGCACTGGATCGATCCCGCCGCGTTCTTCAGCCGCGGCACGAGCGGCCAGTGGCGCGACCTCCTCGACGACGCCGACCTCGCCCGGTATGCCGCGCGCGTGCGGGCGCTCGCGTCCGACGATCTCGTCGAGTGGCTGCATCGCGAGCCGATCGACTGAGATCCCCGTCCGGCGGCGACCGCCACGAGAACCGCCACCGACAGCGCGGCTCCCAGGTACGCGGCCCCGCGTAACGCGGATCCCTCCACCACGATCGTTCCGCTCATCCTGGCATCGTCACATGCCGGCTCCTGAGCATTCAGGGAGATGCCCGCCTCGGCCGATCACGATCGACTGTAGTCATGACAGGCAGAATCGTGATGGCGGCGATGCTGGTGGTCGCCGCGTTCGTCGTCGCGCCCCAGGCAGCGGCGGCGCGATCGGCATGCACCTGGCGGATGCAGGCGCTCCAGGCCCCCACCGGCGCGACGCAGCACCAGGTCGCCGCCACCGATCACAACGGCGGATACTCCGGCAGCGCCTACTTCCCCGACACCGGCTGGCGGATCATCTACTGGAAGGACGGCCGGGTCATCGACTACGGATCGTCCGGCCACGGCACCGACCGGGTCGTGGACCAGAACAGCAGCGGGACCATCGCCGGAACGTCCGTGACGGGCCTCTGGGGAGCGTCCGCGATCTCCTTCCGCATCCGCGACGGCCGGCGGGAGAGACTGACCCCGCTGCCCGGCGCGGAGCTGAACAGCAGGGCCATCGGGATCACCGAGAGCGGCGACGTCTACGGCTCCGCCGTGGTCTGGGAGGGCACGACCAGCGTCGGCGTGGTGGTGCGCTGGCCGTACGACCGGCCCGGCGTCGTCGAGCGGGTGCCGGGCCTGCCCGAGGGCATGAAGGTGATCGACGTGGACCACGACGGCACCTTGCTGGTGGGGACCGAAGCCACCTATCCGTGGCCGCACCTGTGGCGCGACGGCCGGCTCACCCGCCTGCCGGAGGCGCCTGACATGCAGTTCGGGTACGCCCGGGCCATCGCCGACGGCCTGGTGGCCGGATCGATCCGGCTGGGCTCCGACCCGAACCGGCCGGCGTACTGGGACCGGAACGGACAGCCGCACGTGCTGTCGCAGAGCTCGCAGGCCGATCACATCAACAGGAACGGGCTCGTCGTCAGCTCCCTGACGTCCACGCCGTACCGGGTCTGGCGGTTCGGAACGCTGGTGGGCGAGCTCACCGGTGCCGCCTCCGTCACGACGATCGGAGACGACGACACCATCGGCGGTACGACGCGCGGCCAGAACAGTTTGCCGGCCGCGGCCGTCTGGCGCTGCACCTGAGTTCTCCGTCCTCCTCGATCTCGCACGTGTGGCGGATCACGAAAGGTCGGCCGGACCCGGCTGAACACCTGCCGAGGCCGAGGCGTCGAGGCCGGCCATGATGTCCGGAACCTCGGTTCGCGAAGTGTAGTCAGGGTGGACGTCGATCCATCGAAGGACGTGAGCGCCGTCGACGATGGCGACCGTGGGCATCGGCACCGTCACCGTGCCATCGGCATTGGCGGCGGCCACGTCGATGCCCAGCCCGGCCAGTGATGCCAGGGCGTCCGGCGTCGGCCGCGTAAGGATGCCGAGACAGGCGGCCAACCGGTTTCCCACGTCGGAAAGGACCGGAAACGTCAGCTCGTTCTTCTGCCGCATGGCCAGCGAACCCCGGGAGGTCTGGGGGCTGATGCCCAGTAGTTCCACGCCCCGGCCGGCCAGTTGCGGCAGCAGCCGCTCCTGGTACGTCCGCAGCGCCAGGTTGCAGTACGGTCCCCACACGCCCCGGTAGAACACCAGCACGGTCGTCCGGCTGCCCGTGATCGCATACAGCGACGTCGCCTGGCCGCCGACCTCGACGAGGGGCAGGTCGGGCACGACGAATCCCGGCCTGGCGAGCCCGGCGGGAATCCCCTCGGCTCGCAGGGCGGCCTGTTCGGCGGTGAACGGGCTGAGCGCGCCGGCGGGTGCCTGGCTCGTCATGGTCGCCGTCAGTTCTCGCGCCTGCTCGGCTATCGACGTGTCATGTGTGTGGATGGTCATAGGAGCCCTCATGAACGAGTGAGTCCCGCGTGGCCGGCGGGACACGCGGTTGTACGGGTGGACGGCGTACATGGCGTACATGGCGTAGGAACTGGGGCGGGCGGGCATCCCGGCCGGCCGGCGAAGACACCCGCCCGGCGGCTTTCAGGTAGGTGGCGTCAGGCGAGACCCAGCCGGGGGCGCACCCACTCGGCCAGTTTCCTGATCGCCTCGTCGGCGGCCGGGGCGCGACCGGCGCCCATGTGCCAGGTGTGCTGCTGCCCTTCGAAGATCTCCACCTCGACTTCCACGCCCGCCTTCTCGGCGAGCGCGGCGAGCCTGTAGCTGTCGTCGAGGATCATCTCGGTGCTGCTGGCCTGGATGTACAGCGGGGGCAGGCCGGCCAGGTCGGCGTAGAGAGCGTTGATGGCCGGGTCCTTGGGGTCGCCGTGCTCGCCCAGCAGAATCTGCACCAGGAATGCCAGGTTCATCGGGGTCTCGCCGCCGAACAGGACGTCCGTCATCCGGTTGGCCGTGCGGGTCTCGCCGCCGTTCTCGAGGTCGAACCAGGGTGACAGCGGCATGACGGCCGCCGCGACCGGCATGCCGCTGTCGCGGGCGTGCAGCATGGTCTGCACGCTGAGCATGCCGCCTGCCGAGTCGCCGGTGACGGCGACGTGCTCGGCCTTGACACCCTGATCGAGCAGCCAACTGTAGGCCGCGCCGGCGTCGTCGATCTGGGCGGGGTGCTGGTGCTCGGGCGTCAGGCGGTAGTCGACGATGAGGGCTCTGGCCCCGACGGCCTTGGCGAGATGCGCGAACATCTTGCGATGGGTGTACATCGAACCGCCGATGAACCCACCTCCGTGCAGGCACAGAAGCACCCGATCCGCCACGCCGGCCTTCGGCGTGGCCCACATGGCCGGCACGCCGCCCGCGTCCACCTCGGCATAGTCGACCCCACCGGGTTCGGTGGTCGCGTCGCTCCAGTGGTCGTTGAGGTCACGGGACTCTTCCAGCGAGATCGGCGGGTTCTGTGCGAACCCCGCGTTGACCTGCCGATAGTGCTCGGTCAGCCAATCGGTCTTGCCTGCCATGTGCAGAGTTCCTTCCGGTATACGCCGCCGTGCCATGCGGTCGCGCAGGGACGGCATCGGTTTCCTGAGTGGTCGCGGGACTTCCCGCCGGGCGAGGCGGGCTTCGGCAAGGGAGACAAGCCGCACACTGAGAAGGAATCGCGACCCTCGGCAGCGATTCCTTTCGCCGTCCGGGATGGTCCCCATTGGTACGGCTCCGCAGGAGTCGACAGAAGAGACGGGGGAGGACCACGGTGAGCTCGATCGAGGACTTCGCCACGCTCGCGGAGCCGTACCGTCGCGAGCTGCTGGCACACTGTTACCGCATGATGGGCTCGGTGTACGAGGCCGAGGACCTGGTGCAGGAGACCTACTTGCGCGCCTGGCGCGGCTTCGAGAAGTTCGAGGGCCGGTCGTCCCTGCGCACCTGGCTCTACACGATCGCCACCAACGCCTGCCTGAACGAGCGGAGGCAACGCAGCCGGCGTCCGCTGCCCTCCGGTCTCGGACCGGCGGAGGGCGACCCCGACGCCCCTCCCGAAGCCGCGGGCGGAGACGTGCTCTGGTTGCAGCCGATCCCCGATGCGATGGTCATGCCCGGCCCGGGCGACCCCGCCTCGATCGTCACCTCGCGAGAACAACTGCGCCTCGCGCTCATCGCCAGTCTCCAGAAGCTGACGCCGAGGCAGCGGGCGGTCTACCTGCTGCGCGAGGTGCTGGAGTTCCCTGCCGCGAACGTGGCGGCCATGCTGGAGACCTCCGTGGCCGCGGTCAAGAGCTCGCTGCAGCGCGCTCGCGCGGCCATGGCCGAGGCCGGCACCGCGGACCAGGAGCTCACCGGGCTCGATGCCCAGGACCTGCTGGAGCAATACATGACCGCCTTCGAGAAGGCGGATCTGGCGGCTCTGGAGCGGGCCTTGCGCAAGGATGCCGCGCTGGAGATGGTCGGGTACTCCAGTTGGTTCTCCGGGCTGGACACCTGTCTGCGTTACCTCGTCCGGGTGCTGGGCTCTCCCGGTACCTGGCGGATGCTTCCCGTCCGGGCCAACGGGCAGCCCGCCGCTGCCGCCTACCTGCGCCGTGACGACGGCACCTACGAGGCCTTCGGCCTCGCCGTCCTCACCGTCACGTCGGGCGGCATCAGCCGGATCACCGTGTTCGGCAAGGAGGACCTGCTTCCCTGGTTCGACGTACCGGGCGCTCCGGCGCGCCAGGCGAGGGGCGGGTGATCGTGCTGGTCAGACGGCCCCGGTGCGGGCGTGGTGGCGGCAGAGCACCGGCGGGCCGGCCTCTCCGGCGAGCCACTTGTCCCCCCAGCGGGTCATGACCATGAGCAGGTCGATGAGCTCGGCGCCCTTGGCCGTCAGGTGGTACTCGTAGCGCGGCCGGTTGTCGTAGGGGCGGCGCTCCAGCACGCCGTGCTCGACTAGGTGGTTGAGCCGCCCGGTCAGCACCTTGCGGGAGATCCCGAGATCGGCCTGGATGCGGTCGAACCGCGCCATGCCTGCCGAAATGTCATGCAGGATCAGCGGCGACCACGGCTCCCCGATCACGTCGAGCGTACGCGCGACGGAGCAGGCCATCTCCCCGAACTTCGTGCGTTGCATGCGACTATTCTAGCATTCGGGGTTCCTTCAAGGAACTCCGAGTCGCTTCGGCATCGTCGATCGAAACGCCTCACAGGCCGACGGCGGTCAGGAAGCGCCGGGCCGCTGCGACGTCGCCGGCCAGGGTCAGCCGTCCGGACTCGACGGCGGCGTCGGTCGGCTCCTCGTGGTTGACCAGCATCCCGAGAGTTTTGTTGTCGGTGGTGATGATCGCGTCGGCGGGCGTGGCCGACTGACCCCGGGCCATCTCGGCCAGCCGGTCGCCGGCGATGCGCACGCTGAACATGTCGGATCCGATGTGGATCTCGTAGTTCGCCGTCCAGCCCCGCTCGTCCTGTGACGTGAAGGCGGAGCGCAGGGAGAGCATCAGCGAGTCGGCGCGCATCTCGCCCTCACGCCGCATGACCGGCGTGCGGGAGCCCCACAGTCCGAGCGCCATGACGATCGGCTCGAGCTCGGCACCCCACTCGGTCAGCTCGTACACGCGGGAGGCCGAGGGCCGGGGCAGGGTGCGGACCCGGAGCACGCCGGTGGTCTGAAGGTCGCGCAGCCGCTGGGACAGCACGTTGGGGCTGATGTCCGGCAGGCCCGCCTGGAGGTCGGTGAACCGCTTGGGGCCGAGCAGCAGGTCGCGCACGACGAGCACCGACCAGCGCTCGCCGAGGACGTCCATCGCGAGCGCCACACCGCATCCGTCGTCGTATCTGCGTTTCGTCGCCACACCCCGAGAATACCGCCTCCTCATCAAACCAGGATTATTTACTCCTAAATAAGAAGTAGATGCTACTGTTCGAGGAGTAGCAATCCGGGCGGCGCGGCTGCCTCGCGAGGCCGCGCCCACGGCTGACTGTTCGACGCGTCGCCGATGTCACGACCGTCCCCGGTGTGAACCTGCTCCACCTCGCCCCTACGGCCGGCCGGACAGAGCCGCGTCCCAGTGACCCGAGAGGAACCACGAAGCGATGTCCCAGAAAATGCTTGACGGAGCAGCCGGGGAGGCCGGGGCATGAACGCCGGCGCTTCCGCTGCGACGCTGCGTGCCATCCGGCCCGGCTGGAGCCTCGGCCTGGTGTCGGT
This sequence comes from Nonomuraea sp. SBT364, assembly GCF_001083785.1. Classification (GTDB taxonomy): domain Bacteria; phylum Actinomycetota; class Actinomycetes; order Streptosporangiales; family Streptosporangiaceae; genus Nonomuraea. The sequence continues at coordinate 66,872 of NZ_LAVL01000008.1, forward strand.
CGGCGCGTTCTTGACCTCGCTGGACGTGATGGTGGTGGTGACCGCGCTGCCGACCATCCAGAAGGACCTCGACGCGAGCCTGGCCGACCTCGAATGGACGGTCAACGCCTACAACCTGGCCTTCGCGTGCCTCATGCTGATCGGGTCCGCGATCGGCGACCGGTTCGGCCGCCTGCGGGCCTATGTGCTCGGGCTGGCCGTGTTCACGGTGGCCTCGGCGCTGGCCGCGCTGGCCCCGACGATCGGTGTGCTGATCATCGCCCGTGTCGTACAGGGAGTGGCGGCGGGGATCGCGATCCCGGTGAGCCTCACCCTGCTCGGCACCGCCTACCCGCCGGACAGACGCGGCTGGGCGATGGGCGTCTGGGGCAGCGTCTCGGGTGCGGCGGTGGCCGCCGGGCCGGTGGTCGGCGGCCTCATCACGCAGGGCCTGTCGTGGCAGTGGATCTTCTGGCTGAACGTGCCGTTCGGGGTGGTCGCCACCGTCCTCGCGGCGGCACTCATGCGAGAGAGCTTCGGCCCACGTCCCAAACTGGACATCATCGGCCTGGGGCTGGCCTCGCTCGGCCTGTTCGGCCTGGTCTGGGCAGCCGCGCGGGTGCCCGGACTGGGCTGGGGACACTCCGAGGTGATCCTCATGGCGGCGGGCGGTGCCGTGCTGCTGGCGATGTTCCTGTTGTGGGAGCGCCGCGCGGAGCACCCCGTGCTCCCCCTGAGCTACTTCCGCCTGCGAGGCTTCGCCGTCTCGAACGGATCGGCCTTCTTCATGCATTGCGCTCTGATCGGTTCGCTGTTCATCATCTCGCAGATGTTCCAGCTCGGCATGGGGGAGGACCCCCTGGGCGCCGGCCTGCGCCTGCTGGCCTGGACCGCGATGGTGCTCATCGTCGCCCCTGTCGCGGGCCGCCTCACCGACAAGCTGGGCACCCGCCCGTTCATCGTCGGCGGGCTGCTCCTCCAGGGGGCGGGGCTGATCTGGCTCGGCGCGGTGGCCGCAACCGACACCGGCTACCTCGTCCTGTTCGCCCCGCTGGCGCTCGGCGGCATCGGCATCGCCATGTGCCTGCCGAGCACGATCAACCTCGCGCTCAGCTCGGTACCTCCGCAGGACATGGGCGTCGCCTCCGGGGCCAACAACGCGGTACGGGAGTTCGGCGGGGTGTTCGGCGTCGCGTTCCTCGGCGCGATGTTCGCCGCCCACGGCAGCTACGCCACGCCCGCCTCGGCCATGGACGGCTTCCAGGCCGCGCTGCTGCTGGGCGGTGCGATCTCCCTGGCCGGAATGGCCGTCGCGCTGTTCGCCCCGAGACGACGCCCGGTCGAGACGGCGCCGTCGATGGTCACGGCGGTCGAGGCCGGGGAGAGCGGCGGCTGATCGGCCGGCATCCCGGCCCGCCTCTGAGATGCGTCGGCCATGGAGGCCGAGTCAGCAGTCCTCTCGGCGGTCCGCGGTCAGGCGGTCGAGCCATTCGCCGAGCAGGTGTTGTTCCGCGTTGCTGAGCGTCGTCTGCTCGGGCAGCAGGGCACGCAGCGCCTGGGCGGCGCCCGCCGGGCCTGCGTCGCGTACGGCGGGCTCGTCGAGGGTGACGGCGGCGACCATCGCTTCGCGCATGGCGGTGAGAAGAGCGGGGTTGCGCCGATCGCCGGGCAGCGACAGCCAGGTGAGCACGGCTCCGCGGGCGGTCGCGTGGATGAGGGCGGCTGCGAGCTCTTCGTCGACGCGCAGCCGGCCGCTGGTGGCGACGCGGTGGATACGGTCGAGCAGGATCTTCATGCCGGCTCGGAAAGCGGCTGAGTCCGTGCCGCGTCTGGGCTCGCCGTACATCAGCGCGTACAGCTCGGAATTGACGAGCCCGAACTCGACGGCCAGGTCCCAGCCCGCGCGCAGGTCCTCGACGGGATCTTGCGGGCGGGCGTCGGCGTGCTTGGCGGCGAGGAACGTGGCGTAGCCGTGCTCGGCCACCGCGTCGAGCAGCCCGTCCTTGTCGCCGAACAAGCGATAGATCGCCGGGGCCTGCACCCCGGCGGCGGCCGCGACCGCCCGGGTGGTGACCGCCTCGCGTCCCTCGTGCGCGAGCAGGTCCGCCGCCGCCTCGACGATCCGCTGCCGGGAGACCTCACGTACCTCGACCTCTGCATGATCCGACTCACCAGCCATGTATCAACGATAGCAGGCGATTGTTTCCAACGATGATTCCAGTGATACGCTTTCGCCGATATCACTGGAAACAGCAAGTGAAGGAGTCGTTGGCATGTCCGAGAAGCTGCGCATCATCGGTCTTGAGGAACACGTGGTCCTGCCGGTTCTGCTCGACGCATGGAAGAGGGCCGGAGTGCAGCCGCACCGTTACGGTGACGACCACCCGGTCACGCGACGGCTGAGTGACGTCGGTGATCGGCGTCTCGCCGACATGGACGACCAGGGCGTCGACGTCGCGGTGCTGTCCCTGGCCTCGCCGGGCGTGCAGAACCTGGCAGCGGCCGACGCCGTGAGCGTCGCGCGTGCGGCCAACGACGCGCTCGCCGAGCTCGTCGCCGCCCATCCGCTGCGGTTCCAGGCGTTCGCGTGCATCCCGACGTCCGCCCCCGAAGCGGCCGCGGCGGAGCTGGAGCGTGCGATCACCAGGCTCGGCTTCCGCGGCGCCATGCTGTACGGCCGCACCGGCGACAAACTGGCCGACGCGGCGGAGTTCGACGACCTCTACGCAACGGCCGAACGGCTTCGCGTCCCGCTGCACTTCCACCCGCAGGCCCCGGTGCGGGCGGTCCACGAGGCGTACTACTCGGGGCTGCCCGACGGCGTGGGCCCGATGCTGGCGACCGCCGGGCTGGGCTGGTACTACGACCTCGGCGTGCAGTATCTGCGGATGATCTTCTCCGGGGTGTTCGACCGGCACCCCGGCCTTCAGGTGATCGCCGGACACTGGGGCGAGGTCGTCCTGTTCTACCTGGATCATGTCGGCGTCATGCAGGGCATGGCCGGGTTGCGGCGGCCGCTGGCCGACTACTTCCGCCAGAACTTCTGGGTGGCCGGCAGCGGCACGGTCAGCGAGCGCTACCTGCGCTGGACGGCCGAGGTCGTCGGAACCGGCCGCATGCTCTACTCGACCGACTACCCGTACACCTTCGGCACCCGCCCCGGCGGCTTTCCCTACCTGGACACCAGCGGCGGCGTCGCCAGGTCCTTCCTCGAGAACGCGCCGTTCACCGACGAGGAGAAGGTCGCCATCGGATCCGGCAACTGGGAACGGTTGACCGGCCACCTCGCGGCCGACCACGGCCGTCACCGCTGAGCCTGACGCCTCCCCGGCCGGTGGGCGGTGGATCACTCGTGGATCGGCCGGTACTTCATGAGGACGACCCCTGAGGGGAGGGCGTGGGCCGAGGCCAGCTTGAGCGGCACGGGCCGGTCGCCCTGGAACAGGGCCTTGCCCTGGCGCAGGAAGACCGGATGCGCCAGAAGGTGGTATTCATCGACGAGCCCGAGATCGGCTAGTGCGCGGATCACCGTGAGGCTGCCATAAAGCACGATGTCGCCGCCGGGACCGTGCTTGAGTTCGCTGATCCGATCGGGATCGACGGTTTCGAGGCGGCGGGTGTTCTGCCACGGGGTGGTGTTGCCGGAGGCGGAGACGACGATCTTCTCCATGGCGTGAACCCGGCGGGCGTAGTTTCTGACCTCGTCCGGTTCGCCCGGATCGTTGATGACTTCGGGCCAGTAGGAGGCGAAGTCGGTGTGGGTGATCCGGCCGAGCAGGAGGGTGTCGGCGCCTTCCACGAGGTCTTGCTCGTATCGCATGAGCTGGTCGTCGATCTTCAGCCAGTCCATCTCATCGTCAGGGCCGGCGACGAATCCGTCCAGGGTGATCCACATCGAGACGATGAGCTTTCTCATGCTTGCTGTCTCCTTCGGAGCTGCCGTCGGCCGGATCGGTGCGGCGGTAGGTGCTGATGATCACTCCGGTGTCCGAGGTCGTCGTCCCGGTCAGTCGCAGTCTCAGCGGGGTGTCGCCGGTGAACAGCCGCTTCCCGTTGCCGACGGTGAGGGGGTAGGTCAGCAGGACGAATTCGTCGATGAGGTCGTCGCGGAGCAGTGTGGCGATCAGTCTGCTGCTGCCCCAGATGCTGATCTCGTCGTATGTGTCCCTGAGGTCGGCGACCTGCTTGGTGATGTCCCCGTCGAGGATGGTGGTGTTGGTCCACTCGGCTGTCTGCAGGGTGTGTGAGGCGACGTACTTGGGCTGGCTGTTGAGCTTGCCGGTGCGGGGGTCGTCGGGGTCGGCGGTCGGCCAGTAGCCGGAGAACAGTTCATAGGTCCGCCTGCCGAGCAGCAGGGCGTCCGCCGCCAGCACTGACGTGGTGGCTCGTCGGCCGATCGCCGGATCGGGGTACGCCTGTGTCCAGCCACCACGTTCGAACCCGCCGTCGCGATCCTCGTCCGGAAAGCCGGGCGCCTGAATCACGCCGTCAAGGGTGACGAACGCGGTCACAACGATCTTGCCCATCCGCTATGTCCCTTCTCTGGCTTCCGCTGTCTTGGGCCGGGCCGTGTCATCGACCGCCGGGAGCGGCCAGGGCGGGTCGGGGTGTCAAGATCGGGAAGCGTTGCTGGAAGTCCAGCACGCCGACCCAACTGGGGCGCAGGCCGATGCGCACCATGCGCAGGCCGGGGCGGTCGACGGCCACCAGGCAGGCGGTACCGGCCTCCTCACCCATACCCCGGCGATGCGCGGTGGCGTATTCGGGCAGGACGCCCTCCACCTCGGTCAGGGTGACCCTGCCGCGCAGCATGAGCACCTGGGGCGGGCCGTCGGCGGTATCGATGGTGATCGCGACGTCGGGGCGGGCGCGCAGGTCGCGGACCTTGTAGGTGTCGGCGAACGCGCCGATGACGACCTCGTCGCCGGTCCACACGAAGTGCACCGGGATCAGTCGCGGGGTGCCGTCCTTGCCGTTGTAGGCCAGCCGCGCCGGCTGCGGGGTGGCGAGCAGGCGCTGTGCCGTGGGGGTGCGCAGGAGGTTCACGTCGCCCTGGGGCAGCCCCGCCGCCTTGCTGCTGGAGTGGCTCATGGTTCGAACCTAGACCTACTAACTCCTAAAAAACAAGTAGCACTCCTAAAAGAGGATTACTCCGGTAATCTGGGAGTCATGAGCGGCAGGCGCAGTTATGGGGATCCGTGTGGCGTGGCCCGGGGTCTGGATGTCGTCGGCGAGCGGTGGGCCCTCCTGGTGATCCGTGACCTGCTCCTGGGCCCCAAGCGCTTCAACGATCTGCTGGGCGGCCTGCCCGGCGTGAGCCCGAACGTCCTCAGCCAGCGGCTGCGCGACCTCGTCGACCACGGCGTCGTCCACCGCCGCGACCTGGGCGCGCCCGCACGGGTCCATCTCTACGAGCTGACCGCATGGGGCCGCGAACTGGAGCCGATGCTCCTGCACCTGGGCCGATGGGGGAGCCGGGCCCCGCAACCGCCCGGCGACCTCGGCATCGACTCACTGCTGCTCAGCGTCAAGGCGGGATTCGACCCGGCATGCGCCGGCACGCTGCGCGGCACGTACGAGCTCCGCATCGACGACGATGCCTACCTGGCCGAGGTCACCGACGACGCCCTCACCATCAGCCGGGCGGCCTCCGGCCACCCCGACGCCACACTCAGCACCGACATCGACACCCTCCGAGCCCTGTCCGACGGCCGGTGCACCATCACCGACGCCGTCCGATCCGGGAACCTCCACCTCACCGGCGACCAGCCGGCGGTGCAGCGGCTGACCGGCCTGCTCCTGGCGTCCTTCTCGCCGTCCGAGCTCGATCAGGACAGGCCGATCTGACGCCCCTGTTCGATCGAGGCGGTCAGTGGCCGGTCGTCGAGGCGGCGAGCCGCCCCTCGCAGTGCCCGGAGTGCCACGCTGGGCGCGGATCGCTGCTGTCGATTCCCGGGCTGCCGACGGTGGCGCGCGCGAATACCCGCGGCGTGTCCCTCACGCCTGCTCCGGACACTGTCCACGCCCGTAGGCGTCATGAACCTGGCCGAGAAGCCGCACATAGTGCTCTCGCTCCACTGACGTGAGGGCGGCGTACGGTGCGGCGGCGAGCTCGTCCGTTCGCTGCTCCGCCCCGGCGAGGGCAACGGCGTCGGTCGCCGGCACTGACGGCCACGGCCCGCTCCATCCGTTCGCCCTCGCCTTGTCGGCACCCGGTCCGGCGAGGACAGCTCTGAGCGGGGTGAGGCCATGCTCATGGATGGCGATCAGATGAGAGGCGCCCCGATGTTCGCGCAACCGCAGCAATGCGAGAGCAACCCGGGATGCCGGATCGTCATCGGCCACCGCAAGCGATCGCCATGCTGCGAAGAGCGGGCGGGCGGTCGACTCGGCCGCCTCCACGGCGTGCTCGGCCAGGTCGGCCAACTGATCAAGCTCCGGGAGGTCACCGTACGTGGTGCGCGCCCAATGCGTGCACTCCGCCACGTCTGCCGCAACGAGGCTGGTGAGCGGAACCATGGCCCGCGCGGTGTCCCACGCGTCACGGACCAGGTCGGGCGAGAAGAAGCCGCACGCCGCGGTCACCACCTCGGCGTCCACCTCACCCAGCACCCCCGCGCGTGCACCGAAGTAGAACGGCCAGTGCGAAAGCCCCAGGCTTTCCCCGCGAGCCCTGAAGCGGTCGGTCTTGCCGAATGCGGCACCCACCGTGATCACGATCTGCTTCGTTTGCCGCGCCACATCCTCGGGCGTCACCTCGCGCTCCCTTCGCCGCGTGCGCCTGAGGGGTGTGCTCCGGGCGGTCGCCGACAAGGTGGCGCGGCCGTGCGCCGATGAAATTTTCATCGATGCCGGTGCGCGATGGTCGAATCGAAACTCTCAGAACCCGTACGTGCGACCGAAGAGGTGCAGCATGGCATGCAGGCGTTCACCAGTGGCCAGACAAAATTCGCCTGCCACCGGAGTCCGGAACCTCGCAGTGGAAAAGGCTTCGTCCCGACCGTTGACAGTGGCCCTGGCAGCGATCACAGTATGCATGTTTGTAGATCTCGAGGCGGCACTCGTGAGCGACTCGGCAGCGCGGTCGCATGACGAGACCGGCCGATATTCGGGCCGGCTGACCTTAAAGTGAATCGCACGACCCGGCAGATAGAAAATCCACTGAATGGGCAATTCCCCGGAGTTCCCATAGCCATGAGAATTCTTGTGGCCAGGTGCGACGCCGCCGCTATATCGATCTGCGCTGAATTGATACCGATCGTCAAATGCTCGTCCCCGTAAGGAGTAGCATGCGAAAAGTCACTTGGCTCCGCCGGTGCGGACTCGTCTCAGCGGTGGTGGCGGTCGGCCTGGCAACCACGCCCATGGCCGCGCACGCGGACGGCTACGACACTCCCCGCAGCGCCACTGCTGTGGGGGCGGGCAACACCTACGCGGAGGGGGTGGCGGCGGCTGAAGGGCGGGCCCGGCAGGCCGTCCTCGCGGTCGGCCACGACTGCACCCCTGGGACCTACAACACTTCCGGGATCTACACCTCTCCGGGTGGCGGCACATGGGTCTTCCGGTCCACCCACGAGGCGATGTGCGTCGATTGATCGGTTCCTCCGTCGGCATCGCCCGGTGATCAAGGCGGACAGATCGACGGCGTCGTGCTCGCCGGTGCGGATCCAGTGGTTGGCGGCCTGGCGTACGCGCTCGCCGTACTCGCTGGGGCCGGCCGCCCGGGCTCTGCTGCCGCGACTGGAGGCGGCCTGGGTGGTGCTGACCCTGGACGCGCCGCACACCACCAAGGCCACCGCCCCGCCTGATCACCCAACAGCCGGCCGCCCACTACGATCACGGGCACCACCGCACCACCCCCCGCCGATGAGTCCCTGTTCCCCGGCGCCCGGCGATCCTTCCGACCGGCGTCGTCACTGCATCCGCGACGTGAGACTCCGGGAAGATCACACTCAGGTCGGGACGGGACCGCCCGTCCGGCCGATCGCGCCAACATCGCCCCACAACATCTGATCACCTGAGGGTGTATCTAAGTGCACCCAGGGCGGTATCCAGCGGCATTACCCCGCCGTACCGGCGTCCCTAGGCTCGCCGCATGACATTCATGCGTACTCTTGGCTCAGCTGTTGTGATCTTGACAGCCGTGATAGCAGGGGCCGCACCGGCGGACGCGGCCACGCGAAACGCCGTACGGACCGATGCGGGTTGGGTGCGAGGCGAGGTCGCCCGGGACCACCGGACCTTCCAGGGCATCCCCTACGCCGCTCCTCCCGTGGACAACCTGCGCTGGCGGTCTCCCCAGCCGGTGACTCCCTGGCAGGGCGTCCGCGCCGCGACACGCCCCGGCAACAGGTGTGCCCAGTCCACGGATCTGTGGGGGTTGCCCGCCAGCGACAGCGAGGACTGCCTGTACCTCAACGTGACCGTCCCGCGCTCGGCCACTCCGCGCCGCCCCCGGCCCGTCATGGTCTGGCTGCACGGCGGCAGCCTCACGAAGGGGGCCGGCAGCGACTACGACGCCACCCGCCTGGCCACGCGCGGCGACGTCGTGGTGGTCACCGTCAACTACCGGCTCGGCGTGTTCGGCTTCTTCGGGCATCCCGGACTGGCGGACGGCGGGGCCTACGGGCTGGAGGACCAGCAGGCGGCGTTGCGCTGGGTCCAGCGCAACGCCGCGGCCTTCGGCGGCGACCCACGCAACGTCACGTTGTTCGGGGAGTCCGCCGGAGCGCACTCGGTGTGCGCCCAGCTGGCGTCGCCCGCCGCCGCCGGCCTCTTCCACCGGGCGATCACCCAGAGCACGTTCTGCTCCCAGACCGCCTTCACCGGCAGCCGTCTGAGGCCGGTCATGGACCTCCCGATGTGGGTTCCCAAGGCCGCCCACGAGGCGCACGGAGCGACCATCGCCACCGCGCTCGGCTGCACCGAGCCGAAGACGGCCGTCGCCTGCCTGCGCGGCAAACCCGTCTCCCAGCTCCTCGCGCGGGAGCCGCTCGCCCTTCCGGGCTACGGCAACACCGTGCTGCCCGCCGACCCCGCGACCGTCTTCGCGCAGGGCCGCTTCCACCGCATGCCGATCCTCACCGGCATCACCCGTGACGAGGGGACGCTGTTCACCTCGCTGATCTTCCCCGGTCTCACCGAGCAGGCATACCAGGACGGCCTGCGGGACATCTTCGGCGACAACGCCGCGGCGATCGCGGCGAAGTACCCGTCCCGAGGGCGGCCGACGCAAGCCGTAGCGGCGATCATGAGCGATCTCGACTGGGCGTGGGCCGGTCGTGCCAGTGACCGACTGCTCAGCGAGCGCACCCCGGTCTACTCCTACGGGTTCGCCGACCGTACCGCGCCGCCGATCTTCCCCCTGCCCGGTGGCGTGGAGCCGCTCGCCTCGCACGGATCGGAACTGTCGTTCCTGTTCCCAGGGGCCCCGCTCACCCGCGAGCAGCGGAAGCTCGGCGACATGATGATCAAATACTGGTCGCGTTTCGCGGCGACCGGCGACCCCAACGCTCCTGGCCTGCCGCGCTGGAGCCCCGTACGCACCGGGCACGTCCATCGCCTGGCCCCGGGCCCCGGTGGCGTCGGCGTCTACGATCAGGACGGCCTCCACAACCTGGCCTTCTGGGACCGCCTGGCCGCCCGCTGACGAGCCCTGCGGGCCGGTGTTTCGCGTGGTGATGGGTTCGAGCCGACCATCACCACGCCTGGCTATCCGGCGAGGGCCGCCAGCTTGACGGCTGCCGCCGGGTCGACGCCCAGTTCGGCCGCCGCTGCCATGACCGCGTCGGCGGGGTCGGCGTGCTGAGCGAGGTGGCGGGTGGTGGCGGCCATGAGCTTGGCGGGGGTGTCGGGCGGCAGGCCGAAGTCGTCGGCGATGGCGCGTACGGCCAGGGTTACCGAGCAGACGCCGGTCTCGGGGCAGGTCGAGCTGGACGTCGCGGGCGGCCGCCCAGTCACCGTCCAGGGCGGCAACGACGGAACGGGCTTGCTCGTGGCCGGTGGCCAGCAGGAAGGTCGGGGCGCGACCGTAGCTCTTCATGCCGATGACGTGGTAGCCCGGCTCGGGGTGCGTCAGTTCGTCCACACCGTGTGGACGTACGGTGCCGCAGGAGTGGTCGTTGGGGTCGATCAGGGGAGCCAGCAGGCGGGTGGTGCCGAGGATGGGATCCAGGTCCAGCCGCAGCTCACTGGTGATGGAGTGATCCGGCCGGTAGCCCGTGGCGGCGATGATGTGGTCGGCTCTGATCGTCCGATCGCCGCCCCGGGAGCGCAGCTCGACCGTGCCGTCGGTGAGGACGTGCACACCGCTCACCCTGAAGCCCGCCGCCAGCTCGACCAATCCTTTGTCCACGAGCAGGCGCAGGCCCGAGCCGAGGGAGCCGCGGGCGGGCAGGGCGTCGTCGTGCCCGCCGCCGTAGGCGCGGTCCGGCGCATCCGCGCGGATGGCCCAGGTGACGCGGGTGCCCGGCGCCTGCTCCACCAGGTCGGCGAGCGCCAGGAGAGTGGTGGCGGCCGAGTGCCCGGCTCCGACCACGACCATGTGGCGGCCTGCGAAGCGGTCGCGGTCGGCGCCGAGCACGTCGGGCAGCGCGTGGTCGATCCAGTCGGCCGCCTGCCGCTCGCCGTGGGCGGGAAGCCCGTTGGCGCCGAGCACGTTCGGGGTGGCCCAGGTGCCGGAGACGTCGATCACCGCCCGGGCGCGGATCTCGCTGTCGTCCTCCAAGCGCACGACGAACGGCGTGTCCCCACGGCCCGCCGTACGCAGCCGGTCGACGTCCACTCGGCTGATCGCCGACACTCGCGCGCAAGGTGGGCCGCGGCGGCCAGGCCCACGGGGCCGGCGCCGACGACGGCCACGGGCAGGGCGGGGTTCATCAGGCGAAGTCCTTTCCAAGGCGAGCGGTTCGGCGTAGCGGTGCCAGGGCCAGGCCGGAGACGGCGTACGTCACCAGGCCGTAGGCCGGCAGGATGAGGCTGACGAGGGCCGCGTCGGCGGACAGGCCGGCGACCAGGAGGGCGAGGGACAGGTTGCGGATGGTGGTCAGCTGGTCGGCGGTGGTGATACCGCATCCCGGCGGCGATCGGGATGAGCTGGGCCAGCAGCATCGCCACCACTTGCAGACCCGCCTCACCTCCCACGGGCGCGCCTTCGTACGGGGCGGCAGGGCCGCGAAGCCGGCGAGCGTCAGCGAGGTGCCGACGGGCAGCACGGTGGCCGGCAGCAGCATGACCAGCGCCAGGGGGATCAACGGGGAGCTCACGTCACAGCGCCTCTGGTCACAGGCCGTAGGCGGCCAGGGCGCCGACGGCGTAGGCGGCCAGCGGCGCGGCGACGTGCTGGGCGTCGCGGTACACGCCGCGCAGGGTGTTGGAGGCGAACGAGCGCTGGAACTCCAGCCCCACGTAGCCGAGGCCGGGATGGGTGGTGGAGATGCCGTCGGCGTGCAGGGGCAGCCCGTTGGCGTCGAGGGCGCCGAGCGGCGTGAGGTAGTCCAGGTGCGGCAGGTAGCCGGTGGCGTAGATGACCGTATCGACGTGCTCGCGGGCACCGTCCGCCCACACGACTTGGTGACCGTCGAGGGCGGTGAACATCGGCCGCCGCGCCATCCGGCCGTCGGCCAGTGAGGCGGCGTAGTCGCCGGTGTCCATGACCAGGGTGCCGGTGGCGATGCGGGCCAGCCAGTGCGGGGGCAGGGTGTCGAAGCCGGTGGTGGTGTGCCAGTAGTGGGCGTCATGGCCGCCGATGACCTGCGGGAAGAACTGCAGCGGTCCGCGGGAGGCGATGGTGACGGTGGCCACGTCGGCGAGTTCGTGGGCCACCTGGACGGCGGAGTTGCCGCCGCCGACCACCACGACGCGCTGTCCGGCATACGGCTTGGGGCTGCGGTAGTCGGCCACGTGCAGGGCCTGGCCGGTGAAGGCGTCGCGGCCGGGCAGCACGGGGGTGTAGGGGCGGCCGAAGGAGCCGGTGGCGGCCACGAGGCCCCGGGTGCGCAGGGTGTCGCCGCCGGCGGGGTGGACCAGGAAGCCGCCGTCGCCGTCGGCTTCCACGGCGGCGACACGGGTGCCGGTGCGGATCTCGACGCCGAGGCCGTCGGCGTAGCGCTGGAGGTAGGCGACGACCTCGTCGCGGCTGGGGTAGTGGTCGCCGTCGCCGGGGAACTCCTGGCCGGGCAGCGCGCTGTATCGGGCGGGGGAGAACAGGGTGAGGCTGTCGTAGTAGTGCGCCCAGGAGCCGGTGGGCGCCTGGGCTGCTTCGAGGATGACGGGGGTCAGGCCACGCCGGCGCAGGGCGTGAGCGGCGGCCAGGCCGGACTGGCCGGCGCCGATGACGATGGTGTCCATGCAGCCGCATCATATACTCATATCGGGAAATGACAATATGATGGGTCGGGGGTGATGCTATGACCATGGCGACGAATGCGATCGAGCTGAGTGGCGAGGCGCGCGGCTTCCTCAAGGCGATGGCCAGCGAGACGCGCCAGCAGATCATGGAGCTGTTCGCCGGCGGCGTCGAGCTGACCGTGGGCGAGGTCGCCGAGCGCATGTCGCTGGCCCAGTCGGCCACGTCCACCCATCTGGCCACGCTGCGCGACGGCGGAGTCCTGACCTCCCGGCGGGAGTGGAAGACGGTCTACTACCGGGCCGACCCCGCCAGGATCGGCAAGGCGTTGTCGGATCTGCAAGCCAGCCTGGCCGCCTGCTGCCCGCCGCCGTCAGAGGCCGAAGCGGGCTGCGGCTGCGACTAGAGCGATCGTCCCGGCGGGCGCACGGGCCCGGACCGTCCGCGCGGACCTCGCCGCGGACGTCGAGGGCGATCCGGCAGCGCCCCGGGGCGGTTCGTCTCCTTCGACCGGCCAGGCGCGTTCGGTCGCCGGGCGGGCGTGGAGGTTCCCGGCGCGGACCGGCTTGCGTCGGTGATCGGCTGTCGCGCCCGACTGTGCCGGCCCGGAAGGGCGCACCCAATGCTTAGATAGCCATCTAATTTGACAAGCCTCTAAGCCATGTTGCAGACTCAGGCGTACTTCGACAAACTTCTAAGCAGGAGGTGCGCGGTGCGCGCTCTGTTCCGTCGCTCTCGTCAGCTCCAGCACATCTCGTTCAACGAGGCCACCGGTGAGGTGTGTGACGCGGCCTGCCGATCGGACGCTGTCCGGGAGCGCGCCCGGGTCCACGCCGCCGGGTTGCTGTTCCGCTGAGACCCGAAGCCAAGGAGGAATCATCATGAGTGACAGTTGCTGCGGCACCACCGCCTCACACGAACTGGAGCAGGTCCCGGCCGCGGGCGACGTCGGCGCGCTGCCCGTGGTGGTGATCGGCGCCGGTCCGGTCGGCCTGGCCGCCGCCGCGCACCTGGCCGAACGCGGCCTGGACTTCCTGGTGCTGGAAGCCGGACCCCAGGTCGGCGCGTCGATCGCGCAGTGGGGACACGTCCGCGTGTTCAGTCCCTGGAAGTACGACATCGACGACGCCGCCCGGCGCCTGCTGGAGGCCGAAGGCTGGAGCGCCCCGGACCCCGAGTGGCTGCCCACCGGCGCAGAGCTCATCGCCGACTACCTGGCACCGCTGGGCAAGCTGTTCGCCGACCGGATCCGGTTCGGCGCCCGCGTCAGCGCGATCAGCCGGCTCGGCTACGACCGCGTCCGCACGGGCGGCCGCGAACTCGCACCGTTCCTGATCCGCCTGGAAGACGGCACCGAACTGCAGGCCCGCGCGATCGTCGACGCCTCCGGCACCTACGCCAGCCCGAACGTGCTCGGTGCCAGCGGTCTGCTCGCCCACGGCGAGGAGAGCATCGACGTCGACCACGCGCTGCCCGACGTGCTCGGCGCCGATCGTGACCGCTACGAGGGCAAGCACGTGCTGGTGGTCGGCGCGGGCCACTCGGCCGCGACCACCCTGCTGGCCCTGGCCGAAATGCCCGATACGCCGGTCACCTGGGCGATCCGCGCCGACAACGCCACCCGCACCTACGGCGGCGGCGACGCCGACGCGCTGCCTGCCCGGGGCGCACTGGGCACCAGGCTGCGCGCCCACGTCGACTCCGGTCGCATCCAGCTGCTGACCGGCTTCTTCACCCACCGCGTGAACGCGACCCCCGACGGCCTCGAAGTGATCAGCCGGGACCCGTCCGGCCACGAGCAGTCGGTCACCGTGGAGCGGATCGTGTCGGCCACGGGATACCGCCCCGACCACTCGATCGCCGCCGAGCTGCGCCTGGACCTGGATCCGGTCCTCGGTTCCACGCGCCGGCTCGCGCCGCTGATCGACCCGAACCAGCACTCCTGCGGCACCGTCCCGGCGCACGGCGTGGACGAGCTGGCCCACCCCGAGCCGGGCTACTACGCGGTCGGGGTCAAGAGCTACGGCCGCGCGCCGACGTTCCTGATGGCCACCGGTTACGAGCAGGTCCGCTCCGTGGTCGCCGCTCTGGCCGGTGACTGGGACGCCGCCCGGGACGTACAGCTCGACCTGCCCGAGACCGGGGTGTGCTCCTCCGGCCTCGCCGAGGCCCAGGAGCAGCGCGTCGGCCTGGCCACCGGCATCAGCGGCGGTCTGCTGTCCACCCCGCTGCCCCTCGCCACCGTCTCCGCCGGCGACGGTGGCAGCTGCTGCGGCTGAAAGGTGCTGATCATGTCCGACGGCTACCCCACCGCCGCCCAGAAGGAGACGTTGCGCCTCATCTGCGACCATGAGCCGATGCCCGCCCACCGGCTGGCCGACGAACTGGTAGCCGCCCGCAGGCCCGGCACCGATCCCGGCTACGCGCGCGCGATCGCCCGGATGGCTGGAACCCTCGCCTGGCGGCTGCAGGCTCAAGGCTTCATCATCGAGACCCGTACCGGTGACTGGCGCACCACGTCAGACGGGCGCGCCCTCATCTCCTGCGCGGGCGCGTGAGCTCCACTGCCGAGGCCGTCGTCCCCGAGGTCGGGGGTGACGGCCACCCCCGTTCCCGACGTGCTTGGCAGGTGGTCGGGGCGCTGGCCGTCACCCAGACCGTCGGCTACGGCGTGCTCTACTACGCCTTTTCCGTCTTCCTCGCTCCCATGGCCCGCGACCTGCGCGCCACCAACGCGCAGATCGCCGCCGCGCTCACCCTGTCCGTCCTGGTCGCGGCCTTCTGCGCGCCGCTGGTCGGCCGCCGGCTGGACGCCCACGGCGGGCGCGCCCTGATGACCGTGGGGTCGCTGCTCGGCACCGCAGCCGTGCTGGCCTGGTCACGGGTGGAGAGC
Source organism: Nonomuraea sp. SBT364 (assembly GCF_001083785.1). Taxonomy (GTDB): domain Bacteria; phylum Actinomycetota; class Actinomycetes; order Streptosporangiales; family Streptosporangiaceae; genus Nonomuraea. Next base: position 82,090 of record NZ_LAVL01000008.1, read on the forward strand.
CTGCCGCAGTTGTACGCGGTCTTCGCCGCCATCGGCGTCGCCTGCTCCATGGTGCTGTACGAGGCAGCCTTCGCCGTCATCGTCTCGATCTTCGCCGGCCATGAACGCGGCCGGGCGAACGGCCTGCTGGCGCTCACCGTCGTCGCCGGGTTCGCCTCCTCGATCTTCCTCCCGCTCACCGGCCTGCTCGTCGACCGGTACGGCTGGCGTACGGCGCTGGTGATCCTCGCCCTGGTCTACGGGGTGGCGGCTATCCCGCTGCACGCGTTCGTCGTACGCCGCCGTACGTCGAAGGGCAGCGCGGAGGCGTCCGCCACGGGACGGGCCGGGATCGTCAGAGCGGCCACCCGCCGCCGGCCGTTCTGGCTGCTGGTGATCGCCTTCACCGCCAACGGCGGCGCGGCGGCCGTGATGGCGGTGCTGCTCATCACCTACCTGCTCCACCTCGGCCACCCGCCGGTGCTGGCCGCCACGCTCGCCGGGCTGCTGGGCGTGCTGTCGGTGACCGGAAGACTGATCACCACCGGGCTGCAGACGCGTCTGCCGGCCGCCCTCATCGCCGCCACGATCTTCGCCCTGCAAGGGGTGGCTGTCCTGCTGCTCCCGCTGATCGGCCGGAGTGTGGCGGGCGCGATCGGCGCGGTGCTGCTGTTCGGGCTCGGCTTCGGCATCGCCTCCATCACCCTGCCGCACCTGCTGGTCAAACGCTACGGCACCGCGGCCTACGCTTCCCTGGCCGGCCGCATCGCCGTCTTCTCCGTCGCCGACAAGGCCCTGGCGCCGTTGGGCGCGGTCGCGCTGGCCCAGGTGGCGGGCTACGGCTGGGTGATGGGGGCCGTGGCCGCCGCCTGCTCGATCTCGGCGTTGGCGCTGCTGGCTTACCATCGCCTACAATTTAGACCAGCATCGAATTAAGGAGTCGCGTCATGGCCGCCCCCGCCACCATCCAGTGCTGCGCGCCGATCGCTCGCGAGCCGTTGGCCGAGGCCGAGGCCGCCGAGCTGGCGGCCCTGCTCAAGGCCGTCGCCGACCCCGTACGCCTGCGGCTGCTGTCGATGATCGGCTCGCACGCCGGCGGCGAGGCGTGCGTGTGCGACCTGACCGACTCCTTCGACCTGACCGCGCCCACCATCTCCCACCATCTGAAGGTGCTGCGCACCGCCGGGCTGATCGACGGCGAGCGGCGCGGCACCTGGGTCTACTACCGCATCGTCCCCGAGACGGTGAACAAGCTCGGCGCCCTGTTCGCCCCACTCGCCGAGCCCGCCGCCACGGGACGTGTCGAGCTGGAGCTGCTGCCTGTATGACGGCGCCTTCCCGGCCCGTCGACGTTCTGGTGATCGGCGGCGGTCAGGCAGGGCTGGCGGCGGGCTACTACCTGCGCCGCGCCAAGGCCGACTTCGTCATCCTCGACGCCCAGGAGGAGCCCGGCGGCGCTTGGCGGCACGCCTGGCCGTCGTTGCGCCTGTTCTCGCCGGCCCAGTACAGCTCGCTGCCCGGCCGCATGATGCCCTCGCCGAACGGTGGCGGCTGTCCCGGCGCCGAGGACGTCGTCGCCTACCTGACCGACTACGAGCGGCGCTACGAACTGCCGGTCGTCCGGCCCGTACGAGTGCGGGCCGTACGACGTGGCGACGGGCACCTCGCCGTCGAGACCGACAAGGGCACCTGGCCGGCGCGCCAGGTGATCAGCGCGACCGGCACGTGGTGGCGTCCGTACGTGCCCCACTATCCAGGCATGGGCGGATTCCAAGGCCGGCAGTTCCACACCGCCTCCTACCGGGGCCCGGAACCGTTCCGCGACCAGCGGGTGGTCGTCGTGGGCGGCGGCAACAGCGGCGCGCAGATCCTCGCCGAGATCTCCACCGTCGCGCACACCACGTGGACGACGCCGCGCCCGCCCCGCCTGCTGCCCGACGAGGTGGACGGCCGCGCGCTGTTCGCCCTCGCCACCCGCCGCCACCGGGCCGCCCTCGCAGGCCAGACCGCGCCGGCGATCGGCGACCTGGGGGACATCGTCGCCGTCCCGCCCGTACGCGAGGCGCGAGACCGGGGCGCGTTGAAGGCCGAGCCCATGTTCGCCCGGATCACGCCGGACGGCGTCGCCTGGGCCGACGGCACCGAGCTGACCTGCGACGCGATCATCTGGTGCACCGGCTTCCGCCCCGCCCTGGGCCACCTGGCCCCGCTGCGCCTGCGCGGACCCGGCGGGGTCGTCCCGACGGAGGGCACCCGGGCGGCCGGCGAGCCACGCCTGCACCTGCTCGGCTACGGCGACTGGACCGGCCCCGCCTCCGCCACCCTCATCGGTGCCGCACGCACCGCGCGCGAGGCGGTCGCTGAACTGCTCCGCGGCCCGTCCGCCGTCGACATCGCTGACTCTCACCGATCACTGGGATGCCCGTCTCCTGCACCCATGCGTTGACCACATCCCGATATCCGCCCCAGGCATACCGGCTGACGCTGCGAGCCAGCCGGACGGATCGACTTCCCGAGACGCGGCTGGATACGGAGAACTTGGTGGGTGTCAGCAACTCGATCCTGTACGGGACAACCCCAAGAGCTCGTTGCGCGCCCGCCCGGAGCCGATGCGTCCCACGCTGCCTGACGATCTGGGCGACAACCTGACCATGGACGCCGTGGCGGACCTGCTCAGGATCACGCGCAACGAGGCCGGCCATCCCCACGGGGCCGCTGCCCGATCATCCGCGACCGGCACCTGAGCACAGCGGCTCCTCTTCCCATGGCGTTCTCGTGAGCGCGATCAGGCCGGCGTTCGCGCGGCCAGTAGTCCTACGGTGGCGACCAGCAGTCGCGCCGCCGCCACGAGCGTGTCCGGCTCGACGCGATCGGGGGTTTCGACAGGGGTCTGATAGCCGGGCATGCCCATGCCGATGCCGATCGCGGCCAGTCCGGCGGCGGCGTAACGGCGGTTGTCGGAGGCCATCGCACCGGCCCGCAGGGCCAGGCCGGTCAGGCGGGCGGCCTGGTCCAGGGTGGTCAGCAGGGCGTGAGCGGGCCCTCCTGCTTCGACGGAGGCGGCCTGGTGCAGTCGCGCGGCGCCGTCGAGGTTGATCACCAGTGTGCCGGGTGGCAGGGCGGGCGCGTGGTGGGCTGAACCCCAGGCCCCGGCTTCCTCGGCGTCCAGGAAGGCCACTGTCAGATCCGGCCCGGCGGGCACGGTCAGGGCTGACAGGATGCGCGTGGCCTCCAGGACGGCGGCCACGCCCGAGGCGTTGTCAGCGGCTGCGGGCAGCCGCACACCGGGATCGTCGCCCACGCCGTCGTAGTGCGCGGTCAGCAGCACCCGCACCCGGCCCGCATCTCCCTCGGCGGGGTGCGGGAAGCGGGCGTGGACGTTGTGGCCACGGGCGGAGGTCTGCCGCAGCGGCATCGAGCCGGTCACCTGGACCGGGCCGCGGGCCAGGGCTTCGGCCAGACGGGCGTGCACCTCCGGGCGCAGGGCGATGACGGGCACCTGGCGAGTCGGTGGTCCGGCGATCATCTTGGGCATCCAGCCCTCGGCGTCGGTGGCGCGTGCGGTCAGCACTCCGGCGGCGCCGTGGGCCTCGGCTCGCTCGCACGCCCGCGCCCAGTCGCTGGGCTCGGCCAGTATCCACCGGCCGCGCAGGTCGCTGTCGGAGTGTGCGGCCAGCGGTGCGCGATGCGGGTGCGCCAGGTCGGCTGAGGCGAGGTGCTCGACGAAGTCCCGGCGGTGCTCCAGGCGCTGCGTCTTCCCGCCGGTGCTCCATTCCAGAACGGGCGTGGCGTACAGCTCGCGCACGTTCGCCACGTCGAAGCCGGACAGTTCTGTCGTGGCGCCCAGCTCGCCGAGTCGCTCGGCGAGCCAGGTGGCGGCGGCCTGACCGCCTGGCGTGCCCACGCGCCGTCCGGCGTAGCGGTCGCCGGCCAGTTCGTGCACCGTGGCCTGCATCCGCTCCGCCGAAACCGCTTCCAGCAGGGCGCCCAGCCCCGCCGCGGGCCGGGCCGCGGCGGAGGTCGTGGAGGTCATCCGCAGCATCCGGTGGACGTGGCGTCCGTGACCTGGGCGCCGGCGGGGGCCGGTGCCTGACCGCAGCAGCCGGCCTGCTCGGCCTCCTGAGCCACGGCCGGGCTGCCGCAGCAGCCCGTGGCCTCCTGATCAGCCTCGCTCGCGCTGGTGGCGGTGGCTCCGCAGCAGCCCCCGGCGGCGGGCGGGGCGAACGCTTCGGCGAGATCGCCGATGAAGCCGCCGCTGGTCGAGTTCGTCATGAGGGTCTCCCTTCACCGAGCGGAACGGCAGGCGCCACTCGATGGTTAGATGCGTATCTAATTAGCCCCCACGATTCCATACTGCTTAGATGTTCGTCAACATAGACGGCTGTCGAATCATGCTCAGGGCGCTGACATATCCGCGACGCTCCAGGTGAGCGAGGCCAAGATCATGTACGTCCGTGCCCCCGGTTCAAGCCGACCGGAAATGAACGGCGGCGGCCAAGGGTTGGGCACGGAGACAGGACCCGCGTACCCGAAGGAGCTCCATGAGCGCCCCCCAGGAGAGCCGCCCGGCCGTCCGCCAGCTCAGGCTGGTGGTGGAGGCGGAGGACTACGAGGCCGCCGTGGCCTTCTACCGCGACGTTCTCGGCCTGCCCGAGCAGGCGGCCTTCAGCAGCGGCGACGGGGCGCGGGTGGCGATCCTGGACGCCGGCCGGGCCACGCTCGAGATCGCCAACCCGGCGCAGAAGAAGATGATCGACGAGGTCGAGGTGGGCCGGCAGGTGGCGCCCAAGTTCCGGGTGGCGTTCGAGGTGGACGACGCCCGCGAGACCACCGGGCGGCTGGTCGCCGCGGGCGCGGACGAGGTCGCGCCGCCCACGGTCACCCCGTGGGAGTCGCTGAACGCCCGGCTCGACGCGCCCGGTGGCCTGCACATCACGGTCTTCCAGGAGCTGAGCACCCTTGAGGAGCGGATGTCGCACGACGGCTTCGGCACGGACGCCGGCCGCTCGGGGACCGACCCTCAAGGCGCCTGAGCCGGCAGCACGAAGCGGTAGCCGACGCCACGGACGGTGTGGATGATCGCGGGGTTCTGCTCGTCGTCGGCGATGAAGGCACCCGGCAGGGCGCGACCGATGCCGTACGCCTGGCAGCCGGGGTGGACGTGGATGCTGTGCTCGACCACTCCGGCATATACCGGCCGGGCCGGGACCGCCTCGGTGTCGGCGGCCACGTAGCGCAGGTGGCTCCCGCTGAATCGGCAGTCCCTTTCACCGTGATCAGCCCACACACCCTGCGCCCCCGGCTACCACGCGCCGAGAGGTTTCACGTCCCATGAGAGCCGGATTGTGGGCTTGGTCTGGAGCACAACCGGCTCCTTGCAGTCCTCCCGGAACCACAGCTTCAGCCCTTCGTAGCCGGACCGCTCGCGCCCGACCGACAGTCTCCCGAGACGGCACAGCCGCTTGATGTACGTGATCTCCGCGCCGTCCGCATAGAGGCTGATATGCGCCTCACCCGCCGTGGGATCGATGGAGAAGAGGGCCGTGGAACGGCCACCCGCTGGACCGCACCCGCACCAGCCACCTCGCTCGGCTCGAACTCGCACCGGCCACTTGATCAGAATTCGGCAACAGGGTCCGTCTGGAGGTCAGAGCCGCAGATCACGCACCACGCGATGAGTTATGAAGCGGTACAAGGTCGATTGACGCAGCCGAGTAAGGACGATGACCGATCCATTCGAGCGGACGCGGCGACACGCAGAAGTACGCACATTTTTTCGATTGCGGTACGCCGCCGTGGAAGCATCCGAAATATTGACGGGCGTCGGCTTTCCCCGTACCCGCCGAATCGCCTGATCCGCGAACGGCCGCTGTCAGACCTGTACGTAGAACCCGTCGTTGTCGAGGACGCGGTTTGCCGTGTAGAAGGTGGCGAGCCTGCCGCCCTGCTTGCTCTGTTCTTCGGCCGGCACCCACGCCCACATGGGCGTGCCCGCTCGTACCGGGACGCCGCCTTCGTAGGTGGACGCGAAGGGGTACTCGTCGCAGCTCTGGCCCTTGGGACGCGGACCGGTGACGCCGGGGTGGCAGACGATGTCGCGGTTCTTTTCGCGGAGTGCCTTGTCTTTCATGCGGTGCAGGGCAGTCGCCACGCTGTTGGGCACGCCCAGCTTGGTGGCGGCCTGGACGCGGGCGATGTTGGCGGAGATCCCGGCCAGACCGGCCATCGAGGTGAGGACCGGGAAGACCTCCTGGATGACGCACCCGGCGTGGGTGGCGAAGGTGTCGTCGCAGCGGACCGTGCTGCCGGCCGTGATTCTGGACGGCGTGCCGAATCCGCGTGAGGGATGCCACGGCCTGATCTTGAACACCGCCTGTGAGGCATGCATCTTGTCGGCGGCGACGGCGTCGCGGAAGTTCAGGGTGCCGCCCCATTCCTGGCCGACCGTCGACAGCGGGCCGCTGACCTGCCCCGTGGAGGTGCACGAGCCGCCGCACTCTGCCGTGATGGTCGCCGTCAGGCCGTCGGCCGCCCTGCCCTTCACCCCGAGGACCTTGACGCGCACGACCGCGCGGTACTCCAGCTTGTTGACCTCGGTGTGCCAGCCGATGGTGAACTGGTAGTCGGCTCTGCCGATCGGGATCAGGGCGGCGAAGACGAACATGTTCGCCCGGCCGATGTCGCACGAGGTGAACCGTGTCACCACCGGGCAGTGCTCCGACGCCGCGCGGCCCCCCGAACGACGCGCCAGCGGCATCGGGCCGCCGTGGCCGGACGCCGGCGCCATCGCGCGGGCGGCCGTCGGCTGGCCGTGGATCGCGGGGGTCCACGGGGCGGACGTGGGCAGCAGGGCCAGCGCCGCCGCCAGCACCACCCGGATGCGTAGTCCCATCGTGAGCCCCCTCACCGGTAGGACAGGCCGACGATCCACCCATCACCACACCGGCGAAATACCCACATATCACGACATATCACTCACATACTCACAGGTCAGGGCCTGTCACCCGCTCATGTCCAGGTCCCGCCGCAACCGCTCGGCGATCGCGCGGAACCGCATGGACTCCTCGGCCCTGCCGACATCGGCCCGCTGCGCGCCTACGGCCGCCCACCGCTCCAGCGCGTCGACGACCAGGGACCACTGCGGGTCGGTGAGCGCGATGGTGACCCGGCGACCGGGCTGCGGCCAGTCCGCGAACCCGGCGGGATCGACCGGCCAGTCCGGCAACGCGTCCCACCCGGCCTCGCGCACCGCCGACCCCAGCGCCACCACGCCCCTGGAGTCGCCGTCCACAGCCTCCACGCTGACCTCGTTGTCCACCACCGCGTCGATGAGCAGCCAGTCCGTCACAAGGATCTCCACCGGCTGCCGCGCGGGCTCCCCCATCTCCATACGGGCCACCTGCCCCCCGGCCCCGCTCCCACTCCATCGGACGCTGTTGGCGAATAGAGGATTTGTCCTTATGCAGCCAATGCCGCAAAGTGTGAGGTCCTCGTCGGGGCGAGGGGCACACCCATCAGCCACGTGTCGATCCGCGTGAGGTTCATCGCCGGGCGGTGAGCAGGTGCTGAAGATGGGTCTTGGCGGTCCCGCGATAGCGGGACCGCCTGGCCCTGAAACCATTGACGGCCTGGGCGATGGTGCCCCCGACGCCCTGACGGACCTGGTAGCGGGCCTTCAAATCGGGGCTGTCTTGGTTGATACGGCCTGCTGGAGCACCTCATATTGCTCTCGGACTCGCAGCGTGATCCGGCGGCGGGGAATGCTGGCCCGGGTGCATTGAGGCCGGACAGGACACGGCGCGCAGTCCTTCCGGGCGAACTGGACCCTGATGACCTCTCTGCCGCCCTTGGCAACCTCGTGCGCCCATCGCTTACTGACCTTGCCATGCGAGCAGATGATCGTCTCGTTGTCCCAGTCGATGGTGAAGGCGCTGACGGGGATGGTCCCCTCGCCAGACTTCTGCCAGCTGGTGCTGGGCATCATGGGCCCGACCATCTCGACGTTGTGGTCGCGCTTGGCCGCCACGACCGCGTCGGCACTCATGTATCCGGCGTCGACCAGGTGCTCGGCCGGCAGCAGCCCGCGCTCGACCAATCCCTCGTGGACGATGGGCAGCACGCCGTAGTCGTTGCCGGGCGCCGGGGTCGTCGCAACGTCCGTAATCAGATGGGGCCCGTCGTCGTCGCAGGTCTCGGTGAGGTGGACTTCGAAGCCGTCCCACTGGGTATCGCGCTTGACCCCGACGCGTGCGTCCTCGTCGTAGGGGGAGACCAGGCGCGCGGATGAAGTCGGCTGCATCCGTAGATGCGCGCCACCGGCCCCGTCCTTCCTCGTCGCGGAACTCCTGAATCCAGATCCGCCGCAGCATCTCCACCGCCGGGACGTCTCTGAGCCACGGCGGAGCTTGCTTGGAATGGACGGCGAGCAGCAGTCGCATTCCGTCCACTCCGATCTGGTTGGCGAGTTCGACCTTGGCCGCCATCCGCTTGGGCATCCGGAACTCTTCGGCGCGGGCGTCGTAGCGGTCCCACCACTCTGTTCGGCCACTGTGACCAGCCAGTCAGGGGCTACCACGGCCAGCGCGTTCAGCGCCGCGCCGGCCCAGCTGACCACCCGGCACATCAGCCGCATGTTCGCCGCCCTCGCCGGGCGGCGCACCCGATACGGCAAGCCGATCGCACCCTCCACCCTGCACCGCATCCGCGCCACGCTGCGCGCGGCACTGAACGCCGCCGTGCGTGAGGGCCTGATCGCCGCCAACCCGGCGCGCATGATCCGGCTGCCCGCGCCCTTCCGGCCGTATCCGCAGGTATGGACCGACCGGCGGGTGGCCGCCTGGCGGCGCGAGGGCGAACACCCGACGGTGGCGGTGTGGACCGCCGACCAACTGGCCGCGTTCCTCGCCTTCACCCGACGCGATCGGCTGCACCTGCTGTGGCAGTTGATCGCGCTGCGCGGGCTACGCCGCGGAGAGGCGGCCGGGCTACGCTGGATCGACCTGGACCTGGACCTGGACCGGCGGGAACTGTCCGTCAACCGGCAACTGGTGCACACCGGCGACGGACTGATCGCCTGCCCACCGAAAAGCGCCGCCAGCAGGCGGATCATCGCCCTGGACCCGGAAACCGTCCGCCTGCTGCGCTGTCACGAGCGGACCGAACGGCAGCGACTGGGCGACGCCTCGTCCGCGCTAGTGGTCTGCCCCCGATCCGGCTGCACGACCTGCGCCACGGCACCGCCAGCCTCGCCTTGGCCTGCGGCTCCGACTTGCGGGTCGTGCAGGGCACGCTCGGACACGGCAGCATCGTGGTGACCTCCGACATCTACATCTCGGTGCTGCCGGAGGTGTATCACCGCTCAGCCCAGGCAATCGCACGGCTGATCCTGGGCAAGACGCGCGCAGGACCGCCCGCAACCTTCGGAAGGCGGCGGCATGACCAAGTGACCCAGGTGTGACCCACACGTGTCTCACGATCAGCAAGAAACCTTCCCATAAGGGAAGGAGCCGCCGGTGGAGGTGGTAGGGCGCCCGGGGCTCGAACCCGGAACCTACGGATTAAAAGATCCAGTCTGAGCCGTTCCAGGCCATTCAGTGCAGGTCACCGGGCACGAGCGGTCTGTTCTGAACGGCCTGGCACGGGCTCGAACTGCAACAGCTAATGCAACTGGGCTGATCGCTTGTAGGGCAGCGCCCGCGTGCTCCTACAGTAGCCGAGAGTGGTGATGGTGGGCTGTATGCGTATACGTGCTGGGGCAGATGCGGCAAGATGGAGGAGTGTCCATGCCCGACCCCACATCGGCCTCAGACCGCGGGTACGTTGTCGTCTGGTGTGACGAAGACGATCGCGAGACCCTTGCTGACCAGTCCGTATCTGATGATGTACACCGCATTCTTGGAGGTGTCGTCAGGATACTGCTCAGAGGAGATAACGTCGAGTTCACTGACCAAGAGAGGTCGGCTGCGAAACAACTTATCGAGCCCCTTATGTCAGTGCGCAAGATCGTCCTGTATCAATGGAATTGGCGCGTGAACTGGACGCTTCAGCTACTGCCGGAACACTTGCAGGCAATACAAGACGAGGCTAATAAAAAGATTCTTGACCGCGCTTTCGGTGACGCGGTGAGTCGCATATTTGCAGGCGTCTCTCACCATGATCGTCTTGATGTGGAAAAGCTGGACTTCGAGGTTTTTCGTGAACCCGAGGATGTTCCGCTAGATTGGCATCACCTACTACGGCAGGCGAAGCAGGCCGGTAATCAGGGCAGACGACCACGTTCAGAAACAGCTCGTAGCACATCTGTCGCCTCGCCCGCAGTGAGGCCTCCAGCGGAGGATGGCCTTACCTTCACGAATCTGGGTGAGTTGGCTGTTTATAGAGCCCTCAAAGAAATACAAGCCGGTCTGCCCTTGCACGAAACTATTGGGATATTCCCTCTACCTGGCGCTAGGGTACTCAACCAAACATTTGAGCCAGATATTCTCGTCACCTATAGAGGTCGCGTCGGAATTCTTGAGATAGACGGGCCCAAACACAGGGGTAGATATGCTAACGATCGAAGCAGGGATCGACTGTTTATGAATGCTGGCATTCCGATTGTAGAACGCTTAGGCGCAGAAGAGGTGTCTGATCAGGATGCCCTAGATGCCTTCCTGCGGATCTTCATCGACCGCCTGGCCAAATAGTGCGATAGTGAGCTATGGCTGCGAGTGCTGGGATGGGATAGAGAACGGTATCTCATGCCTCTCGAAGAGACTTATGAAGAAGTCCCATAGCATCGTAGTGATGGAGGCAGAGTCGCTTCCATCCCGATCCTCGGGAGTAAGTTCCGCTCCCCCGAATCGGTAGAGATCGTAGCCGGCAAGGCGTAGTCGACGATCCTCGGATACCATCTCGGCGTACAGATGGGTATTGGCGCGCCCGTCCTTCGAATAATGGTGTGCTCCGTCAACTTCGATGACAACACGCGCCTGATGAGGTAGAAGCAGTAGGAAATCCATGCGTTGCCGGATTGCCTTTCCCTGGCCTAACTGCTGTATCCACTTTTGCGTGTACGGCGTGTAGTGAAGATAAACCTGCGGTATTAGTGCGGGCAGGTCCCAGCCACCCGACATGCGATAGAGGTAGCCGTAGGCATTGAATAGGCGTTCTTCGGCCGGTGATGCCAGTGAAGCCGAGAGGCGCCTAAAAAGCGAAGCAGCAGTCTCGATATCATCTGCCGGCCGGTCGGTTTTTTCGGCCCACCATGCCACAAGGTCTCGCCAGGTCAGGCCGGATGGCTGAAGCGGTTGATGATAAACAAGGCAATGTTGCTCATTCTTGATGATTTCGAGCACATTGTTCACCGCGTCACTCAAAATAATCTTTGGCTTTGGGCCATTAGCTGCAAAGATCAGATTTCGGAACTCTCCTTGAACGCTTCGTGCGCCTAGGCGTGTGAGAAGCGTCTCCAAATAGTCGTCGCCGTACTCATCAACGATGCGACGTGCAATCGCTGCTACTTGGGGCAGAGCAAGCCCATCGATTCTTCGGAGAACGTACAAGCGCTTACTCCTGAAGGCTTCATCGTCGTCCCCATCCTCTAGGCCGTAACGAGTGCATACAGCAGGTAGTTGATAGGACTTAAGAAGCGATGCGAGTGACTCTGCGACTGCTGTGGAAAGTTCGTGGAGTCTCACGGGGCCCGACATGATGCCACGGTACAACTTATCGAGGCATAGAGGGATAGGAGTGGTGATCCTCTTAAGAGAGACGAGCATGTGTACTAGACGGGATACGAAATTTGGCCCAGGGCTGATGTCTATGATCAACCACGTCGCTCGGTGATCCAGGGTGAGGAACGAACCCTGGATCGTCGATCGCCCCCAAGCACGTACGGCGTCCAGCCATGCAGTGGCGATCGTAGGGCTGCATCTGTGCGGCGGTGCGGCAACCCCGGTCGGAGCGTTCGGTCAGTACGGCGGGGCCGGTGTGCGGTGGCCGGCCCGGTGTCCCGCCGCCGTCCGGGACCGGCCCCCAGGCCGCACGCCCGGACGGCGGGCGGGCGGAGGGCCGGGGGTACGGCGGCGCGCCGCGCCGCCGCTTGATACCTAAGAGCTCAATTCGGCAAGTTCTGCAAGGCCAGCGTCCAGGGGTAGGTGTCGATGCGTTCGGGGCCGGTGCTGGGTGGGTGGGGCTCGAACTGGCCGGGGCCGAGCAGGACGCGGATGCCTTCGGCGCGAAGGTCCTCCACGCTGCGCCGGAAGGGGGCGCGGGAGGCGAGGGCGGTGTTGACGAAGGGCAAGACGACGACGGGGATGCCGAGTCCGGGTGCTTCCGAGAGCAGGCCGAGTGCGTAGGTGTCGGCGATGCCCTGGGCGAACTTGTTGATGGTGTTGTAGGTGGCGGGGGCGACGATGATGGCATCCGCTCGTGGGGACTTGGGCTCTCCGGGCTTGCGGTACTGGCTGCGAACGGGGCGGCCGGTCTGCTTCTCCAGTTCGGCAACGTCGATGAAGTCCAGAGCGGGCGGGGTGGCGATGATCTGGACGGTCCAGCCGGCCTCTTGGGACTGGGTGACGAGGCGGCCGACGTCGGGGGCGGGTCCGGCTGCGCAGACGATGATGTAGAGGACCTTGCCGGGTTGGGTCACGCGCTGACTCCCAGGGTGGCGGCGTATTCGCGGGCCTCGCGGCGGACGCTGATCGGGGCCGTTGCCAGGATGTCACGTACGAGCCGGAGAGCTGCGGGGCGGCCTGCCACTTCCTCGGGGGCGAGTTCGCCTGCGGCGCGCAGGATGTGCAGAGCCTTGTCGTGCTGGCTGCACATGAGGAAGGCGCGGGAGGTGTCGAGGAGCACGGTGGCCTTGCGCTCGTTGATCGGGAGCTGGTCCAGTTCGATGCGGCGGGCGTAGTCGATGGCAGTGCCCGCGTCGCCGAAGCGCAGGGCGATGTTGACCCGGTGGCACAGCACGTTGTTGGGGCCGAAGGCGGTCCACATGTGGTTGGCGTCATGGCCGAGCCGGGTGCCGGCCTCTGCGGCTTCGTCGAGAAGCTCGGTGGTGTTGTGCCGGTTACCGGCGCTGGCTGCGGCGACGGCTCCACGCAGGAGCAGGGATCCGTAGATGGAGAGGTCATCGGCGGATGGGCTGGTGAGATCGGCGTCCATGCGTTCGGCTGCACCGCGTGCGGCGTCGGTGGCGGCGCGGTGGTGGCCGCCGTCCATGAGGGCGTGGGTGATGATGCGGGAGCTTGATCCGATCATGAGAGGGCTCTGGCTCAGGTGTGCGGCTTGGACGCTGCGGTCGGCTGCGAGCCAGGCCAGGCCCTTGTCTTCCTGCTTGAGCAGGATGGAGGCGGTGACGTGGTACGCCTCGGCCGTCAGGGCTTGGGCGCGTAGCCGGTCGTCGCCGTCGAGGGCTGTGCAGGCGGCACGGAGCTTGCGGAGGAGCGCGGGTAGGTTGGCCGTTACCCGGCCGTAGTGGCATGCCTGGTAGTTGCTCTTGGCTGCGGCGACGGCGTCGGCGAGTGCGTCCAGGTTGGTGACGTTGTCGGCGGGGGCGGTGTAGTCGACGAGTACGGCGGCGATTCTCTCAATGTCGAGGCGTGTGCTCTGGGCGGGCTCTGGCTGCGCGAGTACGGCGCTGAAAAGTGCAGATCCCGTCAACCCGACGAATTCGCGGCGTCGCACGTTGCTTTCGTCCTCTCCGTGTCCGAGAAGATCCATGGCCTGTGGCGCCATTGCAGGGCGTCTCATGGCTACTGGCTTCATTCCCCCTGAACGTGCGCGCCTGGTGGGGGTGAAGCCTAGATCTTCTGGCGCCTGGCCGGTGATCTCGCTCAAGGCCAGTCGGTACGGCTCGCGAGGCCAGGTGACCTCACCTGCTTCCCAACGGCGGATGCGTTCTTCGTCGCAGGCAAGGGAATTCTTGATTCCGCTCTTGGTGAGGTTGACCCTTTTGGCCATTTCGGCACGAGTCAAACCGGCCTGCTCGCGCCAGCCCCGAAGCCTCTCATTTGGTTTCACTTCGGGCATTCCTGGCCTGCTTTCAAGGGTGGAGATCGAATAAGGGGTTAAGAGGGGGGTCTATCAGCGGGTCCCCTCATTCTGCTTTGCCGGTGGACTTGCCATCAATCAACAACGTAAGTGAAACGGGCTTCCGCCACAGGGAGTACCCGAATGACTCGCGAGGAGATGGCGACGGTGACCCGGCCAGACGAGAAGTGCGAGGCAAGGCCCTGCCCTGCGTGCCGGGGACGCGGTTACAAGCTCATGAGCTCGCGCCGCGCCCTCCTGATCGGCACTGGCGGGGAGGAGGCGGAACTGATGAGGGAGCGCAAGTGTCTCGACTGCCTCGGCGGCGGCCAGGACGAAGGGAGCGGGAAATGAACTCAGCCATGCTGGCTGCCCTGGCAGGACTCGGGCAGCAGGAGGAGGCCAACGCCCTGATCCGCCTGCGAGATGTGCTCGCCAGCCGGGGCGTCAACGCCGAGCTACGCGACAACAACAGTGCCTTGATGGTGCATCGCCCCGACCCTGGCATGCCGGTCTGGGTGTTCGTCGGGTACGGCGGGGCCTACTACTCCTGGCAGAACGCCGAGAAGCGTCACACGGTCGAGGACCCAGAGGGGGCGGCGAACGTCTTGGCTGAGTACATCGCCAAGTAATAGACGGGTGCGACGGTGCGGTGACGCCCATGTCCTGGAGGGGGGCAGGGGTCGTTCCTCCCCACCGTCGCACCTTCCGGCCTGGCAGGTGGTCAGGTCCACGCCCAGGGAGGGGCCTGCCCCCGGGCCCCTTGTTGTCGGCCACCTGCCAGGCTCAGCGGTCGCCCTGCCTCACGTCGTGGACAGTGAGGGGCGACCACGTTACGCTCAAACTTGGTAAAACAACCTGTCGGGTGCTGGACGGTCAAAATGTCACTAGAGTCCGTGCCGCCGAAGTATGCCCAGCTTGTGCAGGCCCTTCAACGGCGTATCGAGTCGGGGACCTATCCGCCCGGCTCTCTCCTCCCCAGCGAGCACCAGCTCATCCAAGAGTTCAGTGTGTCGCGTCCCACTGTTGTGGCGGCACTCCGGGTCCTGCGTGAGCAGGGCTGGATCGAGTCCCAGCAGGGCAAGGGGCGCTTCGTACGTGGCCGGCCCGCGATGGCATCTGTTGAGCAGAAGCGGCCCGGGCAGGCGTATCTCACCCGGCCGGAGATCGACTCCGCAGGAGAGATCGTCGAAGTGGGTGCGGTCACCGCGCCTAATCGGGTCGGTGTGCTGCTGGACGCCCAGCCCAAGAGCAAGGCGTTCGTCCGCCGCCGACTGATCACGCGCGAGGGTGAGCCAACTGAGCTGGTGTCGCTCTGGCTGCCTCTTGAACTGTCCGAGGGGACGGATCTCACCAGCGGAGACCCGCTGCGACAGGGCTTCCGTGAGCATCTTCAGTCCCGCAAGAGCGTACGTTTCGACCACATCGTGGAGCAGATCACCGCCCGCCTGCCCACCGCCGAAGAGGCCAAGCAGCTTGGCATGCCCAAGAACGTGCCGCTCCTGGTGGTATTCGGAGCTGTCCGAGACGCTTCGGGTCGGCCCCTCGCCGTGGTTGAGGTGCTACTTCCCGCCGATCGCCACGAGCTAGAGGACGCCTATCCGGTCGGGTGAGCGCTTGCAGCACTGCTCAGCATCCTGGAACCTCCAGCATTCTCTCAGGCGGGGCGGTACAAACCATGGGAGGTTCTGTGTGGACGCTCCTGATGCGGTTCTCTTCTTTGGGGCTGCCCTGCATTCCGCTCAGGAAAGCCATCGCGATGATCATGGCGACCGTCGCTCCGACGCCGAAGAGCGCGGCCATGCCGCCCCGGCCGGTCTTACCTGCGATTATGGCGGCGATAGCAGGCGCGGCGATTGAGGTGATCGCGACGGCGATGGTGTACTCCTCCAGAAGGCCATCCGGTTCCTTATCGGTGAACTGAACGGCGTATCGCAGTCGTAATACCTCTTTGACTATCAAAGATAGAAGCGCCGGCGTTCCCATGAGCCACAGGGTGGCGAGCAGGGCGAGAGTGACCCCAGCTCCGCCTTTCCGCTTAGTGTGGATTTCCTCCATTGCTACATCATTGCCCGACTTGACATCAATGGACGAAAGCGTCGGAGATCGTCACCAATATTCCACCGACCTGCAACTCTTCACCGAATAACTTCGCCGAAGACACTTGACCTAGCAAGTTTGAGCGACCTACTCTCAGAGCATCACTTGATAGATCAAGTGTCTGTCAGTCAAGAGAGGAGAGCCATCATGGCTCTGCAAGGTCCCATCCCCGTCACCTACGCCATGGTCTTCCCGCACGGCTGCTACGTCGTCGGCACCGTCGAGCCCGTCAAGGACTTCGACGCCTCGACCAACGGCCGCTTCGTGCAGTCCCGCGACAAGCAGACCGGAGAGCTGGTCTGGCAGGTCGCGGTCATGGACGGTGACCCGACCCTCAAGCCCGCCCAGAAGACGGTGGCGGTCAAGATCCTGGCCCCGGTCCAGCCGGTGCCGCCCGCCCCCATCCAGGGGCTTCCGTTCACGCCCGTCGAGTTCGACGGCATCACGGTCACGCCGTACGTCAACGGCAACGGCCGGCTCGCCTACTCGATCAAGGTCCGCGAGATGCGGGCTCCCCACCAGGCCGCCCAGGCCAAGGCCGGAAAGGACGCCGCCTAAATGACCCGACGACGTACCCCACGCAACAGCGTGATCCGGCTGACCACCGGAAACGCCGCCCGGACCCTCAACCACCCTCGCGCCCGCCACGAGCCCGTCCTGGCGCTCGACTTCGGCGCCACCTCCGTCCTGGTCACCACCAGCGGCCCCGTGACGAAGGATGACCTGAACTTCGCCCGCCAGCTCGCCAGAGAGGCTCACCGCTTCGCCCGCTCGGTGGAGCGCAGCTTCTACGGCCTGCCCGACGGCCAGGGGGTCGCGGCGTGAACGAGCACCGGCCCTACACCTACCTCACCTGCTCCCTGCGACCGGAGTCCACGCCGCACCTCGGCGTCTCCTTCTATACGCCGGACCTGCGAGTCCGCGCCGGAATCCTGCTCAGCAACCCGCGCCCGTACCTGGAGTTCAGCTCTCCTGAGGCGCACGTCCACATCTCCACCACCGGGGCGGGACCGATCAGCGACGCTGACCTGTCCCTGGCCCGGGACATCTTCAACGCCGCCGCTCGCTACCTGGCCGACTGCGAGTGCCTGCACGCCGAACAGGCCGACAAGGACGCCACCGATACAGCGGCCTGACAGATGAGGCGGGGCCGCTGGAAGCGGCAACTTCCGGCGGCCCCTCGGTTCTCCCACGACTTGCTCAATCACGAGAGGTTCCCAGCTTATGTTCAAGCGGCTGCCTGGCGACGAGGCGCGCAACCTCGTCTCCACCACGCCCGACACGGCCGTCGTCTTCCGCCCGGCCGTACTCAAGACGCCCGCCATCGTTACTCTCCTCGTCTACGCCTTCCGCTTCCTCGTCGCCCTCGTGCGTACGGTCTGCCGGCACCCCGTAGCGGTCGCCGTGCCCGTTGTGCTGGGTGCCGCCTGGTTCTTCTACGGCTGGCCCCTGGCCGTGTCCGTGCTCGGGCTCGCCGTCCTGGCGCTGCTCGGCTGGGCGTTCACCGACCGGGCCTCGTTCGCCCGTCTTGTCGGCTGGCGGCTGCTGGCCTGGTGGCGGCTCGTGTCGGTCTATCGCCGTCACTGGCAAGGCGTCATGGACGTCTCCGGCCTCGCCCGGCGCGTTCACGGTCGGGACTACCTGCCCCGGCTCGTCCGCGTCCAATGCGACGGCTGGGCCGACCGGATCACCGTCCGCATGCTCAAGGGCCAAGCCGTCAAGGACTGGACCGACCGCACCGACAACCTCGCCCACGGCTTCGGCGCGACCTCCTGCCGCGTCACGCTGGTCAAGGGGGGCCGGTTGCTGCTCACCTTCCCGCGCAGCGACCCACTCGCCGCACCGATACCGGCCCTGCCCATCCCGGAAGAACCAACGGTCGGCCCGGTCGAGATCGGCAAGCAGGAGGACGGCAAGCCGCTGCGGCTCAAAGTCCACGGCACCCACGTCCTGATCGCCGGAGCCACCGGGGCCGGCAAAGGCTCGTTCCTATGGGACACGATCCGCGGCTTGCTCCCCGCCATGCGTGCGGGCCTTGTCCAGGTGTGGGCGCTCGATCCCAAACTGATGGAACTGTCCTACGGGCGCGAACTCTTCCAAGGCCGGTACGCCGCCGACCCGGGCGACTGCGCCGACCTGCTCGACGAGGCTGTCACCGTCATGCAGAAACGCGCCGCCCGCTTCTCCGGTCTCCAGCGCTCCCACTGCCCGACCATCGAGGACCCGTTCGTCCTGGTGCTCGTCGACGAAGTGGCCTTCCTGACCGCCTACCAGCCCGACAAGCAACTCCGGCACCGCATCTCCGCCGCCCTGGCCACCCTCGCCACCCAAGGCCGCTCAGTCGGCGTCGGCGTCATGGCCGCACTCCAAGACCCACGCAAGGAGGTCATGAACATCCGCAACCTGTTCCCCGACAAGATCGCCCTCCGCCTCGACGAATCCGAACAAGTGGACATGGTCCTCGGCGACGGCGCACGCGACCGGGGCGCACTCGCCGACCACATCTCACCCATCCCCGAACAGGGCGCAGGCGTCGCCTACATGCGCCTGGAGACCAGCCCCGAACCGATCCGCGTCCGCGCCGCCTACGTCTCCGACACCGACATCCGAGACATGGTCGCCACCTTCACCGAACCAGGTGAGGCCGCATGAGACTGACCCACGTCCTCGACGGCCTACGCTGCGCCGTCTGCCACACCGTGAACGGCATGTGGCTCGACCCGGTACGCGGCCTGGTCGAGTGCCGCGAGTGCGGCCAGACCGCACTCACTGTCCCCGTCCCCGACGCAAGGAGGTCCCTATGACGCATGCGCACGACCGCGCACTTCCCCGAGCAGTACGACAGGCCATGCCGATGGCCCGTGAAGTCCTCGAAGAGGTCGCCAAGCTCCATGGAGTCTGCATCCGGCCCATCCCGCTCAAGCGGCTCGACACCGCAACCGGCAAAACCGAGATCATCGATGTACCGTGCGGGGCCACCCTCGACGCCAAGTGCCCGCCCTGTGCCGAGCGCAACCGGCACCTGCGCATGGCCCAATGCCGCGAGGGCTGGCACCTCGACGCCGAACCTGCCATCACACCCGACGAGCCGAACGACGAACAGCGCTGGCTCGTCGAGTTCCGCGCCGACATCCAAGCCCAACGCGACGACGCCGAAAAGGCCGGCGACGACACCACCGACCTGGACGCGCTCATCGAGGGCCTGGACGAAGAGATCAACAACGCCGGAATGCGCGGCAACGTCCTCGGCCGCACCGCTCCGAAGCGCACCCGTTCCACCAAACGCCGACAGGACGCACCCGACCTGCCCAAGCGCACGATGACCAACACCACCCTCGGACGCACCTTCCACGCCCCGGACGGCAAGACCTACCGGCCGTCCCTGTTCGTCACGCTCACCCTGCCCTCCTACGGCAAGATCCGCGACGGGGTACCCGTCGACCCGGAAACGTACGACTACCAGCGGGCCGCCCGCGACGCGCTGCACTTCTCCAAGCTGATCGACCGATTCGTACAGAACCTACGCCGCGTCGCCGGATACGACGTGCAGTACTTCGCCACCGTCGAGCCTCAGAAGCGCCTCGCCCCGCACCTGCACATGGCCATCCGGGGCACCCTGCCCCGCACCGAGATCAAGAAGATCGCCGCCGCCACCTACCACCAGGTCTGGTGGCCCCAGGCCAGCGAAGTCATCTTCGACGGCGAACACCTCCCCACCTGGCAGGACGGCACCGGCTACCTGAACCCGGCCACCGGCGAAATCCTGCCCACCTGGGACCAAGCCCTCGACCAGCTCGACACCGACGACGACGCCGAGCCGCTGCACATGATTCGCTTCGGTGACCAGGTGGACGTCAAAGGCGTGCTCTCCGGCACCCCGGACGCTGACCAGTGCATCCGCTACCTGTCCAAGTACCTCACCAAGAGCCTCGGCCAACCCCTCGACGGCGACCAGGCCCAACGCGAGCACGCCGCCCGCTTCGTTGATGCCCTGCGCTACGAACCCTGCTCACCCACCTGCGCCAACTGGCTCCGCTACGGCATCCAGCCCAAGAACGCCAAGCCCGGCATGCTCCCCGGCCGCTGCCGCTCCAAGGCCCACAAGCCCGAACACCTCGGCTACGCCGGACGCCGCGTCCTGGTCTCCCGCAAGTGGTCCAACAAGACCCTCAACGAGCACAAACAGGACCGCCGCACCTGGGTCCTTCAAGCCCTCGGCCAACCCGACGAACCCACCGACCCACACCGCTACATCTGGCGCCCCGTCCCGGCCGGAGACGCCAATGTGCCACCCCTCGCCGTACGCCTCCTGCGCTCCGTCCACGAACGCCAACGCTGGCGAGCCCACCTGCAACACCTCGAACAACAAAGTCTTTCGGCAACAGAGGGGAGGGCCGCGTGATGGAACGGCTCTTCTACCGGCCGAACGACGCGGCGACGGTCTTGGCGATGAGCCGTACGGCTGTCTTCCGACTGATCAAGACCGGCGAACTCCGGTCGATCAAGCGGGATGGGTACCGCCTCATTCCCGCTGCCGCGTTGCTGGACTTCGCCCGTCATCTGGAAAGCAAGGAGGTGGCGTGATGACTCGCAAGCCCAACGGACGTTCCTCGATCTATCTCGGCAAAGACGGCAAGTGGCACGGCTGGGTGACCATGGGCGTCAAGGACGACGGCTCTGCAGACCGCCGCCACCGCATCGGCAGCACCGAGGCCGAGGTGACGCGGAAGGTTCGGGAACTGGAGAAGCAACGGGACTCCGGCAAGACCGACAAGCCGGGCCGGGCTCCCACCGTCGCCGAATGGATGCGTACCTATCTCGATGAGATCGCACCGTTGAAGGTCAGCGATCGGACGTTGGAGAGCACCTACCGGCCCAAGGTAGAGCACTGGATCATCCCGCGCCTGGGTGCTCACCGGCTCGATCGTCTCCGTCCTGAACATCTGGACGCCTTCTATGCCTACCTCGCTCAGCAGCAGCTCGCCCAGAACACGATCGTGCAGATCCACCGCATCCTCTCCCGAGCGCTCAAGATCGCCGTACGCCGCGAGAAGATCGCCCGAAACGTCTGTACGTTGATCGACGCTCCCGCTGTGGAGGACGTCGAGATAGAGCCGCTGGACGCCGACGAGGCCCGAGACGTCCTGGACGTGGCCCACCACCAGAGGAACGGAACCCGCTGGTCTGTGGCGCTCGCTCTCGGCCTTCGGCAATGTGAAGCGCTCGGACTGCGCTGGAAGTACGTGGACCTCAAGCGGGGCGTCATCCGGGTCTTCTGGCAGATCAAGCACCAGCGCTACCGTCACGGCTGCAAGGACCCGCACGCCTGCGGCGAACGGCTCCACCGCTACCCGTGCCCGGAGGACTGCCCCAAGGCTCGACGCACCTCCGGCCGCAAGCACGTCTGCACCAAGGAGGGGCAGAAGTTCTGCGCGCCTGACTGCGTGAAACACGCCCCCTCCTGCCCCGAACGGGTAGGTGGCTGGGTCTTCGTCAAGCCCAAGGGCAAGAGCAAGCGAACCGTGATGATCCCGCCCCCGCTGATCCCGCTTCTCAAGCTCCACCAACAAGCCCAGCAGGCCGAGAAGGAGTCGGCGGGGGAGCGGTGGCAGGACTATGACCTCGTCTGGTGCCACCCAGACGGACGCCCCATAGACGCCGGCCAGGACTGGGACGAATGGAAAGAACTCCTCCGCATGGCCGAAGTCGACAAGGACGCCCGCGTCCACGACGCGAGACACACCGCCGCGACACTCCTCATCGAACAGGGCGTGGACATCAGCGTCGTTCAGGAGATCCTCGGCCACTCACAACTGACCACGACCAAGCGCTACACCCACATCACAGCCACACTCTCGACCGAAGCAGCAGCTCGCATGGGCCGCGCACTCTGGGGCTAACTGCAACTGGAAATGCAACTGGGCGGGCTTCCTGATCATGGAGATCAGAGAGTCCGCCCAGGTCATGTGGGGTAGGGCGCCCGGGGCTCGAACCCGGAACCTACGGATTAAAAGTCCGCAGCTCTGCCAATTGAGCTAACGCCCCTCGCAACGACAAGCGTACAGAGATTACCGCCCCGCCCGCGACGCCATTCGCACTCGTCTCGTCACCGGTAGGCCGCCAGCCCGGTCAGCGCCTCGCCGAGCACCAGGGTGTGGATCTCCTGGGTGCCCTCGTAGGTCAGCACGGACTCGAGGTTGTTCATGTGCCGGATGACAGGGTACTCCAGGGTGATCCCGTTGCCGCCGAGGATCGTCCGCGCCTCCCGGGCGATGTCCAGGGCGGCCCGGACGTTGGCCAGTTTCCCGAAGCTGATCTGCCGGGGCTCCAGGGCGCCGGCGTCCTTCAGGGCGCCGAGATGCAGCGCGGTGAGCCCGGCCTGGGCGGCGCCCACGTACATCCAGGCGAGCTTGTCCTGCGTCAGCTGGAAGGCGCCGATCGGCTTGCCGAACTGGACGCGCGTCTTCGCGTACTCCACCGCCGCCTCAAGGCACGCGCGGGCGGCGCCCACCACCCCCCACAGGATCCCGAAGCGCGCCTCCGACAGGCACGACAGCGGCCCCTTCAGGCCGCGTACGGCGGGCAGCACGGCCGACTCGGGCAGGCGGACGTCGTCGAAGTACAGGGACGAGGTGACCGATGCCCTAAGGGACAGCTTCTTGTGGATCTCAGGGGCGGAGAAGCCGGGGGCGTCGGTGGGGACGACGAAGCCGCGGATGCCGTCGTCGGTCTGCGCCCAGACGACCGCGACGTCGGCGATCGAGCCGTTGGTGATCCACATCTTGGAGCCGTTGAGGATCCAGTCGGTGCCGTCGCGCTTGGCGTAGGTGCGCATGTTGGCGGGGTCTGAGCCGTGGTCGGGCTCCGTCAGGCCGAAGCAGCCGATGGCCTCGCCGGCGGACATGCGCGGCAGCCACTGCTCCTTCTGCTCGTCGGACCCGTAGCGCCAGATGGGGAACATCGCCAGCGAGCCCTGCACCGACACGAACGAGCGCAGCCCGGAGTCGCCGGCTTCCAGCTCGCGGCAGGCGACGCCGTACGAGGTCGCGTCGGTGCCGGCGCAGCCGTAGCCCTCCAGGTGCATGCCGAGCAGGCCGAGCGCGCCGAGTTCGGGGGCGAGCTCGCGCGCGGGGAAGGTCGCCTCCTCGAACCAGTCGCCGACGTGCGGCAGGACACGGTCGGCGACGAAGGACCTGACGGTGTCGCGGATGAGCCGCTGGTCGGCGTTGAGCCGGTCGTCAAGGCGCAGCAGGTCGTCCATGGCGCGTCCTCTCCTCGCTTAGGGGGCTACCAGGGTTCTACCAGGGGCAATCCCGATGTGCGAACGCAGGGTGGCAGGGCAGTCTTGAGGCATGAGCGAATACAACAGCAAGCAGCTGCGCAGGACCCGCAAGGGCAGGATCATCGCGGGCGTGTGCTCGGGCGCCGGGGAGTACATCGGGATCGACGCGAACCTCATCCGCATCGGCCTCGCGGTCATGACGCTGTTCGGCGGGCTGGGCGTGGGCGTGTACGCGATCGGCTGGCTGCTCATGCCCGAGGAGGGCAAGGACACGTCGATCGTCCAGGACCTCATCAACAAGCAGCAGAACGGCGCCGGCAGCAACCCCTGGAGCGACGAGCAGAAGCCGCAGCAGTGATCAGGTCGCGGTCTGCGGCCGCACCCGGCCGCGGGACTCGGTCCAGATCATGGCCAGCACGGCCGCCACGGTGAGGCCGGTGATGCCCGAAAGAGCTACCACCGGCTCGGGGCCGAGTTTCTCCGCGGCGTAGCCGCCGATCAGGATCGCGATGCCCTGCGCGGCCATGAGCCCGGACTGCACCAGGCCGAACGCCTGCCCGCGCTGGTCGGCGGGCACTCGCTGGACGAATGCCGCGTTCGCGGCCAGTTGGTACGCGCCCCCGATCCCCGACAGGACCCACGCCGCCAGCACCACCTCCAGCGGCGGCCGCATGGCCGTGACGATGAGCGGCGCGCAGCTCAGCATGGCCAGCCAGCCCATCAGCCGCATCCGCCCGGGCGGCGAGACGAACCTGCTGAACAGGAACGCCCCCAGCACGGTCCCCAGCGGCATCGCCGCCATCAGCAGACCGGTGATCACGGGGATGGGCAGCACGCCGGTGTAGAGCTCGACGGCGTACGGCACCGCGATGCCCTCCGGCAGCACGTAGAAGCCGCACAGCCAGGCGAACAGCACCAGCGTCCGCAGCTTCCGGTCGCCGAACACGAGACGGGCGCCGGCCCTGGTCATCTTCCACATGGACGGCTTGTCGCCGTCCTGCCCGCTCGCGGGGCGCCGTCGTACGCCGGTGACGATGATCAGCGCCGAGGCCAGGAACGTGGCCGCGTTGATGGCCAGCGCCCGGTAGGGGCCCATGGCGGCGATCACGGCGCCGCCGGCGGCGAAGCCGAGCATCTGCACGGCCTGGTTCGTCATGTTCTGCAATGCAGAGCCGACGACGTAGCGGTCGCCTTCCAGCACTTCGGGCAGCAGCGCGGCCCGCGCGGCCGAGAACGGGGCACTGAGCAGCACCACCAGGAACACCAGCCCGCACAGCACGGGGAACGGCATGAACGGCAGCGCCATCACGCCCACCAGCGCGGCCCGGAGCAGGTCGCAGGCCACCATCACGCCGCGGCGCGCGAACCGGTCGGCCAGCCCGGCCAGCAGCGGCCCGCCCAGGATCGACGGCAGGTAGGTCAGCGCGTAGACGGCGGCCGTGGCCAGGGCCGATCCGGTGCGGTCGTACACGAGGACGGCCAGCGCCACCTGGGCGAGCTGATCGCCGAGGAGCGAGAGCCCCTGGCCGTACCAGAGCGCTCTGAACTCCTTGACGGCGATGACCTCACCGTAAGTGGCTTGGCGCTCTGTGGCACGGCGATGCCGCCCCGGCAGCCGTCGCGTCCGCATGGCCCCCATTGGACTCCGCTGTGCCTGACTGAGAGTGTTCAGTATGTCACCTAAGGTGCCCGATCATTGGGCAAGGCGCAACCCATAGCCGCGAGCCGAAAGTTAAAGCGTCACCAACCCAGCTCATGCAGCCGGGCATCGTCGATGCCGAAGTGGTGACCGACTTCGTGAATCACCGTGATCCGTACCTCGTCGATCACCTCCTCCTCGGTCCGGCAGATCTGACAGATCGGATTGCGGTAGATCTCGATGCGGTCGGGCAGGACTGCGGAGTACCAGTCGCCGCGCTCGGTAAGGGGAATGCCGGTGTACAGGCCCAGTAGGTGGGGTTCTGGCGGATCGTCCACCACTGTGACGACGACATTGCTCATGACACGGGTCAGCTCCGGAGGGATCGTGTCCAGTGCCTCGGCCACGAGCTCCTCGAACTTCTCCGGGGAAACCTCGATCACACCTGCCATTCTGCCTCGCGGGCTGGGTAAGCAAGAAACCGTATGAAGTTCCTGGACAGGTTGAAAGCAGTCATCAAGTCGCGGGCGTCCAGGGCCGTGGCGGTGCTTCTCGTCGCCGCGGCCGGCGCCTGGCTCGGCATCTTCCTCAGCGGGACCGTACGTGCGCAGGTCGGCCCCGTGGAGACCGGCATGTCCGTCACCCCTTCCTGGGGCGGCGAGACGATCGTCGACGCCAGCCCGCTCGGCACGCTCACGTTCCGCACCCACGACGCCCCGCTGACCCTGCGCATCACGCTGGAGAACATCGACCAGGAACGCGCCAAATCACTCCTGGAAGACCCTCGCCTCACCGACCGGCTGCCCAGCATCATCGAGCGCGACCTGCTCGCCGGCGTGCGCGAGCTCGCCATCCGCTCGCTGCTCTGCGCGGCCGCCGGCGCGCTGATCGCCGTCCTCATGGTCTTCAGGCGCCCCCGCGTCGCCCTGACCGGCCTCCTGGTGGCCTCCGTGGCGCTCGCGACGACGGGGCTGGTCGCCGCCCAGACCTTCCGCCCGGGTTCGCTCGTCGAACCCCGCTACACCGGCCTGGTCGCCGCCGCGCCCTCCCTGGTGGGCAGCGCGGAGTCGATCGTCACCCGGTTCGAGTCGTACCGCTCGCAACTCACCAAACTCGTCACGAACGTCTCGAAGCTGTACGACGCGGTCTCGACCCTTCCGGTGTACGACGCCGATCCCCGTTCGATCCGCGTCCTGCACGTCTCGGACATCCACATCAACCCGATCGCCTGGAACGTCATCCGGTCCCTGACCGAACAGTTCACCATCGATGTGATCGTCGACACCGGTGACATCTCCGACCACGGCAGCAAGGCCGAGAACAAGTTCGTGGACGAGATCGGCCGCCTCGGCGTCCCGTACGTGTACGTACGCGGCAACCACGACTCCAAGACCACCGAGAAGGCCGTGGCCAGGCAGAAGAACGCCGTCGTCCTGGACGACAAGATGCGCAACGTCGCCGGCCTGAGCATCTACGGCCTCGGCGACCCGCGCTTCACCCCGGACAAATCGGTCACCGTGGATTCCGATCCAGCCTCGCTGGAGGCTTTCGGCCGCGCCCACCGGGAGAACGTCGAGAACGCCGACCTCGTGGCCGTCCACGACGACATCGTCGCCCGGGGCTTCTCCGGCGGCACCCCCATCGTCCTGGCCGGCCACTCCCACAAGCGCTCCACGACCATGCTGCCCACGGGCACCCGCATCCTCGTCCAGGGCTCCACCGGTGGCGCCGGCCTGCGCGCGCTCGAACACGCCGAGCCCACGCCCGTCCAGGCCTCGGTCCTGTACTTCGACCGCGAGACCAAACGCCTGCAGGCCTGGGACGACATCACCCTCGGCGGCCTCGGCGAGCAATCGGTGTACATGCAGCGTCACGTGGAGCCCGACCCTGGACGTATGATTTCCCCAGAGCCAACGAACGCCCCGTCGCCAACGGGAACGATCAGCGGCACGACATCGCCGGCCGCCGGTTCGCCACTTTGGCATCAAGGGCAATCGTCCCCTATGCTTCAGAGGTCTCCGACGGAAGGCAACAGGGAATCCTGAGCCCCCATCGTCTAGCGGCCCAGGACACCGCCCTTTCAAGGCGGCGGCACGGGTTCGAATCCCGTTGGGGGCACCGCGAGCGCCTAGCGCACCCGCACAACGGCTGGTCCAAGACCACCGAAGAGCTGGTAAGCTAAGCGAGCGCAAAGAGAACGAAGCAAGGTCCTGTAGAGCAGTTTGGAGTGCTCGCCACCCTGTCAAGGTGGAGGTCGCGGGTTCAAGTCCCGTCAGGACCGCTCTGGGTCAGGTAGCTCAGTTGGTACGAGCGTCCGCCTGAAAAGCGGAAGGTCGGCAGTTCGACCCTGCCCCTGACCACCAGCTTTCGATCAACCAAGATGCCCCGGTAGCGAACATCGCTCCGGGGCGTTTTCGTGTCTGTGACAGCACCGGTGCCTGGTTGGGCGTTGAGGATCATTGACGTTCTCAGAGGCGCGTGGCCGGCTTCCGGACTCTCAGCGGATCGGGACTGCTCGGAAGCCTGGTCGCTATCGCATCTGTCCTTCGCCGAGCCCGGCAGGAGACCGTAGCAACGGTTCCAAGGGAGCGGGCTCCGCCGTGGAGAAGGCGGCTGAGCGCCGAAGAAGGCGGCCCAGCCGTGGCGAGGCTGAGGCGCGGGAAGGGCTGATGGATCAGCCGAGCGCGGCGCCGAGCTTGCCCAGGGCCGCCCACATTCGTCCGCGCCTCGGACAGGCCGCCGACGGATCGTGGTCCGTCGGCGGACGGGTGGGACTCAGCGGGTTGAGTTGATGAAGTCATCGATGACGTCGGCGAGTGCGGGGCCTTGGTCTTCCTGGAGGAAGTGGCCGGCGTTCTCGACGACGGTGTGTGGCTGCCCCTTGGCCCCCGGGATGCGCTCGCTCACCGAGCTGTGGTCACCGCCGGAGGTGTGATCCTGGTCGCTGAAGGCGCACAGCAGCGGGATCTCCAGCTTCTCCAGCTGTTTCCAGACCTCGCGGAGGGCCGGGGTGTTCTCGTCCCGGGGGGAGATGGGGATGAGCAGGGGGAACTGGCGGACGCCCTGCAGGTACGCCTCCTCGGGGTAGGGCGCGTCGTAGGCCGCCAGGACCGCGGGGGCCAGGGCGGAGACGGTGAACATCTCGACGACCTTGCTCGGCTCGAACGGGTTGTCGCGCTGGCTGGACTGCAGCCAGTTGGCCAGGAGCGGCCATCCCTCTCCCAGGTCCTCGTCCCCGGTGCTGAGCCCGGTGTTGACGGCCACCACGCGGCGGAATCGCTCAGGGGTCCGGGCGAGCAGGGGGAATCCGAGGGCGCCGCCCCAGTCGTGGGCCACCAGGGTCACGTCGCGCAGGTCAAGGCGGTCGAACAGGGCCTCGCGCAGCCACTCGACGTGGCCTTCGTAGGTGTACTCGAAGCGGTTGGCGAGTTTGTCCGAGCGGCCGAATCCCACCAGGTCGACGGCGACGCAGCGGTGTCCGGCCGCCACCAGCGGAGGGATGACGTGGCGATAGAGATAGCTCCATGACGGGTTGCCGTGGAGCATCACGATGGTCTCCCCGGACCCGTCGACCGGCGAATCGTCCACGTAGTGCATCCGTATCCGGCCGCCGTCGATCGCGACGTAGTGCGGCTCGAACGGATAATCGGGCAGGTTGTCGAACCGGTCGTCGGGCGTGCGCAGCACTGTAGATGGATTCATGCATCCTGAGAGGCGCAGAAGGGCCCGGGTGTGACATCGCCCTTGGTGTTTCAGGTGGCCGGTCGTCCAACTACTGCTTCGAGCGGTTCCGCGCTCGCGATTCGTGTACGTGGCCGTGAGCCGATGACATGCTGTCTGGTTATGGGCGAGGGCCGGCGAGCGCGCTGGGTGTGGGCGGCTGTATGCGTGACGCTGGTCGTGGTGGCGGCCGTGGTGGCCGTACTCGGCCTCCCCGGCGCGACGTGGGGAGATGTCGATCCGGCGAGTGCGGTCATCGCGATGGTGGCCTTGGCCGTGGCGGTGTGGGCCGGTCGGCAGGCGATACGCGCGCAGCGCTACACCGACATCGATGTGAACGCCTGGTCCGGGTGGCTGGCCGGCGTGGTCCTGGAGGCCGAGACCAGGGCGCGGCACCAGATGCTGGGCCGTGCTGACAAGACGATCGACGTCGACTTCGTGTTCAGGCCCGCACCCGCGTACGACGCCGACGACGCCCGGGCGGAGGGAAGCCTGCGAGAGGTGGTGGCCTACTACCGCCGGCTGCGGCCCCGGCGGCTGGTCATCACCGGAGCGCCCGGGGCGGGCAAGACGGTCATGGCGGTTGAGCTGATGCTGGGGCTGCTCGCCGGGCGTCACCCTGATGACCCGGTCCCGGTGCGCCTGTCCGCGGCGTCCTGGGATCCAGGCATTCGGGTGCAGGACTGGCTGACCGGGCACCTGGCCCGGACCTATCAGATGGCACCGCCTACAGCCGCGGCCCTCGTCGCCGCTGGGCGGGTGCTGCCGGTCGTCGACGGCCTCGACGAGATGGACGCCGACCCGGAGCCCGGCTACATCTCCCGCGCCGCGCGGGCGCTGCTGGCGCTGAACGACTATCAGCGCGGCCAGCAGAAGGCGGAGGCGGTGCTCACCTGCCGTACCGGCCAGTACGACGCGCTCATCCGCAGGGAGGTGTGGGCCGAGAACGCCGCCCGCGTCGAGATCACGCCGCTGAGCGCCGACAAGGCGCTGACGTTCATGGAGAGCCGGGTCGGTGGCAACCAGAACATGGACCGCTGGCGTGACGTCCTGGACGCCATCGACTTCCGCCCCGAGGCGCCGCTGGCCCGTGCCCTGGACAGCCCCTGGCGGCTCACCATGGCCATCACCGTCTATGAGCAACGCGACTCCGCCACCGGCCGCCATCTGCGAGATCCCGCCGAGCTGGCCGGCCCGGCCCTGGACGATCCCGACAAGATTCGCGACCATCTTCTCGCGCTCTACATTCCCGCCGTCACGACCCCTCGCGGGGACGCCGTCGGACCCTACCGTCCCGAGAAGGTTCACGCCTGGCTGGCGGTGCTGGCCACCTACCTGGACACCAACGCCGGCACCGGCCGCACCATCGGTGGACGTACCCTGTCGAGCACCGACCTCGTACTCCACGAGCTCTGGCCCCTGGCCGGCAACCGGCCCCGGGTTCTCACCATGGCGCTCACCGCCGTTCTCTGGGCCGCCGTCGGCGTGGCGATGATCCCTCTGGGAATGCTCGACCTCTCCGATCCGTACCTTGAGCTGATCTTCATCGCCGTCGGGGTGTTCATGTGCATCTCGGCCTGGGGGCCGAACTGGCCCGAACCTGCCCGTCTGAGCCCCTCGCGATGGCCCGCCGGCGGTGACGGCAGGCGCCTCGTGGCCGGGCTCCGGGGCGGGCTTCTGACCGGGCTCGTGGCCTGGCTCACGGTCGGGTTCACCCTCTGGCCCGCGCTCGGGATCGCGGCCGGAGTCGTGACCGCGCTCACCGTCGGGCTCGCGGTCGGGCTCACGGCCCCGGCGGCCGTGAGCGCCACCGGCCCACGCGACGTCGTCAGGTCCGACCTCGAGGTCGGACTCACGGCCGGGCTCGTGTTCGGGTTCATGGCCGGGTTGGCCGTCGGGTTCTGGTCCGGGCTCGGAGGCGGGACGGCCCTCCTGGACATCGCGTACGGAATGGCGGTCGGCCTTGCGGTCAACTTCGCCGGCGGGGTCACGTTCGGGCTGGCGGCGGGGCTCGCGGGCGGCGGTCTCACGTTCGGAGTCGCGGCGGGGCTCGCGGGAACGCGATACCTCGCGCTGCTGCTGTGCACGCGGGGACGGCTGCCGCTCAGGCTTGGAAGGTTCTTGCAGTGGTGTCACGACGCGGGGCTGATCCGAACGGCCGGAATCGCCTACCAGTTCCGGCACCGCGAACTGCAGGACCACCTCGCCCGGCATCCCGTCCCGCGACCACTCCAACCTGCGGACGCTGCTCCTGGTTGATCGCTGCCCCTCGTAACGCTTCCGGAGTGATCGGTCTCGCCGCGTTCAGGCGGTCGCGAACGCCCGGTGATCGCGTGGGGGATTCGGGACCGAGGTGTGAGTTCTCGCCGGCCGGCTCCGGCGACTCGTCCGGTCGGCACCGCTCGCCCGCGAGGACGCGCGACCCGGCCGGCGGGCGCGCTACAGCCTGACCGAACCCGCGATCCCGCTCCTGCCTCGGCGGAGGACGAGCAGGCTCCAGCGACCGCCTGGCACCTCGACGGCGGCACTGATCGGGCACTCCGACCGCGGCTCGGTCGCGTCACCCATGGTGCTTGCGACCTGCAACCGCCGGACACTACGGTCTCGCCAGGCGATTGCGAACCACAAGGGGGAGGAGCCCCGTGCTGAGGCAGGTCGCGGACGGTGTGCTGATTCACGAGAGCGAGTTCGTCCAGAGCAACGCCGTGGTCGTGCACGGCCGGGCCGGCGTGCTCCTCATCGACCCCGGGGTGCAGGACCACGAGATGGCCTGTCTCGCGAACGACCTGTCCGATTCGGGGCAGACCGTTGTGGCGGGATTCTCGACGCATCCGGATTGGGATCACCTGCTCTGGCACGCCGAGCTCGGCGCGGCGCCTCGTTACGGCACGGCCCGTTGCGCGGCCACGGTCCGCGATCAGCTGTCCGACCCCGGAGCGAAGGCCCGCATCGCCGCCCATCTGCTGGAGACGGAGATCGCCGGGCAGGTCCCCCTCGACCTGCTCGGCCTCATCACCGCCCTGCCCGCCGGGACGGCACGGATCCCCTGGGACGGCCCGCGGGTCCGGATCATCGAGCATCAGGCGCATGCCCCGGGCCATGCGGCGCTGTTCATCGAAGAACGCGGGGTTCTCGTCGCCGGCGACATGCTGTCCGATGTCCTGGTCCCGATGCTCGACCTGGACGGCGCCGCTGACCCGATCGAGGACTACCTCGCGGCGCTGCGGCTGCTGGAGGGGGTGGCGGGCGATGTCGACGTCGTCGTCCCCGGCCACGGGTCGGTCGGCGGAGCTGATCAGGTGCGCGCCCGGATCGAGCTTGATCGGGCGTACGTGCTCGCCTTGCGTGAGGGCCAGGTTCCCGGTGATCCGAGGATCGGCCCGTCGGCCAAGCCCGGCTGGGAGTGGGTCAGCGACGTGCACGACGGGCAGGCCCGGCGCCTCGCCCGGCGGAACGAGCGCGACGCGACGCCCGGCTAGTGGCCGCCCGGGTGGACGCGGATCCGCGCCTCGGCGGCGATCTCGCGGTGGCGGTGGTGAGGAGCTGGGCGAGGTCGGCGGTGCCGGCCGCGCGACCCGGCGTTCAGGTGATCTAAGTGCACATATGTGCCATTTGGGGGCTAGCTGCCATCATGGAGCCATGTTGGAGGCTGCCGGGCTGGACGAGGTGACGGAACGGGCGTACCGGTTACTCGTACGTGCGGGTGAGGCGGGCGTGACGGACCTCGCCGAGGAGCTGGGAATCACGGCGGAGGAGGCGGCCCGCGCGCTGGCCCTCATGCAGGGCATGGGGCTCGTCCGCGACGCGGAGGGCCGCAGGTTCGCGCCGGTGGCGCCGGACGTCGCGCTCGGGCCCCGGCTGATGCGTCGCCAGGAGACGATCGACTGGGCGCGGCAGGCGGTGGAGCAGCTCGCCGAGGAGTACCGCACGAGCCTGCGCCGCCGGGACGCCGACCGGCTGATCGAGGTGCTGCCGAGCCGGGCCGCGCTGCGCGAGCAGGTGCGCCACCTGCAGAACAGCGCCCGCGAGGAGGTCATGTACTTCTGCCGGGCCGGGCACGTGGTGATGCCGTCCCAGGACAACACCGAGGAGCTGGACGCGCTCGGCCGTGGCGTGGACTATCGGGTGATCTACGAGCGGGCCCTGCTGGAGGAGCCCGGGATGGTGGCCAACGTCGCGTACGGCATCAAACTCGGCGAGCGGGCCCGAGCCGTACGGTTCCTGCCGGTGCGGATGATGATCGCCGACCGGGAGACCGCGCTGCTGCCGCTGGTGCAGCACGCGGGCGGCAGGTCCGGGACCACGGCCGCGCTGGTGCGCGGCAGCAGCCTGCTGGACGCGCTGATCGCGCTGTTCGAGGCCCAGTGGGACCGGGCCACGCCGATCAGGACCCTGGACGACGGGCAGGTCATCGACGCGGCGCCCGGCTGCCCGCTGGACGCCGACGAGCTCTATCTGCTCTCGCTGCTGGTCGCCGGCGTGCCGGACAAGTCGATCGCGAGCCAGCTCGGGCTCAGCCTGCGCACGGTCCAGCGCCGCGTCTACCACCTCATGCGGCTCGCGGGCGCGCAGACCAGGATGCAACTTGCCTGGCATGCGGCCCGCGAGCGCTGGCTGTAGCTACCGGACCCCGTACGCCCGGGTGACGGTCTGCTCGAACCGCTCGCCGGAGGCGCCCGTCGCGGTCACCCGCAGGGACACCCCGGTGTCGGTCCTGCGGTGCGAGACGAGGGCGACGTGCTCGCCCCGGCCCACGGGGACCAGCGGCAGCCGCCGCCAGGTCTTGCCGTCGTCGTACGACATCTCCGCGCTGAGCTTCCTGGCGCCGGGCGCGGTGAAGCCGAGCTTGACCGGGAGCGCCCGGTGCACCCTGCCCTCCAGGTCGGTGGGGACGTCGTAGTCGACGCCGAGCATCGGCAACGGCTGCGTGCCCTCCGGCTTGGCGGACCTGAACGTCCACGCCGACCGGGTGGCCGTGGCGTAGCGCCATTCCTCGCCGGTCCGCGTCGTGGTCAGCTCCAGCCGGTACTCGGCGTCCTCGGGCACGGCGGGGAAGGTCCCCCGCAGGGTGGACCGCTCCTCCACCAGCTGCCCGTCCCTGAAGAAGCGGGCCGAGGTGGTGTCCTGGTCGGGGCTGTCACGTGCGAAGCCGTGGTGCCCGTCGCCGTCCACGAACTCGGGCACCTGCACCGCCAGGACGTCACCCGTCCGGGTCGCCGACCGGACGGCAGGGCGGACGACCGGGGCGAACCACCGCTCCTTGACGGTCTCGCCCGGCCGGTAGCTCCTCGGCAGGTCCGTGATGCCGCCGCGCAGCCGGCTCATCGACTCCCAGGTCAGCGCGTGCTGCACGACGTGCTGCCACTGGGTGTCGCCGGCGCTGACGTACTCGGCCCGGCGCAGCGGGGTGTTCACGATCCGCTGGGTCTCCATCTGCGAGTCCAGGTCGTACGTCTGCCAGGGGCGCCAGCCGTAGCGCTGGTCCTTGCCGTAGCCCTCGCCGCCGGACTCGTGGTAGCCGGCGTCGACCAGGGCGGTGTTGCGCCAGCTCACCTCGTGCACGATCCGCTGGGGCACGTGCCCGGGGGAGACCTGCATGACCTCGTACAGGTAGGGCGGGGCGAACTGCCCGGTGACCTCGATCATGCCGCCCGAGCGCGCCTGGTCGAGCACCGCCTGGCCGCGGTCGTGGGTGATCAGCAGGGTGGGCAGCGGGTCGCGCTCGCCCTCCGGCTTCCACGGCTGCCACATCGCCCGGCCGTCCGGCCCGACCACGATCACCGCCGCGGCTCCGGCGTCGGCGAGGCCCTGCAGCTTGTCCGGCCAGTCGCCGAACTCCTCGCTGACCAGGACGACCGCCTTGCCGGACACGTTCCCGGAGTCCGCGGTGGCCAGCCGCCACCGCTTCTTGCCGGAGAACTCCGGCGAGCGGATCGCGGGACGCACCACCAGCGTGTCGCGGCCCAGCCGGGCCGTCACCCGGGGCGCGGAGAGCTGCCAACGCGAGGCGAACTCGAACGTGCCGTTGACGACGGGCTTGGTCGGCGTGACCGAGAGCCCGTCGACCGACGGGAAGTTCATCGAGCCGAGGCTGATCTTGCGCGAGCCGTACGTGCGGTGGGTGAAGTAGGTGGAGATGCCTTCCTGCATCACCGGCTGCGAGGTCTTGATCTCGACGGGCACGGCGGTCCTCGGGTCGAGCACGACCTCCAGGTCCCCGGTCACGGCCAGCTCCGGGTTCACCACGAGGGTGTCGATGGGCGACTCGGCACTGGACTCGCCCAGGATCGCCTGCATGTGGTAGGTGCCCTCGGCCACCTGAGCCGTCCAGCCCCCCTGCTCGTCGAGGATGTAGCCGTAGGCGTCGTCCCTGCTGGAGGCGCCGTACAGGGAGATGAAGGGCACCCGGGCGGGGCTGCCCTCCTGGTTCACGGCGGTGAAGTGGACCTCGTGGATCTTGCCCCGGCGGGTCAGCGCGAACGTGGTGTGCGCGACCGCGTCGGCAGCGGTGGCGGTGACGTAGCCCGCGTGCCGGCCGTGCTGGAGCTTGGCCGGGTCCACGGTGACCCGCACGGTCGCGCTCGCTCCCGGCTCCACCGTGAGCGTCGTCGCTGACAGGGTGACCGCGCCCTCGGCCGGAGCCTCGCCGTCCAGGTTGGTGAAGGCGGGGGTGAGGGTCAGGGCGGCCGGGGCCTGTCCCGTGTTCGTGTAGGTGATCTCCCCGGCGGGGACGCCGGTGTCGCCGTCCTCGTGCACGCCCAGGCTCAGCGTCGCCGTGGCGGTGACGGTCTGACGCAGGGCGCGGGCCACGTCCAGGCGTCCGCCGCCCTGCTCGTACGGGGTCTGCCCGGCGATGGTCCTGGCCGTGGACACGAGCGCGTCCTTGAGCTGACCGGCCTTCCACTCGGGGTGGCGCTGGGCCAGGATCGCGGCCGCGCCCGCCACGTGCGGGGTGGCCATGGAGGTGCCGGAGAGCTTGGTGTGGAACTCGTCGACCGGGGTGCCCAGGCCGGTGCCGGCCGCCCGCGCGGCGACGATGCCCACGCCCGGTGCGGTGATGTCCGGCTTGACCGCCTCGTCCAGGCGCGGTCCACGGCTGGAGAAGGGGGCGAGCGCGTCGTTGGCGTCCACCGCGCCCACGGTCAGGGCGGAGGTGGCGGCGCCGGGCGAGCCGACGCTGTATTCACCGCCCTCGTTGCCCGCGGCGATGACGAACAGGGCTCCGGTCTGCTCGGTCAGCACGTTCACGGCGGTGCTGAGCGGGTCGGTGCCGTCCGTGGCGCCGCCGCCGAGGCTCATGTTGACGACGCCGGCGCCGCTCTCCCTGGCCGCCCACTCCATGCCGGCGAGCACCTGCGACTCCGAGCCGCTGCCCGAGGCGTCCAGCACCTTGCCGATCATCAGCTCCGCGCCGGGCGCCACGCCCTTGCGCAGCCCGCCCGAGGCCGCGCCGACGCCGGCCACGGTCGCGGCGACGTGGGTGCCGTGCCCGTGCTCGTCCTTGGCCGAGGGGTCGTCGGTGAAGTTGCGGGCCTCCACGACCTTGTCCTTGACGTCGGGGTGCGTCTCGTCGATCCCGGTGTCCAGGACCGCGACCTTGACGCCCTTGCCGTCGAACCCGTCCTGCCACGCCTGCGGCGCGCCCACCTGCGGCACGCTGTGCTCCAGCGTCGCGGTGACCTTGCCGTCGAGCCACACCTTGGCCAGCCCGTCACGCAGCCGCGGCTCGCCGCCCGCGCGTTCGGCGGCCCACAGCACGGGCAGCTCGTCCTTGTCCGCCCGCAACGTCCGCGCGTTGACGCTGCGCAGCGTGATGGCCTTCGCGTCGCTCTCCCGGTACGACAGGATCAGCGGCAGGACCTCGCTGCTCTCGTCGTCGTACCCCTGCTCGATGAGGTCGCTCACCGAGAACAGCCGCTCGTCGACCAGGCCCCGGGAGAGGTAGGGGACCATGTCGGCGGGGGTGACCGTCAGCTCGCCGTTCTCTTCCTCGGTGAAGAACCTGATGTCCTCCCGGCCCTTGCCGGGCCGGACGGTCGCGGCGCGCTTGCCGCCGGCGAACTCCCGTACGGTGACCACGTCGCCGGTGATCAGCGTGACCTCGTGCGGGTCGCCGCCGGCGGCGGGCTCGGGTGCTGCGGCCTGAGCCTGCGCGGGCACGGCGAGCATCGCCAGGCCCGCGCCGACGGCGGTGAAGCGGGTGATCCATCCCATGAACGAACCCGATCTGTCGTGCAATGACACATTGCTTTACTCGTTCATGAGGATGCGGGATAGGGCGCGGCACATGGGGGGTATGTGCCTGACCGAATGGCGACATGTCATGGAAATGTCAGCAGAGCGGGCCTTCAGTGGGTGGCGCAGACCCTTCCGTTGAGGGTGAACACGGACGGCAGGACGTTCGGGCCGGAGTAGTTGCCGACGAAGCCGATCGTCGTCGACGCGCCGGTCGCCAGGGAACCGTTCCCCGGCTCGCTGACGGCCTTGACCGCCTGCCCGTCCTGGGTCCAGGCCGCGCTCCAGCCGCTCCCCAGACTCTGCCAGCTTCTGGGCCAGGCGAAGTCGAGGGTCCAGCCGTCGATCGGGGCGCCGGTGTTGGTGATGTCGAGGGCGCCGACGTACCCGCTCGCCCAGTCCGACTGGACGCTCAGCCGTACCGAGCAGGAGCTCGTGGCGGGGGCCTTCGTGGTGAGGGTCAGCGGCGGTGAGGACCAGGAGAGGCCGCCGCCGGTGTCGCGGGCGATCACGTTGACGGTGTAGCGGGTGCCGGGCCTGAGGTTGCGGACGGTGAACGAGGTGCCCGAGGTCTCGCCGAGCTGTTCGGTGACCGCGCCGTGCTGGCGATGGATCTCGTACTTGGCGATGGGACGGTCACCGGCGGTGGCGCGCGGCCAGGTGATCGTGGCGGTGGTGTCCGTCACCGCCGATGCGGTGGGCCGGTCCGGGGCGCCGGGGCCGGTCCGGGAGGTGGCCGGCTTGAGGACGATCGTGGTGAGCGAGAGCGGGGGCAGCACCTGGCTGGTGGCGCTGCCGCCGGTGGCCGAGGCGATCGAGGTCGCGCCGTTGGTGTGGGTCAGGACCGTCGGCGCGCCGGCCGCCGGGGTGTAGCCCTCGTAGTCGATCGAGGCGGCGTACGAGGTGTCCCGGGAGGTGTTGATCATCAGGACCGCGAGGTCGCCGTCGGGACGGCGGGCGGCGTGCGCGCTGACGGCGGGCCGGTCGGCCGCCGCCCGGACGAACTGGTCCCCGGGCCTGGCGAATTCGCCGACCATCTGCAGGGCGTAGTAGGGCGCGAAGGGCGTGTTGAACGCCGGCTCGCAGACCGACCCGTCGGCGGTGCACGCCGCGCTCGACAGCAGGCCGAAGTCGCCGTAGTCGGTGTGCCCCTCCACCTCGGTGACCGTGCCGATGCCGTTGTGGACGTTCCACCACTCGACCGTGAACACCCCGTTCGCCAGCAGCGTCGCGTACGCGTCGGCGGCGGCCAGCGCGCCCGGCTGGGTGTTGGTGCCGTTGCTGCTGGAGCCGGTGTTGAACTCGGTCATCGCGATGCCGATCCGCTCCGCGCCCGGCCCGGCGTGCCGGGCGAGCTGCTCACGGGTGAGCTGGATCATGTCCGGTACGTGTCCCGTGCGGTCGAGGGCTCCCGGGTACCAGTGCAGGATCACGAAGTCGATCTTGGAACCGGCGGCCGACAGGACGACCTCGTTCCAGCTTCCCTCGTCACCCTCCGCCTTGATCGCGTCGGGCCAGTTGGCGGGCGTGGTCAGCACCGCGCCGATCTTGATGGTGGGGTCGACCGCCTTCATCGCGTCCGCGTAGGCGACGACGTGCCGGGCGTACTCGGCGGGACTCTTGTCGGCGTGGTTGTCGGCTTCCCAGGCGGCGCCGTAGTGGCCGTTGCCGTAGTTCTCGTTGCCGATCTCCCAGTACTTCACCCCGTAGCCCTTGGTGACGTTGGCGTACCGGACCCAGCCCGCGGCCTCCTCGGCCGTGCCGGTGCCGTAGTTGGCCGTCACCATCGGCTGGGCGCCGGTGCGGCGCGCCCCGGCCATGAAGGTGTCGAAATCGGTGTTCGGGGCGACATAGCCACCGGGGGCTGTGTGGTCGGCCCAGTGGTAGATGTCGGAGTACGAGCCGCCGGGGTAACGCAGCAACTGCACGCCCGCGTCCTTGAGCAGGTCGGCGGTCTCGTCGCTGCCCAGATGCGCGTCCCAGATGGCGTGGTTGGCGCCGATGCCGGTCCCGGGCACGCCGGAGAGGGCGGCACGGGTGTTGACGGTGATCGCGACCGGGGCGCCGTCGTCGGCATGCGCGGTGGGGACGTTCAGGGCGGCCAGCGTCAGCAGGATCGCGGACGCGGCCCGGAGCAGGGTTTTCGGCATCGGTGCACCTCGCCGTGGCAGTGGTTCCTCACTCGACGGCTCCTCCTGACCAGGAGACAGCATGATCATGAGTGGCGGGCGCCGCCCCCGTCAAACCCCGCTGAAACTTTCACCCCGGGTTCGGTGCCGATGCTCACCTCCACAGGTTGCCTGCCTGTCCCCTGTGGGAGGCCCGCTGACGTAGGCAGGGTAGGGTGATCGGCATGTTCCTCACCCGTGCCTAGGCCACCACGGAGCCGCACCGACGCGTGCGGCACGCCGGTGTCCTTTCGCACGTCTCGGCGCTCGCGACGCGCCGCCTTCCTGAGGAACCTTCATGTCTCCTTCCTACGTCGCCGTCCTTTCGCATCCGCACGCCGCGCGCGCCTTCGGCTTCGCGCTGCTGGGGCGGCTGTCCTACGGGACCGTCTTCCTGTCGCTGACGCTGGCGCTCACGGCCACCGTCGGCTCCTACGCACTGGCCGGTGCTCTCCTTGCCCTGTTCGGGCTCACCACGTCCGTGCTCTCCCCCGTACGGGCCCGGCTCATCGACCGGTACGGGCCGCGCCGGGCGTTGCCTCCGATGGCCGCGCTCTACGCGGTGCTTCTGGGCTGCCTGGCCCTGCTCACCTGGCGGCCCGGCGTCTCCTGGGGGCTGCTGGCAGTCCTGTGCGCCGCGGCGGGCGCGTGTGCGCCTCCGCTCGGGCCCGTCATGCGCACGCTGTGGAGTGATCTGCTGCGCGACCGGCGGCTGCTCCAACGCGCCTACAGCCTCGACACCGTCGCCGAGGAACTGCTCTACATCACCGGTCCGCTCCTGGCCGGACTGCTGGCGGCGGTCGTCAACCCGGCGGCGGGCGTGGCCGTGAGCGCCTGCCTGGTGGCGGCGGGCACGTTCGCCCTCGTCACGTCACAGGCGATGCGGGCCCGCCCCGCCACGGCCGCCGGACGTGGGCGGGGGCGGTTGTCCGGCGCCCGCGCGCTGATACCGCCGGTCGTGGCCTCGGCCGCGCTGGGCCTGTGCCTGGGGGCGCTGAGCCTGCTCCTGGTCGTCTTCGCCCAGCGTCAGCAGCAGCCCGCCGCTGTGGCGTGGGTCGAGGCGGCGCTGGCGGCGGGCAGCGCGGTCGGCGGCCTGGCCTACGGCGCGATCGTCTGGCGTGCCTCCGGGGCGGCGCGGCTGCGGATGCTGGCCGCCGCGCTGGGCCTGGCGGTCGCCGCTGCCGGAGCGGCGCCGAACCTGTTCGGGCTGGCCGCGGCGGCCGGGGTCATCGGGCTGTTCGTGGCCCCTGCGCTGACGACCGCCTATCTGCTCGCCGACGAGCTGGCCGGCCCGGAGAGCCGGACCCAGGCCGGTGCGTGGGTCAACACCGCCTTCAACGCCGGTAGCTCGCTGGGCACCGCGGGCGCCGGGCTCGTGGTGGAGGGCCTGTCCTTGGGGTGGTGCTTCGCGCTGGCGGGGGCGCCGATGCTGCTCGCGGTACTGCTGATGATGATCAGCAGCACGTGGACCGCTGCGTCGCGATCCGGTGGTCGGGCCTGTTTCCGGCTTAAGGCCTAAAGGGGAACGAAAGCGGCTCTGCCTACGATGCTTCCTCAGGCGAAGTAAGGAAGGGAGGCAATCATGCGACGCGA
Source organism: Nonomuraea sp. SBT364 (assembly GCF_001083785.1). Classification (GTDB taxonomy): domain Bacteria; phylum Actinomycetota; class Actinomycetes; order Streptosporangiales; family Streptosporangiaceae; genus Nonomuraea. Next base: position 122,819 of record NZ_LAVL01000008.1, read on the forward strand.
CCACGAGTGGGTCTGACCGGGTGAGGTGGCGGCATCCGGCGCGGGTGCCGCCATCGGCTGTGACAGGGGGCTGTGGTGGACGGGCGTGGGTTCCGGCAGGTGTTCGGGTACGGCGAGTTCCGGGGCCTGTGGCTGGGGGGCCTGCTGTCGCGGGCGGGGGATCAGCTGGCCCGGGTGGCGCTGGCCGTCATCGCCTACGAGCGCACCGGCTCCGCCGCGCTGACCGCCGTCGTCTACGCGCTCACGCTGGTGCCGGCGCTGGTCGGCGGGCCGCTGCTGGGATGGCTCGCCGACCGGTGGCCGCGACGCGAGGTGATGATCGGCGCGGATCTGGCCAGGATGGTGCTCATCGGCCTGGTCGCGATCCCGTGGATGCCGTTCCCGGTGCTGTGCGGGCTGGTGTTCGTGGCGCAGCTGCTCGACTCGCCGGCCAAGGCCGCGCGGATCGCCATGATCCCGGACATCCTGCCGGCCGGCGTCTATGCGACGGGGGTGGCGGTCAACTACCTCACCAGCCAGACGATGACGCTCCTCGGGTTCGCGGGCGGCGGGCTGGTCGTGGCCCTGGTGGGGCCGGGGGTCTCGCTGGCGATCGACGCGGCCACGTTCGCGGGGTGCGCGCTGATCACGGCGGTGACCGTACGGCGGCGGCCCGCGGCGGGGCGGCGGGACGGGGGCGGCTCCTGGAGGGCGTCGACCGGGACCGGGCTGCGGCTGGTGACGGGGACGCCCCGGCTGCGCGGCCTGCTGGTGCTGGCGCTGATGTGCGCCTTCCACGTCATCCCCGAGGGGATCGCGGTGCCGTACGCGGCCTCGCTCGGGCTGGGGGCGGTCGAGGCCGGGCTGCTGATGGCGGCGATCCCGGTGGGGACCGTGACGGGTGTGTTCCTGTTGACCCGGTACGTGCCGGTCGACGGGAGGTTACGGCTGATGGGGCCGATGGCGGTCGCCGCCGGTGTGCCCTTGGTGCTGAGCGTGTTCCAGCCCGGCTTCTGGGTGCTGCTCGGGTTGTGGGTGCTGACGGGGGCGCTGAGCTCGTACCAGGTGTCGGCGAACGCGGAGTTCGTCCGGATCGTGCCGCCGGAGCGGCGGGGGCAGGCGGGGGGGCTGGCCTCGTCGGCGCTGGGGGCGGGGCAGGGGGTGGGGGCCGGCTCTTATACACCTCTCCCA
>NZ_LAVL01000090.1 GCF_001083785.1 Nonomuraea sp. SBT364
GGACGGGGGCGCTCTCGCGGTGCTGGGGGCACCGGGGATCGGTAAGACCGCCGTGCTGGAGCTGGCCGCCTCGCTGGCGGGCGGGTTCACGGTGCTGCGGACGCGAGGGGTGCGGCAGGAGGCGCACCTGCCGATGTCCGGGCTGGACGCGTTGCTGCGGCCGGTGGCCGATCGGGTGCGGTCCCGGGTGCTGGCGCGGGCGCTGCGGACGGGGGTGGCCGGAGGCGGCGTGGCGTTGCCGGTGGCGCTCCTGGAGTTCCTGCGCGAACTGGCCGCCGGTGAGCCGGTGCTGGTGTGCGTGGACGACGTGCACCTGCTCGACCGGGCCAGCCGTGAGGCGGTGTGCTTCGCGGCCAGGCGGCTGAGCGGCGAGCGCATCGCCCTGCTCCTCACCGCCCCAGTAGCCGGGCCCGGTCCCGTCTCCCTCCCCACACCCTTGAGCCACCCCGGCAGCGCGCCCGCCTTCACGCCTCCCACCGGGCGCGCCCCCGGTGCCACCTCTCCGCCCTTCACCGGGCGCACCCCCGGGACCGACCCCACACCGCCCACCGGCCACGATCACGGAACCGACCCCGAACCGCTCACCGGCCACGTTTTCGGAACCAACTCCGAACCGCCCACCGGCCACGTTTTCGGAACCAACTCCGAGCCGCGCGGCGGACACGATCTCAGGGCCTGCTCGGTGTCGCTCGGCGGGCACGATCTCGGGGCTGCCAGTCCCGTCGGCGCCTTCCAGGTGTCGATGTCCAGTGGGGTGCCCGATGACGTCCCGGCGCTCGTCGTCGGACCGCTGGACGAGGCCGCGAGCCGGGCGCTGGCCGGGGAGTTGCTGCCCGAGCGGGCCTCCGACGAGTTGTGCGCCTGCTTGGTACGGGTCGCCCGGGGGAACCCGCTGGGGCTGCGCGAGCTCGCCGAGTCGCTGACCGCGGGGCAACTCGCCGGACTGGCCCCGCCGCCCGACAGCCTGCCGCCCCGCGGACGTCTGCACCGGGCGCATGCCGAGCGCCTGGCGGGGTTACCGGAGGAGACGCGCACCCTGCTCCTCCTCCTCGCCGCCGCCCCCGGCCTCGACACGGCCACCCTGCTCAAAGCCGCCGAAGCGCCGCCCTCGCCCCGGCCGGCCGCCGGCACCGCGCCACCCTGGTCCCGGCCGCCCGTCGAAGCCGCGCACTCCTGGCCCCCCGAGCCCCTCGACGCGCCACCTGCCCGCTCCGCCGACCCGCTGACCGTCCTGGCGGCAGCTGAGCGGGCGGGGGTGATCCGGGCCGACGGGGATCGGTACGTGTACGCCGACGAAACGGTGCGGGCCGTCGCGTACGCCGAGGCGCCGCTGGCCCGCCGCCGGGAGGTGCACCGATTGCTCGGGACCCTCCTCACCGGCCTCCCCCGGGCCTGGCACCGCGCCGCGGCACTCGACGGCCCGCCCGACGAGCTCGCCGCCGACCTGGCCGCCGCCGCGTCCACCGCCGTCCAGACCACACCGTACGACCTCGCTCAACACCCCACCCCACTCACCTGGGAGCCGGCGGCTCATCCCACCCCGTCGCTCGCGTACGAGCGGGCCGCGCAGCTCAGCCAGGATGAGGCGAGCAAGGCCGCGTGGCTGGCCGCGGCGGCCAGGCATGCGTGGACGTCCGGCGACTTCCCCCGGGCAAGGTCGCTGCTGGCGGGGCTGCACCGCCCGGTGGTCACGGACGAGGCCGAGCTCATGTACGGGCGGTTGGAGCTGCTCAGCGGGCATGCCGACAGCGCCAGCGCCAAGCTCGTGGCCGCCGCTGCCCGGCTCGTCGAACGCGACCGGCTGGTCGCCGTCAAGGCCCTCCTGCATGCCGCCGAGGCCAGCTACATGTCCGGCGACATCCGTACATTTCATGCCATAGCCCGACAAGCCGCACTGCTCCGGCGCAGTGACGACTGCCAGGACACCCAGCTCATGTTCGAGTATCTGGAGGGGATAGCGGCGACGTTCAGCGGCCGGCACCGGGCGGCTGCCGGGCCGCTGCGACGGGTCGTGGCGCTGGCCCCGGCCGTACGCAACCCCGCCACGCTGGTCTGGGCCTGCGTCGCGAGCCTGCTGCTCGGCGAGGACGCCACGGCGATCGAGCTGTCGGCCCGTGCCATCGACACGGCACGCAGGCGCGGCGCGGTCAGCGTGGTGCCGCAGTTGCTGGAGTCGCTGATCCAGGCGGAGTTCTGGCTGGGCCGCTACTCGTCCGTGGCCGCGCACGCCGCCGACGGGCTGCGGCTGGCGCAGGCGTCCGGGCAGCTCAACTCCGCCGCCCGCCACCTCGGCTGGCTGGCCCACGCGGCCGCCGTACAAGGGGACGCGCAGGACTGCCGCGACCGCGCCCACGCCGCGCTGGACCTGGCCGAATCGCACGGCCTCGGCATCGCCACCAGCCTCGGCAACTGGGCCCTGGCGCATCTCGACCTGGCCACCGGACGTCCTGCGGAGGCGGCGGCCCGGCTGCGCGGCCATCACGGCAACGATCATGTCGTCATCCGGGTCATGGCCAGCCCGCACTTCATCGAGGCGGCGGCCCGTACCGGCGACAGGAGACGCGCCTCCGCCGCGCTGCGGGTGCTGGACGGGTGGGCGGGCAGCACCCGCAGCCCCGACCGGCGCGCGCTCGTGGCGCGCTGCCGCGCCCTGCTGGCGACCGGCGGCGAGGCCGGCGAGCTGTTCAGGGAGGCGCTGGAGCTGCACACCTGCCCGTTCGAGACGGCACGCACCCAATTGCTGTACGGCGTGGCGCTGCGCAGGGAACGCCAGCCGGGAGCCGCCAGGGAGCATCTGCACGGGGCGCTGGAGACGTTCCAGCGGCTGGGGGCGGGGCTGTGGAGCGAACGGGCGAGAACCGAACTGCGTGCGTCGGGTGAGGCCGTGGTCCATCTCGCGCCGGCCGGCGGCCCGGAGCGCCTGCTCACCGCCCAGCAGTTGCGCATCGCCCGATTGGTGGCCGAGGGCGCCACGAACAGGGAGGTCGCCGCCCAGCTCTTCCTCAGCCCCCGCACGATCGACCACCACCTGCGCAACGTCTTCGCCAAGCTCGGCGTCCGCTCACGTGTCGAGTTGTCCCGCCTGCTCTCCTGAGACCGGCGATTCACGCGATGCGCCGGCGTCGCGCCCGCTTGAAGATGACGACGTCGCACCCCCGAGAACCTGGAGTTCCCGACATGTCGTTCCCCCCAGCGAGGACCATCGCGAAGATCGCCATGGCCGCGACCCTGGCATGCGGAACCATCGCGCTGCCCGCGCATGCCGCCGGCCCGTACGAGCGCGGCCCCGACCCCACTGACTCCATCCTGGAGGCGAGCCGCGGCCCGTTCGCCACCTCCGACCAGTCGGTTTCCTCGCTCAGCGTGAGCGGATTCGGCGGCGGAGAGGTCTACTACCCGAACGACACGAGCCAGGGCACGTTCGGCGCGATCGCCATCTCGCCCGGCTACACCGCCTCCTGGTCCAGCCTGGACTGGCTCGGCCCGCGCATCGCCTCGCACGGCTTCGTGGTCATCGGCATCGAGACCAACAGCCGCTACGACCAGCCTGCCAGCCGTGGCCGCCAGCTCCTGGCCGCCCTCGACTGGCTCGTCGAGGACAGCCCGGTGGCGATCCGCAGTCGCATCGACGGCTCCCGCCTGGCCGTGGCGGGCCACTCGATGGGCGGCGGCGGCAGCCTGGAGGCCGCCGACGACCGTCCTTCCCTGCAGGCGGCCGTCCCGCTCGCGCCGTGGAACGCGACCAAGAACTGGTCCGGCGTACGGGTCCCGACCATGATCATCGGCGGCGAGAGCGACTCCATCGCCTCGGTCACCACCCACTCCCAGCGGTTCTACGAGAGCATCCCCGCCTCGTCGGAGAAGGCGTACATGGAGCTCAACAACGCCAGCCACTTCTTCCCCCAGACCACGAACACGCCGATGGCCAAGTCGATGGTCGCCTGGCTGAAGCGCTTCGTGGACGACGACACCCGGTATGAGCGCTTCCTCTGCCCGGCGCCGCGCGGCACCGCGATCTCGGAGTATCGCGACACCTGCCCGCACTCCTGACCCGCACCTGACCCGGCCTCCCGTCCCCCAGCGGACGGGAGGCCGCCGGCCGCCGGCGGATCGCCGTCCGTCATCCGGAGCGCGAACTGCCGCGACCGTCATGAGGGTCATCGCCGCCCCACCAGGGCGGCGATGATCAACGGGACCACGGCCCAGCCCCCGAGCACCGTGAACGCCACCCAGGTCGGCATGATGTCCGGCACCTGCTCGATCAGCTGCAGCGCCGGATAGGTCGGCAGTAAGACGTTGGCCCAATCTCCCCAGGGCAGCATGCGGGCGACGAACGGCAACAGCAGGACGATCGCCATCAGCGCGGCCATCGCCGCCGCCCCGTTGCGCAGGAGGGCGCCGAGCGCCAGGCCGAGCAGCGTGGTCACCACGATCATGAGCGTCCCCCCGCCGATCACCGGCCAGGCGTCGGCCGGCAGCGCCGACGGGTTGAACTCCGCTGCCACGGCGCGGCCGTAGAGATAGCCGGGAACCGCGATGAACAGGGAGCCGATGATCGCGAATCCGGCCAGCACCACCGCCTTGGCCAGCAGGACCCGCGACTTGGCGGGCGTGGCGACGTGCGTGGTGTCGATCATGCCGGACGCGTGCTCACCACTGATCGTCATCACGCCGAGCATCCCGAGCGGGAGCTGGGCCAGGATCACGCCCACGTAGACGGCCACCACGATGCCCATGGCCGCCTGGCCCGGAGCCTGCCCCGGGTCCCAGCGCGAGATGACGGCTCCGGCGCCCAGCGCGGTGAGCACGAGCGCGACGAGGACCGCGATGCCCATCGTCCACCAGGTGGAACGCAGGGTGCGGAGTTTGATCCACTCAGCGTTGACCGTGTTCATCGTGCCCCCTCGGAAACGAGCTCCATGAACACGTCCTCCAGCGACGTGCCCGGCCGGACCAGCTCCGAGATCGGCGCGTCGGCGAGCAGCCTGCCCCGCCCGATGACCACGAGGTGGTCGGCCGTCAGCGCCATCTCGCTCATCAGGTGGCTCGACACGAGGACCGTGCGCCCCTCGGCGGCCAGCGACCTCAGCAGCTGCCTCGTCCACCTGATGCCTTCGGGGTCGAGCCCGTTGACCGGCTCGTCGAGCAGGAGCGTCGCGGGGTCGCCGAGCAGCGCCGCGGCGATGCCCAGCCGCTGTTTCATGCCGAGCGAGAACCCGCTGATCCGCTTGCCGCCCGCCTCGCCGAGGCCGACGAGCTCGAGCAACCCGCCGATGCGCCGCGCGGAGAGCCCGTTGGAGCTCGCCAGCCACCGCAGGTGCTGCTCGGCGCGCCGGCCGCCGTGCACCGCGGTCGCGTCCAGCAGAGCGCCGACGTGGGTGAGCGGCCTTCGCAAGCTTCGGTACGGCCTTCCGCCGAGGGTGGCTTGACCGGCGGTGGGCCGGTCAAGGCCGAGGATCAGTCGCATGGTCGTGGTCTTCCCTGCGCCGTTGGGGCCGAGAAAACCGGTGACCCTGCCGGACGCCACCTCGAAAGAGAGATCGTCCACCGCCAGGGTCCGTTTGAAACGCCGGGTGAGCCCGTTCACTTCGATCACGCGCTCTACGATCGGCCCGAACGGGGTTTTCCACATCGGTCCTGGGACCGATGTGCGGCCCCGTTGACGCGGCTACCTTCGTTCCGTGCGCGAAGAAATCCGTCCCCCGCTGCTGAGCCGGGTGCCCGCCCGGGCCTGGCTGTCCCTGGACGCCGGCGTCGCCGTGTTCCTCGCGGCCACCTTCCTGGGGCTCGCCTCCACCCGCAACACCATGGCGCCCGACCCTCTCGACTACGTGGCTGCCCTCGCGACGAGCCTGCCCATCGCGGTCAGGCGACTCCGGCCGCAGGCGGTGTTCCTGGTCGTGCTGGCCGGCGGGCTCGGCATGCGCGAGTTCCTGATCCCGCACGCCGATCTGCTCTGCCTGCCCCTCGCCCTCTATACGGTGGCGACGCGCAACCGGGCGCTCGTCCCCCTCGCCGCAGCCGTCGCCGTGGGTCTGCAGGGGGTGGTGGAGCTGCCGGTGACCGCGGAGGTGCCAGGACAGCTCGCGCTGGTGCTGGCGATCCTGGTCGCCTCCTGGGCGGTCGGCACGACCGTACGCCAGCGCCGGGTCTACACCGAGCGGCTGGCCGTGCACGCCGAGGAGCAGGCACGGGCCGAAGCAGCGGAGGAGCGGCTGCGCATCGCCAGGGAGTTACACGACGTCATCGGCCACAGCCTCAGCACGATCGCGGTGCAGGCAGGCGTGGCGGGGCACGTCGGCGCCGTGGGCGAGATGAGCCGTGCGCTGAGCTCGATCGAGGAGACCAGCAGGTCGGCGCTGCGCGAGACGAGACGCCTGCTCGGCCTGCTGCGCGACGACGACGAGGCGGAGCTCGCCCGGGCCCCCGGGCTGGCCGATCTCGACGTGCTGGTGAGGAGGGCCGAGGCGACCGGCCTGGAGGTGGAGCTGGCGATCGACGGCAAGGTCAAGGGGGAGATGGAGCTGACGGTCTACCGGATCGTGCAGGAGGCGCTGACCAACGTGGTCAAGCACGCCGACGCCCGCCACGTCGACGTGCGAATCGAGCGACTGGAGGGCGAGCTGATAGTGAAGGTCGTCGACGACGGCATGCACCGACCGGCACGGCCGAACGCGCACGCGCAACGGCAGGGGCACGCGCAGGGGCAAGGGCACGGGCAGGGACAGGAGTATGGGCACGGGCTGACAGGGCTGCACGAGCGGGTGCGTGTCTTCGGCGGCGAGTTCACGGCGGGGGCGCACCCGCCGGGCGGCTTCCAGGTGATGGCGAGGTTGCCGCTATGACCCGGGTGCTGGTGGCCGACGATCAGGCGCTCATCCGGGGCAGCTTCCGCCTGCTGGTCGACAGCGCGCCCGGATATGTCGCGATCGGTGAGGCGGCGACGGGCGAGGAGGCGGTGCGGCTCGCCCAACGGGACCGCCCTGATCTGATCCTGATGGACGTACGGATGCCGGTGATGGACGGGATCGAGGCGACCCGCCGCATCTGCGCCGCCCGCCCGGAGACGCGCGTGCTCATCGTGACCACGTTCGACCTGGACGAATACGTCTTCGGGGCGCTCCAGGCGGGGGCCGCGGGTTTCATGCTCAAGGACACCCCGCCGGCCGATCTGCTCAAGGCCATCGACGTGATCGCGTCAGGCGAGTCGCTCCTGGCACCGACCGCCACCCGACGGTTGATCCAGCGATTCGTCAGCTCCACACCACCCACCACCACGCCGGGCCGTGGCTCCACGCCGCCCGGCGACCTGGCCATCACCGATCGGGAGTGCGACGTGCTCGTCCTGGTGGCGAGAGGGCTGTCCAACGCCGAGATCGCCGAGCGGCTGTACGTGAGCCTCAGCACGGTCAAGACGCACGTCAGTCACCTGCTCACCAAGCTTGACGCGCGCAGCCGCATCCACCTGGTCATCGCGGCCTACGAGGCGGGGCTTGTCTGACGGCGAACCAAGCCCGCGACGACGCCGGGACGACGAGCAGTACGGCCATCGCCATCCCAAAGCCGGCGGCGACGAGGCCGAACAGACCGTATTCCGGCACGGACAGCCCCGCCAGAACCAGGAACACACCCACGACGATCAGAAAAACCCTGGAGCCGCGCCAACCACGCCACAACCCCTGCCCCGTCGAAAAGCCGGCGAAGGCGGCAAGGGCCGCGAGCAGGACAAGCGGCCAGAGGCGGTAGAAAATCCCGACGACCGAGATGAGGAACACGACGGCGACGCACAACTCGAACAGCACCATCGCCACCACGACCGGCGCAGGCGGCTTCTCACGGGGGGTCATGCAATCGAACGTACCCAGTTACGAGGAGGGCCGATTCCTTCGAACGTCTCCAGGCATGAGGAGGGCCGATTCCTTTTCGCTTCGGCACCCGTCACATGGCCGAGAACGTGACAGGAACGGAGCACCAACCCATGCGCACCACCACGACCACGACCGTGACCTCTCGGGACGGCACCCAGATCGCCTTCGAGCAACTGGGCACCGGCCCCGCCCTCATCCTGGTGGCCTCGGCGCTGGCCGACCGGAAGGACGCGGCCAAGCTCGGCCGCTTGCTCGCCCCGCGCTTCACGGTGCTCAACTACGACCGCCGGGGGCGCGGCGCGAGCGGTGACGCGGCCGCGTACGCCGTGGAGCGCGAGATCGAGGACCTGGCCGCGCTGATCGACCACGCAGGCGGGTCGGCATCGCTGTTCGGCAGTTCGTCCGGCGCGGTGCTCGCGCTGCGGGCCGCCGCGGCGGGGCTGAACGTCGACCGGCTGGCCCTGTACGAGCCGCCGTTCGCGGTGACCGGTGACGGGTTCGCGCCCCCGGCAGGGTTCGCCCAGGAGATCGACGACCTGTTGGCCCGCGACCAGCGCGGGGCGGCCGTCAAGCACTTCATGACGCGGGCGCAGGGGATGCCCGCGTTCATGGTCGGCCTGATGCGGCTGATGCCCGGCGTGTGGTCCACGCTCAAGAAGCTGGCCCCGACGCTGCCGTACGACATCGCGGTGATGGGCGAGACGCAGCGGGGCCGGCCGCTGGAGGCAGCCGAGTGGGCGGGGGCCGTCGCGCCCGCGCTGGTGCTGACCGGGGGGAAGAGCCCGGCCGGGTTCCACGACGCGGCGCGGGCCCTGGCCGAGGTGCTGCCGCGAGCCGAGCACCGTACGCTGGCCGGGCTCAACCACGGAGCCGTGATGATGGCCCCGCAGAAGCTCGCACCGGTGCTGGCGGAGTTCCTGGCCTAAGGCCGTCAACTTGGCCGGCGGGCATCCACCAAGCGGCACGTCCACCGGACGACGCCCGTCCGCCAAGCGGCACATCCACCGGACGACGCCCATCCCCCAGGCGGCACATCCACCGGACGACGCCCATCCCCCAGGCGGCACATCCACCGGACGACGGGCCCTTTCAGCCAGCGGGGCACTTGCTTCGGATGCGTCGGAGCAGGTGCCGGCTGACCGGTGGATACCCGCCGGGAGCGCGTCAGAGCAGGCGCCCCACCGAGCGATGGGTCCCCGCCCGGGGCACGTCAGAACAGGTGCCCCGGCGACCGGCGGGTACCCGTCCAGGCACGCGCCGGCCAAGCGCCCGCGAGCCAGCGGCTACCCACCCGGGTCACGCCCGACCAGGCGCCCGCCGACCGATGGTTTCCCACCCGCGTCACGCCCGACCAGGCACCCGCCGACCGATGGTTTCCCACCGCCGGCACATCAGAGCAGGCGCCCCACCGACCGGCGAGTACCCGCCCAGAGGACTTCAGAGCAGGCGCCCACCAACCAGCGGATACCCGCCTCCGAGCACGTCCGACCAAGCGCCCACCAACCAGCGGATACCCGCCTCCGGACACGTCCGACCAAGCGCCCACCAACCAGCGGACGCCCGCCTCCGGGCACGTCCGACCAAGCGCTCGCCAGCCGGCGGCTACGCACCCGGGAAGCGGTCAGAGGACTTCGTGGAGGACGGCGTCGACCGGTGTGGCGGCTACGCCGAGGAGCTTCTCGGTCTCGGAGTAGTCGATGACGAACGGGTGACCGGGTTTGACGAGCACTTCGTGCAGTTCGCCCCAGAACGGGGCGCCGAGCTCGAGCAACGTCAAATCCCGCTCGGTCATCTGCTCCAACCGCGGCGTCGGCGCCCCCGCGAGGGCGGCGAGCCGCCCGGCCAGGTCACGGACCGACAGGGTCGAGGCGGGCACGTGCCAGGCCCGGCCGTACGCCTGCTCGTCGCGACCGGCGGCGACCAGGGTGCGGGCGGTGTCGCCGATCGCCGAGTAGCTGTACGGCACGTCGAGCTCCTGCGGCACGATGGCGAGCCTGCCTTCCAGGACCTGCCGCTGCACCATGAGGCTGAACACCGAGATGGCGCCGGCGCCGTAGAACTGACCGGCGCGCACCTCGGTGACCTTGACGCCCGAGGCGGCGGCCTCCTCCCAGATCCGTGCCCGGACCAGCCCCTTGGGCCCGGTCGCGGCCAGCGGGAGGTCGGGCCGGATCGGCCCGTCCACCAGTCCGTAGCCGTAGAGGTTGCCGAGCATCACGTAGGAGGCCCCGGTCCGGCGCACGGCGGTGAGCAGCGACGCCGCCAGGGCGGGGAACTGCTCGGTCCACAGGTGGTAGGCCGGCGCGGCGGTGGTGAACAGCGTGGTCGCGCCCTCCGTCAGCTCGGTGAGCCGGTCGGTGTCGTCCGCGTCCGCGGCGATGCGCTCCACGAGCGGATGCTCGGGCCCGCCACCGGTACGGCTGATCATCCGTACGCGTTCGCCGTCCTCGGCCAGCAGCAGAGCGGTCTTCGACGCGGCGGCCCCGCGTCCCACGATCACATGAAATGTCATGACCACAACGGTGCCGCTCGCCGACCCCGTAGCCTAGTGGCCGGAACGCCCACTATCCGGAGGATCTGGCCATGCAGGCCACACAGCCCCAGGCCACACAGCCCACACAGCCCACACAGCCCAAGCACCGCGTCGCCGCCGTCGTCGTGACTCCCGTGCTGAGCTTCGACGTGTCGATCCCGCTCATGGTGTTCAGCAGCGCCCCGGGCTATGACGTGCGGGTCTGCACGGCGCGGCCCGGGCTGGTGCGGACGGTCGGCGGCCCCGACCTCGTGGTGCCGGACGGCCTGGACCTCCTGGACGGCGCCGACACGGTGATCGCCGTGGGCAGCGGCGGCGAGCAGGCGCCCCCGGAGGTCCTCGACGCGCTGCGGACAGCCGCGGAGGGCGGTTCGCGTATCGCCTCCCTGTGCACGGGGGCGTTCGTCCTGGCGCAGGCCGGCCTCCTCGACGGGCGGCGCGCCACCACCCACTGGGGGCTGACCGGCGACCTGGCGGCCCGTTTCCCGTCGGTCGACGTCCAGCCCGACCTCCTGTTCGTCGAGGACGGCGGCATCTTCACCTCGGCGGGCGCGGCGGCGGCCATCGACCTGTGCCTGCACCTGGTCAGGCTGGACTTCGGCGCCTCGGTCGCCAACGCGGCCGCGCGGCTCGCGGTCGTCCCTCCCGTGCGGCCGGGCGGTCAGGCCCAGTTCATCGAGACCCCGCTGCCGCCCGAGCGCGGCACGTCGCTCGCGCTCACCCGGGCCTGGGCGCTGGCGCACCTGGACGAGCCGCTCACCCTGGCCGACCTGGCGGCGCACGCGAGGATCAGCGTGCGGACGCTGACCAGGCGCTTCCACGCGGAGACCGGGCTGAGCCCGCTCCAGTGGCTGCTGCACCGCCGGATCGACCGGGCCAGGGAGTTGCTGGAGACCACCCGGCTGCCCATGGACCAGGTGGCCGGGAAGAGCGGGCTGGGCAGCGCCGACTCCCTCCGCAAGCATCTGGTCGACCGGGTCGGGCTCACCCCGACCGCCTACCGCGCGAGCTTCACGCGGGTGCCCTGAGCATGCCGGAGGGCCGTACGGAATCCGTACGACCCTCCGGAAGCGGGACTACTTGGCGTTCGCCTTGAGGTAGTCGGTGTTCATCTGGGCGATGGTGTCGAGCGGGATGCCCTTGGGGCAGACCGCGGTGCACTCGCCGGTGTTCGTGCAGCCGCCGAAGCCCTCGGCGTCCATCTGGTCCACCATGGCCTTGGCCCGGGACAGGCGCTCCGGCTGGCCCTGCGGCAGCAGGCTCAGGTGGGTGATCTTGGCCGCGGTGAACAGCGACGCCGATCCGTTCGGGCAGGCCGCGACGCAGGCGCCGCAGCCGATGCAGGTGGCCGCGTCGAAGGCGGCGTCGGCGTCCTCCTTGCGCACCGGGATGCTGTGCGCGTCGGGGGCCGAGCCGGCCGGGACGGAGACGAAGCCGCCCGCCTGGATGATGCGGTCGAACGCGCTGCGGTCCACGACCAGGTCCTTGACCACCGGGAAGGGCGCGGCGCGCCACGGCTCGATGGTGATGGTGGCGTTGTCCTCGAAGTGGCGCATGTGGAGCTGGCAGGTGGTGGTGGCGCGCTGCTCGCCGTGCGCGACGCCGTTGATCACCATGCCGCACATGCCGCAGATGCCCTCGCGGCAGTCGTGGTCGAAGGCGATCGGGTCGTCGCCTTCGAGGATGAGCCGTTCGTTGAGGACGTCCAGCATCTCCAGGAACGACATGTCAGGCGAAACTTCTTCCACCCGATAAGTCACCATTCGTCCGGAGTCGGAAGGGCCGCTCTGTCGCCAGACGCGAAGGGTCAGGTTCACTTGTAGCTCCGCTGGGTCATCTTGACGTACTCGTACTCGAGCGGTTCCTTGTGCAGCACCGGCTCGCCGTCGGGCGAGTACTCCCAGGCCGAGACGTGCGCGAAGCTCTCGTCGTCGCGCAGGGCCTCGCCCTCGGAGTCCTGCGACTCGGCCCGGAAGTGGCCGCCGCACGACTCGGAGCGCACCAGCGCGTCCAGGCACATGAGCTCGGCCAGGTCGAAGAAGTCGGCCACCCGCCCGGCCTTCTCCAGCACCTGGTTGAGCTCCTCGGCGGTGCCGGACACCTTGACGTTCTCCCAGAACTCCTTGCGCAGCTCGGGGATGCGGTCCAGGGCCTTGCGCAGCGACTCCTCGGTGCGCTCCATGCCGCAGTAGTCCCACATGAGCTTGCCCAGCTCGCGGTGGAAGGAGTCGGGCGTGCGGGTGCCGTTCACGGCGAGCAACCGGTCGATCTTGGAGCGGACCTTCAGCTCGGCCTCGGCGACCGCCTGCTCGTCGACCTCGCCGAACGGCCCGGCCGCCAGGTAGTCGCCGAGCGTCGTCGGCAGCACGAAGTAGCCGTCGGCCAGGCCCTGCATCAGCGCGGAGGCGCCGAGACGGTTGGCGCCGTGGTCGGAGAAGTTCGCCTCACCGATCACGAACAGGCCGGGGATCGTCGACTGCAGGTCGTAGTCGACCCACAGCCCGCCCATCGTGTAGTGGACGGCCGGGTAGATGCGCATCGGCACGTCGTACGGGTTCTCGCCGGTGATGCGCTCGTACATCTCGAAGAGATTGCCGTACTTCTTCTCCACGGCGTCGCGGCCGAGCCGGTTGATCGCGTCGCGGAAGTCGAGGTAGACGCCGAGACCGCCGGGGCCGACGCCGCGGCCCTCGTCGCAGACGTTCTTGGCGGCGCGGGAGGCGATGTCCCGGGGCACGAGGTTGCCGAAAGCGGGGTAGATCCGCTCCAGGTAGTAGTCGCGCTCGTCATCGGGGATGTCGCCGGGGGCGCGCTCGTCGCCCTTGCGCAGCGGGACCCACACGCGGCCGTCGTTGCGCAGCGACTCCGACATGAGCGTCAGCTTCGACTGGTACTCGCCGGAGACCGGGATGCAGGTCGGGTGGATCTGCGTGTAGCAGGGGTTGGCGAAGTACGCGCCGCGCTCGTGCGCCCGCCAGATGGCGGTGGTGTTGCAGCCCTTGGCGTTCGTGGACAGGAAGAACACGTTGCCGTAGCCGCCGCTGGCGAGCACGACCGCGTCGGCGGTGTGCCGCTCGATCTCGCCGGTGACCATGTCGCGCACGATGATGCCGCGTGCCCGGCCGTCGGCGACGATCAGGTCGAGCATCTCGTGGCGGGTGAACATCTCCACGGTCCCGGCCGCGACCTGCCTCTCCAGCGCCTGGTAGGCGCCGAGCAGGAGCTGCTGGCCCGTCTGGCCGCGCGCGTAGAAGGTACGCGACACCTGCGCGCCGCCGAACGAGCGGGTGTCGAGCAGGCCGCCGTACTCGCGGGCGAACGGCACCCCCTGGGCCACGGCCTGGTCGATGATGTTCACCGAGACCTGGGCCAGCCGGTAGACGTTCGACTCGCGGGCGCGGAAGTCGCCGCCCTTGACCGTGTCGTAGAACAGCCGGTAGATCGAGTCGCCGTCGCCCCGGTAGTTCTTGGCGGCGTTGATGCCGCCCTGCGCGGCGATGGAGTGCGCGCGCCTGGGCGTGTCCTGGTAGCAGAACGACTTGACGTTGTAGCCGAGCTCGCCGAGCGTGGCGGCGGCGGACCCGCCCGCCAGGCCGGTGCCGACCACGATGACGTTGAGCTTGCGCTTGTTGGCCGGGTTGACCAGCTTGGCGGCGAACTTGCGCTTCTCCCACCGGTCCTCGATGGGGCCCTCGGGCGCCCTGGTGTCCCGGATCTCCGAACCCTCGGTGAACTTCATTGCACAACTCCGAACATGATGGCGAGGGGCGGGGAGAGGAAGCCGACGACCAGGACGGCCGACAGGAGACCGGCGCCGAGGCGCAGCCCCTTGTTCCGGTCGCGGTTGGCCCAGCCGAGGGTCTGGAAGGCGCTCCAGACGCCGTGCCGCAGGTGCAGGCCGACCATGACGACCGCCGCGAAGTAGATGATCGCCACCCACCAGCGCGACGGGTCGAACCCGGCGATCATGCGGTCGGCCGGGGAGGAGTCGAAGCCCTTCGGGTTGACCACGCCGAAGGTCAGGTCGAGCAGGTGCCAGATCAAGAACAGCAGGATCGTCACGCCGCCGAGCCGCATGATGTGCGTGGCGTAGCCGTTGGCCTGAGACTTCTTGGCCACGTACTTCACCGGCCGGGCCGAGTGGGCCCGGCGCGCCAGCGAGATCGCGGCCCACATGTGCAGCACGACGGAGGCGACGAGCACGACCTCGACGATCGTCAGCACCGTCCGGTACGGCAGCAACGGCTCCAGCAGGGTGCGCAGAGCGTGCGCGTACTCGTTGAAGGACTCCTTGCTGATGAAGATCTTCAGGTTGCCCAGCATGTGGAGGATCAGGAAAGTCACCATCACGGCGCCGGTGACGGCCATGACGACCTTCTTGCCGTTCGACGAGCTGAGGAACCCGCGCGGCCGCTTGCGCGTTGGCTTCTTCACGGGCGCTGGAGAGGTAACGGGCGCGGTGGCGGCGCCGCGCTCTATCGTGGCTGTCACGTCTTCCGACGCTATGTATCCAGCGATGATCCGTCCAAGTCATGACGGGCCTGGTTTCCATAGCCAACGGCTATGATGTCTGGTTTGTACGGCTGGCGTAAGGCGAACCAGGCAGCCGGTGCGAGGAATATCACATGCAGTTGCAGCAGTTGGCGTACTTCGTGGCAGTGGCCGAGAGCAGGCACTTCACCCATGCGGCCGAGCGGATGCGGGTCGCTCAGCCGTCGCTCAGCAAGCAGATCAAGGCGCTGGAGACCGAGCTCGGCGCCCCGCTGTTCTCCCGCGCGCGCGGCAACGTCACGCTCACCGCGGCCGGGGAGGCGCTGCTACCACTGGCGCGCCGCATGCTGGAGGACGCCGAGACCGCCCGGCGGGAGGTCGCCGAGCTGGCCGGGCTGCGCAGCGGCCGGGTGCGGCTCGGGGCCACGCCGTCGCTGTGCGCGGGGCTGATGGCCGACGTGCTGGCCCGCTTCAACCACGCCTACCCGGGCATCGAGCTGCTGGTCGAGGAGGGCGGCTCGCGTGACCTGGTGCGGGCGCTGGCCCGGGGGCAGCTCGACCTGTCGTTGATCATCATGCCGCTCCAGCACGACGACCCGGCGCTGCTGACCGAGGAGATCCTGCGCGAGAACCTGGTGGTCGTCGCGCCCTCCCACGAGCGGTTGCGCAAGCCGTACATGCGGATCGAGGACCTGCGCGGCCGGCCGATGGTGATGTTCCGGCGTGGCTACGACCTGCGGGAGGCGACGCTGACGGCGTGCCGGCAGGCCGGGTTCGAGCCGAGGTTCGCGGTGCAGGGCGGCGAGATGGACGCGGTGCTCAGGTTCGTGGAGGCCGGGCTGGGCGTGGCCGTGGTGCCCTCGATGGTGCTCGACGGCAGGCCTGGGCTGGCCGGGACGCCGCTGGCGCCGCCCGGGCTGAGCCGCACGATCGCGCTGGCCCACCGCAGGGACGTGGAGCCGACGCGGGCGGCTCAGGCGTTCCGGGCGACCTTGCTGGCGTTCGTCGTCGAAGCCGGTCAGGAAGGTACGCTTCCCCAAGGGGTCGAGCTCATCGCAGAATGAGCCGGACGGACCTTGTCTCCAGCGAAGAGGCGTTTGTGACGGCATCCCTATCCGAAACGCTGACGCTCCTGCTCATCGAGGACGACGACGGTGACGCGTTCCTCGTCGAGGAGCTGCTGAAGCAGGCCGCGGCGCCGCCCAGGATCACGCGGGCCCGCAGCCTGGCGGAGACGAGGGCCAAGCTCGCCCCGGGCATCCAGTGCGTGCTGGTCGACCTCTCACTGCCCGACGCCACCGGGCTGGAGGCGCTGGAGCACGTGCTCGCGATGGCCCCGTACGCGGCGGTGCTGGTGCTGACGGGGCTGCGCGACGCGCACGTCGGCGTGGCGGCCGTCCAGGCGGGCGCCCAGGACTATCTGGTCAAGCAGGACATCGACGCGCGCCTGCTGGCCAGGGCGGTCCGTTACGCGATGGAGCGCAAGCGGGCCGACCTCGCCCAGCTCGCGCTCATGGAAGCCGAGCTGACCGCCAAGGAGAACGCCCGCCTGGAGAACGGCCTGCTGCCCACCCCCCTGCTGCGGACCGACGCCCTGGAGCACATCACCCGCTACCTGCCGGGCGCCCAGGGCCAGCGGCTGGCCGGCGACTTCCTCGACACCGTGCAGACCCCCGACGGGGCGGTGCACGTCGTCATCGGCGACGTGTGCGGGCACGGCCCCGACGAGGCCGCTCTCGGGGTGTCGCTGCGCATCGCCTGGCGCACGCTCGTCCTCGCCGGGCAGGACGGCGACCCGCTGTTGCGGACCATGGACACGCTGCTGCGGGCCGAGCGCAAGGCCCCGGAGATCTTCACCACCCTGTGCATGGCCACGATCAGCCCCGACCTGGACCACGCCGTGATGCGGGTCGTCGGGCACCCTCCGCCGGTGCTCCTGCGCGACGGCGCCGTCGAGGTCGTCGAGGGCACCCCCTCGGGCCCGCCGCTGGGCATCTTCCCCGACGCCGAGTGGGCGGTCATCGACGTGCCCCTCGGCGAACGCTGGTCGATCATGCTCTACACCGACGGGCTCATCGAGGCGGCCGCCGGGCAGGGCGGCGAGCTCGGCGTCGACGGGCTCGTCGGCCTGGTCAAGCAGCACGGCGCCATCGACCTCGACCGGCTCATCCGACACGTGGGCACCCTCGGGGACGACCTCGCCGCGGTGCTCGTCCGCAGGAGCTCCCCATGAGCATCAACCCGCTGCCCCCGGCCAAGCCTCCCACCGGAGTCGGCAGGCTTCCCGTCGCCCGCTGGTTCGTCCTCACCGGCGTGGTCGCCCTCGTGGCCTTCCTGGCCGGCGCCGCGCAGATCCTCGTGATGATCAACGAGCTGCATGTCCTTGAGCCGAGGCCCGAGATCGCCGCCCAGATCGACAGGCTGACGGTGTCGCTGGTGGTGCTCTGCCTGGCGCTGCTGGTAGCGGCCACCGCCCTGACGCTCATGGTGCGCTATGCCGTACTGAAGCCCATCGCGCAGCTCACCGACCAGGTGCGGGCGGTCGCGGGCGGCGACTTCGACCATCGCCTGGAGGTGGCCAGGCCCGCCGAGCTGGCGGAGCTGTCGAGCCATCTCGACTCCATGCGCCGGCGCATCCTGGCGAACTGGCGCACCACCCTGGACCAGGCCGAAGAGCTGCGCCGCTCCAACGGGGAGCTGGAGCAGTTCGCGTACGTGGCCAGCCACGATCTTCAGGAGCCGTTGCGGAAGGTCGCCAGCTTCACCCAGATGCTCGAACAGCGCTACGGCGACCAGCTCGACGAGCGGGCCAAGCAGTACATCCACTACTCGGTCGACGGCGCCAAACGCATGCAGCTGCTCATCAACGACCTGCTCGACTTCTCCCGGGTCGGCCGGGTGACCAGCGGCAGGACCGTCGTGGAGACCCGGCCCGCGCTGGACGCGGCGCTGGTGAACCTGTCGGGCGCGATCGAGGACGTCGAGGCCACCGTCACCGCCGACGAACTGCCCAAGGTCGTCGGCAACCGCGTCCAGCTCACCCAGCTCTTCCAGAACCTGATCGAGAACGCCGTCAAGTTCCGCACCGAGCTGCCGCCCCGCGTGCACATCGGCGCGACCCGCAAGGGCGACCTGTGGGAGTTCAGCTGCACCGACAACGGCATCGGCGTCGAGCCGAAGTACGCCGACCGGATCTTCCTCATATTCCAGCGCCTTCACCCGCGGGACGTGTATCCAGGTACGGGCATCGGGCTCGCGCTCTGCCGCAAGATTGTCGAGTACCACGGCGGGCAGTTGTGGCTCGACGGTGACGCGGAGGGGCCGGGCACGACGTTCCGATGGACGCTACCGGCCGCGGGAGATGACGATGAATGACTGGCGCCCGATCGAGGTGCTCCTGGTCGAAGATGACCAGGGTGACATCCTGCTGACCAGGGAGGCGTTCGAGCTCAACAAGGTGAGCAACCGGCTGCACGTGGTCAACGACGGCGAGCAGGCGATGGACTTCCTGCGCCGCAGGGGCGCGCACGCCGGGATGCCGCGGCCCGACCTGATCCTGCTCGACCTCAACCTGCCCAGGAAGAGCGGGCTGGAGGTGCTGGAGGAGGTCAAGCTCGACGAGGATCTGCGGACGATCCCGGTGGTGGTCCTGACCACCTCTGAGGCCGAGGAGGACATCCTGCTCAGCTACAAACTTCACGCCAATGCGTATGTCGCGAAACCGGTCGATTTTCAGCAGTTCATAAGAGTTGTCCGTCAGATCGATAACTTTTTCGTGACTGTGGTGAAGTTGCCTACCCAGGGGTTGCGCGCCTGACGGCGGACGTGACAGGAATCACAGGCTGTCCTGGAAAAAGTGAGTGATGCTCCTCACAAATCCGTATGCGGGCGTCGTAACGTATCCCCACCAACGCGCGCCGGAGCGGAGCACGAGCCCGCCACTTTGCGCGCCAGACGAACGACCCGGATCCCAGGCGTGCGGGGTCCGCGGGAGGTGGAGAGGTCCGCGATGACCCAGACGACGCCCGACGCTCCAGTGAGAAGGCAGCGTGCCCAAGTCAAGGTGCGCACCCTGCGCACCGACCGATGGTGGCTCACCCCGCTGGTGACGTTCCTCGGGCTCAGCTCATTCCTGGTCTACGGGGTGTGGGCGATCATCGACACGAGCAACTTCGTCGAGCCCTATATCGCCCCCTTCGCCTCGCCCTGCCTGTCGACCTCCGCCGTGTGCGACGGCGCCCGGCTGTTCGGGTGGGCGCCCATCGGCGACTGGTACGCGCTGCCGCCCGGGCTGCTCATCCTCGGCCTGCCCGGCGGGTTCCGGCTGACGTGCTACTACTACCGCAAGTCGTACTACCGCTCGTTCTGGCTGTCGCCGGCGGCGTGCTCGGTGCAGGAGCCGCACGGCAAGTACACCGGTGAGACCCGCTTCCCGCTGATCGTCCAGAACATCCACCGCTACTTCTTCTACTTCGCCCTGGTGATCGGCGCGATCCTCACCTACGACGCGATCCTCGCGCTCGTCCACAAGCCGCTCGGCCTCGGCAGCTACATCCTGCTGGCCAACGCCGTGCTCATCCTCGGCTACACGCTCGGGTGCCACTCCTGCAGGCACATCACCGCGGGCCGGCTCAACCACTTCTCGCGCCACCCGCTCCGCTACCGGGCCTGGACCCTCGTCTCCAAGCTCAACGCCAAGCACCAGCAGTGGGCCTGGGCCTCGATGTTCTCCGTCATGGGCGCAGACCTCTACGTCCGCCTGGTGGCCAAGGGCATCATCGCCTTCCCGTTCGCGTAAGGAATCGTTTCACAGTGGAAATCGAGCGTCACGAATACGACGTCGTCGTCATCGGCGCGGGAGGCGCCGGGCTGCGCGCCGCCATCGAGGCCCGCCAGCAGGGCAAGCGCACCGCGATCGTGTGCAAGTCGCTGTTCGGCAAGGCCCACACGGTCATGGCCGAGGGCGGTGCCGCCGCCGCGATGGGCAACGTCAACTCCGACGACAACTGGATGGTGCACTTCCGCGACACCATGCGGGGCGGCAAGTTCCTCAACAACTGGCGGATGGCCGAGCTGCACGCCAAGGAGGCCCCGGACCGGGTCTGGGAGCTGGAGGCCTGGGGCGCGCTGTTCGACCGCACCAAGGACGGCAAGATCAGCCAGCGCAACTTCGGCGGCCACGAGTACCCCCGCCTGGCGCACGTCGGCGACCGCACCGGCCTGGAGATGATCCGCACCCTGCAGCAGCGCGTGGTCGCGCTCCAGCAGGAGGACTACGAGACGCACGGCGACTACGAGGCCTACATCAAGGTCTTCCAGGAATGTACGGTCACCCGCCTGCTCAAGCAGGACGACCGGATCGCCGGCGCGTTCGGCTACTGGCGCGAGAGCGGCGCCTACGTGCTCTTCGACGCCCCGGCCGTGGTGCTCGCCACCGGCGGCATCGGCAAGTCGTACGTGGTCACCTCCAACTCCTGGGAGTACACCGGAGACGGCCACGCGCTGGCCCTGCTGGCCGGGGCCAAGCTGATCAACATGGAGTTCATCCAGTTCCACCCCACCGGGATGGTCTGGCCGCCCTCCGTGCGCGGCATCCTCGTCACCGAGTCGGTGCGCGGCGACGGCGGCGTGCTGCGCAACTCCGAGGGCGAGCGCTTCATGTTCCAGTACATCCCCGAGGTGTTCAAGGACAAGTACGCCACCACCGAGGAGGAGGGCGACCGCTGGTACACCGACCAGGCCAACAACCGCCGTCCCCCGGAGCTGCTGCCGCGTGACGAGGTCGCCAGGGCCATCAACGCCGAGGTGAAGGCCGGTCGCGGCTCCCCTCAGGGCGGCGTCTACCTGGACGTGTCGACCCGGCTGCCCGCCGAGGAGATCAAGCGCCGGCTGCCGTCGATGCACCACCAGTTCAAGGAGCTGGCCGACGTCGACATCACCGCCGAGCCGATGCAGGTGGGCCCGACCTGCCACTACATCATGGGTGGCGTCGAGGTCGACGCCGACTCCGGCGCGGCCTCCGTGCCTGGCCTGTTCGCGGCGGGCGAGGTGTCCGGCGGCATGCACGGCTCCAACCGGCTCGGCGGCAACTCGCTGTCGGACCTGCTGGTCTTCGGTCGGCGGGCGGGCGCGGGCGCGGCGGCCTACGTCGAGTCCCTCGCCGCCCGGCCGCGCCCCGCCCAGGAGGCGGTGGACGCCGCCCGCGCGGAGGCCGAGGCGCCGCTGCAGCGCTCGGGCGAGAACCCGTACGAGGTCCACCAGGAGCTCCAGCGGACGATGAACGCCCTGGTCGGCATCATCCGCAAGGCCGACGAGGTCGCCGAGGCCCTGGAGGTCGTGGAGAAGCTCAAGGAACGCGCCCAGCTCGTCGGCGCGGCCGGGTCGCGCGTCTACAACCCCGGCTGGCACCTGGCGCTCGACCTGCGCAACATGGTGCTCGTCTCGGAGTGCGTGGCACGCGCCGCGCTCAAGCGCGAGGAGAGCCGCGGCGGGCACACCCGCGACGACTTCCCGGGCATGAACCCCGAGTGGCGCCGCAAGCTGCTCGTCTGCTCCACGGGCGACGGCCGGTCCGTCGAGGTCGAGGAGCGGGTCCAGCCCTCGATGCGGGACGACCTGATCACCCTGTTCGACCGGGACGAGCTGAAGAAGTATCTCACCGACGAAGAGATGGCCGAGTTCGACGGGATTTCGAAATGAGCTACAAGGCGAAGTTCAAGGTCTGGCGCGGTGAGGGAGGCGAAGGCAAGCTCGAAGACTTCACCGTCGAGGTGAACGAGGGCGAGGTCGTCCTCGACATCATCCACCGCCTCCAGGCCACGCAGGCCCCCGACCTCGCGGTCCGCTGGAACTGCAAGGCCGGAAAGTGCGGCTCCTGCTCGATGGAGATCAACGGCAAGCCGCGGCTGGGCTGCATGACCCGGATGTCCACCTTCCAGGAGGACGAGACCATCACGGTGACCCCGATGCGGACCTTCCCCGTCATCAAGGACCTGGTCACCGACGTCTCCTTCAACTACCAGAAGGCCAGGGAGGTGCCGTCCTTCACGCCCCCGGAGGGCGTCCGGCCCGGCGAGTATCGGATGCAGCAGGTCGATGTCGAGCGGTCCCAGGAGTTCCGCAAGTGCATCGAGTGCTTCATGTGCAACAACGTCTGCCACGTCATCCGCGACCACGAGGAGAACAAGCCGGCCTTTTCCGGCCCGCGCTTCCTCATGCGGATCGCCGAGCTGGACATGCACCCGTACGACGTGGCCGACCGCAAGGAATCGGCCCAGCAGGACCACGGCCTCGGCTACTGCAACATCACCAAGTGCTGCACCGAGGTCTGCCCCGAGCACATCAAGATCACTGACAACGCGCTGATCCCGATGAAGGAGCGCGTGGTCGACCGCAAGTACGACCCGCTGGTCTGGCTGGGCAACAAGATCTTCAAGCGCTCGTCGAAGTAGGCGGCAGCGGCGGCGGGGCCTTCGGGCCCCGCCGTTCTCATGTGCTCTTGCGCCGGAACCCGCGCTTGCGCCTGCCCGGCTCGGGCCGGGGCTCCTCCACCGTCGCGTCGCTCTGCCCGCGCGGCTCCTCCTCGGCCGGCGCGCCCGGCAGCGGGTGCACCACGGTCTCGTCCCCCGCTCCCGCGGGGAACGCCTGCCACGGCTCGGCGTCGCCCTGCTCGGCCATCGACGCCGCACCAAGCGGCCGCTCGGGACCGTCCTCGTACGGGCCCGCGCCGCCGGGCGGGATGTCCGCGGGCGGCGGCTCAGCCGGGACGAGCGGCTCGAACGGCGCCCGGTACGCGGGCTCGTGGTCGACGGTGTCGAACTGGTCCGGCTGCAGCACCACCGGCTCCTGCACGGGCTGCTCCGGAGGCGCCTGGCCGTACATGCCGGGATCCTGGTACACCGCGCCGTACTGGACCTGTCCGCTCGGATAGGTCTGCACCGGGACAAAGCTGATGATCGGTGCGTACGCCGTGCCGCCCGGATAACCGGGCGCCGGGAACGCCGCCGTCGCATAACCCGGACCCGCCGGATAACCGCCCATCTCCGGCGGAACCTGCGGGCCCGCCTTGCGCACCGCGGCCGCATGGGCCATCCGGCGCAGCCGCCCCTCGAAGATCAGCACCGCGAACAGCGCCAGCAGCACCAGGATCAGCGCCGGGATGCTGAGCTGCTGCGTCAGCGTCCGCTGGTCGAACTCCGGCGCCGCGTTGCGCACCTCAAGAGGGATCGGCTCGCTCTCCGACGACTGCGGCACGGTCTCCGACGGCAGCGGGTCGCTGGTGGCCACCTGAGGCATCTCGACCTCCGACTCCGTCTCCGTGGGCGACGGCGTGGGCGTCGGCACCTCCACGCTCTGGGTCGGCAGCGGCTGCGGCTGCGAGGTGGTCGGCGCCGGCTCAGGTGCCTTCGTGGTCTTCGTCGGCGTCGGCTTGGGAGTCTTCTTCGTCGGCGTGGCCGTCACGGTCTTGGTGACGGTCGTCTCGGGCTGCTCGGGCGTCGGCGTGGGCCCGGGCGGCGTGGTGGTGATGGTGATCGTCGTCTCCGGCGGGCCGCTCTCGCACACCTCGCCCGCGTCACACGGCTCGACCGGGGTCAACGCCGTCGCCGACGCGCTCTGCCCCACGAACGGGGCGACGCCCGCGCAGGTCAGCCCCAGTGCGAGCACCATCGCGGACACGGCCGTCGCTCGCCTGCGTGCCACCTGTGCCCTCCGCGCAGTCCCACAACCTCGGTCAAGGGAATACTAGTCGGGTAAAAGGAACAGTAAAGACGGAATTACCACACGTTTTTCTGAATTCGTGCGCGCTGCGTCCTGGCTATGAGCCACAGCGCGCCCATCAGCGCCGCGATCCCCACCGCCACGGCAGGCACGCCCCGCGGCCCGGCCAGCGGATTCACCGCCTCCTCCGCCCGCACCTTCACCGGCGCCCCGCCCACTTCCCTCGGCAGCGGCGCCTCCACCCCATCCCGTTCCACCCCGACAGGCTCCGCCGGAGCAAGCACCACCCCGGAGCCCCCCGCCACGGCCGCGCCATCCACGCCCGCCACCAAGGGCGCCCCACCCAGCACGGGCGCGCCCTCGGCACCGCTCAGCGTGGGTGCGCCGCTCAGCGAGGGCGCGCCGTTGGCGCCGGTCAGCGCAGGGGCGCCGTTCGCTTGGGGGCGGGCTTGGCTGGTGCCCGGTTGGGCGGCGGCGAGGGCAGGCTTCCTGGAGGCGGTGCCGGGCAGTGGGGGTGTGACGGTGCGGGGTGTCGCCGCCTTGGGCACCTTCACCTGCGGCAGCGGGGCGGCCACCGGGACCGGTGCCTGGCGGGCGGCGGGCTTACGCGCCTGTTCGGCCACCGTGGACGGCCCCTTGGCCGCCGGCCGCCCCTCCGCCCCGGGCGCCTGGTGAGCCTTGGCCGCCAGCCGCACGGCAGTGCCGCTGAAGCCTGCCGCACTGCGCGGGACCGGCCCCTCGAAGACGGCTGTACGGACGGTCCTGGCGATCGTCGTCACCCCGAGCCCGTCCTGCTCACGAACCTTGGCCACGGCCGCCAGCTCGACTTCCCGGGCTCCGCGAGGCACGGTGAGCAGCACGTCCACCACCCGCTTGCCGGCCAGTTCCCCCAGCGGGCACACCTGAGCCCCGGCATCCCGCGCCCCCGCCAGCGCCCGGTTCGCCGTAGCCCGCGCCCCTGCGCGCCCGGTCCTCTCGGTCCCGCCCTGGGGATCATCGCTCGACGCGGCGGCCTCCGCCTGAGCGCCCCCCGCCTCACCCGTCGACGTGGCTCCGGCCGCCCCCCTGGAGTCGATGGCGGATCCTGTCCCCGTGGCCGGGGTGGTGCAGGTGACCGTGGTGAGGGCGGCGGCGGGGACGGTGGCGACCGCCAGCCGGGCGTCGTGCCCCATGCCCTTGAGCCGCACCTGGTAGCGCAGCACGTCCCCGGTCCTGATCCACTTGAGCACTCCGTCGGGGCTGCCCACCCGGTCGAGCACCATGGACACCCCGTTGGCCGCCGCCGGCACGGCCGGTACGGCAGCGAGCATCAGGGCTCCGCCCACGATCCAGCCCCGATTCATGACGCCGCCTCCCCCAAAGTGACAAATAACGCCTAGTAATCGTTATGTCACCCAGAGCGAGCGCTCAATCCTGCCGGAGCAGTTTCTCCACCGCTTTCATCACCGGCAGGTCTCCCGCCAGCCACGGTACGTCGTAATACTCGCCGGGCGCGAGCCACCGCAGCGCCAGGTGCTCCTTGGCGCGGGGCGTCCCGGCGGCGACGGTGGCGAGCCAGACCCGGAGCACGTACCCCTCGCTGAGCGCCCAGTCACCGCCGACCCGGTCACCGACGGTGATCTCCACGCCCAGCTCCTCGTGGCACTCGCGCGCCAGCGCGTCGAGCTCGCTCTCTCCCGGATCGACCTTCCCGCCGGGGAACTCCCACCCGCCCATCAGCGCCGCCGGCTCCGCCCGTTGCGCGGCGAGCACCCGCCCGCCGGAGGCGACGATCGCCGCGGCCACCACAATCACCGGAAACCTCCGAGGAAACCCCCGCCCTCAGGCGGGAAAGGAATCGGACCCCTGCGGAACAGGACAGGGACCGACGATACCCCTGCCATCGGCGACGCGGAGGGGAGCGGTCACAGGGACGCCTTCTTCTGCTTCTCCAACTGGTCGAGCACGGCGGGGTTCTGGAGCGGCCGGGTGAAGCCGACGATGCTGTCCCGCCCCTCGTAGCCGGTCACCTTGATCGGCCCGCACAGCCGGCAGCGCGCCTCGACCATCTTGCCCTTCGACACGACCATCCCGACATGCCCGGGATTGTTGGGTGACGTCCCCGGCCCCGCGTTGAAGAACACCAGGTCGCCCGGCTGCTCTGAGCCCCGCTCGATCTTCACCCCGAACGGCCACTGCCCGAACGTGGTGCGCGGGATCGACAGCCCGGCCGCCCGGTAGGCCGCGTACACGATGCCGGAGCAGTCGAACGCGTCCGGCCCGGTCCCGCCCCACAGGTACGGCTTGCCGCGCTGGTCCAGCGCGAACGCCAGGATCTTCCTGACGACGTCGCTGGGCGCGGCCTCGACCAGCGGTTCGTCGCAGGAGTCGTCGGCCTCGGGCGGCACCTCGACCTCGCCCGACCTGGCGTACTTCCTGGCGATCTCCTCGACCTGGTCCACGTACCACCAGGCCCGGTTGTAGACGAACAGCGCGCGCCGTACGTTCTCGGGGGCGCCGTTGTGCTTGAGCATCTTGGCCGCGCCCAGGATGGCGTCGGCGGGGTTGTAGACGTCGCCGACCCCGTCACCGTCGCCGTCGGAGGCGTAGCCGTTGAACGTCGACGACATGGGGATCCTCGCCTTGCCGCCCCACGTGCTGATCAGGAACTGCATCGGCCCGGCCGCGCCGGCGTAGTTGGTGCCGCTCTTGACGCCCGGCAGGTCGGAGCGGCCGTGGTCGGTCTCGCGCTTGCCGACGGCGGCCAGGATGTTCCACTGGACACCGCTCTTCTCGCCGTGCTTCTTGTAGAGCTCCAGGTATTCGGCGGGGATGTCGGAGGCGGCCGAGTCGGACGCCTCCTGGACCTGGGTGCCGTCGGTGCAGTCGGGCGGCTCGCCGCCGTTGCCGATGAACGACGGGATGGACGTCATCATCATCGGCGACACGATCACCAGGACGAGCAGCAGCATCCCGGCGACGACGACCGCCAGGACCACGCGGGGGCGGGAGACGTTCACCCCTGCGGGTCCCCGTCCTGGCCCTCACTGGCGGGCCGCAGGTCGAACACGCGCCAGTCGGCGCCGAGCTGGCTGACCGTCACCGCGTAGTCGGCCGCCTGCTGCTTGGCGCCGCCCTTGCCGGTGAGCTGCTGCGTGCCGGTGATCACGAACACGATGCTGGTCTTCTCGATCTGCCGGATCTCCTTCAGCGCGGCCGTCGCCGTCGACACCGTCCGGTCGTCCTGCTCCACCGGGCCTGCCGCGGTGCGCGTCCTGGCCAGGACGTTGCCGAAGTCGGCCGTGGTGTACTTGCGCACCCGGTCGGCGTACGTCTGCGGCGCCTCGTCGTAGCGATACGTCGCGTACTCGGCGGTGAAGCGTTCGGCCAGGTCGGCGGCGGCGGCGAGCTGCTCCTTGGACATCGGCAGGAAGGAGTAGACGTCGAACGGGGCGTCGCTCGCGGTCGCCAGCGGCGTGCTCGCGATGGCGGGCGAGCTCGTCGTACGGCTCGTGGTCGTACGTTCGGCGGCCGGTTCCTCGGCGTCCGGCCACAGCCACAGGTAGGCGCCGACGGCGAGGATGATCACGACGATGGCGGCGAAGGCCAGCCCTCGCTTGTCGCCCCGCTGAGCCATGGTCAGTCCCTGTCAGGATTGGATGGGTTGAGCCAGAAGGGCACCGGCGGCTCCGTCTTGCGAGAGCTGCCCCACAGCGGCGGCGGCTCCGAGGCGCGGCCGTCGGACTCCGAGCGGCTGAACATCCCGCCGCCGTTGCCGAACACCCGCCCGTCCTCGTTCCTGCCGAAGATCCCGCCGCCCGACGACTGCCGGTCGGCCCGCGACCCGCCGCCGGAGTCGGACCGCCGGGACCCGCCGAACATCGACCCGCCCGAGCCGCCCGACCGGGACCCGCCGCCGCCCGAGCCGCCGAACCGGGAGCCACGCGAGCCCCCCGACCCGGAACCGCCGAACCGCGACCTGCCGGACCCACCCGACCAAGAGCCGCCGGACCCACCGGACCCGCCCGAACGGGACCCGCCGGAACCGCCCGAGCCGCCGACGCGGGAGCCGCCCGACCGGGTGCCGCCCCCGCCTCCGCGTGGCGCCCATCCACCGCCGGACCGGCCGCCGAACCAGCCGCCGCCCGCCGTACCCGAACCGCCCGAGCCGCCCGAACCACTTGAACCGCCCGAGCCGCCGGACCCTCCGGCGCCGCCGGGGCGGCCGCCGCCGGTGGAGCGCGGGGCCGCGCCGGCGCCGCGCGTACGGGTCGGCGTGCCGCCCAGGTTGAGCGGCGGCGCGTCACCCTTGCGCGGCGCGGGCGCCTGCCGCCCGGCCGCCTTGCCTCCCTGCGGATCGGTGTCGAGCGGCGCGGGCACCCGGACGCCCGACGGCATCGCGCCGTTCTCGCCCTCCTCGCCCCGCGCACGCCCCTGGGCCACGGTCGCCGCCGCGGCGCCCGCCGCGCCCCCGGTGGCGGCGCTGATGATCGGCTCGGCCTTGCGCGCGCCCCAGCGGCCGATCCGGGCCGAGGCGACCGGCGGCAGCGCGTTGGAGGCGCGTTCGAGCACGGGCGAGCTCGCCGCGTCGCCGAGCATGCGGGTGGCCAGCGTGTGCCCGTTCATGGAGGCGAACAGGTGCTGGAACGGCCGCCGGTAGAAGAACACCGCGATCGTCAGCAGGGCCATGAACAGGATCTGCATCCCCCACGGCATCGCCGTCGAAATGATCAGCGCGTACCCGTACACGAGCACGCCGAGCACCAGCGCGAGCACGGCCTGCCGCAGGAGGGTGCCGATCAGCATCTCCACCCAGCGCATGGCGATGATCCGCCCGCTGCCCGGGTGCACGCCGATGAGCAGGAACACCGGCCCGAGTATCAGCAGCAGCAGGAAGCCCACCTTGAGCACCAGCAGCGACACCGCCACCAGGAAGATGAGCACCCCGGCCACCAGCGCCGCGATGAGCGCCCCGATGGCCACGCCCAGCCGGCTCGTCCAGTCGCGCCCGGAGAAGATGAAGTAACGCGAGTCGTTGCGCAGCTTGTCAGCGATCTCGGCATATTTCGCCTGATGCGCACCCACGTCGGGCGCCGGTTGCTCCACCGTGGCCGGTGGGATGGACTGCGTCTCGAGCATCGTGCGGCCGAAGTCACGCACGATCGGCTGGTTGGGGTCGGCGGTGCCGAACAGGCCCATCAGCCACGGCTTGCACACCAGCGTGGACCAGAGGGCGTCGGCGTTCTGGTCGACGCCGGGGGTGCCGTTCTGGCCGTAACCGCCGGCCTTGACCTCGGGGCTGGCGTCGCCCGGAGGCGGCAGGCAGGATGCGCCGCCCGCGCCGGGCAGCCCGGCGAAAGCGGAGTTGACCACCTCGCCCGTCTTGTCCGTGACGACCTTGCCCAGGCCGGTGAAGTCCTGCGGCCGGCTGAGGAACCAGGTCGCCACCGTGACCGCGAGCACCATCCAGATCACGCCCTCGGCGGTCGTGGTCGCCCGCTTGCGGATCAACCCGTACCAGGCGAGCCAGATCGCGCCGAGGATGACGATGGGCTGCAGGTACGGCCAGTACATGGCCTCCGACAGGTTCGTCACGATGTCGTCGACCACGTCCTTGATGGACTGGAGTGGTCCCTCGGTGGCCGCGGCCTGGTAGGTGGTGATCGTGAGCCGGTCGACGGCCTTGGCCCACAGGAAGATCGTGTTGGCCCACGAGTTGCCGAGCACGGCGGCGATGTCGGAGCAGCCGAGCTCGTGCGTGTGCCAGAACTGGCCGGACATGCCGAACTGGCCGTAGTTGGTGGCCGTCGCCGGCGCACCGGCCTCGGGCACCGGCGGCTGCATCATGCCGTCGGTGCCGCTGCCGATCACCTCGGGGGCGAGCTCGCCGGACAGGTCACAGGGCCCCGCGGCGGCGGGCGACAGGCTGCCCGCCACGATCGGCACCACGATGACGCCGAGCAGCACCACGAGCGCCAGAGCCCATCGTCTGGGTAGCCGGATCCTCATGACCGCACCTCCTGCGCGCTGCCCACTCCCCCTTGAAGATCATCATGCCCGCTGCCGCCGGGTTTGTCGTGTGTCGGGTTCGTGTCGAGCCAGCGGAGCAGCTCCTCGGAGATCAGGTCTACTCCGATGCGGCCCGCTCTGCCATCCAGATCGCGGAAAATGCATTCCCCGTTGCCCAGCGATCTCAGGACGGCCCGGTGCTCTTCCGACCCTTCGACTCCCAGCAGTGACATCACGTGGCCGACCTCCACCCGTTCGGTCGAGCGGAAGGCGAACACGGAGGACAGGCAGTTGGTGACCTGTTCGCTGAGCAGGTCGCCCGCGTTCTGCGAGACCAGCACGAGTGCGGTGTTGCGGGAACGGCCCATCCGGCTGACCTCGGGCACCAGCTTGGCACCCTCGGGCGTGGAGGTGATCGCCCAGGCCTCGTCCAGGAAGATCGCCTTGGGCGCGCGCCGGTCGAGACCGTTCATCAGCCGCCGGGCGAACTGGGACACCAGATAGAGCAGGGCCACCGACAGCCGCTGCTCGTAGGAGTAGTCGTCCCTGCCCGTGGCCACGTCGGGGAGCGTCAGCCCGCCCAGCGTGAACACCGTCGTCCACCCCTCGGTGTCGATCTGGTCGCCGCCCGACGGGTCGAAGCAGAGCCTGGCCAGGTGCATCTCCGACATCGAGCGCAGCACCGCGCCCAGGTTCTTCGACGCGGCGTCCTCGGCCTGCTCCAGATAGTCGACGACCTTGCCGAGCGACGGGTCGGCGGCGTTGGACACCGCCGCCACCGCCTGGATCATCGCCGACTCGCGCTCCTCCGACATGCGCGGCAGCAGCAGCCGCAGCGTCTCGGTCGCCATCGTCTTCTTGGCCGCGATGTCGTCACCGAACGAGAACGGGTCCAGCAGCCCCGGCGCGGCCGACCCGAGCGGGATGATCCGCGCCTTGCGCTCGCGCTTCTGCAGCAGCTCCACCAGCGACTCGGCGTCGCCCTTGGGGTCGATCACCGCGACCGTGACCCCCCGCAACGCCATCTGGTAGATCATCAGCAGCGCCAGCGTGGTCTTGCCGCCGCCCGGCTCGCCGGTGATCGCGATGGCCGTCGGCCGGTTGCGGCTCGCCGCCAGCAGCGGGTCGAAGTGCACGATGCTGCGCGCCCGGCCGACGGTCTCGCCGATGTACGGGCCCAGCCAGCCCTCGCCGCCCTCCTCCAGCCGGTCGCCCAGGTCGACGGTCGCCGTCGCCATCCCGCCCGCGATCGTGCGCAGCGGCTGCCGCTGGGCGTAGGCGTTGACGCCCACCTTCTCGCCCGGCAGCGCCTCGCGGAACAGCGAGAACTGGTCGCCCGTCGAGTTGACCACGTCGATGCCCATGTCGCGGTAGTGCTCGACGACCGCCTCCACCCGCTGCACGCAGATGTCTTCCGTCGGGGCCGACACGATCAGCCGGTGCCACCCGTACACGAACGGCAGCCGCTCCTTGGTGATGCCGTGCTCCAGCATCCGGGCCGCGTCGATCTGCTCCGCGAGCGCCAGCGGCGCCTCCGCGCCCGCCTCGCGGATGTGGATGTCCATGTCGCGGGCGTGCGCCAGCTTGCGCGCCACGTCCTTGGACGCCTTCACCGGCGGGATCAGCCGCATCCGCGACGAGACCTCCACCGGGAACGGCAACTGGTCGGCGAAGTGCATCCACGGCTCCCCGTCGGGGAACGGCATCAGGTCCGGGAACCTGGCGAACGACAGATGAGCGACGTACGAGTCGCCCTGCGGCTGCACGATGCGCAGCAGCGACCTGCCGTTGTGGATCTCACCCTCGACCAGCGACTCGATCTCGCCCTTGCCCCAGCGGCGCTTCGGGCTCGCCGACGGCGGCGCGTCCGCCAGCGCCCCGGCCGCCGCGTGCTGGAACAGCCACGCGACCTCGACCGACGTGGCGTGCCTGGCGTAGAGCGCGCTGGAGGCCAGCGCCCGGCCGAGCCGCTCGGCCTGTTCGGTCCACCGGCCGATCTCGCCCTCGGGCACGTGGTCGTCCTCCAGCCCGAGCGCCTTCTCCGTCTTCTGGTAGAAGCCGAACACCTGCGCCAGCACCCCGGCGCCGAGCTGCTTGCCCCGCGGGCCGAGCCGTACGCCCAGGTAGACCTCCTTGGACCAGAAGTCCTTCGCCCAGACGTGCCGGTACATCTCCTCCAGGTAGTCGCGCCAGCCGGGGCCCTCGTCGGAGGTGGAGTTGAGCGCCATCGCCCACTCGGCCGCGGGATAGGCGCGATGCGCCACCCGCAGGTGGACCTCGGCGTCAGGCATCCGGATCGCCGCCAGCGCGATCGTGATGTTGGTGGCCAGCGCCTCACGCTCCTCCGGCGTGACGAACTCGTAGCTGACCGTCGGAAGGCGGAAGTACGCCCATGCGTCGGTGTCCGTGAGCAGGATGCGGTCGTCGAAATAGCGGACCGCCAGGCGCTGACGCGCTCCAGACGCCCTGCTCATGCCGCCCCCTCGGCGCATGAACGGGCCATGCCTGCTCGCATGTTCACTTATCGCTCACCGATTCTCGTGCCCGGGGGGTCACTCGCCAACTCCTCTTCGTCAGGTCGGGCCTTCTGTGCCGCGAAGCCCGCGATCACGACCCCGGCGAGAGCGAGATACGCCCGCCGCCCGGCCGCGCGCAACTGCCCCGGGTCGACCACCCCGGCGCCGCCGGGCGCCAGATCGTCCTCCCAGGGAACCCGGACGATGGCCCGGCACCTGCCGCGCGCCACCGCCTCCGCCTGCTCGACGTCCGTCATCGAACGCCTGCTCACCCCGTTGACCACCATGACCGCGCGCCGCCTCAGGTCCGCGCAGCCGTGCCCGTCCAGCCACTCGTACGTCATCGCCACCGCGTCCGGCGCCTCCACGCTCGCGGGCACCACGAGCACGAGCTGATCCGCGTACGGGAGCACCCGGGCGGCCAGCGCGGCGGCCGGATCGATCACGGTCAGCTTGTAATGCCGGTCGAGCAGGTTCATCGCCTCACCCAGCCGGTGATCGGAGAACAGCCCTCGGTCGGCCAGCCGCTGCTCGTCCCCGTCCGCCCCGACCACCTCCAGCCCCGAAGCGGTGCGCGTGGTGTAACCCCGCATCGTCAGATAGCCGCTCACCCGCTGCAGCCCCGCCAGCAGCGACGTCAGCGTCTCGGGCGTCTCCGGCCGGATCCGGCTCGTCATGCTGCTGTCACCCGAGGCGGCGTCCACGGCCACCACCCGATCGTCGCGGTACTGGGCGAAGGTGTGTCCCAGCATCAGCGCCGTCGTGCTCTGCCCCGCGCCGCCGGTGCACCCCAGCACCACCACCCGCCGGCTGCCGCCGAACACCCCCCGGGCGCGCGCCTCGTCCAGCTCGGACCCGTCGGTCCGCACCCCGTTGCCGCCGACGACCACCTGCGCGATCCGCCGCCACCCGCCGGAGTCGCGGCCCACGACGGACTCCACCCTCCGCACCCGCTGCCCCGCCCTGGGGCCCGGCACCACGGGCGCCTGTCGTTCGTCGTCCTCCTGCCGATCCCCGGGCGCCCGCGGCGTCCCGTGCTGGATCGCGGGGGCGGCCTCTGGGCGCCTCTCGTGGCCCTCGGGCACCTCGTCGGCCGGGACGGCCCGGCTCCCCTCGGACGCCGCCTCCTCGGAACCGGCCCCGGGCTTCCCGCTCCCCCGGCCCACCGCGGGAACGGCGCCGGGCAGCTCCTCGTGTGCCGGTGCGGCCTGCTCACCCTGTACGGTCGCGCTCTTCTCCGTAGGCGGGACCGGCGCCTCGGGACGGTGGATGGCGCGGCTCGGAAGCTCGGCATCACGCCCTCGCAGGGGGCGGGAGAAGGTGACGGGCTTGGCGTCAGGGCTCAGCGGCGACCAGGCATGCGCGTCCGGCACCGCCACGCCGGGCTCCAGCCTGGGAGGCTGGCCCTTCCTGTGCTGATCCCTGGCCGCCTCCTCCCCGCGCCCCCGCTCAAGGCCCTCGGCACTCTCCCGGACGGGCCCCGTCCCGGCGAACGAATCGCCCTCAGACCCAACGACGCCCTCGGGGACGACGGTCCCCTCAGGACCGACCGCGCCCTCAGAGCCGACCGTGCCCTCAGAGCCGACTGTGCGCTCGGGGGTGACGGTGTTCTCAGGGCCGGTCGTGGCCTTGGGGGGTGGGCCGCTTTCGGGGGCCGGCGTGCGTTCCGGCGCGGAAGCGCCCTCGCGTACCGCTGGCGGTTCCGAGGCCGATGCCCGCTCGCCCAGCGACGCCCGCGACAGGGCCGATGCCGGCTCGGTGGCGGCGGTCCGCGAGGGGGTGGGGGGCTGTTC
>NZ_LAVL01000091.1 GCF_001083785.1 Nonomuraea sp. SBT364
GCGTTCGCCGCCCCCGGAGCGGCGAACGCCCCCGCTCGCGGCGACGGCCGCCCCAGCCGCACCAGAACGCCCCGCAGCGGCGACGCCCAGGGCAGCGAAGGGCGCGGCGGCGCCGCCCGTGGCGAGGGACGCTCAGGCCGCGCCGGCGACGCGTCCTCCCCAGAGGGTGCGCCCGCGCCGGACGCCGCCCGCACCGGCCGGGGTGAGGCGCCCCCGGAGCGGGGCGAGACGCCCCCCAGGAGGGGCAGGACGCCCTCCGGGCGGAGCGGAGCGGCATCCGGCAGGGGCGCAGGCTCGGGCCGGGGCGACAGCTCAGGCAGGGGCGAGGCTTCAGGCGGAGGCGACAGCTCGGGAAGGGGCGGGACGCGGCCCGGACGGGGCAGGGCGCAGGCGGGACGGGGCAAGGCCGGCGCGGCCGGGCCGCGGGCGGGCGCGATCTCCAGGATCGGGGACGGGCTGCGCCGGATCACCGGCCCCGGCCGCGAGACGGGACCTCAGTTCGCCAAGCCGCTCAGCCTGGGCGGCGTGCTCGGCTGGACGGCGCTGTCGGCCATCGTGCCCGGCGCCGCCCACCTGCGCGCCGGCCGCCGCCGCACCGGCCTCGTCCTGGTCTCCGTCTACGCGGTGCTGCTGCTCATCCTGCTCGGCGCCGGGCTGACGGCGATGCGGGACGCGACGCAGCTGACCTGGCTGGCGGAGTGGCTGGTGACGGCGACGGTCGTCGTGGCGGTGGTCGCGCTGGCCTGGTTCGCGCTCATCGTCCACTCGTACATCACCCTGCGCCCCGGCAGGCTGAACCAGCAGGGGCAGATCGTCTCCGGCATCCTGGTCGGCATCCTGTGCGTGGCGGTGATGGCGCCGTTCGGGGCGGGGGCGACCGCGCTGCAGGGACTCAACGGCGCGATCGAGGGGATCTTCGTCGAGGAGCCCACCGGACCGTCGGCCCAGCCGATCAAGCAGGAAGACCCGTGGAACGGCAAGGACCGGGTCAACTTCCTGCTCATCGGCGGCGACGCGGCCGGCAACCGGACCGGCATGCGTACCGACAGCATGAACGTGGCCAGCATCCACATCCCGACGGGCAACACGGTGCTGTTCAGCCTGCCGCGCAACCTGCAGCACGTGCGGTTCCCCCCGTCGTCGCCGCTGCGCAAGGTGTTCCCCAACGGCTACATGGCGGAGCTGCCCGGCGGCGGCCTGCTCAACGAGGTCTGGCAGTACGCCAACGACCACCCGGAGCAGGCCGGCGGCAAGAACATGGGCCCGCGCGCGCTGATGGACGCGATCAGCTTCACGCTCGGGCTGAAGATCGACTACTACGCCCTGATGAACATGTACGGCTTCGCCGACCTGGTGGACGCGATCGGCGGGCTCAACATCCGGGTCGAGCAGGACGTGCCGTGGGGCGGCCACTACGGCACCGCCGGCACGATCAAGGCGGGCTACCGGAAGCTGACGGGCGAGCAGGCCCTCTGGTACGGGCGGTCCCGGGTGGGCAGTGACGACTTCTCCCGCATGAGCCGGCAGCGCTGCGTCATCGGCGCGTTCGCCCAGCAGGCCACCCCGTCCACGATCCTGTTCAACTTCACCAAGATCGCCGGGGCGGCCCGGCGCATGGCCCAGACGAACATCCCCAAGCCCCTCCTGACTCCGCTGCTGGACCTGGCGCTCAAGGTCAAGGACGGGAAGATCAGCAGCCTGCAGTTCGTGCCGCCGACGTACTGGCCAGGCAGCCCCGACTGGGCGAAGATCCGCAAGGCGACGGAGCGGGCGATCAAGGCGTCGATGCGCCCGCCTCGCCGCGCCCAGGCGGCGGACGTGGCCGCCTCGCCGGGAGCGCCGGTGATCTCCCCGACGCCGTCGCGCTCGGCCACGGCGAAGCCGACGCAGACGCCCACGCGCAACAGCCAGAAGGCGGACGCGGAGTCCCTCGAGGAGCTCTGCGGCTTCTAGACGACCAGCCCGCCGCCCCGGCCGGTCGGGTCCGGCGAGCCGACGGGTCAGGGGCCGATCGGGGCGATCCCGTCGTAGGTGACGGGCAGTTCCAGCGGTCCGCGGAGGGTGAGGCTGGCGCGCCAGCGCAGTTCGTCCGGGGGCACCGCGAGGGCGAGGCCGCGCAGGCGGGTGAGCGCGCCGAGGGCCTCGCGGCCGACGACGCGCGCCAGCCCGGCGCCCAGGCAGTAGTGCGGGCCGTGCCCGAAGCTGAGGTGCGCGTTGTCCTCCCGGCCGAGGTCGGGCATGTCGGGGCCGGGGAAGCGGGCCGGGTCGCGGTTGGCGGCGGCGATGGCCACCAGCACGGGCTGCCCGGTCTCGAACCGCGTCCCGCCGATCTCGACGGGCTCGGTGGCGAAGCGCCAGGTGGAAAGCTCGACGGGACTGTCGTGCCGCAGCAACTCCTCCAGCGCCACGTCCAGGACGCGGTCGCGCTCCTCCCGCGACGTCCCCTCGGCAGGCGGCCCTCCGGGCAGGCCCGGGGCGGGATCGCGGAGCAGGGTGTGGACGGCCAGGCCGATGAGGCCGACGGTGGTCTCGTAGCCGGCCACGAGCAGCAGGAAGACCGCCGACAGCAGCTCGGCCTCCGTGAGCCGCCCCTGCTCCCCCGCGGCCCCCACGAGGGCACTCACGACGTCGTCCGCGGGATCGGCGGCGGGATCGGCCGCGGGATCGGCGGCGGGCTCGGGCGCGGGGGCGGGGGCGGGGGGCTTGGTGGCCAGGAGGGCGGTGACGTACGCGGTCAGGTGCTCCAGGGCCTCAGGGCGGGCGGCCGGGTCGCCCTGGCTGGAGACCACGGCGTCGGTCCAGCGGCCGAAGTCGCCGCGGTCGGCCGGCGGGATGCCGAGGACGTCGCACAGGGCCGCGAGCTGCAGCGGCGCGGCGAAGTCGGCGATGAGGCCGGCGGGCCGCCGGTCGATCAGGGCGTGGGCCAGCGCCCGCACCCGGGGCCGCATCGCCTCCAGCCGCCTCGGCGTGAAAAATCCGGACATCAGCCGCCGGACCCGCGTGTGCTCGGGCGGGTCCATCGTGAGCAGGTGCGTCCCCAGCCCTGACCGGTCCTCCAGCGGACGGCCCCGCCCGGCGGCCTGCCAGTCGGGCGGGGCGTTGCGCGGGTCCTTGCTGAGCCGGGGGTCGGCGAGCGCCGCGCGGGCGTCGCCGTAGCGGGTGACGACCCAGCCGTACAGACCGCTGCGGAAGCGCACGTGGTGCGCGCCGCCCGCCTCGCGCAGCCGCGCGTAGGCGGGGTAGGGGTCGGCGAGGGGCGTGTGCTCCAGCATGTGCGGCTCCCGCTGCGGTCGGAGACGTGCCTTCCCACTTCTACACCGCGACAGCCGGAAGCGGCCGCGCGTTCGCGCGGCCGCTCCTGGACGGCGGGGTCGTACGCGCCCCGCCCGTGATCACTTCGCCGGGCGGCCCAGGGCGCGCAGCTGGTCGACGCTCAGCGCCGAGACGTTCTGGTCCACCGGGTCGTCGGAGTACTGGTGGATGGCCCAGGACTTCCAGTCGGCGGGCGGGGTGACGGTGCCCTTGGCCTTGCCGTAGTTGGCGACCCAGAGCGGGTACTCGCCCAGGCCGGCGCCGTGCTCCTCGGCGAAGGACTGGCTGCTGTAGAACAGCGGCGTGACGCCGGTCTTGGCCTTCACGTGCGCCAGCCACTTCTTGGCCCAGGCGTTGACGTGCGCGGACGGCATGTCGTCGGTGACCTCGAGGTCGAGCGCGAGCAGGTCGCCGGTCTTGGCGGGCTGGCTGTCGACCGCCGCGAGGAAGAAGTCCGCCTCGGCGATCGGGTCGTTGGCGGGATGCCCGAAGTGGTAGGCGCCGCGGACAAGCTTGTTCTTGTCCATTTCCTTCCAGTGGCGGGCGAACGTCGGGTCCTTGAAGTCGACGCCCTCGGTCGCCTTCACGATGCCGAAATCGGCGCCGCTGGCGGCCCAGTCGTGCGCGGGCTGGTAGTTCGAGACGTCCTGGCCGTACGGAAGGTCGGCGGGGACGGCCTGGGCGGGGCCGGCGATGCCCACGGCCGTCACGGCGGTGGCCATGGCCAGCAGCGCGCTGTTGCGGAACCTGCGCAGGTTGCTGGTGATGGTCATGCGGTATTCCTCCTGGATGTGGACAGCATGCGGCCGCGCGGACACGCGGAGCTACTGCGGGACACCTCGTCGGGGCACACGGGCCACTGCGGAAGAGGAGGTGCTGGATGATCGAGCCGCCGGGGTCGCTCGGTCACCGGGGACATCGCCGCACGGAGCCGGACTCATAGGCGCTCAGGTATGTACAACCCCGAGGCTACCCCAAACATTCCCAAAAGCCCAGGTCAAGCCATAAGTGGCCCGGCAAACCCGGGCCCGCGGGGGATTCAGGCGAGTGCCCGGCGGGGCAACAACGCGAACGCGCCGAGGTAAAGGACGGCGGCCACGATGAGCAGCCCTTGATAACCGATGATCAGCGCGAGGTATTCCAGGCAGCCGCCGACCATGGCGCCCAGGAGGTTGGCGCCGAAGGAGGTGGTGGCGTCGGCCGAGTCGGCGAACCGCTTGGCGAACACCACGTTGGCCGCGAAGATCGGCAGGAACGCCACCGTCACCGCGACCAGGGCACGCAACGGCAGCGGCAGCGACAGCAGCCACTGGTTGGGCACGAGCCAGGCGAGCACCAGGCCGCCGAGCAGCACCGCGTACATGACGGGCAGCGGCGGGGTGCGGAAGCGGCGGGTCACCTCGACGGCGGCGAGCACGGCGACGAGCACACCGGCGAACACGATGGCGTTGACCACCCAGGTGGTGCCGAACAGCAGCGCGAACCCGGTCACGCTCTTGGTCTCCAGCAGCAGGAACGCCACGCCGAGCAGGAACAGGTCGGCGTACGGGCGCATCCGGCGGTAGGGGCCGGCCACGAGGCGGACGGCGAGCAGGCTGACGATGAGGATCAGGCCGAGCGTGATGATGTAGATCGGCGGGATCGTGCGGTCCTTCAGGTAGAGGAAGGGCCGGTCGTCGTCGGCGGGCGGCGGGCTGGTGGCGGCGGCGCCGGGCCATTCGGCGGCGCAGCGCTGGGCGGCCGGGGTTTCGCCCGCGGTGATGACGGCCTGCTGGCCGCGGATGCTGACCACGTCGACGCACGGTTTGTGGCCGAAGGCGCTCTGCACGGTGGCGGCGAGCCGGTCGACCAGCCAGGTCTCGCGGTAGAAGTTGTACATGGAGAAGGCGCCGCCGGGCTTGAGGTGCTCGCGGGCGGCCCGCATGGCCTCCTCGGTGAACAGGTAGCTCTCCAGCCGCAGCGAGCTGGCTCCCGACACCAGCGTGAGCGAGTCGGGCAGGGCGAACAGGATGAGGTCGTACTTCTTGCCGGTGTGCTCCAGGAAGGCGCGCCCGTCGGTGATGTGGGTGGTCACGCGCGGGTCGGCGTAGGGGCGGTCGGGGTGCACGGAGCCGCCGAGCTCGCGCAGCTTGGGGTCGATCTCGACGGCGTCGACGTGGCGGGCGCCCTTGGACAGCGCGATCGCGACGTCGGTGCCGCTGCCGGCGCCGACGATGAGCACGTCGGCGGGCGCGGCGACGGCCCGCTCGTACGGCAGCCCGTACTGGCCCTCCCACTGCAGCCGGGCGGCGGCCGGGGCGGCCAGCTGGTGCGGGATGCCGTTGACGGCGATGTCGGTCACGGGGACGCCGAGCATCTGCATCGCCCTGGTGGTGACCTTGTAGTAGGGCGACCAGATGGCGCCGGCGGTGAGCGTCTCGCCGAGCAGCAGGCCCACGACGGCCAGCGACGGGACGACGACGAGCGCCGCGTAGGGCAGGCGCGGGCGCGGCACGAGCAGGATCGCGTAGGCGATGGCGGCGATCAGCCCCCAGAACACCGGCGGCGCGCTGAGGAACGACAGCGCGGTGAAGGCGGCGATGCCGGTGAGGCTGCCGATCAGGTCGTAGCGGTAGGCCTCCAGCCGGGGCAGCTCGGGGAAGCAGCGGCCGACCAGCTCGGCGGGGCCCATGAGGATCGCGGCGGCGGCGCAGAAGATCACCGGCAGGATCACCCAGGCGGGCGGGCCGGTGGTGCCGAGGCTGGTCCAGTAGAGGACGCCCTCGGTCTGCCGGTCGACGGTGACGGGGAAGGTCAGGACGACGAGCACGAGGCCGAACAGCACGACCGGCGAGTAGTAGGGCTGGCGGCGGGACCTGCCGACGCGCAGGAACCCCAGGCCGATGCCGAGGAACGAGCCGAGCAGCACGAAGTTGGTGAAGTAGCTCAGGTGGACGATGTTGGAGCCGGTCCACCGGATCAGGGCGAGCTCCAGGAAGAGCATGAAGGCGCTGGCGAGGATGAGCCTCGGTCGCACCGCCAGCCAGTGGCCGTTGGTGCCGCCGCCGTCGACCGCCTTCTGCGCCTGGAGCGTCATGCTGACTCACCGTAGTGAACGAACGCCCCGGGCGGAAGTCTGAAAAGCCGAGAACAATCTTCGTGCGCTTCGCGGTATTTACGGCGTTTTAGCAGGTCAAGTCACACTGGACGTGGCCGGACGGATGCAGGAATCTTGGGAGGTTCGCTTCCTCCGACCCCCCGGTGGTGACTCCCGTGCGCGTCCTGATACAGCTCCGTCCCTCACCCGATCTGGTCGCGGCCGTAGCCGACCCCGGCAGGCGCGCCACCACCGCCGACGTCGCCGACGGCCTGCCCGGGGTCGAGCTCGACGCCGCCTTCACCCCCGTGGCCCTGCCCCGGCCGGTGCCGGCCACGGGCGGCGACCCGCTCTCGCTCAACCAGCCGCTGCGCTTCTCCCTGGCCGCCGAGGACGCCTCGGTGCTCGTGCGCGGCACGATCTCGGACGACGAGCCGGCGACGCGGGTGGCGCTGCTGCCGACGCTGCGGCCCGACGTGGTCGGGGTGTTCGCCGACCCGGTCATCGAGTCCTCGCTCACCTGCGGCGGCGACGGCCCGGTCGGCACCTGGCACGACGTGGAGCGGCTGCTCAACGTGCCGGGACTGCACGCCGAGGGTCTCGACGGGTCGGGCGTGGCCGTGGCCGTGCTCGACACGGGCGTCAACGCCGCGCACGTGACCAGGCGGTGCGGCCGTCCCGTCACGCTCGACGCCGCGCGGAGCTGGCGCCCGGCCGGGGTGACCGCCCGGCCCGGCGAGTCCGAGGTCGACCACGGCACCATGTGCGCGTTCGACGCGCTCATCGGGGCGCCGCAGGCGTGCCTGCTCGACATCCCGCTGCTGCGCTCCACCCGGCCGGGCGGCTCGGCGCTCGACGGGCTGCTGTCGGACGCGGTGGCGGCCTTCGCGCACCTGCGCACGGTGCTCGACGCGCAGCCCGCCGGGTCCAGGGCGCTGGTGGTGAACAACTCGTGGGGATCGTTCTCCCCCGAGTGGGACTTCCCGGTGGGACATCCGGGCAACTACTCCGACAACGGGGCGCACCCGTTCAACCTGATGGTGGCGAGTCTCGACGCGGCGGGCGCCGGCGTGCTGTTCGCGGCGGGCAACTGCGGGCGCGAGTGCGCCGACGGGCGGTGCGCCTACCCGGAGCGGCCCATCGCGGGCGGCAACTCGCACCCGAAGGCGCTGTCGGTCGGCGGCGTCGACGTCAACGGCGCGCGGGTGGGCTACTCCTCGCAGGGGCCGGGGCGGCTGACCGCGCGCAAGCCGGACGTGTGCGCCTACACGCACTTCGCCGGCTCGGGCGCGTTCGGCGACGACAGCCCCGACACGGGCACGTCGGCGGCGGCGCCGGTGGCTGCCGGGCTGGTCGCGGCCGTCCGCACCCTCTGGCCGGCCTCCCGGCTGTCGCCGTCGCAGCTGCGCGCGCTGCTGCGGCGCACCGCCGAGGACCGCAGCGAGGTGGGCTTCGACTACGACTACGGCTACGGGATCGTCGACCCTGCGGGGATCATCGCCGCGCTCCGGCGCCGCTTCAGGAACGCGGCCTGATCCCCCGTCAGGCCGTCCGCTCGCCGAACACCCGGGTGCCCACCAGCAGGCCGATCGCGGCGAACGCGACCGCCACGGCCACCCCGGTGAGCACCGTGGCGCTCGCGTACCGGCCCGCGAACAGCTCGCGCAGGGCCTCCAGCACGTAGCGGAAGGGGCTGGCGTGCGACAGGGCGTCCAGCCAGCCCGGCGCCATCGACATGGGCAGGAACGAGCCCGACAGCAGCACGAGCGGGACCACCGCCGTGCTCATCACGGGCGCGAACAGGTGCTCGTTCATGGTGAGCGCGATCGCGTACGACAGCGCGGCCAGGCCGGTGCCGAGCACGACGACGAGCACGAGCCCCGCCGCCAGCCCGGCGAGCGGGGCGCGCATGCCGAAGGCGTAGCCTGCGGCGACCAGCAGCAGCGTCTGCAGGACGAGCGTGACCGCGTTGCTCAGCACCCGGCCGAGCAGCAGGGCGAGCCGGCTCGCCGGGGTGACGCGCAGCCGTTCCAGCACCCCCGACCGCTTCTCGAAGACCACGCCGAAGCCGGCCAGGCCCATGCTCATCAGCCCGAGCTGGACGATCAGTCCGGGGACGAGCGTCTCCCAGGTGCCGATCGTGGCGAACAGGGGCCCGAACAGCACGAGGAAGAGCAGCGGCTGGACGGCTCCGAACACCACGCCGGCCTTCTGCCGCATGCTCACGCGCAGGCTGTGGCGGAACAGGATCCACGTGTCGCGCATCAGGCCCCCGCCTCCTGGCCCAGCGGCCTGCCGGTGAGGTCCAGGAACACCTCGTCGAGGGTGCGGCCGCCGGTCTTGAGCGCGGCCGGGGCGCCCTCGGCGACGATGCGGCCGCGGTCCATGATCAGCAGCCGGTCGCAGAGGGCGTCGGCCTCGTCGAGGTAGTGGGTGGTGAGGAAGACCGTCACGCCCTGCTCGGCGCGCAGCCGGCGGACGTGGTCCCACAGCGCCGCCCGGCTTCGCGGGTCGAGCCCGGTCGTGGGCTCGTCCAGGAACAGCAGCACGGGCCGGTGCGTCAGCGCGAACGCGATGTCGACGCGGCGCCGCTGCCCGCCGGAAAGCGCGCCTCCCGGCCTGGTCTCCAGGCCGGTCAGGTCGAGCAGCGCCAGCACCTCGGCGGCCCGGGCCGACGCCCGTGCCCGGCTCAGCCCGTA
The DNA here is from genome assembly GCF_001083785.1 of Nonomuraea sp. SBT364. Classification (GTDB taxonomy): domain Bacteria; phylum Actinomycetota; class Actinomycetes; order Streptosporangiales; family Streptosporangiaceae; genus Nonomuraea. The sequence goes on from NZ_LAVL01000091.1 coordinate 9,088, forward strand.
CAGCATGGCCTGGACCTCCAGCTCCTCCCCCAGCGGGACGGCGGGGTCGACGCCGCCGGACTGCGAGACGTAGCCGATGCGGCGGCGCACCTCGCGCGGGTCGCCCAGCAGGTCGTGGCCGGCCACGACGGCGCTGCCCGAGGTGGGCTTGAGCAGGGTGGTCAGCATGCGCATGGCCGTGGTCTTGCCGGCGCCGTTGGGGCCGAGGAATCCGACGATCTCGCCGGGGGCCACGGACATGGTCAGGTTCGCGACGGCTTCGGGGCCGCCTTCGTAGGTCTTCGTCAGACCGGTCGTGTTGATCACTTCATCGCCTCCAAAAATAGAGTAACCACAAACTTAGAGTCACTGCAATTTTGGTACGATGGAGCCATGGGGTTGCGGGAGCGGAAGAAGCGCGAGACCCGGCAGCGCATCGCGGACGTGGCGATGGGACTGTTCGCGGCGCGCGGGTTCGACGACGTGACCGTGGCCGAGGTGGCGCGGGCCGCCGACGTGTCGGTCAACACGGTGTTCAACTACTTCCCGGCCAAGGAGGACCTGTTCCTCGACCGGCGCGACTGGGCCGAGGGCCGGCCGGAAGAGGTGGTGCGGCAGCGTGAGCCGGGCGAGAGCGTGGTGCGGGCGTTCCGGCGCGACGTGCTCGACGCGATCGCCACGCGGAGCTGGCGCTACGGCTTCAACGAGGGCAGCGACGTGTTCACCGGCATGGTGCGCGAGAGCCCGACGCTGCTGGCCCGCGTGCGGGAGTTCCACGTCGAGCGCGAGGAGGCGCTGGCCGCGGCGCTGGCGCGGGAGTCGGGCGCGGGCGGCGACGACGTCACGCCGCGGGTGGTCGCGGCCCAGATCCTCGGCGCGACCCGCGCCCTGTCCGACTACGCGGTGCGCCGGATGCTGGCCGGCGAGGCGTGGAGCTCAATCGAGCCCGCGCTGAAGGAGCAGACCGAAAGGGCGTTCGACCTGCTGGAGCACGGCCTGGGCGGCTAGTAGGAGCTGGTGATGCCGCCGAGCAGCGCCATCCCGCCGAAGAAGACGAAGATGATGGCGTAGAGGCCGACGACCGCCAGCATGAGGCAGGTGCTCACGATCCCGCAGATGCGGCCCGCCTGGACCATGCCGCGGTTCTCGTAGACGTAGCCGCTGGAGTCGATCTCGCGGATCGCCTTGTTGCCCATGTTCCAGGCGAACGGGCCGAGGATCGCGCAGACGACCAGGCTCAGGATGCCGAGCACCAGGATCGTGGTGCCGTTCGGATGGGTCTGCGGCGGCGGGCCGTAATAGGAGGGGCCGTAGTTGGGATAGGACATCGGCGCTCCCCCGTCGACTGGCGAATAGGCAGGATTTATACCACAGAGGTGATCGGCACCGCAGGTGATCAAGCTAGACTCCGCGCATGATCAAGGCCCTCTCCCAGAAGCTCGCAGGCTCCGAGTGGTTCGTGCAGGCCGGGCCCCGGCTGATGCGCGCGTTCGACCCGGTGGCGCGCAGGCTCGCGGGCAGCCGGATGACCGAGCGCGGGCGGATCCCCGCCCTGCTGCTGACCACGACCGGGGCGAAGTCGGGGCTGCCGCGCGCCGTCCCGCTGGCCTGCCTGCCGGAGCCCGGCGGCGCGCTGCTGGTCGTCGGCAGCAACTTCGGCGGCCCCCGCCACCCGGCCTGGACGGCCAACCTGCTGGCCGGCGGCCGGGCCACGGTGCGCTTCGGCGGCCGCGAGTTCCCCGTCACCGCGTCGATGCTGAGCGGCGCGGACCGCGAGGAGGCGTGGTCGCGCCTGGTCGCGCACCAGGCGGTGTACGCGCGCTACACCGAGCGGTCGGGAAGGGAGTTGCGGGTGTTCCGGCTGATTCCTCAGCATTGATCGTTTTGCGGGAGGATGAGCGCGACCGCCACCGTCCCCCGAGGAGCAGCACCCCGTGCGTGAACGCACCCGCGCCTTCCTGGCGCACCGGCGTTTCCAGCGCTTCATCGTCGCCGTCATCCTGATCAACGCGGCCACGCTCGGCCTGGAGACGGTGCCGTCCGTCGTCGAGCGCTACGGCGACCTGCTCACCGTCGTCGACCACGTGGCCCTCTACATCTTCGTGGCGGAACTCGCGGCCAAGGTGTACGCCGAGCGCCTGGACTTCCCCCGCGACCCGTGGAACATCTTCGACACGGTGATCGTGGCCATCGCGCTCGCCCCCGCCACGGGCGGGCTGTCGGTGCTGCGCTCGCTGCGCATCCTGCGCGCGCTGCGCCTGCTGTCGGTGGTGCCCAGCCTGCGGCGGGTGGTCTCGGCCCTGCTGCGCGCCATGCCCGGGATGAGCTCCATCGTGCTGCTGCTCTCCCTGGTCCTGTACGTGGCCGCCGTCCTGGCCACCAAGCTGTACGGGAACACGGCGCCGGAGCGGTTCGGCACGCTGCCCACGTCGCTGTTCACGCTCTTCCAGACGATGACGGGCGACGACTGGGGCAACATCGCCCGCGAGGTGATGACGCGGCACCCCACGGCGTGGATCTTCTTCACGATCTTCATCCTGGTGTGCACGTTCGTGGTGCTCAACCTGTTCATGGCGGTCGTGGTGAGCGCCATGGACGAGGAGTCGGCCGCCGAGCTGGCCGAGCTGGAGGACGTCTCGGCGGCCTCGACGCAACGCATCCTGGACGAGCTGACCGCGCTGCGCCAGGAGGTGGCGGAGCTGCGCGGCCGGCTGACGCCGGACCGCGGCTAGCGCTCAGGCAGCGCTCAGGCAGCGCTCGGTCAGCGCGAGTAGAACTCGACGACGAGCTGCTCGTCCACCGGCACGACGATCTGCTCGCGCTCGGGGCGGGACGCCAGCGTGAACGTGAGGCCCGCCAGGTCCACCGACAGGTACGCGGCGGTCCGCTCGTCGGCGTGCACGCCCTCGGCCGCGGCGACGAACGGCTGCATCCCGCGCGACCGCTCCCGCACCGAGACGACCTGGCCGGGCTTGACCAGATAGCTGGGGATGTCGACCTTGCGGCCGTCGACGGCGATGTGGCCGTGCGTGACGTACTGGCGGGCGGCGTAGATCGACGGCGCGAGCCCGGACCGCAGCACCAGCGAGGCTAGCCGGGTCTCCAGGATCGTGACCAGCTCGGCGCCCGAGGCGCCCGGCTTGCGGACCGCGAGGTCCCAGTAGCGGCGCAGCTGCCGCTCGGACACGTCGTAGTACCAGCGCAGCTTCTGCTTCTCCATCAGCCGCAGCCCGTAGTCGCCGCCGCTGCGGCGGTTGGTCTTGCGGCCGTGCTCGCCCGGCGGGTAGGGGCGCTGCTCGAAGTAGCGGACGGCTTTCCTGGTCAGCGGCACGCCCGCACGGCGAGACAGCCGCACCTTGGGACCGGTGTAGCGCACGTTCACCTCAGTGTGGTTAGGTAGTCCTTACTTAGGTGAGCCTAACCTACTATCGAGTGTGATCTCAAGGAGGCGCCATGCTCCCCATCCCGGAGCGGATCCGCACCCTCGCCGCGACGGCCGGTGTCGCCCGGCTGTCCGTCGACGGCGCTCCCTCACCCGCGCGCGGCGGCGTGGACGAGCGCGGCCGCCCGGTGCTCCTGGTCCGTCCCGGCGAGGCGCTGCACGGGCTGCGCGACGACGCCGTGGTCGCGGTGAACCTGACCGCGATGCGCCGCCTGGGGCAGGTCGAGCACCCGCGCGGACTGCTGGAGGTGCAGGGCTGGGCGCAGGCCGTGCCCGCCCCCGAGGCGCGCGCGGCGGCGGTCGCGGTGGCGGCGAGCGCCCCGGACGAGGCCCTGTTCCAGGCCCTTGAGGAGTACGGCAGGCCCGGCGCGCCCCGGCTGCTGCGGCTGGACGTGGGACAGGTGGTCTACCTGACGGGCCAGGAGTCGGGCGTGCTGGACGCCGACGAATACCTGGACGCGCGGCCCGACCCGCTGGCGGAGACCGCCGAGCGGGTGCTCGCGCACGTCAACGCCTGCCACCGGCCGCAGCTCGCCGGCGGGGTGTCCCGGCAGCTCGGCGAGCCGGCCTCGGACGTGTGGCTGCGGGAGCTCGACGGCTTCGGAGCGACCGTACGGGCCGACGGGGCGCTCATCCGCTTCCCCTGGCCCGCCCCCGCTTCCGACGGCCGGGACCTGGAGACGGCGCTGAACGGGCTCCTGTGCGCCTGCTGATCCGGCGCCGCTAGTTGATCACGATTGTCCTGTCCGGGCACGCCGGGTCTCCGCGGGTGACTATCATCTGCCCCTGTGGGACAGACGGAACGACGCGGGCGCATCCTGCAGATCTGCGGTGCGCTGACCGGCACGGTCATGGTCGCGCTCGCCGGCGTCCTGGCCGCGGGCGGGCTCAGCGGCGTCTCACTGACCCCGGCGAGCATGCCCGACCTCGGCGGTGACGCCCCGGCGCGCCGCAGCGGCATGCTCGTGTCGGTGCCCGTGAACGTCCCGGCCGCCCAGCCGTCACACCGCTCGCCGTCCCACCGTTCGCTGCCCCGCCGCGAGGTGACGGCCACCCCGGCGCCGTCCGACGCCGGCCCGACCGAAAGGGTCCCGTCGCGGGCACGCCGGTCCGGCGTCCCGTCCGCCCGGCCGACCTCCGTGGCGCCGTCGCCGGGCCGATCCGGGCCGGTCACCGAGGCCGGCCGCACCAGCGTCCCGGCGGCCCAGCCGCCGACCGGCGTCACGACGCCCCGGCCCGGCCGCCGGACGCGCACACCCGCGCCCGCCAAGCCGACGAAGGACCGCGGCGACATGCGGTTGCGCGGTTACCGGTAGCGACGCTTTCCGGATTAGCACGGTCCATCGATAATTACGGTCAAAAATTCGCTATTTCGGCCAGCAAGAAATCTCTGTTTATCGTCACTTATGCCCTCGGCGGCGTGGGATGGTGATCGCGATTCTTTGACACCCCCTCAAAGGAGAACCTTTGCTATCCCATCGACGGGCGGCATTCGCCGCCTTCGTGGCGATCGCCTGCGCCGCCACGACCGGTGTGGCCACGGCGTCGGCCACTGTGTCGGCGCCGGTGAACGTTTCGGTGTCCGCGACCGACGACGTGTTCATCAGCCAGGCGGCGCCCGCCACCGTTTACGGCGACGCCGAATGGATGTCGGTGTGCGTGAAAACGTGCAACGGCAAGACCGACGGCGAACGCCGGGCGCTCACCGCGTTCAAGGTGTCCGGCATTCCGGCGGGCGCCACGAATGTCACCATGACTCTCCAGGTGCGCTCCACCCGGACGACCGGCACCACGGTCTCGGCGCACAAGGTCACCGGCGCCTGGTCCGAGACCGGCACCTCGTGGAACAACCGGCCGGCGTTCGGCCCGGCCCTGGCCACGCGCACCGGCTTCACCTCCGGCCAGGTCGCCGCCCTGGACGTCTCGAAGGCGTTCGCCGGCAACGGCACCTATTCCTTCGGCCTGACGGCCTCCCAGGGCGTGGTGGCGGTCCTGTACTCCTCGCGCACCTCGGGCAAGGGCCCCACCCTCAAGATCAGCTACACCCCGGCCACGGGCACGCCGTCGCCCACGTCCTCGCCCACGTCCTCGCCCACCGCGACGGCGACGGCCACGGCTACTCCGACGAGCGGCCCGACCGCCGCGCCGACCACGCCCCCGGCGTCACCGGACGGCGTGTGCCTGCCGTTCGACAAGCCGTCGGCGTCGGCACTGCGCTCCTACGACAAGAAGGTCTTCGCCTTCTACTTCCCGCCCTACCCGTTGTCGATCGACAACAAGGACCCGGCGAAGGACCAGTACGCCTCCTGGCTGAACCCCCTCGGCTCCAACGGCATGTACGCCGCGCAGGGCGGGCACTCGCGTGACCGGCCGCTGACCCGGCCGGTGCGCGGCGGCGACTGGCGCACGGCGGACTTCGAGGTGGAGGTGCGCCAGGCCATCGCGGCCGGCCTCGACGGCTTCATCTACGAGCACCACACCTCGGCCTCCGACCAGCGCTTCAACCAGTTCCCCAAGATGCTGGCCGCGGCCAGGAACGTGGACCCGGGCTTCCGGATCATGCTGAGCCCCGACTTCCCCACCGCCAAGGGCGCCACGCACGACAAGGTCATCTCCGACATCCTGCTGGCCAAGGGACACCCGTCGCTCTACCACCTGCCCGACGGCACCATCCCGCTCGCGCCGTTCTACCCCGAGCGCCAGCCCCCGGCCTGGTGGGACGAGCTGCGCGCGAAGCTGGCCGGCAAGGGCATGAAGACCGTCCTGGTGCCGATCTTCCTGGACTGGCAGGGCTCCGGCAAGACGGAGTGGAACGACCACGTGGCCGGCTACTCCTCGTGGGGCGTGCGCTGGCAGAGCTCGACCGAGGGCTACAAGCGGGCGGGCCTGGAGGCGGCCGAGCGCGGCAGGTTCTACATGGCCCCGGCCTCGCTGGAGGACGTGCGCCCTCGTGACAAGCGCTACTGGGAGCCGTCCAACAGCGGCACGCTGAGGCAGTCGTTCGTCAAGGCCGACGAGGGCGGCGCGGCCATGATCTCGCTCATGACGTGGAACGACTACGCCGAGTCGTGGGTGGCCCCGTCGGTCGAGCGCGGCTACGCGCCGATGGACCTGATCGCGTACTACACGACCTGGTTCAAGACCGGCAAGTGGCCGGTCGTCAAGCGTGACGCGCTGTACTACTTCCACCGCAGCCACCACACCGACGCGCCGTTCGACGCGACGAAGCAGACGATCGGCCCGATCGCGGTCCCGTACGGCGACGCGGCCAAGAACGAGGTCGAGCTGGTCGCCTTCCTCAAGGAGCCCGGCGTCATCAGCATCAAGCAGGGCTCCGACGTGCGGACCAAGGAGGTCACCTCGGCCGGCATGGTGTCGTTCAAGGCGCCGCTGAAGCCCGGCACGACGCCGGTGTTCGAGCTGAAGCGGGGCGGCAAGCTCGTGCAGACGGTCAAGAGCCACACGCCGATCAAGGAGAGCCTGGTCTACCAGGACCTCATCAACCACGCGGGTGGCGGCCTGACCTGCCGGCGGCCCCTCTAGCACGGCGGCGGTCCTCCCCGATCCGGGAGGGCCGCCGTTCAGCGCACGGCCAGGCTCTCGTCGACCGCGTCCGGGGACAGGACGTGGTCGAGCACCATGACCGCGCACCCGCTGATGCCGGCGCTCGTGCCGAGACGGCTGGGCTCGATGCGCAGCCGCCGGGTGGCCAGCGCGGTGGAGCGCCGGTAGACGACCTCGCGGATGCTCGACACGAGCGGCCCGAACGCCTCGGCCACGTCGCCGCCGAGCACCACGACCGACGGGTTGAGGATGTTGACGGCCCCGGCGAGCACCTCGCCGATGCGCCGCCCGGCCTCGCGCACGATGGCCATCGTCTCGGCGTCACCGGCCCGCACCAGCGCCGTCACGTCGGCGATGGCCTTGACGTCCTTGCCGGCCGTGCGCAGCTCGCGCAGCAGCGCGGTGCCGCTGGCCACCGAGTCGACGCAGTCGATGTTGCCGCACCGGCACAGCACCCCGCCGCCGTCGCGGACCGGGATGTGCCCGATCTCGCCCGCCGCGCCGAGCGCGCCGCGCAGGATCCCGCCGCCCGCGATCACGCCTGCGCCGATGCGGGTGGAGATCTTGACGAACATCAGGTCGCCGAGCTCGGGGTAGGCGCCCCGGTGCTCGCCGATGGCCAGCACGTTCACGTCGTTGTCGACCAGCACCGGGACGGGGAAGCGGGCCCGTACCAGGGGCGGGATGACCACGCCGGTCCACGACGCCATCACGCGCGCGCTCTCGGTCCGCCCGTGGGCGAACTCGACGGTGGCCGGCACGCCCATCCCGACGCCCCGGACCGTCTCGCGCGGCCGGTCGCCGAGCAGCTCGTCCCAGGTGTCCATGACCAGCGGCAGCACCACGTCGGGGCCCTGCTCGACGTCGATGGCGAAGTCCTGGCCCGCCAGCTCGCGGCCGGCCAGGTCGCAGACGGCCACCCGGGTGCGGCTCGCGCCGAGCGCGGCCACCAGCACGACGCCGCCCGCCGCGTTGAACTCCAGCCTGACGGGGGGCCGCCCGCCGGTGGACGGGGCGTCGGTGCGCTCGACGACCAGGCCGCGTCCGAGCAGCTCACCGACGCGCAGCTGCACCGCGGGCCGGGACAGGCCGGTCACCCGGCCGAGGTCGGCCCGCGTGACGGCCTCACCGGTGCGGATGAGGCGCAGCACCTCGCCACTCGTGGCGAGGGGAGCGACGGTACGTCGAGGCATCGGCCAAGTGAACCACACGAGGTTGTGTCATGAAAAGTCACGACTTTTTCATCTCGAATACCAAAACTCCGGTTGTGCACGACCCAAACTCTGGCTAGTGTCCGTTCTGTCCACTGTTTGGTAGATCATCGGAGCTTTCCTCGTGTCCCCCCTTGCGTCCTCCCCGGCATCCGCCGCCGCTTCCACCGCCGCTTCCACCGCGGTCGCGCACACCGCCGACCTCGTCGTGTTCGGCGGCACCGGCGACCTGTCCATGCGCAAGCTGCTGCCCGCGCTGTACCACAGCGACAGGGACGGCCGGCTCTCCCCGGAGACCCGGATCATCGCCCTGTCCCGGGGCGGGCTGACCGACGCCGACTTCCGCGGCAAGGTGGACGCCGAGGTACGTGACCAGGTCCCGGCCGACGACGACGCCGGGTGGCAGCGTTTCCTGGGCCGGTTGCACCATCTGACGGTCGACGTGGGCGGCGAGGACCGGTCCGGCTGGGCCGCGCTGGGCGCCATGCTGACCGGGTCGGAGGACCGCGACCGGGTGTTCTACCTGGCCAGCCCGCCGATGACGTTCGGCCCGTTCTGCCGGGAGCTGGAGCGCGAGGGCCTGGTCACGCAGCGGTCGCGGGTGGTGCTGGAGAAGCCGCTGGGCCGCGACCTGCCGAGCGCGCAGCGGATCAACGACGAGGTCGGCGCCATCTTCGACGAGCGCCAGATCTTCCGCATCGACCACTACCTGGGCAAGGAGACCGTGCAGAACCTGCTCGTGCTCCGCTTCGCCAACGCCTTCCTGGAGCCGATCTGGAACTCGCTGTGGATCGACCACGTGCAGATCACGGCCGCCGAGACCGTCGGCACGCCGGGCCGGCGCGGCTACTACGACCAGGCCGGCGCGCTGCGCGACATGGTCCAGAACCATCTGCTGCAGCTGCTGACGCTGACCGCGATGGAGCCGCCCGCGCGCAACGACCGTGAGGCGATCCGCGACGAGAAGGTCAAGGTGCTGCAGTCGCTGCGCCCGATCGCGGGCACCGAGGTGGACCGTTTCACCGTGCGCGGCCAGTACACCGAGGCCGCCGGCATGCCCGGCTACCTGGACGAGCCCGGCTCCACCCCGCCCACGGAGGCGTCGAGCCGGGTGGAGACCTTCACCGCGATCCGCGCCGAGGTGAAGAACTGGCGCTGGGCCGGGGTGCCGTTCTACCTGCGCACCGGCAAGCGGATGCCGCAGCGGCGCTCGGAGATCGTGGTGCAGTTCAAGGACGTGCCGCACTCCATCTTCCCCGGCGGCACGCCGAACCGGCTGGTGCTGCGGCTGCAGCCGGAGGAGGGCATCGAGCTGCACATCATGGCCAAGGAGCCCGGCGCGGGCGAGGTCATGCTGAAGCCGGTGCCGCTCAGCCTGAGCTTCGGCAAGACGTTCACCACCCGTGTGCCCGAGGCGTACGAGCGGCTGCTCACCGACGTGCTCGCCGGCAACCCGACGCTGTTCATGCGGCGGGACGAGGTGGAGGCCGCCTGGCGCTTCATCGACCCGATCCTTCAGGCGTGGGAGGCGTCCGCCGCCCTGCCTGAGCCCTACCCCGCCGGAACCGCCGGCCCCGCGGGCGCCCACGAACTGCTCGGCCGCAGCGGTCGCGCCTGGCACGAGGAGGAAGCGTGAACACCGTCATCCAGGAGATCACCGACCGGATAGCCCGGCGCAGCGCCGCCAGCCGCGCGGCGTACCTGGAGCGGATCCGCCGCGACGGCGAGGCCGCCCGCGCCAAGGGCCCGGCCCGTGCCCATCTCGGGTGCGCGAACCTGGCGCACGGCTTCGCCGCCGCGCCCGCCGAGGACAAGCCCGCCCTGATGGGGTCGGCCAAGCCCGGCGTGGCGATCGTGACGAGCTACAACGACATGCTCTCGGCGCACCAGCCGTACGAGACCTACCCGCAGGAGCTGAAGGCCGCGGTGCGCCGGGCCGGCGGCGTGGCGCAGGTGGCGGGCGGCGTGCCCGCCATGTGCGACGGCATCACGCAGGGCCGCGCCGGCATGGAGCTGTCGCTCTACAGCCGTGACGTGATCGCCATGTCGACGGCCATCGCGCTGTCGCACGACATGTTCGACGCGACGCTGCTGCTGGGCGTCTGCGACAAGATCGTGCCGGGCCTGTTCATCGGCGCCCTGCACTTCGGCCACCTGCCCGCGATCTTCGTGCCGGCCGGGCCGATGACCTCGGGCCTGCCGAACAAGGCCAAGGCGCGCACCCGCCAGCTGTTCGCCGAGGGCAAGGTGGGCCGGGCGGAGCTGCTGGAGTCGGAGTCGCAGTCGTACCACTCCCCCGGCACCTGCACCTTCTACGGCACCGCGAACTCCAACCAGGCGCTGATGGAGGTCATGGGCCTGCACCTGCCGGGCTCGACCTTCGTCAACCCGCACACCGAGCTGCGCCACGCGCTGACGGAGGCGGCGGGCCGCCGGGCGGTGGAGATCACCGCGCACGGCTCGGAGTACACGCCGATCGGCGAGCTGGTCGACGAGAAGTCCGTGGTGAACGCCTGCGTGGCGCTGCTGGCCACCGGCGGCTCGACCAACCACACCATGCACCTGGTGGCCATGGCGGCGGCCGCGGGCATCGTGCTGACCTGGGACGACCTGGCCGCCCTGTCGAAGGTGGTGCCGTCGCTGACCAAGGTCTACCCCAACGGCCAGGCGGACGTGAACCACTTCCGCGACGCGGGCGGCATGCAGGTGCTCATCGGCGACCTGCTGGACGAGGGCCTGCTGCACGCCGACGTGCTGACCGTGGCCGGGCGCGGCCTGGACCGCTACCGCTCGGCGCCCGCGCTGGAGGACGGCGAGCTCGTCTGGTCGGAGCTGACCGAGAGCGCCGACCTGGACGTGCTGCGGCCGGTGTCGGCCCCGTTCTCCGACGACGGCGGCATCCACATGCTCTCCGGCAACCTCGGCAAGGCCGTCAGCAAGGTGTCGGCGGTCAAGGCCGAGCACCTGGTGATCGAGGCGCCCGCCAAGGTCTTCGACGACCAGCTCGACCTGCTGCGCGCCTTCGAGGCGGGCGAGCTGGACGGGCAGGACTTCGTCGCCGTCATCCGCTACCAGGGGCCGAGCGCCAACGGCATGCCGGAGCTGCACAAGCTGACGCCGCCGCTGGCCGTACTGCTGGACCGGGGGCAGCGGGTGGCGATCGTGACCGACGGCCGCATGTCGGGCGCGTCCGGCAAGGTGCCGGCGGCCATCCACCTGTCGCCCGAGGCGGCGGACGGCGGGCCGATCGCGCTGGTGCGCGACGGCGACGTCATCCGCCTCGACTCCGCGGCCGGCACCCTGGAACTGCTGGTCCCGGCCGAGGAGCTGGCGCGGCGTACGCCCGGTGGCCGTCCGCTGAGCGACGCGCAGTGGGTCGGCACCGGCCGTGAGCTGTTCGCCGCCTTCCGCCGCATGGCGGGCCACGCCGAGCAGGGCGCGGGCATCTTCGGCGTCAGCGGCGCCGAGTCCCCGCACCACGGCCCCGGCCTCGGCTTCCCGGCCGAGTCCGGCAACTCGCACCTGGAGACCGGCCCGGCCGCCTGGTCCGCCGGAGCCTCCCGATGACCACCCGCCGCCCCTCGCGCGGGGCCCGCGCCCGGGTCCCCGGAGGGGTGCGGTGAAGGCGTTCGACCTGCCGTGGCTGGTGGCCGACATCGGGGGGACCAACGCCCGGTTCGGGCTCGTCACCAAGCCGGGGCGGCCGCCGGAGCGGGTGGCCGTGCTGGCCGGGGCCGACTACCCCACGCTCCCCGAGGCCGTGGCGGCCTACCTCGCCGGGCACGCCGGCGGCGCGCGGCCCGGCGCCGCGTGCCTGGCCGTCGCCGGTCCCATCGACGGCGACCGCTACCGGCTGACGAACTCGCCGTGGGCGGGCTCCGTACGCGACCTGGGCGTGCCGTTCGCGGCGCTGCTCAACGACTTCGAGGCGCTGGCCGTGTCGCTGCCGCACCTGGACGGCGGCGACCTGGTGTCGCTCGGCGGACCGGCGCCCGCGCACGGGGTCAAGGTCGTGCTCGGCCCGGGGACGGGCCTGGGCGTCGGCGCGCTGGTGCCGTCGGGCGACGGCTGGATCCCGGTCCCCGGCGAGGGCGGCCACGTGACGGTGCCGGTGTCCGGCGAGCGCGAACTGGAGATCGTCCGGGCGCTGCGCGCCGAGGGGCTGGAGCAGGTGGTGGCCGAGCACGTGCTGTCCGGCCCCGGGCTGGTCCGGCTGCACCGGGCGCTGGCGCGGGTGAACGGCGTGCCCGCCGCCGAGACGACCTCGTCCGGGATCGTGGGGCGGCTCGACGACCCGCTGTGCGCGGAGACGGTCGAGGTGTTCTGCGGGATGCTGGGCAGCTTCGCCGGCAACACGGCGCTGACGCTCGGCGCCCGGGGCGGGGTCTACCTGGGCGGCGGAGTGCTGCCCCGTATCGTGGAACGGGTGTGCGCCAGCAGCTTCCGCACCCGGTTCGCCACGAATCCTGACATGTCCACATATCTGGAGGCCATCGCGACCACGCTCATCGTCGCGCCGCAACCGGCGCTGACGGGCGCGGCCGCCTGGCTCAGCCAGCACTCGTGAACTGGCCTTCGTCGAAGGGCCGTGACCCCGAGGCCGCGCCTCGGTGAGGGGAACCATTTCCATGAGCCTGCTCGATCTCGCCCCCGTGATCCCCGTCGTGGTGATCGACGACGTCGACACCGCCGTGCCGCTGGCGCGGGCGCTCGTCTCCGGCGGCCTGCCGGTCATCGAGGTGACGCTGCGTACGGCTCCCGCGCTGGAAGCCATCGCCCGGATCGCGGCCGAGGTGCCGGAGGCCCGCATCGGCGCCGGCACGATCCGCACGTCCGACGACATCGCGGCGTCGCTGGAGGCCGGGGCGAAGTTCCTGGTGTCGCCCGGCACGACACTCACCCTGGTCGAGGCCATGGACGCCAGCGGCCTGCCGTACCTGCCGGGCGCGGCCACCGCCTCCGAGGCGATGGCGCTGGCCGAGCGCGGCGTCAAGGAGCTGAAGTTCTTCCCGGCCGAGGCCGCGGGCGGCGTGCCGTATCTGAAGTCGCTGCAGGGGCCGCTGCCCGACGTCCGGTTCTGCCCGACGGGCGGCATCCGCCCGGCGACCGCCGCCGACTACCTGGCGCTGCCGAACGTGGGCTGCGTCGGCGGCACCTGGCTCACCCCGGCCGACGCCATCGCCTCGGGCGACTGGAGCCGCGTCGAGAAGCTCGCCGCCGAGGCCGCGGCCCTGAAGTCGCGGCCCTGAGCGCGCGGGCTTCGCAGCCCGCTCGCGGTCCTGGGACTACCGGGCCGCCGGCGCCGTCTTCGCCGACGGCGACGCCACCGCGCCCGTCGCGATGGCCCTGCCCGACCGTCCCCGCACGGGCAGGAGGGCAGGCAGCGGACCGCCGTCGGGCCCCCACCCCCGGCCCCCCAGGCCGGGGCCGGGCACCGGCGTGGAGGCGGAACTGGCGGGCGGCACCGCCGCCGCCCCGGCCGTCGCGCTCAGGTCGGCGGCCCCGGCGCGGAAGCTCGACGCCGGCCCTCAGGCCAGGACGGCGAGCCGCCGATCCGTACGCCGAGGAGGCTCACCGCCCGATGCGCCTCCTCGGCGACGCCCATGGGTCCGGCCGCACCGCCCGCGGCACGGCCGGTGCGCGATCGCTAGGAGATCTCGCCCGAACCGGAGAGCTCGCCCGAACCGCTGATCTCGCCCGAGCTGGAAAGCTCGCCCGAACCGCTGATCTCGCCGGAGACGGCGGAGGCGGCCGAGGCGTTCGCGGCGGCGAGGCCGAACGCGAACAGGCCGGCCACGGCGGCGAGAGCGACCTTCTTGAGTTTGACGTGCTTCACGAGTTCTCCCGTTCGGTTGAATGTCGCACCTGGCCACCAGGTTAGAGACGACACCAGGGAATCCCTGTCAGGCAAATACCGGACAAATAGCCCTATTGCCGCGAACCTGGTGCAGGCGGCCCGGGTCAGCGCATGACGCAGAACTCGTTGCCCTCCGGGTCGGCCATCGTCACCCAGTCGTCGTACTCGGCCACCACCCGTGCGCCCAGTCCGACGAGCCTGGCCACCTCGGCCTCCGGGTCGTCGGCCGTGAGGTCCAGGTGCATGCGGTTCTTGACCACCTTCGGTTCGGGCACGAGCGTGAAGAAGAAGCGCGGCTTGATCCCCGGCGCGGCCTCCACCAGGACATTCGGGTCGTCCTCCGGGTCGTCGATGCCGTTGCTGCGCAGCCGTTCCAGCTCTGCCTCGTCGTACGGGGCCACCCGGTAGCCGTCGATGGCCGCCGCCCAGAACCGCGCCAGAGACGCCGGATGGCGGCAATCGAGAACGATGTCGTGAATGCGGGCCATGGGGCGATACTCCCACCCGGGCCACCGATCGCGGCAGGGCCCCGCGCCGACGCGCCGCGCGAGCCTTGTCGGTGCCGGCTGAGAGGATCGCCGGCATGACCCGACTCACCTCCGCGATCACCGGCTACTGGGACGACGCCGCCGGCGCGTTCGACGACGAGCCCGACCACGGCCTGCGCGCCGCCGGCACCCGCGCCGCCTGGGACCGCCTGCTGCGCGCGTGGGCGCCCGCCGGACCGGCCGACGTCCTCGACGTCGGCTGCGGCACCGGCTCGCTGTCGTCGCTGCTGGCGGCGGCCGGGCACCGGGTGACCGGCGTCGACCTGGCGCCGCGGATGATCGAGCGGGCCCGCGCCAAGCTGGCCGGCGCCGGGCTCACCGGCCGGTTCCTGGTCGGCGACGCCACGGCCCCGCCCACCGGCGACGAGCGGTTCGACCTGGTGCTGTGCCGGCACCTCCTCTGGACCCTGCCCGATCCGCACGCGGCGCTGCGCGCCTGGGTCGCCAGGCTGCGGCCGGGCGGGCGGCTGCTCCTGATCGAGGGACGCTGGGGCGAGGGCGGGCCCTACGTGGGAGGGGCCGAGACGCTGCCCTGGAACGGCGGCGTCACCGCCGGCGACCTGACCGCCGCGGTGCGCCCCCTGGTCCGCGACCTGCGCGTCGAGCCCCTGAGCGGGGATCCCGGCCTGTGGGGCGGCCCGGTGGGCGACGAGCGCTACGCGCTGATCGCCGAGGTGTGACTCCGCGACGGCGGCGGCGAGGTCCTGGGAACCGTGTGGCGAAAGGCGTTGCCGGCAGGCCGCGCGGCTCTCACGGAGCCGGTGCCTGGGCGAGCGAGAAGCTGTTGCCGTCCGGGTCGAGGATCTCCACGTGGCGCACGCCGTTGCCGTAGGCCTCCACCGGCTCGTGCTCGATGCCGTGCGCGGCCAGCCGGGCCAGGATGTCGTCGAGATCGGTCACGCCGAACGTGATCATGGTGCCGCCCACCCGGGCGTCCCGCTCGTCGATGACGACCCACGCGTTCTCACCGGCCCGCCACAGGTGCTCGGCGCCGATGATCTCGTCCGCCGGCCGCCCGAAGAACGCCTCGAACCACTTCAGCGATCTCGCGAGGTCGCTCACGCACACGACGCTGTGCAGGTCCATCGGAACCACTCCTTCCCGTCCGTCCGGGAGTGAGACTCGCCCCGCCACCGAAACTCATCGGCGCTCCCGTCCCGCCGGAAACTCAGGCACGGGTCCAGCGGCGGTAGGCGTCCAGGTCGACGTTGCCGCCGCAGACGATGGTGACCACGTGGCGTCCGGCGAAGCGGTCGCGGTCCTCCAGGACGGCGGCGACGCCGAGGGCCGCCGAGGGTTCGGCGACGAGCCCCGCGTGCTCCAGGAGCATCCGCATCCCGGCGACGATCGACGCCTCCCGGACCAGGACGGCGTCGTCGGCCACCTGGAGGAGGTCGTCCAGGACCACGGGGATGGGGAAGCGGCCGGCGACGCCGTCGGCGATGGTGTCGGCGGATTCGGTGGTGACGACCCGGCGCTCGTGCCACGAGCGGGTCATCGCGGGCGCGCCGAGCGGCTGCACGCAGATCACCTCGACGGCCGGCAGCAGGGTCTTCAGGACGTGGCCGACGCCGGTGGCCATCGCGCCGCCGCCCAGGGCGATCAGGACGGTGTCGAAGGACGGCGCGCCGGCGGCCAGTTCCAGGCCGATGGTGGCCGCGCCCTCGCAGGTCTCGATGTCCAGGCTGTCCTCGACCAGCCGGACGCCGCGCCGCCGGGCGACGGCCGCCGCCCGCTCGCGGGCCGCCTCGAAGTCGCCGTCCACCAGCTCCAGCTCCGCGCCCAGCGCGCGGATCCGGTCGAGCTTGGCGGCGGGCGCCCGGCGCGAGGCCACGACCGTCACGTCCAGGCCACGGCGGCGGCCCGACCAGCCGAGCGCCTGTCCGAGGTTGCCCGCGCTGGCGCACACCACGGCGTCCCGGCCCTGGCCGGCCAGCCGGCTCGTGACGAGTTCGGTGGCGCGGGCCTTGAAGCTGCGGACGGGGTTCGCCGTCTCCAGCTTGACGCTCACCGTGCAGCCGAGCCGGCGTCCCAGCTCGTCGCACCGGTAGAGCGGCGTGTCCAGGAACTGCGGGTCGATCACCTGACGGGCGGCGCGGATCCTGTCGAGGCGAAGGCGCGTGTTGAGGACGACCGGCTCCATAGCCCCATATTTCACCACTTGCGGGGCCATCCCACCGGACCCAGCCGGTCGCGCGTGTCGCGATGAGTTCCGGCCGGGCCGCGGGTCTGTTCCGGTGACCGCCGCGGTACGGCGTACTACGCTGCCCGCCACGAGACACCACGGAGGACACCATGACGACCACGCCGACCGAGCCGACCGGCGCGCTGCCCGGCCGCCCGCCCGTCGTCGACCTGGCCACCTGGCAGGCCGCCCGGGACGAGCTCCTGGTCCGCGAGAAGGCCCACACCCGCGAGGGCGACGCCATCGCGGCGGCCCGCCGCCGGCTGCCGATGGTGGAGTTCGACGGGACGGTCGAGGTCGTCGGCCCCGACGGCCCGGTCCCGTTCCTGGACCTCTTCCAGGGACGGGACGAGCTCGTGCTCTACAAGCACATGTGGTACGACGGCGCGCCGCACCAGGGGCAGTGCGAGGGCTGCACCACCGCCGTCTGGCACCTGAAGGACGCCGTCTACCTCGACGCCCGAGGCGTCTCGTTCGCCGTCGTGACCACGGGCCGCTGGGACGAGGTGGCCTCCTACGTCGAGTTCATGGGCTACACCCAGCCCTGGTACTCGGTGCGCGGCGTGCCCGCGCCGGTCGGCGACGACATGGGGCACATCACCTGCTTCCTGCGCGACGGCGACCGCGCGTTCCTCACCTACTCCACGACGGGCCGGGGCAACGAGCGGGTCAACGGCTCACTGGGCCTGCTCGACATGACGCCCTACGGCCGGGGTGAGGCGTGGGAGGACAAGCCGGAGGGCTGGCCCGAAGGCGGCAGCCCGTGCTGGAGCTGGCGTTCGGACGCCGACGGGAACGCCACCTGGGGCCCCGCGAGCCGCCCCGTGCCGCAGTGGACCCGCCCCGGCGCCACCCCCGCCGAGACCCTCGGCCGCCTGCACGGCCACTGACGCCCACAGACGCCCACTGACGCCCACTGACGCCCGCCGCGGACCGGTCAGCTCCAGATGGACACGTGGACCGGCGGCCGGAACCGGCTGCGGGGGATGCCGTCGGCCGGGGCGCGCATGACCTGGGTGGCCGCCGGGGTGGTGAGGAAGTCCAGGAAGGCCCCCGCCGCGGCGGACCGGCTGCCCGGCTCCAGGGCGGTGGCGTACCAGTAGGCGGCCAGCGGCGTGGCCGGGGTCTCGACGGCGACCAGGTCGCCGCGCCGTAACCGCCCGGCGACGAGGTGCGCGGTGGCGGGGGCGAGCCCGGCGCCGTCGGCGGCGGCCTTCCAGGCGGCCGTCTGGTTGGCGAACACGCGCACCTGCGACTCCGGGACCCGCAGGAGCCGCAGCAGCCGGCCGCTGTCACCGGCCGGGTCGGTGCCGGACGGGCCGACGAGCCAGTGGTCGCGGCGCCCGCGCGGTGAGCCGACGGCGATCAGGCGGCAGCGCAGCACCGGCTTGCTGACCAGGCCGGGCCCGCTCACCTGGGCGCCGAGGGCGACGTCGGCGAGGCGGGCGGCCAGCAGTGGCGGCATCTCGGCCGTGGCCGCCACGCCACCGGCGGCGTCCACGGCCTTGCGCTGGTTGAACAGGCACAGGAGCGGTCCGGCGACGTGTTCGGCGAACGTGCCGTCCATCACCACGCGGAGCGGGGCGGTCCGGCCGGGCTGGACGGCGGCGACCGCCTCGGCGCCGAGGGCGACGATCTGGGAGGCGATGCCGAGCAGCCGCCCGCCGGCCTCGGTGAGCACCATGCGAGAGCCGGAGCGGGTGACGAGGGGGTCGCCGAGATGCCTGCGGAGCTGGGCGAGCGACTGGGAGACGGCGGGTTCGCTCACGCCGAGCGCGCGGGCGGCGGCCTTGACCGAACCCAGGCGGGCCACGTAGACGAAGGCGCCGAGCTGGCTCAGAGTCACTTCTCCTTCATAGATCGCCGCCCCGCATTAAGGAATCCCTTATTTGCGGATTGTCGCGACAATTCGGTGCCAGCACTGTGCACTCATGCAGGTTCCCGCGACATTCGCGTACGAGCGAGCCGACAGCGTTCCGCACGCGCTCGAGCTTCTGGAAAGGTACGGCCCGGAGGCCCGGGTCGTCGCCGGCGGCCACAGTCTCATCCCCATGATGAAGCTGCGCCTGGCCCAGCCCGAGGCGCTCATCGACATCAACGGCCTGGCCGCTGAGCTGGGGCGGATCGCCGTCGAGGGCGACGAGCTGGCCATCGGGGCGATGGTGCGGCACGCGGAGTTACTGGAGAGCGCGACCGCCACCGGCCTTTTCCCGATATTTCAGGATGCGGAGCGCGTTATCGCTGACCCAATTGTGCGAAATCGGGGGACCGTTGGAGGTTCGTTGTGCCAAGGGGACCCTTCTGAGGATTTGTCGGCGGTGTTCGCGGCATTGCGCGCGACCGCGGTCGTCCAAGGGCCGGGCGGCACCCGTACGGTGCCGATCAGGCGGTTCCACCAGGGACCGTACGAGACCGCCGTCGCGCCGAACGAGCTGCTGATCGAGCTCCGGGTGCCCGTCGTGCCCGGCGCCGGCAGCGCGTACGAGAAGGTCGAGCGGCGGGTCGGCGACTGGCCGGTGGCGGCGGCGGGGGCGGTGCTCAGGGTCGAGGGCGGCGTGATCGCCCAGGCGGGGATCGGGCTCACGGCGGTCGGGGCCGGGCACTTCTGCGCCCCCGAGGCCGAGGCGCACCTCGTCGGACGGCCGCCCGGCGAGGAGGCGTTCGCCCGGGCGGGCCGGATCGCCGCCGAGCACTGCGAGCCGCACGCCGACCAGCGCGGCCCCGCCGACTACAAACGCCACTTGGCCGCCGAGCTGACGCGGCGCGCGCTGGCCGGCGCCGCGGGGAGGATCTGACATGCGGATCACGGTCACGGTGAACGGGCAGCCGCACACCCGGGACGTGGAGCCCCGGCTGCTGCTCGTCCACTTCCTGCGCGACGAGCTGGGCCTGACGGGCACGCACTGGGGCTGCGACACGTCGAACTGCGGCGTGTGCACGGTGCATCTCGACGGGGTGCCGGTCAAGTCGTGCACGGTGCTCGCGGTCATGGCCGACGGGCACGAGGTGACGACGGTCGAGGGGCTGGAGCGCGACGGCGAGCTGGACGTGGTCCAGCGGGGGTTCGTGGAGTGTCACGGGCTCCAGTGCGGCTTCTGCACGCCGGGGATGCTGCTGACGGCGCGGTGGCTGCTGGACCGGCGGCCGGATCCGGACGAGGCCGAGATCCGGGAGGCGATCTCCGGGCAGCTCTGCCGATGCACCGGTTACGAGAACATCGTCCGTTCCATCCGGTGGGCCGCGGAGGCGCAGTCATGAGTTTCGGCCGCATGCATCGCAAAGAGGACGCCCGGTTCATCCGGGGGCGGGGCACGTACGTGGACGACGTGCGGCTGCCCGGCATGCTGCACG
Source organism: Nonomuraea sp. SBT364 (assembly GCF_001083785.1). GTDB lineage: Bacteria > Actinomycetota > Actinomycetes > Streptosporangiales > Streptosporangiaceae > Nonomuraea. The sequence continues at coordinate 29,225 of NZ_LAVL01000091.1, forward strand.
GCGCGGTGCTGCGCAGCCCGCACGCGCACGCGCGGATCGTCTCCGTGGACGTCTCGGCCGCCGAGGCGCACCCCAAGGTGCGCGCGGTGATCACCGGGCAGACGCTGGCCGGGCTGAACCTGGCCTGGATGCCGACGCTGTCGAACGACGTGCAGGCCGTGCTGGCCACCGACAAAGTGCGCTTCCAGGGGCAGGAGGTCGCGTTCGTGGTGGCGGAGGACCGCTACGCGGCGCGCGACGCGCTGGAGCTGATCGAGGTCGAGTACGAGCCGCTGGACGCCGTCGTCGACGCGCGCACGGCGCTCGCCCCCGGCGCGCCGCTCATCCGGGACGACCTGGAGGGCAAGGCGGACAACCACATCTTCGACTGGGAGGCGGGTGACCGGGACCGCACCGCGGCGATCTTCGAGGAGGCCGAGGTCACGGTCGCGCAGGACATGCTCTACCCGCGGGTGCATCCGGCGCCGCTGGAGACGTGCGGCGCGGTCGCCGACTTCGACAAGGTCACCGGCAAGCTCACGGTGTGGTGCCCGACGCAGGCGCCGCACGCGCACCGGACGCTGTACGCGATGGTGGCGGGGCTGCCGGAGCACAAGATCCGGGTGATCTCGCCGGACATCGGTGGTGGTTTCGGCGGAAAAGTCGGGATCTATCCGGGGTACGTGTGCGCGATCGTCGGCTCGATCGTCACCGGCAGGCCCGTCAAGTGGATGGAGGACCGCTCCGAGAACCTGATGAGCACCGCCTTCGCCCGCGACTACCACATGCGCGGCGAGGTGGCGGCGACCCGTGACGGCAGGGTGCGGGCGATCAGGGTCAAGGTGCTCGCCGACCACGGCGCGTTCAACGGCACCGCGCAGCCGACCAAGTTCCCCGCCGGGTTCTTCCACGTCTTCACCGGCTCCTACGACCTGGAGTCGGCCCACTGCGAGGTCAGCGGCGTCTACACGAACAAGGCGCCCGGCGGCGTCGCGTACGCCTGCTCCTTCCGCGTCACCGAGGCCGTCTACCTGGTCGAGCGGATGATGGACGTGCTCGCGGCCGAGCTCGGCGTGGACCCGGCGGAGCTGCGCATGCGCAACCTGCTGCGGCCCGACCAGTTCCCGTACACCTCGCCGACCGGCTGGGAGTACGACTCGGGCGACTACCCCAAGGCGCTGCGCCTGGCCATGGACATGGCCGGGTACGACAAGCTCCGCGCCGAACAGGCCGGCAAGCGGGCCAGGGGCGAGCTGATGGGGATCGGCGTCAGCTTCTTCACCGAGGCGGTCGGCGCGGGGCCGCGCAAGCACATGGACATCCTCGGCCTCGGCATGGCCGACGGCGCCGAACTGCGCGTGCACCCGACGGGCAAGGCGGTGCTGCGCGTCTCCTGCCAGTCGCAGGGGCAGGGGCACGAGACGACGTTCGCCCAGATCGTCGGGCACGAGCTGGGCATCCCGGCCGACGACGTGGAGGTGGTGCACGGCGACACCGACCAGACGCCGTTCGGGCTCGGCACGTACGGGTCGCGCTCCACGCCCGTCTCCGGGGCGGCCGCCGCGATCGTCGCCCGCAAGGTGCGCGACCGGGCCAAGCTGGTGGCGGCCGCGATGCTGGAGGCGTCGCCCGACGACCTGGAGTGGGGCGACGGCAGGTGGTCGGTGGTGGGCGACCCGTCGAGCGGCAGGTCGCTGGCCGAGATCGCGCTGGCCGCCCATTCGAACCTGGAGCTGCCCGAGGGCGTCGAGGGCCACCTGGACGCCGTCACCGTCTACAATCCGCCGAACCTGACCTACCCGTTCGGCGCCTACATCTGCGCCGTCGACGTCGACCCCGGCACCGGGCAGGTCAAGGTGCGCCGGTTCGTCGCCGTGGACGACTGCGGGGTGCGGATCAACCCGACGATCGTCGAAGGGCAGATCCACGGCGGGCTCGCCGACGGGATCGGGATGGCGCTCATGCAGGTGATGGCCTTCGACGAGGACGGCAACCATCTGGGGGCCTCGTTCATGGACTACCTGCTGCCGACGTCGATGGAGTGCCCGTCGTGGGAGCTCGGCGAGACCGTCAGCCCGTCGCCGTTCCACCCGATCGGGGCCAAGGGCGTGGGCGAGTCGGCCACCGTCGGCTCCCCCGCCGCCGTGGTCAACGCCGTCGTGGACGCGCTCGCCCCGTACGGGGTCCGGCACGCGGACATGCCGCTGACGCCGGCGAACGTGTGGCGGACCGTCAACGGCGACCCGTTCCGCACGGATCTGGCGATCCCGTGAGCGCGTTCCTCGGCATGCCGCTCCCCCGCCCCGGCGGCCCGGTTGCGGTGGCCGACCTGGACGCGCGCGCCGCGCAACTGCGCTCCGGGCGGGAGCCGTACGTGCTCGCCACCGTGGTGCGGGCGCGGCGGCCCGCCAGCGCCAGGGCGGGCGACCGGGCGCTGGTGCTGCCGGACGGGACCGTCGAGGGGTTCGTCGGCGGCCACTGCGCCCTGGACACGGTCCGCGCGCAGAGCCTGCGGCTGCTGGAGCTCCGCCGGGACGGCCGGGCGACGCTGCTGCGCATCACGCCCGAGGCGGACGAGCCGCGCGAGGAGGAGGGCCTGGTCGCCGTCGGCCAGCCGTGCCTGTCCGGGGGCACGCTGGAGATCTTCCTGGAGGCGGTGCTGCCGCCGGTGCTCGTCCACGTGTACGGCGACGGTCCCATCGCCCGGTCGTTCGCGGCGGTCGGGCGGGCGATCGGCTACCAGGTGGAGGCCGCCGCCGGCGCGTGGACGCCGATCGCCCCCGACACGGCCGCCGTGCTGGTGGCCTCGCACGGGGTGTCGGAGGAGCCGGTGCTGCGCGCCGCCCTGGCCGCCGCCGTGCCGTACGTGGGCCTGATCGCCAGCCGCCGGCGCGGCGCGGCGGTGCTGGCGGCGGTGGACGGCGGCGGGCGGGTGCACGTGCCCGTCGGGCTGGACCTCGGCGCGCGCACCCCCGGTGAAGTGGCGGTTTCCGTGTACGCGCAGATCATCGAGCTGGGGGTGCCGGGCCCGTCCGGGAGCCGGTGATGCCGAGGCCGCAACGCCGCCACCGAGGGGTCGCTTCCTCCGTTAGAGTCTGGGGTGGAAATGGTCAGTTGGTCGGCAGGTTGACGACGGCGAGAGGACAGCGACGTTGGGGCAGCAGGGTCGCTCCGGCAATCCGCTGACGCCGGAAGATCCCCCGGCGATCGGCCCGTACGAGCTGGTCAGCCGGCTCGGCTCGGGCGGCATGGGCACCGTCTACCTGGCCAGGGGCGGCGACGGCCAGCAGGTGGCGCTCAAGGCGATCCGCCGCGACTTCACCGCCGACGCGGTCTACCGGGCGCGCTTCCACGAGGAGGTGTCCAACGCCCGCAAGGTCGCCTCGTTCTGCACCGCCCGCGTGCTCGACCACGGCGAGCACGACGGCGTCCTCTACCTCGTCACCGAATACATCGACGGCGTCTCGCTGGAGGACCACCTCATCGAGCACGGCAGCCTGTCGTCGTCGATGCTGCACTCGGCCGCCGTCGGCGTCGCGGCCGCGCTGACCGCGATCCACGCGGCCGGGCTGGTGCACCGCGACCTCAAGCCGGCCAACGTCATGCTGACGCTGGCGGGGCCGCGCGTCATCGACTTCGGCCTGGCCCGCTCGACGCACGTGGGATCCCGGCACACCAACGCCGGCATGGTGATGGGCACACCCGGCTGGATCGCGCCCGAGCAGGTCTTCGAGGGCCGCACCAGCCCGGCGGGAGACGTGTTCGCGTGGGGGTCGCTGATCGCCTACGCGGGGCTCGGCGGGCATCCGTTCGGCGAGGGCGACGCGTACGTCATGGCCGCCCGCGCCCGCACCGCGCCGCCGGACCTGCGCGGCCTGCCCGCGCCGCTCGACCGGCTGGTCGCCGCGGCCATCCACCCCGACCCGGCGCGCCGGCCCACGGCCAAGCAGCTCCTGCTGGAGCTGGTGAGCGCGACCGACGAGCCTGCGGCGCCGCTCGCCGCCACCCGCCACCTCACCGACTCGTGGAACCCCGCGGAGTTCCCCCCGCTGGCCACCGGCTCCCACCGCCCGCAC
>NZ_LAVL01000092.1 GCF_001083785.1 Nonomuraea sp. SBT364
AGGGGGAGGAGCTGGGCGCCTTCCGGCAGGAGGGTGGCGGGGTCGTCGGGCAGGAGGCCGATGAGCCGTTTGCGGTCGGGCCGGGAGGTGTCGGGACGGGCGTGGGAGCGTTTGCCGACGAAGTCGGGCTTGCGGCGGGAGACGATCCAGGACATGCCGAGGTCCTGCGGGGTGACGGTGCCGTCGGTCTCCTGGCCGACGATGGGGAAGCCCTTCTCGGCGCGCAGCACGTGCATGGCCTCCGTCCCGTACGGCACCGCGCCCAGGTCCAGCACCGCCTCCCAGAGCGCCCGCCCGTACGGCCAGGGCACGTTGACCTCGTACGCCAGCTCGCCGGAGAAGCTGATCCTGAACACCCGCCCGGCGACCCCGAGCACGGGGGTGTCCGCGTACCGCATGAAGGCCAGGTCCACGGCGTCCGGCGCGACGGCGGCGAGGACGCGGCGGGCGTGCGGACCGGCGACGGCGACGGTGGCCCAGTGGTCGGTGACCGAGGTGAGGCGGACGTCGAGGTGCGGCCATTCGGTCTGGTGCCATTCGTCCAGCCAGTCGAGCACGGCCGCCGCGTTGCCGGTGGTGGTGGTCATGAGGAAGTGGTCCTCGGCGAGCCTGGTGGTGGTGCCGTCGTCGAAGACCATCCCGTCGGCGGTGCACATCAGGCCGTAGCGGCACGCGCCGACGGCGAGCGTGGAGTACAGGTTCGTGTAGACGCGGTCCAGGAAGGCGCCGGCGTCGCGGCCCCGGATGTCGATCTTGCCGAGGGTGGAGGCGTCCATCGCGGCCACCCCGGTACGGGCGGCGCGGCATTCGCGCAGCACCGCCTCCCGCATGCTCTCGCCGGCGGCCGGGAAGTAGCGGGGCCGCTTCCACTGGCCCACGTCCTCGAACACGGCTCCCCTGGCGACATGCGCGTCGTGCATGGCCGTCGTCCTGACCGGGTCGGACAGCTCGCCCCTGGCGCGGCCGGCGAGCGTCGCGAAGGCCACCGGCACGTACGGCGCGCGGTACGTGGTCGTGCCGACCTGGCCGGGCGTGGCTCCCAGGAGCGCGGCCATGACGCCCACCACGAGCGCGCCCGAGGTCTTGCCCTGGTCGGCGCCGGTGCCGGCGGTGGTGTAGCGCTTGACGTGCTCGACGGAGCGCATCCCGGCGCCGGTGGCCCTGGCCAGGTCCGCCACGGTCACGTCCCGCTGGAGGTCGACGAACGCGGTGGGGTCGGGGGCGAGCTCCCCCCAGTACGCCGCCCCGTACGCCACGGCCTCGCGGTCCGCAGCGGGGCGCGGGGTGGGACGCCCCCCGGTCCCCCGGGCCGCTTCGAGCCCGGCGGCGTGGCCGTCCTCGATCGCGCGGGCGGTGCCGTACAGGCCGCGGCAGGCGCCGGCGGACCGCTCGGCCTGGGCGGACGGGCCCGGCACGAACGCCTGGAGCCCGTCGTCGAACACGACCCGCCCCCGGGACTGGCTGAACAGATGGACGGCCGGGTTCCAGCCGCCCGCGACGGCGAGCAGGTCGGCGGCCACGTGCCGGCCGCCGACGCGGACGCCGATGAGCAGGCCGTCGCCGTCGGCCGTGGTCCCGGTGATCACGCCGCAGCGGGCTCCGGGGCGCGGGCCGGGGCGCGGGTCGACGACGGCGGCGATCTCCACCCCGGCCGCCTCCAGGTCGCGCGCCGCCTCGTACCCGGAGTCCGCGCACGCGTAGACGACCGCCCGCCGCCCCGGCCGGACCCCGTAGCGGTTGGCGTAGGCGCGGGCGGCGGAGGCGAGCATGACGCCGGGCCGGTCGTTGCCCGGGAAGGGCAGCGACCGCTCGTGCGCGCCGGTCGCGAGCACGACCCGGCTCGCCCGGAAGTGCCAGAGCCGTTCCCCGGCCTGCCGGCGCTCGACGGCGACCAGGTAGTTGTGGTCGTAGTAGCCGATCATCGACGTCCTGGTCAGGACGCGGACCTCGGGCATCGCCGCCAGCCGGCGCTCGGCCGAGGCCACCCACTCCAGCGGGGGCGCCCCGTCCAGCGGAACCCGGCTGCTGAGCAGGTCGCCGCCCAGGCGGGGCCGGTCGTCGACGAGGATGACCCGGACCCCGCACTCCCCGGCGGCCAGGGCGGCGGCCAGCCCGGCGGGGCCGCCGCCGACCACCAGCACCTCGCAGTGCAGGTACGCCTTGTCGCCGCGCGGCCCCTCAGCGGAGGGGCTGAGGCGGCCCTTGCCGCGCAGGCTCCACGCCTCCAGCCCGGCGCGCAGCTCGACGGTCGTGGCGGGCAGCATCGGGTCGGCGCCGACGCGGACGAGCGCGTTCGGCTCCTCGGGCCCGGCGGTGAAGACGCCGCGCGGGCGGCCCAGCTCGACGCTGCGCCCCACGCCGCGCTGCCCGGCGGCGAGCAGCGCGGAGGCGAGCGTGTCGCCCGGATGCCCGTGCAGCGGACGGCCGTCGAAGCGGAACGGAAGGGTGACGGAACGGTCGATCAGACCGCCGGAGGGCAGACGCGTCATGGAGGGGCATCCCGGATCTCGTGGGTGACCGTGTGGCGCTCGACGGTGAACCAGACGCGGCACCCGTGCACGTGGAACCACCGCTCGTGGAACCAGCCCTTGGGGTTGTCGCGCCGGAACACGTACCCGGCCCAGTCGTCGTCGGTGAGCTCGGCGGGGGTCTCGGGGTAGGCGATCCCGGCCTGGCCGCCGTAGTGGAACTCGTTCTCGTCGCGGGGGCCGCAGTGCGGGCAGGGGATGAGCATCATCAGTGCGCCACCGCCGCCGCGCCGTGCTCGTCGATGAGCGCCCCGGTGCCGAACCGCTCCAGGGCGAACGGCTCGGCCAGCGGATGGGGGACGCCGTGCGCGATCGTGTGCGCGTACACCGAGCCGGCGCCGGGCGTGGCCTTGAACCCGCCGGTGCCCCAGCCCGCGTTCACGTACAGTCCGTCCACCGGAGTCAGGCCGATGACCGGCGAGGCGTCGGGCGAGACGTCCACGATGCCCGCCCAGGTGCGCAGCACGCGCACCCGGCTGAAGATCGGGAACAGCTCCAGCGCCGCCGCCATCTGCGCCTCGATCACGTGGAAGGCGCCGCGCTGCCCGTAGGAGTTGTAGGCGTCGATGCCCGCGCCCATCACCAGCTCGCCCTTGTGCGCCTGGCTCACGTAGACGTGCACCGCGTTCGACATGACGACGCAGTCGAGCACCGGTTCCAGCAGCTCCGACACCAGCGCCTGCAGCGGGTGCGACTGCAGCGGCAGCCTGATCCCGGCTCGTTCGGCCAGCACCGAGGTGTGCCCGGCGGCGGCGAGCGCGACCTTGCCCGCGGCGATCCTGCCGCGCGAGGTGAGCACCGCCCCGACCCGGCCGCCGGTGATCTCGAAGCCGGTGACCTCGCAGCCCTGGATCAGGTCGACCCCGTACGCGTCGGCCTTGCGGGCCAGCGCCCAGGCCACGTGGTCGTGCTTGGCGATGCCGCCCCGGCGCTGCAGCGTGCCGCCCAGGACGGGGTAGCGCGCCGAACCGGACACGTCGAGGACGGGGCAGAACTCCTTGACGTCGCCGGCGTCGAGCCATTCGGCGTCCACGCCGTTGAGCCGGTTGGCGTTGACCCGCCGCCTGCCCTCGCGCACGTCGCCGACGCTGTGGGCGAGGTTGAGCACGCCGCGCTGGCTGAACTGCAGGTCGTAGTCGAGCTCGTCGCTCAGCCCCTCCCACAGCTTGAGCGAGTGCTCGTAGAGCGCGGCGCTCTCGTCCCACAGGTAGTTGGAGCGGATGATCGTGGTGTTGCGTGCCATGTTGCCGCCGGCCAGCCAGCCTTTCTCCAGCACGGCCACGTCGGTGATGCCGTGGTCGCGGGCCAGGTAGTAGGCGGTGGCCAGGCCGTGGCCGCCGGCGCCGACGATGATCACGTCGTAGGCGGGTTTCGGGTCGGGGTCGCGCCACAGGAAGTCGGGGTGGGTCACCGTCGGATCTTCTCCATCTGCGGGTCGTACAGCGGCTCGGCGGCGACCTCGGCGGGAACCCGCCGTCCGAAGTAGGAAATATCCACATGTGTCCCTGGGGCCGTCAGCTCGATCGGCAGCCACGCGTACGCGATGGGCCGCCCGATCGTGTGCCCGTACGCGGCGCTGGTCACGTACCCGACCGTGCGGCCCGCGTGCCGGACCGGCTCCTTGCCCATGACCACCTCGGCGCTCAGCAACGGCACCAGCTTGCGGCTGATCTCGGTGGTGAGCGCGTCCCTGCCGACGAAGTCCTTGCCGGCCTTGACCGCGAAGCCCAGCCCGGCCTCGTACGGACCGTGCTCGGTGGTCATGTCGACCCCCCAGAGCCGGTAGCCCTTCTCCACCCGCAGGCTGTTGAACGCGGCCCGGCCGCCCGCGACCGGCAGCCCGGTGGCCCAGAGCGTGTCCCACAGCTTGAGCCCCAGGTCGGCGGTGGTGTAGAGCTCCCAGCCGAGCTCGCCCACGTACGAGACGCGCATCGCCGTCACCGGCACCAGACCCACGTAGCCGGATCTGCAGGTGAAGTAGCGGAAGCCCGCATGGGACAGGTCCATGTCGGTGAGCGGCTGGACCAGCTCCCTGGCGCGCGGCCCCCACACGCCGACGCAGCACGTCCCCGGCGTGATGTCGCGCACGTACACGTCGCCGGGCGCGTGCCGGGTGATCCAGTCGAGGTCCAGGTTGCCGTTCGCGCCGATCTGGAACCGGTCCTCCGCCAGCCGCGCCACCGTGAGGTCCGACCGGATCCCGCCCCCGGCGTCCAGGAGCAGCGTGTACGTGACCGAGCCCGGCTTCCTGTCGACGTCGTTGGTCATCAGCCGCTGCAGGAACGCCGCGGCCTTCGCCCCGCCGACCTCGATCCGCTTGAGCGGCGTCATGTCGTAGAGCGCGACGCCCTCCCGGGTGGCGTGCGACTCGGCGGCGGCGATCGGCGACCAGTGCCGCGCGGCCCATTCGTCACGCGGGCCGGCGCCCAGGACCGGCTCGCCGCCGAGCGGCTCCACGAGCGGCCGGTTCGCCTCGAACCAGTGCGGCCGCTCCCACCCGGCCGCCTCCAGGAAGTAGCCGCCCAGCTCACGCTGGCGCGCGTGGAACGGGCTGGTACGCATCGGGCGCGGCGCCAGCATGGGCTGGAGCGGGTGGATGACGTCGTAGACCTCGACGAAGTTCTGCTTGCCCCGCTCGGTGACGTAGGCGGGGGCGAGCTGGACCGGCTCGAACCGGCTCAGCTCGCACTCGTGCAGGTCGTACCCGGAGCGGCCGTCGACCAGCAACTCGGCGACGGCCCTGGCGACGCCCGCCGAGTGCGTCACCCAGACCGCCTCGGCCATCCAGAACCCGTCGAGCCCCGGCGCCTCGCCGATCAGCGGGAACCCGTCGGGCGTGAAGGAGAAGATCCCGTTGATCCCGTCCTGGTAGGCGACCTCCTTGAGCGCGGGCAGCAGCTCGGCCGCGTCGCGCCAGGCGGGCTCGAAGTCCTCCTCGGTGAACGCCCGCACCGACGGCATCGTGGTGCCCCCGGGGCCGATCTCGTGCTGGGCGACGGGCATGGGGCGGTGGGAGTAGGAGCCGACGCCGATCCGGTCGCCGTGGTGGCGGAAGTAGAGGTCGCGGTCCTGGTGACGCAGGATCGGCCCGGCCGCCGCTCCGGGCACCGGCGCCGACCTGGCGTACTGGTGGGCCAGCGGCTGCAACGGCACGGTGAGCCCGGCCATCGCGCCGATCGACGGCCCCCAGAACCCGGCGGCGCACACGACCACGTCCGCCTCGACGACCCGGTAGCCGTCGGCGCTCTCGACGGCCACGCCGGTGACCCGGCCGCCCTGGTGGTGCACGCCGACCACGGTGTGGCCGGCCAGGAAGCGGGCGCCGCGCCCGATCGCCCGCCCGGCCTGCGCCTCGCAGCAGCGCACGGCGGCGGCCAGCCCGTCGGTGGGCACGTGGAACCCGCCGAGCACCTTGCCGGGGTCGAGCAGCGGCCACAGCTCGGCGCAGCGGGCGGTGTCGACCAGGTGGCCCTCGACGCCCCACGACTCGGCCCAGCCCTGCTTGCGGTGCAGGTCGAGCCAGCGTTCCGGGGTGGTGGCCACCTCCAGGCCGCCGACCTGCTCGAAGCAGCCGAGCGCGGCGTACTTGCGCACGGTGTAGGCGGCGAACTCAGTCATGGTCTTGGACGGGTTCGTCTGGAAGACCAGGCCGGGGGCGTGGGAGGAGGAGCCGCCGGTGGCGAAGAGCGGCCCGCGGTCCAGCACGGTGACGTCGGTCCACCCCCGGCCGGTGAGCTCGTCGGCCAGGGCGCAGCCCACGATGCCGGCTCCAATGATCACGGTACGAGGCCGGCTCGCCATGGGCCCTCCGGTTGTTCCTTAATGCGCAACACGGACCGGATTACGCAACGAACATAAAGCCCGGCGCGATCCCCGACAAGGCCCGCGAATTGTCCGTTTCCCGGCGCAGCCCTACGCTGATGCCCGATGACGGGACGGTGAGCGGTGGCGCAACGGCGGTTACTGGAAGGGCTCGGGGTCAGCGTCGCCGAGGAGACGGCGTACCGGGCACTGCTGCGGCACGGCCCCGCCACGCTCAACGAGCTCGCCGGCGAGACCGGGGCCTCGGCGGGCGCCATCCGGCGGATGCTGCCCCGGCTGGAGGACCTCGGCCTGATCTCCCGCGTCGCGGGCCGGCCGCTGCGGGTCATCGCGACGCCCCCGAACGTGGCGATCGACGTGCTGGTGGCGCGGCGCCAGGAGGAGATCACGCACAGCCGCGCGGCGGCGGCGCTGCTCACGACCGAGATGGCCGACCGCACCGGGCCGCACCCCGAGGAGGTGCTGGAGGTGGTCAACGGCCGCGACGCCGTCGCCCGCCGCTACCTCCAGCTCGAACGCAACGCCACGGCCGAGATGCTCGTCCTGGTGCACCCGCCGTACGCGGTGGACATCAGCGACGACCAGGAGAACCTGCAGCGCGCCGCCCGCAAGGGCGCGCCGACGCGGGGCATCTACGGGCCGATGGCCTTCGAGGAGCCCGGCATGCTGGAACACACCCGCCGCGCGATCGCCGACGGCGAGCAGGCCAGGCTCGGCCAGGTGCCGGTCAAGCTGGCCATCGCCGACGGGCGCACGGCCATGCTGCCGCTGGTCTCCGACGAGAACCGGGCCGTGGAGAGCGCTCTCGTCGTGCACCCGTCGGCGCTGCTGGACGCGCTGGTCGGCCTGTTCGAGGTGCTGTGGCGGGCGGCGGTGCCGCTGCGGCTGTCGGCGGACGCGGTCGAGCCCGAGGCGTGGCCGCAACCGGCCGACAAGGAGGTGCTGGCGCTGCTGGCCGTCGGCCTGAAGGACGACGCGATAGCCCGCCAGCTCGGCCTCAGCCCGCGCACCGTGCAGCGCCGCGTGCAGGCGATCGCCGACCGGCTGGGCGCCCGCACCCGCTTCCACGCCGGCTTCCTGGCCGCCCGCCAGGACCTGCTCCCCTGACCTAGGTGATCAAAATCCCGCCGTCGACGGGCAGCGTCACCCCAGTGATGTACGAGGACGCGTCGCTCGCCAGGAAGATCGCGGCGGCGACCAGCTCGGCCGGATCGCCCGCCCGCCGCATGGGCACGCGCAGCTCCAGCATCGTCTCCAGATAGCCGGGCCTGTACTGCTCGGTCATCTCGGAGGCGAAGAACCCCGGCTCCAGGCAGTTGACCCGGATGCCGCGCCGCCCGGTCCACTGCTGGGCCAGATCGCGGGTCAGCCCGATCACCGCCGCCTTGGACGCGCTGTAGGCGGCCTGCGGCAGCCCGGCCGTGGTCTCGCCGAGGATGCTGCCGATGTTGACGATCGACGAGCCGGGCCGCATCACCCTGGCGCACGCCTGCGCCATCCAGTAGGTGCCGTGCAGGTTGATGTCGACGACCTGCCGGAACTCCTCCGGCGTCTCGCGCAGCGCCGGCACGGCGGTGCCGACGCCCGCGTTGTTGATCAGCACGTCGACGCCGCCCAGCCCGTCGACGGCGGCCGCGACCAGGGCGTCGCAGTCTTCGACCCGCGTCACGTCGGTGGGGACGGCCAGGCACCGGCGGCCGGTCTCCTCGACCAGCCGCCGAGTCTCCGCCAGCCGGTCGGCCCGGCGGGCGCCGATCACGATGTCGGCCCCCGCCTCGGCCAGGCCGCGGGCGAAGGCGACGCCCAGCCCCGAGGACGCGCCGGTGACGACGGCGACCTTGCCGTCGAGGCTGAAGCGACCCAGCATGCTAGAGCCCGTACTCCTTGACGATCCGCTCGTGCCGCTCGACCTCGACGTCGACCTCGCGCGCCAGGTCGAGCCAGGCCAGCGGGTGCGACCAGCGCTCGGTGGCGTCGTCGAGCAGGGCGTCGACCTCGACCGCCGAGACGTCGGGCGGCACCGCGACCCAGCCGAACACGCCGGGGATCTGCTCGCCGCTCGTCGGGTGGGTGACCTTGTAGTTCTCGTCGCTGTAGACCCACATCGGCCAGCCGCGCTCGGCCATGACCTCGGTGAACTCGGTCCAGTCGGCCTCGTTCGGCGCGGCGCCGTCGAAGAAGTAGCTGGTGTAGCCGCCGGGGCGCAGGATGCTGACCGCGGCGAACGGGGGCACGAAGTTCTGCTGCTCCTGGGGGTCTTCGGGCAGCGGCTCCAGCAGCTGCGGGTCGAAGACGACCAGGTCGCCCGCGTTGTACTCCATCCCGCGCGGCTGCGGCAGGGCGAGCCGGGCGGTGGCGGGGCCGGTGCGGATGGACAGCACCTGGCGCTGGCCGCCGTCGGGCGCCGGGAGGATGACCCGGATGAGGCCCATCTCCTCCTCGATCGGCCCTTCCGTGGACTTGATCGGCATGCCGATCTTGGCGGCGCCCTTGCGCACGGTGTCCCAGTCCTCGGCGGCGGTCGCCATGACGATCATGCGCCAGACGTCCTCGTCGCCGAGCTCGTCGAGCGTCTCCAGCAGCGCCCCGGCGCCCCTGGCGTTCTCGTCGAGCTGCTGGGCGGCGCCGGCGAGCAGGCGGCGGGCCTCGACCCCGGCGCCGGCGGCCACCGCGTGCTGGGCGGCGTCGAGTGCCTCGGCCCAGCGCTCGCGGGCGCTGTGCAGGCGGGCCAGGGTCAGCCACTTGGCGTCGTGCGGCAGCTTGCCGGCCATCTGCTCCAGCCGCTCGTCCTGACGGGCCTCGATGAGCAGCGTGGTGAGGTAGGCGACGTCGTCGGTGTCGGCGGTGGCGATGTCGCCGCTGTCGACGAGCATCTGCCAGTAGATGTCGGCGCCGGAGGCCGGGTAGCCGAGGAAGCCGAGCGTGGTGGTGTGGCGGCGGGTCGCCTCGATGTCGTGGCCGGACAGCGGGGCCAGCCAGCCGACCCAGCGCTCGGGGTCGGCGTTGTAGCCGTCGGCGGCGTCGAAGAAGGCGACGCGCTCCTCCAGGGGTCCGGGCGCCTCGGGCTCGGTGGCGGCGTCGGCGGCGGCGCGCAGCGCGGCGATCCGCTCGGCCACGCCGGAGGCGTCGCGCAGCTCGCCGGCGCCCGACTCGGCCAGGTCGGCCAGCAGCCTGGCCTGCCACACGCCCTGCCGGGCGATCGCCAGGTCGCCCGCGACCAGCGCGAGCTCGACGCGGGCGCGGTAGCCGCCCATCATGCCGAAGTAGTCGATCCACTGGCGCAGCACGCGGCCGAGCTGCCAGGTGTTGGTGATCTGGGACGAGCTCGCCAGCAGGCTGACGGCGCGGGCCCACTCGACGAAGACCCTCGGGTGCTCGCCGACCACGTCGAGGTCGGGCAGCGCGTCGACGGCCTCGGAAGCGCGGCCCAGAGTGCCCAGGATGAGGGCGCGGCGGACGCCGTCGCGGTGGTCCTTGGCGACCGGGTCGTCGGCCTGAAAGCCGGAGGCGGCCTGCAGCGCGGTGAGCGCGTCCTCGGCGCGGCCGTCGGCGAGCAGCGCGCGGGCGCTCTCGGCGCCCAGTTCCCAGCTCGCCTCGCGGCCGGCGGCGCGCAGCCCCTCGACGGCGGACTCGGCGTAGGTGACGGCCTCGCCGGCCCGGCCGGCGTCGACGAGGGCCGCGACGTACTGCGTCACGAGACCGGTGTAGGCCGGATCGGCGGGCTCGGCCCGCTCGATGGCGGCCCCCAGCTTCTCCAGGCGCTCGGCGGCGTAACCCGGGCCGTCGGCGTTGGCCCAGGCGATGGCGAGCGCCTCGACCGCGGCCGGCGTGGCCGGGCAGGAGCGCACCTCTTCGCGCTGGGCGAACGCGAGAAGGTGCTCGGCGTCCTCGATCGCGACCGCGCCCTGGGCGCGGTCGCCGATGCGGCCGACCAGGTGCCAATAGCGGGCGTAGAACTCCAGCCAGGGCAGCTCCAGGGTGTCCGCCTGCTGCGCGATGGCCGGGGCCATCACGTCGAGCTGCGGGTAGCGCCCTTCATAGGCCTGTGCGGGGAGGTCTCCCAGCGCCATGGCGAGGCCGACGTTGCCCGCCTCAGAAAGCTGCTGCTGGGTTTCGCCGACCCAGGCCCAGATGTCCACGTCCATGGGCAGTCAGTCTGCCAGGTCAATCAGCGTGCCCAAAACGCAGAAGCTCGATGAGCTCGTCCGATTCGTCATCGTTGAGGGTAGAAAACACCGGTGCCATCAGATCGTCGGTGACCTCTTCCACAGCGGCCCGGCGGGCGATCACCTCGGGGGCGGGCGTGGCGTACGGCTCGGGCCAGGTGAAGAAGCGGGCGATCACCTCTCCGGGGGCCGGGCCGAACGGGGTGCCGTCGTGCGCGGCGGCGAGCGTCGCGTCCAGCGGGTGCAGCCCGGCCGCGAGCACGGCGTTGGCGTGCAGGCCGCCGCGCAGTTCGCGGACCACGTGCAGGAGCTGCGCGGCCCGCGCGGGCGCGTCGTCGGCCAGGGGCACGGCCCGCCACCCGGCGAACAGCGGCGCGCCGACCGGCGAGGCCCGCTCGACGACCGGCTCCAGCAGCTCGGCGATCCTGGCGCAGCCGTCGTAGCCGCCGAGCTTGCGCCTGCCCCACTCCCGGCAGGCTTCGGCGTAGAGCTCCACGGCCTGCTCGACGGGCATCTTGCGGCCGCCGTTCCAGTTGTCGGCGACGTGCGCGGGCGGGAAGAAGACCGCCACGGAGACGACCACGTCCGCGTCGCACTCGCCGAGCACCCCGCAGCGTCCGCGGAAGTAGAGCTCGCGAGGGCCCAGGCCGTGCTCCTCGCAGATGGCCTTGGCCTCCCGGGAGACCATGAAGCCACCGCCGTAGTGCCCGATGGGCCCCTTGACCGCCACCGCCGTGGCTCGCGGGTCCGCCATCTCCACCCCTCTCGGTTCGGTGAGCAGACCCAGAATCCCTCAGGAGAACATCATTCTGCAAGCATCAGGTTCCCGGCGGCGACGATGGCGGCCGGGCCGCTCAGGTAGCTGGTCTCCTCGTCGAGGGTGACGGTGAGCGTGCCGCCGACCACCTCGACCGTCCAGGTGCCGGTGGTGTCGCCCGACAGCGCGGCCGCCGCGACCGCCGTGGCGACGGCGCCGGTGCCGCAGGAGCGGGTCTCACCGGAGCCGCGCTCGAAGACGCGCATCACCGCCCGGCTGGTGCCCACCGCGTTGAACAGCTCGATGTTGACCCCGGCCGGGAACACCCCCGGGTCGAAGTTCGGCTGGTGGGACAGGTCGAGCTGGACCACCGGGTCGCCGATCGAGCAGGCCAGGTGCGGGTTGCCCATGTCGACGCAGACGCCCTCGTACTCCTGACCGGCGACGGTCGTGACGCTGGTGCCGCCCACGCGCGGCTTGCCCATGTCGACTCTGACGTCGCCGGAGGGCTCCAGCCGCACCCGGCGGACTCCGCCCCGGGTCGCCACGCCGAACTCGTCCGCATCGAGCAGCCCGGCGTCGGCCAGGTAGCGGGCGAAGACGCGCACGCCGTTGCCGCACATCTCGGCCATGCTGCCGTCGGCGTTGCGGTAGTCCATGAACCACTCGGCCAGCCCGGCTTGATCGGCCACCTCGGGAGCCTGCTCGGTGCGCACCACCCGGAGCACGCCGTCGGCGCCGATCCCGGCCCGCCGGTCGCAGATCTTCTCGACCAGCGTGGCGGGCACGTCGAGCTCGCCGTCAGGGTCGGGGAGGATGACGAAATCGTTCTCGGTGCCGTGCCCCTTGAGAAAGCGCATGTTCGAATTTTAAGCGCAGCCTTCCCCCGCTATCCGCGCCAGGGACCGGTCGAGCAGGTCGGGGGCGTCGTAGGGCAGCCAGCACACCCGGGGATCGCGGCGGAACCACGACTCCTGCCGCCGGGCGAAACGCCTGGTGGCCCGGATCGTCTCCTCGCGGGCCTGCTCCTCGCTCCACTCCCCCCGCAGGAACCGGACGACCTGCGCGTAGCCGAGCGCCAGCCCGGCCGTGCGGCCCTCTGCCAGCCCCCGCCCGAGCAGCCCGCGCACCTCCTCCACCAGACCGGCCTCCCACATGCGGCCGACCCGGACGGCGATCCGCTCGTCGAGCTCGGGCCTGGGCACCTCCAGCCCGATCTGCACGCTGGGGTGGACCGCGTCGTAGGACGGCATCGTCGCCGAGAACGGCCGGCCGGAATGCTCGATCACCTCCAGCGCGCGCACGATGCGGCGGCCGTTGCTGGGCAGGATGACCGCCGCCGCGACGGGGTCGAGCCCGCGCAGCCGCTCGTGCATCGGCGCCGGCCCCGTCTCGGCCAGCTCCGCCTCCAGCCTGGCCCTGATCTCCGGGTCGGTGCCGGGGAACTCCAGGTCGTCGATCGCCGCCCGCACGTACAGGCCGCTGCCGCCGACCAGCACGGGCACGTCGACGGTCTCGATCAGCGCCCTGGCCAGCTTCTGGTACTCGGCCACGCTGGCCGTCACCGTGACGTCCCAGATGTCGAGCAGGTGGTGCGGCACCCCGCGCCGCTCCTCGGGGGTCAGCTTGGCGGTGCCGATGTCCATGCCGCGGTAGAGCTGCATGGAGTCGGCGTTGACGCACTCGCCGCCCAGCCGCAGCGCGATGTCCACGGCGAGATCGGACTTCCCGGCCGCGGTGGGGCCCACCACGGCGATGACTGGCTGTTCGCGCACACCGGCCACTTTCACAGATCGAGCAGCGTCGGCTGCAGGTAGCCCTCGTGGGTGAGCAGCCACCGCTTGGTCTCCACGCCCACGCCGCCGCTGAACCCGCCCAGCCCGTTGCCCGCGACCACCCGGTGACAGGGCACCACGATCGGCAGCGGGTTGGAGCCCATGATCGAGCCGATGCCGCGCGCGGGCACGTTCGAGCCGCTGCGCTCCGCCAGCTCACCGTAGGTGACGGCGGCGCCGTACGGGATCTCGTACAGGGCCTGCAGCACGCGGCGGCGCGAGCCGGACGTCAGGCGCCAGTCGATCGGCGTCTCGAAGCGCCGCAGCGCGCCGTCGAAATAAGCACGCAACTCCTCGGCCACGAAACCCGTACGATCCGGGTCATGAACTTCAGGCAGGCCGAGGCGGTCGCCCAGCCGCTCCCGGGCGCCCCAGCCCGACGCGGCCAGGCCGTCCTCGGTGACCGCCAGCACGAACGCGCCGACCGGCGTCGGCACCTCGGCGAACGCGACGGTTACGGCAGATGCGGCCATCATGTCCTCACGTGAGCTCGTGGTCCTCGGCACCTCCAGCGCGGTGCCGACCCGGCACCGCAACCACAATGGTTACCTTCTGCGCTGGGACGGCCAAGGCTACCTTTTCGACCCCGGCGAGGGGACGCAGAGGCAGATGCTGCACGCCGGGGTGAGCGCCCATGACGTGCACTGGATCTGCCTGACGCACTTCCACGGCGACCACTGCCTGGGTGTGCCCGGGGTCGTGCAGCGCATCGCCCGCGACCGGGTCCGGCATCCGGTGCGCGCCGTCTTCCCCGCCTCCGGGATGCCCTACTGGCGGCGGCTGCGGCACGCCGCCGTCTTCGCCGACACACAGGTCATCGAGGAGCACCCGGTCTCGGACGAGCACGCCGCGGTCGGCCCGCTCACCGCCCGCCGCCTGTCGCACCCCGTCGAGTCGTACGGCTACCGCGTCCAGGAGCCGCCCGGCATCCGCATGCTGCCCGACAAGCTGGCGGCGCACGGCATCCGCGGCCCGGAGGTGAGCGAGCTGCAGCGCACCGGGTCGGTGCGCGGCGTCACGCTCGCCCAGTGCAGCGTGCCCAGGCCGGGGCAGAGCGCCGCGTTCGTGATGGACACCCGGCTGTGCGACACCGTCTTCGAGCTCGCCAACGGGGCGGACCTGCTGGTGATCGAGTCGACGTTCCTGTCGGCGGAGAGCGCGCTGGCCAAGGAGTACGGGCATCTGACGGCGTTCGAGGCGGGCCTGGTGGCGGCCGACGCGGGCGTGCGGCGGCTGGTGCTCACGCACTTCTCCGAGCGCTACGGGCTCACCCAGGAGGCGGCGTTCCTGGAGGAGGTGCGGCGCTCGTTCGACGGCGAGGTGATCCTGGCCAGGGACCTCATGAAGATCCCGGTGCCGCGCCGCGCCGTTCCCATACGGCGGTGAAGTAGCCCACGCCGTAGGGTGCCGCCCGCGCGAGCAGCCGGCCGCCGAACCCGCCGCCCGCCGCCGCCCCGGCCAGCACCTGGAGCGCCGCCCGGCCGCCGGCCCAGAGCCGGTCGGCCTTGCCGGGGTCGAGCGCGGCCAGCGCCTCGTGGTCGCCGCCGGCGAGCGCGCCCGCCACCTGGTCGTCGTACGGGCCCGCCGCCGGGTCGTGGTGCCCCGGCGACTTCGCGGTCAGGCAGGCCGACCCGTCGGCCATCACGAGCATCGCCACCCGCCCGTCGCCGGCCAGCTCCGCGCCGAGCGCCAGGCACTCGTCCGGCTCGGCGCCGGACGCCACGGCCCGCAGCCGGACCGCGCCGAAGTCGTACGCGGCCCGCTCCAGCAGCCAGCGGCCGACGGTCAGCGACAGCGGCAGCACCGGCTCGCCCGCCCCGGTCGTGACGTCCACGCCGTAGGCGCGCAGCGAGCCCGCCGCCCACCCGTCGAACGTCCCGCCGGCGGCGGCCCCGCCGACGACCACGAGCCGGTCGGGCCCGGCGGAGCGCAGCGCGGCGACCGCCTCGTGACAGGCGGAGCGGAGGTCGTCCAGCTCGCCCTGGCCGGCGCCGGCCAGGGCGGGGACGAGCAGCGGGGTGTGCGGGCAGACGGCCGCGGCGACAAGCACAGGCGTCAGCGTAGTGGGGCCCCCGAGCCGTCACTCCCGGGGCTCGTAGGGGTCGCGCCCCCGCCCGATCGCCTCGATCATCCCCACCGCGTACGTGTGCGCGGCCTGGTGCAGCCCGTGCCCGTAGCTCACCCGGGCCACGCCCAGCCCGGCCAGCCGCGCCAGATCGGGCACCCCCGGCCTGAACAGGATGTTCACCGGCCCGGGAACCTCGGCCACCAGCGCCTCGATCTCCCTCTCGTCGGCCAGCCCGATGGGGTAGACGCAGTCGGCGCCCGCGTCCAGATAGGCCCGCGCCCGCGTCACCGCCGCCGCGCGGCCGGGGTCGCCGGTGATGTAGGTGTCGATCCTGGCGTTCACCACCAGCCCGGGGCCCGCCTCGGCCCGCACCGCCGCCAGGAACTTCGCCTGCGCCGCGATGTCCACGAGCTCGCCCGTGCGCGGGTCGGAGTCCTCCAGGTTGCAACCGACGGCGCCCGTGGCGGCCAGCCGCTCCGCCAGCTCGGCCGGCTCCAGCCCGAACCCGCGCTCCAGGTCGGCGGTCACCGGCACGTCCACGACCCGCGTGATGCGCGCAACCGCGGCCAGCATCTCCCCGACCGGGGTCTGCTCGCCGTCGTCGTAGCCCAGGACCCGGGCCACCGCCGCGCTCCCGGTCGCGACCGCCGGGAATCCCGCCTCCCGGACGGCCCGCGCCGACGCGGCGTCCCACACGTTGGGCAGGATCAGCGGTTCGCCGGGCACGTGCAGGGCCCGGAGGGCGGCGGCTCTGTCAATCGTCATGCCCGGAAGCCTACGAAGCGGTGGCCCGCGCCTGTAGGTCCAGTTCCGGCGGTTAACGCCGGACCACTTCGGGGGTCAGGGGAGCGCGGGGCGCGGTCCGGAGGGTGGACGGACGCGCATCCCCGCGCTGCCTTCACAGCCCGCGAAGGAGAACCCTGGTCAGCAGCCGTTCTTGGCGCACTGCCCGCTCACGCTGCCCGCCGGGCCGTCCGCCGGGGTGTCGGCGGGCTCCTCGGCCGGCTTGGGAGCGGTCGTGGGCTTCTTACCGGTGTTGTCGTCCTTCTTGCCGGCGGACCCCTCGTCGGAGGAGTCTCCGGTGTCGCCGGTCGTCGGGGTGCCGCCGGAGTCGGCGTCACCCTGGTCGGCGTCACCGGTGCCCGGGTCGCCGGCGGTATCGCCGACGCCGTCACCGACGCTGTCGTCGGGGGTCCCCTCGGACGGGGTGTCTGTCTTGGCGTCGCCCATCTCGGCCTCCTCCTCGCCCAGGAGTTCCTGCTCGGCGGGGTCGGGGGCGGGGTCGGCCTGTTGCTGCTGGGTCGAGGCGGGGGTCGTGCCTGCCGGGTCACCGGTCAGCAGGTAACCCGCTCCTCCGACGGCCAGGGCGACGGCGACGACGGAGGCGGCGATGATGGCGGTCTTCTTGTTGTTCCTGCCGGGTCTGCGACGGCGGTCGCCCGGCCCGTCGAGGATCTCCTGGCGATCCGGCTCGGTCGGATCTTGCATGGTGCTACAGCTCCCTGCGGTCGTATCGGGAAAGCTCTCCGGCTTCCGCGGGCGATGGACCACACTAGCCGCAACGGCTGAATGCTCGCGCAACAATCACAAAGGAATCACGACTTGTCCCCCCTTAGATCCATTCGCCCAGGTAGCTGGGGCCGCCTCGCGCCCGCCGCCGGGGTGATCGCGGTCCTGGCGGTCGCCGGTCTCGGCATTCTGCTGGCGTTCACCGCTCCGCGGAATCAGGCGCGGAAAAGCGTGCCGGAATTCGATCAGGAAAAGCCGCTTTTCCATGGATCAAGCACGTCCGTACGAACTCCCTGGTCATCACCGGTTCTCCCGGAGCCTTCGGATTCATCCTCGGCCCGCGCGCCGGCCGTGCCCTCGCCGGTCGGCACGCCCGGGTGGGCGCACGCGGTGCCGCCGCCCGCCGTGCGGTCCTCGCCCGCCGCAACCCCGTCGTCCAGCGCGCCTCCTCCCCCGAAGGCCACTCCCGGCCCGCCGGTCTCCACGCCGGAGGCGGCCGTGACGAAGACCACGCCGGGGACGGCGGTGACGAAGACCACGCCGCCGCCCGCCGTGGCGACGCCGGCTCCGACGGCCACGGCGCGGCTGGGCCCCGATCCGTGCGCCACCTTCCGCGACTTCCGGCGTGACCCCTGCTACCGGTTCCTGGACCAGCTCAGCCGCTGATCAGTCTTCGTACCCGAGGTCACGGGCCGCCTGGACGAGCGCCCGCACCAGCGGCGTCTCACCGCGAGCCGGCCAGACGAGCGCCCACCGGCCGGGCGGCAGATCGCGGAAGGGCACGTAGACGATGTCCGGCCAGGGGAAGAAGCGGGCCGCCTCGGCCTGCACCGGCTGCACGATCTGCCCGGCCGCGACGGCGGTCAGCACCTCCTGCCAGGTGGTGACCACCGGGCCGCGGTGCACGGGCCGCCCGCCGGCGGTGGTGGCGGGCACGTTCGCCGCCTCCCAGTAGGCCGGCGGCGGGCCCGAGATCGTCGCGACGGTGCAGCCGCCCAGGTCCTCCCGGCACACCGACTCGCGGCCGGCGTACGGGTGCCCGGCGGGGACCATGAGCATCATCGGCGAGGTGCGCAGGACCGGGCCGACGACGAGATCCGGCTCGCGGACCGGCAGCCAGTGCAGCGCCACGCCGGCCACCCCGGACCGCAGCGCCAGGAACGGGTCCGACAGGCGCACCTCGCGGAACCGGAGCTCGGCGGCCGGATACCGGGTCTGGAAGAGCTCGGTCACATCGGTGATCGCCCGGGCCATCCCGCCCATCGTGCCCACGGTGAGGACCCCGGACACGCCCCGGGCGGCGGCGGCCGCGGCCTCGACACCCTCCTTGATCAGGCCGTATCCGGCCGTGAGGTCGGCCCGCAACCGCTCGCCGATGGGCGTGAGCCGGGTCACCCGGCTGGTGCGGTCGAACAGGGGCGCGCCGATCCGCCGCTCCTGCTTCCTGATCGACTGGCTGACGCGGGCCTGGGTGACGTGGAGCCGCTGGGCGGTGCGGCCGAAGTGCAGTTCCTCCGCCAGCGTCAGGAAGATCTCGATGTCCCGCAGCTCCACGTGCCCGCCTTCCGCGCCACGACCCGGAGGTCAGTGCGCCGAGCAGCCGTCCGCGACCGGCGGGAGCGGTGCCGGGCGGCCGATGGACGGCATGCCGAGCAGCACGCCCGGCCCCTGCGCCGGGGCGCCCTGGCGGGCCTCCCACGCGTCGCCCGCGCGGGTGCGGCGCACGGCGCGCGGCGCCCCGTCGGCCACCAGGTGGTGCGGCGCGGCGTAGGTGACCTCGACGGTCACCATGTCGCCGGGCCGGGGGGCCTGGCCGCCGGTGTCGAAGTGGACGAGCCGGTTGTCGGCGGCGCGGCCGGACAGGCGGCGGGTGGCGTCGTCCTTGCGGCCCTCGCCCTCGGCGACCAGCACCTCCAGGGTGCGGCCGACCTGCTTCTTGTTCTCCTCCCAGGAGATCTCCTCCTGAAGGGCGACCAGCCGCTCGTAGCGCTCCTGGACGACCTCCTTGGGGATCTGGTCGTCCATGGTCGCGGCCGGGGTGCCGGGACGGATGGAGTACTGGAAGGTGAAGGCGTTGGCGAAGCGGCTCTGCCGTACGACGTCGAGGGTCTGCTGGAAGTCGTCCTCCGTCTCGCCGGGGAAGCCGACGATGATGTCGGTGGAGATCGCGGCGTCGGGCATCGCGGCGCGCACGCGCTCGATGATGCCCAGGTAGCGCTCGGCCCGGTAGGAGCGGCGCATCGCCTTGAGCAGCCGCGACGAGCCCGACTGCAGCGGCATGTGGAGCTGGTGCATGACGTTGGGCGTCTCGGCCATGGCGGCGATGACGTCGTCGGTGAAGGCGGCCGGGTGCGGCGAGGTGAACCGGACCCGCTCCAGGCCCTCGACGTCGCCGCAGGCGCGCAGCAGCTTGCCGAACGCCAGCCGGTCGCCGAACTCGACGCCGTAGGTGTTGACGTTCTGGCCGAGCAGCGTGACCTCCAGGACGCCCTGCTCGACGAGCGTGCGCACCTCGGCCAGGACGTCGCCGGGACGGCGGTCCTTCTCCTTGCCGCGCAGCGCCGGCACGATGCAGAACGTGCACGTGTTGTTGCAGCCGACGGAGATCGCGACCCAGGCGGCGTAGGCGGACTCGCGCCTGGTCGGCAGCGTGGAGGGGAAGACCTCCAGCGACTCCTTGAGCTCGACCTGCGCCTCGCCCTCGACGCGGGCGCGCTCCAGCAGGACCGGCAGGGAGCCGATGTTGTGCGTGCCGAACACCACGTCGACCCACGGCGCCTTGCGGACGATCTCGCCCTGGTCCTTCTGCGCCAGGCAGCCGCCCACGGCGATCTGCATGCGCGGGTTGGACACCTTCGCCGGTCGCAGGTGGCCGAGGTTGCCGTAGAGGCGGTTGTCGGCGTTCTCGCGCACGGCGCACGTGTTGAAG
Source organism: Nonomuraea sp. SBT364 (assembly GCF_001083785.1). GTDB lineage: Bacteria > Actinomycetota > Actinomycetes > Streptosporangiales > Streptosporangiaceae > Nonomuraea. The sequence goes on from NZ_LAVL01000092.1 coordinate 19,615, forward strand.
ACGACCACGTCGGCGGTCTCGCCGTCGGCCGCGGGCACGTAACCGGCGTTTTCCAGCAGGCCGGACAGCCTCTCGGAGTCGTGCACGTTCATCTGGCACCCGTATGTGCGCACTTGGTAGGTGCGGGCGCTCTCCTGGGTCACAGTCATCGCATGTTCAAGGGTAGTCGTTGTGCGGATCGCGGCAGCCCTTCGGAGCTAAAAGTCCAGCTTGACGGCACGATGTGATCGGATCGGTACCGGTCGGTTAGTGACCAGCGCCCTTCGTGCCTCTACCGTTTGACTCCATGACGGAGAACGGGGACGTCACTCCACTCGTGCAGATGGAGAACGTCAACAAGCACTTCGGGGCGCTGCACGTCCTGAAGGACATCAACTTGACCGTCTCTCGTGGCGAGGTTCTGGTCGTCATCGGTCCTTCCGGCGGTGGGAAGTCCACCCTGTGCCGGACGATCAACCGGCTGGAGACCATCGACGGCGGGAGGATCGTCTTCGACGGCCAGGTGTTGCCGGAAGAGGGCAAGACGCTGGCACGGCTGAGGTCCGAAGTCGGGATGGTGTTCCAGTCCTTCAACCTCTTCGCCCACAAGACCATCCGCGAGAACGTCACCCTGGGCCCCGTCAAGGTGCGCCGCCAGGCGAAGGACGCCGCGGACACGCGGGCGATGGAGCTGCTGGAGCGGGTCGGGATCGCGGCACAGGCCGACAAGTACCCCGCGCAGCTGTCCGGGGGACAGCAGCAGCGGGTGGCGATCGCCAGGGCCCTGGCGATGGATCCGAAGATGATCCTTTTTGACGAGCCGACCTCGGCACTGGACCCCGAGATGGTGCAGGAGGTGCTCGACGTCATGATCGGACTGGCCCGTGACGGGATGACCATGATGGTCGTCACGCACGAGATGGGGTTCGCCCGGCGGGCGGCCAACCGGGTGGTGTTCATGGCCGACGGGCAGATCGTCGAGGAGAACACCCCTGACGAGTTCTTCACCAACGCGCAGACCGATCGAGCGCGCGACTTCCTTTCGAAGATCCTTACGCACTGACGAGTAAGAGGCAGGTACACATGCACATGCGTCGAATGGGAGCGGTGCTCTCCGTGGCGGCGATGGCCACAGGGCTGGCCGCCTGCGGCGGTGGCGAGACCTACGCGACCGTGGCTGACAAGATCGCGGGCGGCGGCACCGTCGTGGTCGGCACCAAGTGGGACCAGCCGAGCTTGGGCCTGAAGAAGGGCGCCAACCCCGAAGGTTTCGACGTCGACGTCGCCAAGGCCGTGCTGAAGGAGATGAACGGCGGCAAGGACGTGCCGGTGGAGTGGAAGGAGTCGAAGTCGGACAACCGCGAGCCTTTCCTGGCCAACGGCACGGTCGACATCATCTTCGCCACCTACTCCATCACCGAGTCGCGCAAGGAGAAGGTCACCTTCGGCGGCCCCTACGTCATCGCGCACCAGGACGTGATGGTCCGCAAGGACGACACCTCCATCAACACCCCCCAGGACCTGGTCGGCAAGAAGATCTGCAAGGCCTCCGGCTCCAACTCCTACAAGCGCATCACGGACCCGCCCCCGGACGGCGAGCTCGACCTCGACGCCACGACGGTCGACGCCGCGAGCTACTCCGAGTGCATCCAGAAGCTGGGCGGCAACAACCTCGACGCCGTCACCACCGACGACCTGATCCTGGCGGGCTTCGCCAAGCAGGCCGGCGGCAACTTCAAGGTGCTGGGCCAGGGCTTCACCGACGAGAAGTACGGCATCGGCCTGAAGAAGGGCGACACCAAGACGTGTGAGGCCGTCAACAAGGCGGTCCAGGCGATCTGGCAGAACGGCACGATGAAGCAACTCGTGGACAAGTGGTTCGGGGGCATCGAAGGCCTGAAGGTCTCCCAGGAAGCCCCGCCCGCCGAGGGCTGCGCCTGATCCTCTCTGAGGCGGCGGCCGGAATGCCGGCCGCCGCCCTCCTATGTGGTGGAGCACGATGGACGACCTAATCAGATACGCACCCGAGCTCGCCTTGGGCTTCTGGGAGAACGTCAAGCTCTCGGCCGTGGCTGCGATCGCCTCCCTGATCCTCGGCACGATCCTGGTGGCGATGCGGGTTTCGCCCACCCCCGTGCTGCGGGTCGCGGGCACCGCCTACGTCAATGTGGTGCGTAACACGCCGCTGACGCTGGTGCTGGCGTTCTCCGCGCTGGGTCTGAGCGACCAGCTCGGCCTCATCTTCTCCGACGTGCCCAGGACCAACTCGTTCTGGATCGTCGCCATGGGCCTGTCGGCCTACACGGCGGCTTTCGTGTGCGAGTCCCTGCGCTCGGGCATCAACACCGTTTCCCTCGGTCAGGCCGAGGCGGCCAGGGCGATCGGGCTGACGTTCTCGCAGTCGCTGCGGATGATCATTCTTCCCCAGGCCTTCCGCGCGGTCATCGCACCGCTCGGCAGCGTCATGATCGCCATGATCAAGAACACCACGGTCGCGACCGCCGGCGGCTACCTCGCCGACGCAGCCGCCGTCATGAAGATCGTCTTCGATGACACTGGCGCGTCGATCCCGATCTTCATTGGAATCATCCTCGCCTTTATGGCCCTGACGATGCCGATCGGCTTCTTCACCGGCTGGCTGGCCCGACGTCTGGCGGTGGCCCGATGAGCACCTCGGTCCTCTTCGACACCCCCGGCCCGCGCGGCCGGGTGCGCAACCACCTGCTCACGGTGGTCAGCGTCGTGGCGGTGGCGGGCGCCCTCTACTGGGTCTACAGCGGCTTCGACGCCAAGGGCCAGTGGGAAGGGAAGATCTGGGAGCCGTTCCTCCAGGCGGACACCTGGCGCTACTACATCATCCCCGGCCTGATCGGCACGTTGCGCGCGGCCGCTGTGGCGGCGGTGCTCGCGCTCGTGTTCGGCGCCGTCTTCGGCCTGGCCCGGCTCTCCGACCACCGCTGGATCCGCATCCCGGCGGGCGTGGTGGTGGAGGTCTTCCGGGCCATCCCGCTGCTGCTGCTGATCTTCTTCATCTTCTACCTGGCGCCGACGCTGTTCGGCGGCGGCGACTACGCCTTCATCGCGGTGGTGCTCGGCCTGACCCTCTACAACGGGTCGGTGCTCGCCGAGGTCGTCCGGGCCGGCGTGCACGCGGTGCCCAAGGGCCAGTCGGAGGCCGCCTACGCGGTCGGCATGCGCAAGAACCAGGTGATGCGGCTGGTGCTGCTGCCGCAGGCCGTCACGGCGATGATGCCGGCGATCGTGAGCCAGCTCGTGGTGCTGCTCAAGGACACCGCGCTCGGCTACATCATCGCCTACGTCGACCTGCTCAACACCGGGTTCAAGATCCTGCCCGCCGCGTTCTTCGGCTCCCTGATCCCCGCCGCGATCGTCATCGGCATCATCTACGTGGGGCTCAACATGCTGCTCAGCTACGTGGCCAACTGGCTGGAGCGGCGCAGCCGGCGCAGCCGCAAGACCGCGGCCACCCCGGTCGCGCCTCCCGGGGCCGAGGCCATCGGCCTGCGTTCCGGCGGCGGTCTCGACAGCACCGACTAGCCGGTCACCCAGATCGTCCGGAAGACGAGGGGCCCGGATCGCTTCACCTCGAAGCGATCCAGGCCCCTCGCCCGTTATCGAGCCATCTTCCTGACCATCACACCCAGCAGGTCCTCGCCCGCGAAATAGCCGCGGGTGCGGGAATCGGTGCTCCTCGCCGGGTTGTCGCCGATCACCACGAGCCTGCCCGGCGGCACCCTGTCCTCAGGAGCGTCCGCCAGGCTCGGCACCTCGCCCTTGGGCAGGACATCGCCCGGGGCGGCCAGCACCCGCTTGATGATCCACGACCGTGCCAGATCCGATCGGCGTGCCGCGCCGGGGTCCTCCTCGCCGGAACGCAGGATCACGATGTCGCCCCGCCGGACCCTGGCGAGTGGAGCCCTGCGCACCAGCACCCGCTCGTTCGGAAGCAGCGTCGGCGACATGCTCTGCCCCCACACCGTGACCACGACGAACGTCCGGCGAAGCCATGCCGCGACCACGAACGGCGCCCCCAGAGCCATCAGCCACCAGATCATGACGGCTGGTATCCCGCGGCCTGCAGGCGGAACAGGCGTGCGTAGGCCCCGTCCTGGCCGATCAGTTCGTCATGGCACCCTCGCTCCACGATGCGCCCGCCTTCCAGGGTCACGATCAGGTCGGCATCCCGGACGGCACCGAGCCGATGGGAGATGAGCAGGCTGGTCCTCCCGTCCCGCTGCCGCCTGATCTGGCTGTGGATCTCGTGCTCGGCCTCGGCGTCCAGGCCGGAACTGGGCTCGTCCAGGATCATCAGGTCACGCTGGTCGCGCAGGAACGCCCGGGCCAGCGCCAGGCGTTGCCATTGACCACCCGAGAGCACCACGCCGGTGGCCGCGTCGTCCTTGTCGGCCTCGCTCACGAACATCCGCGACAGCAAGGTGTCGTAGCCGTGCGGCAGGGACGCGATCTTCCGGTGGATGCCGGCCCGCCGCGCCGCCTGCTCCTGCCGGGGCCGGTCGTCCAGCGCCGCGAGGTCGCCCAGCGCGATGTTCTCCGCAGCGGTCAGGTCGTAGTGCATGTAGTCCTGGAACACCGCGCCGATGCGGCGGCGCAGCTCGGCCACGGACAGATCGCGCAGATCCGTCCCGTCCCACAGGACGGATCCCTTCGTGGGGTCGTAGAAGCGGCACAGGAGTTTCACCAGCGTGCTCTTGCCAGCACCGTTGAGGCCCACCAGCGCCACCGCCGCGCCGTGCGGGATGAGCAGGTTCACCCCCTGCAGAATCCATGGCTGGTCGTCGGCGTAGCGGAACCACACGTCCCTGAACTCGATCCCCTTACGCAGCTCCGGAAGGCGTTGCGGGGACTCGGGTTCGAGGAGGTCGGGGCCGATCTCCATGACCGCCGCGAAATGCGAGAACACCAGCAGCTCCTGATGTCCCTGGGCGACACCGGTGACCAGGGAGGTCACCGAGCCTTGCAGGGCGGCCACCGCGGCGATGACCATCGACACGTCCCCGACGGTGAGTTGCCCGGCGCCGGCCGCCAGCGCCGCCCAGACCAGTCCGCCCCCGGCGACCACGGCTCCCAGGAGGCCGTACGCGACCTGCACCCGCGTTTCCCGCAGGTCCATCGCCCGCCGGATCACCAGGGCGGAGCGGTGCTCGGCCAGCATCCGCCCGCGCAGGAACGGCGCCGTCCCGAAGAGCCGGATCTCTTTGGCGGCCTCGACGGTCCCCAGGAGGCGGCCGTAGAAGAACTCCCGCCGCTCGACCGGGCTGATCTCCCACAGCATTCCGGCCCGGCGCCGGGACAGAGCCAGCTCGGCGAAGAACATCGGCACCCCCGCGGCCAGCGTGACCACGGCCAGCATGGGGCTGATCACATACAGCGAGCCGAGCAGGCCCAGCGTCGTCACGACGTTACGCAGGAGGCCCAGGCCGCTGTCGATCAGCGATCCCGGCGAGCGCGCGGCCTGCTGGGCCAGCCTCAGCCGGTCCAGGAAATCGGGGTCCTCGAACCGGGCGAGCCCCGTGAACCCCTCGACCGCCCGGAACAGCTCGTCCTTGGCGTGCATGCTGGTCATCCGGTTGATCTCCGAGCGGAGAAACTGCAGGGCCTGATGAAGCACTGCCACGCCCGCGCCCGCGGCGGCCACCCCGCCCGCCGGCCAGAGCAGGGAAGAGATGTCGGCCTGGCCGCTCAGAGCGTCGAAGAGCAGTTTCGTCAGCCAGACCGTGATCACCGGCAGGGCGGCCAGCAGGATGCTGACCACGGCATACGCGGCCGTCGTCCGCCGGCCGGCCCGCCAGGCGATCGTCGCCGCCAGAGCCGCCGTTCGCAGCAGGCCGCGGCCGGACGGAGGTCCGATACGCCCGGTCATACCAGCGCGGCGACCGCGGCCGGGTCGGAGCCCACGGCTTCCACGATGCCGCCCGACACCAGGACGAAGGTCGGGAAGCCGGCGACGCCGAAGGCCGAGGCCATCGGGCCGTCCGGTCGTTCCTTCACCACTGTCGCCACGGGTGCCAGGGCCGAGGTGTATGCCGAACTGTTCTCCACCTCGGAGACCGTGGTCACGATCGCTATCACCGGCGTCGAAGCCCCGGCCGCCAGTTCGACGAATGCGGGAAGGCTCTCTTCACAGGGACGGCATCCCACGGCGAAGAAGCCGACCAGTGTGCGCTCCTGCAGGGAGGCCAGGGACAGGCCGTTCGAGCCGAACTCCCGCACGGGCCGGCCCGGCCGGGCCACGACTCCGGCGTTGTCGGCGGAAACCTGCTTCGACAGCAGTCCGGTGTGCTCCCGCAGCCTGCGGATCACCCCGAAAGTCAGGAGCAGGTTGAGTATGCACAGCATTCCGACAATAACCACTGCGGCAGAAAGGACTTCCATCATTCATCTCTTTTCTTCATGGAACCCGGGCCGGCAGTTCGGACCGGAAAAGGCCCACGATGTCATCCATGGTGACCACCAGAACGGCTGCCAGGACGCCGGCGAAACCGCTGACCAGGCCGCCGGCCACGTGCAGATTCACCGGCTCGGGCGAAACCAGGCCCACCACGGCGACCGCGGCGAGAACGGCATTGCGTGCGACGTGCCGCCATCGGATCGGCGCCGTGCTGCCGCCGAAACACTGACACGAAACTCCCGCGTCCCGGAGCAGCGCCCTGACCAGGACGGCGGTGAATGCGCCGAGCATCACCAGGGCCAGCAGCATTCCCCACCGTGCGACGCCCGGAAAGGCCATGGTCACGGCGACGGCCGCTTCCGCGACGACGATCACCGCGGCGAGCGGAGCGGCGACCGCGCGCGGGAACGGGTTCAGCCGCACCACGGAATCGCGGAACCTCTCGAAGGCCGCGCGTCCGCGCAGCTTGGCCGACGCGGACACGAGAAACACCAGGCCGAGCGTCAAAGGGCAGGCCACCGACAGATACTGCAAGACAATCCTCATGCTCTCGTGGTCTTCGAGGATCGGGCTTGGCCCGGGACCCCATTTCAGGAGACCCCGGCCAAGCCCGGCCGCTGACCCCTGGAAGTCAGGGGCTCAGCATTCGCTGTAACGCTCGAAGTAGCAGTTCATGGAGCCCGTCCCACCGGGACAGCACGTTCTCTTGCCGTAGTAGAGGACGCTGTGCCAGTAGTAGCATCCGTAGGTGACGACGCATTCGTCGTCCGCTGCCGCGCTTGTCCCGGGAACAATCACCCCAAGAAGGCGATCGGCCAGACTGCCCACTTTGCCGAGCATTTGACTCCTTTCGACACCCCATTTTGTGATCAACGTCAGTAAACATTTGAATCCCAATAGCCTCAAGATCAAATCCTTGTGATCTAGATCATATTGCCGTATTTTCTTTCGCATAGTAAATGCCTGATTCGGCGGATACTCGTCAGGCAATTCAGGGCCGACCGTAACCATGTCCCGCATTGCTTGGTGCCGGCCGGGCACGTCGCCCCGTGACCGTTCATGCGCGGCGACGATCGGTGAGGCGCCGCCGGATCGACGGCCTTCGATCAAGGCTTGGCCCACGGGCGGCGTGGATTTCCGGCAAGATTCGGTTATGCCCGTCGCCTCGTGGCCCTCGCCCATCTCCACCGCCGACGTCGCCCGCGCCGGTGCGCGCTCCGGCTGGCCGTACGCCCAGGGCGGGCGGACGTGGTGGACCGAGGAGCGGCCCGAGCAGGGCGGCCGCACCACGGTCATGCACCGTGCCGCCGGTGGCCGGGTCCGCGAGCTGCTGCCCCCGCCCTGGAGCGCCCGCACGCGCGTGCACGAGTACGGAGGCCGCCCCTACACCGTCACGCCCGACGGCGAGCTGATCTTCGCCAACCTCGCCGACCAGCGCCTCTACCTGCGCGACCACAGCGGCGCCTGCACCCCGCTCACCCCCGGCGGCGACCGCTACGCCGACCTGCTCGTGCACGACGGCCACGTGTGGTGCGTGCGCGAACGCCACACCGACGGCAAGGTCACCCGCGCCATCGTGTCGATCCCGCTGGCCGGCGGGCCGGTGCGCGAACGCGTCACCGGCAGCGACTTCTACGCCTTCCCTGCTCTCTCCCCCGACGGCCGCCACCTGGCCTACATCTGCTGGGACCATCCGCGCATGCCGTGGGACGGCACCGAGCTGCGCGTGACCCGCCTGTCCGACGGCCACGCCCGGACCCTGCTGGGCGGCCCGTCGGAGTCCGTGCTGGCCCCGCGCTGGCGCGACGACGAGAGCCTCTACCTGATCTCCGACCGTTCCGGCTGGTGGAACCTGTACGAGACGGGCATCCACGCCCCCGCGCCCCGGCCGCTCTGCCCGAGGGACGAGGAGTTCGCCTGGCCGCTGTGGACACTGGGCGGAGCCCCGTACACGATCCTCGGCGACGGCCGGCTCGCGGTCCTGCACGGGCACGCGGACCTGCGGGCGGGGGTGCTCGACCCGCGCACGGGGGTGCTCACCGACCTGGCAGTGCCCTTCGACGGGTGGGAGCCGTCGCTGGCCGCCGACGGCATGTCCCTGGCCGGGATCGCGTACGGGGCCACGACGCCGCGCACGCTCGTCCGGGTCGACGTCCGCAACGGGCGGGCCGAAACGCTCAGGAGCGACGTCGAGCGGCTGCCCGACCCCGCCTACCTGCCCAGGCCGCGTGCGGTGAAACTGCCCGGCTCCGGTGCGCACGGCTTCCTGTACGAGCCCGCGAACCCTGTCGAGATCCTCCAGGAGCCGCCCCCGTACGTGATCTTCGTGCACGGCGGGCCGACCGCGCACGCCGGGGTGGCGCTCGATCTGGAGAAGGCGTTCCTCACCTCGCGCGGCATCGGCGTGCTCGACCTCAACTACGGCGGCTCCACCGGCTACGGCCGGGCCTACCGGGAGCGGCTGAAGGGGCAGTGGGGGGTGGTCGACGTCGACGACACGGTGGCGGCGGCCCGCTGGCTGGCCGCCGAAGGGCTGGCCGAGCCCGACCGGATCGCGGTGCGCGGCGCGAGCGCCGGTGGCTGGACCGTGATGGCGGCCTGCTGCCGGTCGGGGATGTTCGCCGGCGGAGTGTCATACTTCGGGGTAAGCGCTCTGGCCCCGCTGATCGCCCACACGCACGACTTCGAGTCACGTTACGTGGAGTGGCTGGTCGGGTCCGACCCGGCCGTCCACGCCGAACGCGAACCGCTCGCCCTGGCCGGCGGCGTGACCTGCCCCATGCTGCTCCTGCAGGGGCTCGACGACCCGGTGGTGCCGCCCGAGCAGTCGTCCGCGTTCGCCGACGCGCTGTCCGAGCGCGGGGTCCGCTGCACGTACCTGGCCTTCGAAGGCGAGTCGCACGGCTTCCGCCGCACCGAGACCCGCTCCGCCGCGCTGGCCGCCGAACTCGCCTTCTACCAGCAGCTGTTCACCTGATCAGCGCGCGAACTCGGTCGCCCGCGACTCCCGCACCACCGTGATCCGGATCTGCCCCGGATAGGTGAGCTCCTCCTCCACCTGCTTGGCCACGTCACGGGCGATCACCTGCGCCTGGATGTCGTCGACCCCGTCGGGCTTGACCATCACCCGGATCTCCCGCCCGGCCTGCATGGCGAAGACCTTCTCCACGCCTTCGTACGACTGCGCGATCTCCTCCAGGCGCTCCAGCCGCTTGACGTACGCCTCCAGCGACTCCCGGCGGGCGCCCGGACGGCTGCCGCTGATCGCGTCGGCCGCCTGGGTCAGCACCGCCTCGACCGTGCGGACCTCGACCTCGTTGTGGTGCGCCTCGATGGCGTGCACCACGTCCTCCTGCTCGCCGTAGCGCCGTGCGATCTCCGCGCCGATCAGCGCGTGGCTGCCCTCCACCTCGTGGGTCAGCGCCTTGCCGATGTCGTGCAGGAGGGCGCAGCGCTTCATCAGCGTCTGGTTCATCTTGAGCTCGGCGGCCATGATGCCGGCGATGTGCGCGGACTCGATGAGGTGCTTCAGCACGTTCTGCCCGTAACTGGTGCGGTAGCGGAGCTGGCCGAGCAGCAGCGTCAGCTCCGGATGCATGTCGGTGATGCCCAGCTCGACCAGTGCGTCCTCGCCCGCGCGGGCGCACAGGTCCTGCACCTCCTGGCGGCTGCGGTCGTGCGCCTCCTCGATCCGCTGCGGATGGATGCGGCCGTCGAGCACCAGCTTCTCCAGCGTGAGCCGGGCCGTCTCCCGGCGCACCGGGTCGAAGCACGACAGCAGCACCGCCTCGGGCGTGTCATCGATGATCAGGTTGACGCCCGTGGTCGACTCGAACGCCCGGATGTTGCGGCCCTCACGGCCGATGATCCGGCCCTTCATCTCGTCGCCCGGCAGATGCAGCACGCTGACCACCGACTCGGCCGTCTGCTCCGCCGCCACCCGCTGCACGGCCAGCGTCACGATCTTCGTGGCGCGCTTCTCGCCCTCCTTGCGGGCCTCGCCCTCGATCTCCCGGACGATCAGCGCGGCCTCACGCTTCGCCTGGTTCTCGATCTCCCTGACCAGCTCCGACTTGGCCTGCTCGGCCGTGAGCCCCGCGACCCGCTCCAGGATGACCCGCCGCTCCTCCTCGACCCGCAGCAGCTCCTCGCGCCGATCGGCCAGCTCGATCTCGGTCTCGGCCAGCTTGCGGTCGCGCTCCGCCTGCCGCCTGGCCTCCTCGTCCAGCCGCTGCTCCCGCTCCCCCAGCCGGCTCTCCCTGCGCTCCAGATCGGCGCGCAACTCCTTGAGCTCCGACTTCAGGACGCGGCTCTCCTGCTCCACCTCGCGGCGCAGCTGCGCGGCACTCTCCGCCGCGGCCTCCGACCTGCGCAGGATCTCCTCGGCGTCGGCCTCGGCCCGGTCACGGATCTTGCCCGCCTCCTCGCGGGCCTGATCCAGCTCGTCGGTGACGGCCTGCTCCTGCTCAGGGCTCAGCTTGGCCTTGGCGGGCACACTGCCGGACGTCCGGCGGACGACGATGTAGAGGGCGCTCATCATCCCGCACGTCAGTGCCACCACCGCCACCGACAGCACCACGACCAGCGGCCCCATGTGCGCCCCGCCCTCCTCGCGTCGTCAACACCCACAAACGCGGCCCTCGCCAAGGAGGGTCACGGGCGCGGCACGGAAAGCCCGATCGGCGGCACCATCAGGACCGATATCAAGCCAAGGCCGATCGGGCGCCGACACCCGCCGGCACCTCGCCTGCCTCGATCACTCAAGCTCGTTTGTCCGTCGTTCACCGGTATGGCAATCCGCACTGCGCGGAGTAACTCCTCACTGCCGTCGAGGTTATGCGTCGAACAGGTCACGAGCAAGCAAACGCGTTATCAAGCGTGTCTTACGCTCGCATCTGCTGTGCATGGACACCCTGGCCGTCGACCGCCCTCTTCCACCGGTACGCGACCCTGGCTGCCGCGAGAATCACGCTCGGTAGTCCACCCGGCCGATGGCGGCCGGGCATCGCCGCAGGGAACGCCCTTCTCGGGCTCTTTGCCGTCGGCCCTGAGGCCGCTGCCATGGAAGGCGCGACCTCCTCCAGGGCAAGCCGCCCTCTGCTGCCGAGCGGATCGGCGCCTTCCCTCGGGACGGCGGAAACGCCGGCGAAACAGGGCATGGGGTTACATCGTGCACGTCCGGTGCCACGCCGGGCACAGCGGGGGGCCGTGCGGCTGCGGCGGCCGTGTGACCGAGGGGAGGGCACGCGATCGGACCGCGGCGGGCGCGTAGTGCTGAGCGCGCTCGCCGGGCTCCTGGCCCACGGCCCCCGCTTCGGGACCGATTGACGAGTAGATCGACTGGTCGATATGCTCCGGTTTAGACCGAACGTTCTATCTCATTTCTGGGGAACCCATGTCGTCACGAACCACTGCCGAGGTCATCGACCGCTTCAATCGGGCCTTCGTCGAGCACGACCCCACGATGCTTCCCGGCCTGATCGGCGACGACTGCGTCATGGAAGCGATCCAGCCCGCTCCCGACGGCGCCCGCCACGAAGGCCGGGACGCCTGCCTGACCTTCTGGCAGGCACTCGCCGGGGACCGCACCACCCAGTTCGAACCCGAGGAGGTGTGGGTCGCGGGCGATCGCGCGACGATCCGCTGGCGCTACCGCTTCGGCGACGGCCCCGCCGATTCCGTACGGGGCGTGAACCTCATGCGCCTGCGCGACGGCCTCATCGTCGAGGCCCTCGGCTACAGCAAGACCGGCGGCGAGATCCCCCTGGCTCCGGACGAGAGCGCCCCGGTCACGTAGCCACCGCACCAGCCGACTACCGGCTGGTCCGGGGCCACGCCCTCTCAGATCCACGCCCTCTCAGAGCCGCGCCCTCTCAGAGCCGCGCCCCCGAAGCCCCCCGAGCCAGATCCCCGAAGCCCGCGATGCAACCGCCGGGGCTGGCCGTGCACAGTGCCCGGATACCATCAGCCTTCCTTCCGCCGAGCGCCGGTCACAACGCCGGCTGCCACCGTGCCGACCGAGGCCACCACCCCCTGGGGTAGCCGCACCAGGGCCCACCCCAGGACGGCCACGTCAGGACGGCCACGTCAAGACGGCCACGTCAGGACGGCCACGTCAGGACGGCCACCCCAGGGGCCACACCCCGAAGGGCCACCCCAGTGGGCACACGCCCGAAGGGCCGGGCCAGGGGCAACACACCCGGAGGGCCGGACCAGGGCACCGCAGGCAACGGGGGTTCGCCGAAGGCAAGGCGTGTCCGCGAAATCCCCGTGCCCCCTGCTGCTACCGCGCCCCGTCCCCCGCCCGCACGTGTCATCGGCGGCGTGCGGTCAGCCTTGCGGGTAGTCGTCCTCCACCTCGATGCCCTCCTGTTCGAGGGCTTCGCGGACCACGCGGAAGGCCAGACCGGAGGGGTAGCCCTTTCTGGCGAGCATGCCGGCCAGGCGGCGGGTGCGGGCCTTGGGGTCGAGGGAGCGGGTGCCGGCGAGTTTGCGTTCCACCAGGCGGCGGGCCGTTTCGAGCTCCTGGTCGGGGTCGAGGCGTTCGACGGCCTCGTTGACGGTCTCGGAGTCGACGCCGCGGTGGCGCAGCTCGGCGGCCAGGGCGCGTTTGGCCAGGCCGCGGCCGTGGTGCCGGGAATCGACCCAGGCTTCGGCGAACGCCTCGTCGTTGATGAGGCCGAGCTCGGAGAACCGGTCGAGGACCGTTTCGGCAGCCTCATCCGGTACGTCCCGCTTGCGGAGGGCTTCGGCGAGCTGGGCGCGGGTCTTGGGAGCCATCGTGAGCAGGCGCAGGCAGATGGCGCGGGCCACCGACTCGGGATCGGCATGCGGGGTCGTGCCGGCGGACGTGTCCGCGTCCGGGCCGTCGGGCAGCCATCCGCCTCCGGCGCTGCGTCCGGAGCGTCGGCCCTTTCCGGCCCGGCCCTTCCCACCCGGGCGGCGTCCCTTGCCCGAGCGGCGTCCCCGGGGCTCCTCCTCTTGCCTATCGCCCGGCTCCCCGGCCTCGAACAGACCACCGAACGCCGCCTTCGCCGGCCCGCCCGCCCCTGAGCCGGCACTACGCCCGGCGGGAGACGACGCTTCGGCACTGGGGTGCGCGTGGGGAGGTGAGGGCTCGGAACCGGGATACGCGAAGGGAGGTGAGGGCTCGGAACCGGGATACGCGAAGGGAGGTGAGGGGTCGGCCGGAGGGTCCTCGAAGGGAGGTGAGGGGTCGGCCGTGGGGTGTGCGAAGAAGGG
>NZ_LAVL01000093.1 GCF_001083785.1 Nonomuraea sp. SBT364
CAGAGTTGTATAAGAGACAGCGCCAGCCCGCCGGGCGGGAGGTGATGGCGGCGGCCCGGCGGGCTGGAGCGTGGCCCGCGCGGGCAGGAGCGAGACCGCCACCCCGGTCGCTCCGGTCAGGGCCAGGGCGAACAGGACCGCGAAGGGCCGCGGGAGCGTGCCCGTGGGTCTTCTGCGCCGCGAAGCCGACATGTCGACCACCCTCCGTGTTCACAGAGCTACAGGGAGCGCTTGAGGGTGGACGTTAGCAAGCGTTCGCGGTGTCGCGGGGGCAATCTCCGGATGACGTCCGTTGTGTGGCGATAATGGCGTCATGAAGTTGCGGATCTTCACCGAGCCCCAGCAGGGCGCCACCTACGACGATCTCCTTGCCGTCGCCCGGGCCGCCGAGCGCCTCGGCTTCGACGCGTTCTTCCGGTCCGACCACTACCAGCGCATCGGCGCGGGCGACCCGGGCCCCGGCTCGACGGACGCCTGGATCACGCTGGCCGGGCTGGCCCGCGAGACGTCCGGGATCAGGCTGGGCACACTGGTGACTCCCGCGACGTTCCGGCTGCCCGGCCCCCTGGCGATCAGCGTCGCCCAGGTGGACGCGATGAGCGGCGGCCGGGTCGAGCTGGGGCTCGGCACCGGCTGGTTCGACGGCGAGCACGCCGCGTACGGGATCCCGTTCCCGCCGGTGGGGGAGCGGTTCGGCCGCTTCGAGGAGCAGCTGGAGATCGTCCGGGGGTTGTGGGCGGCGGACAAGTCGTTCTCCTACGACGGCCGCTACTACCGGCTCGTCGACTCGCCCGCGCTGCCCAAGCCGGTGCAGCGGCCGGGCCCGCCGATCATCATCGGCGGCGTCGGCGCCAAGCGCACGCCTCGGCTGGCCGCCACGTTCGCCGACGAGTACAACGTGCCGTTCCACCGGCTCGGCGACACCGGCGCCGCCTTCGACCGGGTACGTCAGGCGTGCGAGCGGACGGGACGCACGGTCGTCCTGTCGGCGGCGCAGACCGTGTGCGTCGGGCGCGACCGGGCCGAGCTGGAGCGCCGGGCGGCGGTCATCGAGCAGCCGCTCGGCACGCTGCGTGAGGTCGGGCTGGCCGGGACCCCCGCCGAGGTGCTGGAGAAGATCGGCCGGCTCGGCGAGCTCGGCGCCGAGCGGATCTACCTCCAGGTGATGGACCTGGCCGACCTGGACCACCTGGAGCTGATCGCGGCAGAGGTGTTGCCGCACGTCTGAGCGGATTTGCGGTGGCATGCCCGAACCGGGTTGCGGCACACTTGGGCCGTGCTGTTGACGATCTCGACCACCGCCCCGCCCGCCACCGACCTGGGTTTCCTGCTGCACAAGCATCCCGGCCGGGTGCAGCGGTTCGGCCAGTCGTTCGGCGAGGCGACGGTGTTCTACCCCGAGGCGGACGAGCGGCGCTGCACGGCGGCGCTGCTGCTCGACGTCGACCCGGTCGCGCTGGCCAGGTCGCGGGGCAAGGGGTCGCCCGACTTCAGCCTGTCGCAGTACGTCAACGACCGGCCCTACGCCGCCTCGTCACTGCTGGCCGTGGCGCTGGCCGACGTGTTCCGCACCGCGCGGGCCGGGCGGTGCGCAGCCCGGCCGGAGCTGGCCTCCACGCCGCTGCCGCTGGAGATCCGGCTGCCCGCGCTGCCCTGCCGGGGCGGGCCGGAGCTGGCCGGGCGGCTGTTCGCGCCGCTCGGCTGGCGGGTCACGGCCGAGCCGGTGCCGCTCGACGAGGGCTTCCCCGAGTGGGGCGACTCGCGTTACGTGCGGCTGACGCTCGACGGCACCGTACGGCTGGCCGACGCGCTCAACCACCTGTACGTGCTGCTGCCGGTGCTCGACGAGGCCAAGCACTACTGGATCGCGCCGGACGAGATCGACAAGCTGATCCGCGCCGGGGAGGGCTGGCTGCGCGACCACCCGGAGCGGGACCTGATCGTCCGCCGCTACATGGGACGGCGCTGGACCATGGCCCGCGCCGCGCTCGCCCGTCTGGCCGAGCTGGGCGACGAGACGGAGGAGCAGCTGGAGCCCGCCGTGGCCGAGGACGCCCCGCCGGGGCGGACGGCCGGCGACGAGGCCGCGGCGGCCGAGGCCGGAGCGGAAACCGAAGAGCCCGCTGCGGAGCCGGCCAAGCGCAAGCCGCTCAACACCCAGCGGCGTCAGGCCGTCCTGGAGACGCTGGAGGAGCTCGGCGCCGTCAGCGTGATCGACCTGGGCTGCGGGCAGGGCGAGCTGGTCGGGGCGCTGCTGTCCAGGCCGCGCTTCGCCAGGGTCGGCGGGATGGACGTCTCGCCGATGGCGCTGACCATCGCCGCGCGCAAGCTCAAACTGGAGCGCATGCCCGACGCCAAGCGCGCCAGGCTCACGCTGTTCCAGGGCGCGCTCACCTACACCGACAAGCGCCTGGCCGGCTACGACGCCGCCGTGCTCATGGAGGTGATCGAGCACGTGGACCCGCCCCGGCTGGCCGCGCTCGAACGCGTCGTGTTCGGTCACGCCAAGCCCGCGCACGTACTCGTGACCACGCCGAACGTCGAGTACAACGTCCGCTACGAATTCCTCACCGGCCTGCGTCACGCCGACCACCGCTTCGAGTGGACCCGTGCCGAGTTCGCCGCCTGGGCCGAGGGGGTGGCGGCCCGGCACGGCTACCGGGTCGCGTTCAGGCCGGTGGGCGAAGAGGATCCGGAGGTCGGCCCGCCGACCCAGATGGGGGTGTTCACCCGTGATTAGCGTTCCCGAGCTGTCGCTCGTGGTGCTCGTCGGCGTCTCGGGCAGCGGCAAGTCGACGTTCGCCGCCCGGCACTTCGCGCCGACGCAGGTCATCTCGTCCGACTTCTGCCGGGGCCTGGTCTCCGACGACGAGAACGACCAGAGCGCCACCCCGGCCGCGTTCGACCTGCTGCACCACATCGTCGGCGTGCGCCTGGCGCGCGGCCTGTTCACCGTGGTCGACGCCACCAACGTGCAGTACGCCGCCCGCAAGAGCCTCATCGACCTGGCCAGGAAGCACGACGTGCTGGCCGACGCGATCGTGCTGGACGTGCCGGAGGAGGTCGCCGTCGAGCGCAACGCCGGCCGCCCCGACCGCGACTTCGGCGCCCGCGTGGTGATCCGCCAGCGCAAGGAGCTGCGCCGCTCGCTCGGCAAGATCTCCCGCGACGGCTTCAGGAAGGTCCACGTGCTGCGCGGCGCCGGGCAGATCGACCAGGCGGTGATCTCCTACGAGAAGGCGTGGTCCGACAAGCGGGAGCTGACCGGCCCGTTCGACGTCATCGGCGACGTGCACGGCTGCCGGGCGGAGCTGGAGACGCTGCTGGCCGAGCTGGGCTGGCGGGGGCTGTCCCACCCGGAGGGCCGCACCGCCGTGTTCGTCGGCGACCTGGTCGACCGCGGCCCCGACACGCCGGGCGTGCTGCGCCTGGTCATGAGCATGGTCGCGGCGGGCACCGCGATCTGCGTGGCGGGCAACCACGAGCAGAAGCTGGTGCGCGCGCTGGCCGGGCGCGACGTCAAGGTGGCCCACGGGCTGCAGGAGTCGCTCGACCAGCTCGCCGCCGAGCCGCCGGAGTTCGTCGAGTCGGCGCGCGCGTTCATGGACGGGCTGCTCAGCCACTACGTGCTCGACGAGGGGCGGCTCGTGGTCGCGCACGCCGGGCTGAAGGAGGCCTACCACGGCCGCGCCTCGGGCCGGGTGCGCTCCTTCGCCCTCTACGGCGACACCACCGGCGAGACCGACGAGTACGGGCTGCCCGTGCGCTATCCGTGGGCCGAGGAGTACCGCGGCCGGGCCATGGTCGTCTACGGCCACACGCCCACGGTCCAGCCCGAATGGGTCAACAACACGATCTGCCTCGACACCGGCTGCGTGTTCGGCGGCCACCTCACCGCGCTGCGCTACCCGGAGCGGGAGCTCGTCCAGGTGCCCGCCGAGAAGGTGTGGTACGAGTCGGTCAAGCCGCTCGGCGGCCCGGTGCGCGACGCGGTCATGCTCGACATCGGCGACGTGCAGGGCACGCGTCACGTCGAGACGCGCTTCGGCGGCCGGATCAAGGTGGCCGAGGAGAACGCCGCCGCGGCGCTGGAGGTCATGAGCCGGTTCGCGGTCGACCCGCGCTGGCTCGTCTACCTGCCGCCGACCATGGCGCCGTCGCAGACGTCCGCGCTCGACGGCTACCTGGAGCATCCGGACGAGGCGTTCGCGGAGTTCGCCGAGGCCGGCGTCACCGAGGTCGTGTGCGAGGAGAAGCACATGGGTTCGCGGGCCGTGGCCGTGCTCGCCCGCACGCCCGAGGTCGCGGCCGCGCGGTTCGGCGTCACCGACGGCAGCGCTGGCACCGTCTACACGCGCACCGGCCGGCCGTTCTTCGGCGACCTGACGCCGCTGGTCGACCGGCTGCGGCAGGCGTGCGAGCCGCTGTGGGAGGCGCTCGGCTCCGACTGGGTGGCGCTCGACTGCGAGCTGCTGCCCTGGTCGGCCAAGGCGGGCCAGCTGATCCGGACCCAGTACGCCGCCGTCGGCGCCGCCGCCCGGGCCGCGCTGCCGGAGGCGGTCTCGGCGCTGGAGGCCGCCGCCGGGCGCGGGCTGGAGGTGTCGGAGCTGCTGGAGCGCACCCGGCGCCGGGCAGGCAACGCCGCCCTGTTCCGCGACGCCTACGCCCGCTACTGCTGGCCGGTCGACGGCCTGGAGGGGGTGCGGCTGGCGCCGTTCCAGATCCTCGCCTGCGAGGGCCGGGCCACGGCGCTGGAGCCGCACGCCTGGCACCTGTCGACGCTGGCGCTGCTCGACTCGCCGATCATCGCGCCGACCCGGCACATGTTCGTCTCGCTGGACTCGCCGTCCTCGCGCGCCGAGGCGACGGCCTGGTGGGAGTCGATGACGGCGGCGGGCGGCGAGGGCATGGTGGTCAAGCCCGCCGCGCACACCGGCGGCCGGGTGCAGCCCGGCGTCAAGGTCAGGGGCCGCGAATACCTGCGCATCATCTACGGCCCCGACTACACCGAGTCGCTGGACGTGCTGCGCAAGCGGTTCCTCGGCAAGAAGCGCTCGCTGGCGCTGCGCGAGCACGCGCTCGGCCTGGAGGCGCTGTCGCGGCTGGCCGACGGCGAGGCGGGCTGGCGGGTGCACGAGCCGGTCTTCGCCGTGCTCGCGCTGGAGTCCGAGCCCGTGGACCCGCGGCTGTGACCGCCGACCGGCACCGCCCCGGCTACCTGCGCCGCCGCCTCGGCCGCGCCGTGCTCCTGTACGGCGTGGCCCTGGCGGTGGGCGCGATGGTGGTGGCGGTCTTCTGGCTCACCCAAGTTTGAGTAATTAGAGCAGTACGTACGGTAGTCACGGGTATGTCCCTCAGCCAGAGGGGGAAGGACCCGCATGGCTACTCAGCACGCCCATCAGGAGAACCTGGGTCACGTCGTCTTCATCGCGGCGGCGGCGGCCATCGGCGGGTTCCTGTTCGGCTACGACAGCTCGGTCATCAACGGCGCCGTGGTCGGCATCCAGCGGCACTTCGCGGTGGGCGCCGTCGAGACGGGCTTCGTGGTGGCGATCGCGCTGCTCGGCTCGGCCGTCGGCGCCTGGATCGGCGGCCGGCTCGCCGACCGGTGGGGGCGCACCAGGACCATGCAGGTGGCCGCCATCCTGTTCGCCATCAGCTCGATCGGGCAGATGCTGCCGTTCGCCATCTGGGACCTGGCCGTGTGGCGGGTGCTCGCGGGCGTCGCGATCGGCATGGCCTCGGTGCTCGGGCCCACCTACATCGCCGAGGTGGCGCCGGCCGCCTACCGGGGCAGGCTCGGCTCGTTCCAGCAGCTCGCGATCGTGCTCGGCATCGCGGTCTCCCAGCTCGTCAACTACGTGATCGCCAGGCTGGCGGGCGGCGACGTCAACAACCACCTGTGGGGGCTGCAGGCGTGGCAGTGGATGCTGGGCGCCTGCGTCGTGCCCGCCCTGCTCTTCCTGCTGTTCGCCTCGACCATCCCCGAATCGCCGCGCTACCTGATCATGGCGGGCCGGGTCCGGCAGGCCCGCACCGTGCTGTCCGAGGTCGAGGGCGAAGGGGTGGACCTGGACGAGCGCGTGCGCGAGATCCAGCACGTGCTCAGGACCGAGGCCGCGCCGACGATGAAGGACCTGCGCGGCCCGGCCCTCGGCCTGCTGCCGATCGTGTGGATCGGCATCATCCTGTCGGTCTTCCAGCAGTTCGTCGGCATCAACGTGATCTTCTACTACTCGTCCGTCCTGTGGCAGTCGGTGGGGATCAACCAGTCCGACTCGCTGCTGATCAGCTTCTCCAGCTCGATCATCAACATCATCGGCACGTTCATCGCCATCTCGCTCGTCGACAAGATCGGGCGCAAGCCGCTGCTGCTCATCGGCTCCGCGGGCATGGCGATCTCGCTGGCCAGTGCCGCCTGGGCGTTCAGCGCCGCCAGGCCCGTCGGCGGCACTGTCTCGCTGCCCGATCCGCAGGGCATGATCGCGCTGGTCGCCGCGAACCTGTTCGTGCTGTTCTTCGCGCTGTCGTGGGGCGTGGTGGTCTGGGTGCTGCTCGGTGAGATCTTCCCCAACCGGATCCGGGCCGCCGCCCTCGGCGTCGCCGCCGCCGCGCAGTGGATCGCCAACTGGCTGATCACGGTCACGTTCCCGGCCCTCGCCGAGTGGAACCTCCCGCTCACGTACGCGATGTACGCGCTGTTCGCCCTGCTGTCGTTCCTCTTCGTCATCAAGTGGGTCAAGGAGACCAAGGGCTGCCGGTTGGAGGAGATGGGCTGAGCCCGGTCACTTCCGCTGGCGGGCCCGCTTGACCAGCGAGAACACCATGGCCACGAGGATGAAGAAGAACAGTGCCTTGAAGATGCCGGCTCCGCCGACCACCACCAGCGCCACCATGGCCATGGCCAGGAGCGGGATGAAGGGGCCGGGACCGTGACCGTGCCGGCGTCCCGGGTGCCCGCCGTGCCACGGCTTGCGCATGTCGCGGCTCATGCCGGGGTGCCGGCGGGCCAGCTCGCGCATGTGGTCGCGCTGCTCGCGCATCGCCGCCTGCCAGGAGTCGATCGTGTGCGGCGGGACGGGCCCGGCGTGACCGCGGCCCTCGCCCGGCAGATCTTCCGTGACCTTGGCCAGGTCACGCTGCGTGCGGGCGGCGAGCGTCTGGTCCAGGCGCTCGTCGAGTTCCTCGTGTGTCAGGCGCCCCAGCGCGAAGTGCTCGCGCAGTGATGCCATCGTCCGCTCGCGCTCGGCGTCGCCGATGCGCAGGTCGCCGTGTTCCATGGCGGTCGCCACCCCCTCCATCGCTCACTCCTCGCCCGGGTCGCCGTCGGCCAGAATCTGGTAGAGCCTGCGCCGGGTCTCCACCAGAGTCTTGCGCGCTTCGCGGATTTGCGCATCAGTCCCGGTCTGCAGAACCTGCATCAGCGCGAACGCCGACTGGCGCGAGAGGTCCCACAGGTCGGCGGTGCTGTCGTCGATGTCGGGCCGCATCTCGTCCCACGGGGCGCGGACCTCGTCGGCGTGCGCCTCGATGTAGGCGCGGCCGGTGTCGGTGAGGCGGAAGGTCTTGCGGCCCTCGTTCTCCTCCGAGACGACCAGGCCCTCGTCGTTGAGCTGCTGCAACGCCGGGTAGACGGCGCCGGGGCTGGGCTTCCAGCCGCCTTCGCTGCGCTCGGCGATCTCCTGGATGATCTGGTAGCCGTTGCGCGGCTCCTCGGCCAACAGCGCGAGGATCGCGGCGCGGACGTCGCCCCGCTTGGCCTTGCGCGGCCTGCCGCCCCAGCCCCGGTGCCCCCCGAACGGGCCCTGCCCCCACGGCCCGCGGCCGAAGTCGAACGGGAACTGCCCCGGCCCGCGCCGCCCGCGGGACCGGTGCTCGTGCGGGCCGCCGTGGTGCCGGTGCGGATGGCCCTGCTCGAAGGCGTCGGCCACGGCCCTGATCGCCTCTTTCGCGGCCTTCTTGAACTCGTGCGCGTCGGGCCACTGGCCCCCTGCCGCCTGAGCGGATGTCATGGTGTCGTCTCCTTGCGATTGTTCTTCGATGCTTCAAAGATATATCGGAAGCATGTCGCCATCAAGGCCCGGGGACGAGTGAGACAGATCACCAAAAACTTCCAGGAATCCGGGAACAGGATCCGGGAGGGGACCGTTGTTCAGAGCAGACGAGGTCGTTCCGCGTCGGCAGGGCTGGGGGGTGCTGTCGCCGCGGAGACGACCTCGTCTGCGTTCACCGGCACATCACACCCGGGCGCCGATTGCCGTACAGTCCCGATCATGATGGGGCACACGCACGCGCTCACCGGGGTCATCGCCTGGCTGGGGCTGGCGCCGCCGCTCGCGGCGCTGCCGTTGCTGAACGAGTCATCCCGGTTCATCGACACCGGCATCATGGCCACCGCGCTGAGCCCGGCGGAGCTGATCGCCGGGGCCATCATCTGCGCCGGCGCCGCCATGCTGCCCGACCTCGACCACCCGAGCGCCACGATCGCGCAGACCTTCGGCCCGGTCACCTGGCTGCTGAGCAAGGGCGTCTCGTGGATCAGCGGCGGGCACCGGGGCGCCACCCACTCGCTGGCGTTCGCGGTGGCGATCGGGTTAGGCACGCACTGGCTGGCCAACACCTATCCGATCGGCCGCGACATCATGGTCGTGCTGCTCATCGGGCTGGCCCTGCGCGCGATCGGCGTCGGCATCCCGGGCAAGAAGCTCGGCTCGGCCATGGTCAACATCGGCCTGACCGCCGGGCTCTACGCGGTGTTCATGTCGCAATCGGTGGGCTACGCCTGGCTGGGGCTGGCCGTGGGGATCGGCTGTCTCATGCATGTGGTGGGCGACTGCATGACCGAGCGCGGGTGCCCGGTGCTGTGGCCGCTGTCGATCAAGTTCGTGCTGCCGTGGAAGATCGGCATCAAGACGGGGAAGAAGTTCGAGCAGAAGATCCTCGCCCCGGTGCTGGCGATCGCCATCGTCGGCCTGCTGTTCTGGCGGCTCGTACCCGTTTAACTTGATGTCGAGATACTTTTAGAGATATCTTGATGTCGAGAGACCTGCGCGGCCGACTTAGGGTGACCTGACGTCGAGGACGCTTCCCGCGTGCGGCAGGATCTCAAGTGAGCAACTGTCTATGGAGGAGGCGAATCACCGTGTCCGCGAACAGCTTCGGCAGCCGTGACACGCTGCGCGTCGGCGACGCGTCATATGAGATTTTCCGGCTGGACGCCGTCGAAGGCGCTGCCCGCCTCCCGTACAGCCTGAAAATCCTGCTGGAAAACCTCCTCCGCACCGAGGACGGCGCGAACATCACCGCCGACCACATCCGCGCCCTGGGGTCCTGGGACCCGAACGCGGCGCCGAGCGTGGAGATCCAGTTCACCCCGGCACGCGTCATCATGCAGGACTTCACCGGCGTGCCCTGCGTCGTCGACCTGGCCACCATGCGCGAGGCCGTGCGCGACCTCGGCGGCGACCCGGCCCGCATCAACCCGCTGGCCCCGGCCGAGATGGTCATCGACCACTCGGTCATCGTCGACTACTTCGGCCACCCCGACGCCTTCCAGCGCAACGTCGAGCGCGAGTACGAGCGCAACCGCGAGCGCTACCAGTTCCTGCGCTGGGGCCAGACGGCCTTCGACGAGTTCAAGGTCGTGCCGCCCGGCACCGGCATCGTCCACCAGGTCAACATCGAGCACCTGGCCCGCGTCGTCATGACCCGCGGCGAAGACGGCGTCACGAGGGCCTACCCCGACACCTGCGTCGGCACCGACTCCCACACCACGATGGAGAACGGCATCGGCGTTCTCGGCTGGGGCGTCGGCGGCATCGAGGCCGAGGCCGCCATGCTCGGCCAGCCGATCTCCATGCTGATCCCGCGCGTCGTCGGCTTCAAGCTCAACGGCAAGCTGCCCGCCGGGGCCACCGCCACCGACCTGGTGCTCACCATCACGCAGATGCTGCGCAAGCACGGCGTGGTCAGCAAGTTCGTGGAGTTCTACGGCGAGGGCGTCTCGTCCGTGCCGCTGGCCGACCGGGCCACGATCGGCAACATGAGCCCCGAGTTCGGCTCCACCTGCGCCATCTTCCCCATCGACGGCCAGACCGTCGACTACCTGCGCCTGACCGGCCGCTCCGAGGAGCAGATCGCGCTCGTCGAGGCCTACGCCAAGGCCCAGGGCATGTGGCTCGACCCGCAGGGCCCCGAGCCGGAGTTCTCCGAGTACATCGAGCTCGACCTGGCCACGGTGGTGCCGTCCATCGCCGGCCCCAAGCGCCCGCAGGACCGCATCGAGCTGTCGGCGGCCAAGGAGACCTGGCGCCGCGACGTGCGCGCCTACGTCGACGACCCCGACGGCGTCGACGAGGCCGTCAAGGAGAGCTTCCCCGCCTCCGACGCGCCCGCCTCCAACGCCGACGCCAACGGCTCGCGCCCGCACAAGCCGGTTCCCGTCACGCTCGCCGACGGCACCTCCTTCGAGATCGACCACGGCATCGTCTCCATCGCCGCGATCACCTCCTGCACCAACACCTCCAACCCGTACGTCATGCTCGGCGCGGCGCTGCTGGCCCGCAACGCCGTGGAGAAGGGCCTGACCCGCAAGCCGTGGGTCAAGACCTCGCTGGCGCCCGGCTCGCAGGTCGTCACCGGCTACTTCGAGCGCTCCGGCCTCCAGCCGTACCTCGACAAGATCGGCTTCAACCTCGTCGGCTACGGCTGCACCACCTGCATCGGCAACTCCGGCCCGCTGCCCGCCGAGATCTCCGAGGCCGTCCAGGCCAACGACCTCGCGGTCACCGCCGTGCTGTCCGGCAACCGCAACTTCGAGGGCCGCATCAACCCCGACGTCAAGATGAACTACCTGGCGTCCCCGCCGCTCGTGGTCGCCTACGCGCTGGCCGGCACCATGGACGTCGACCTCGACACCGAGCCGCTGGGCACCGGCGCCGACGGCGAGCCCGTCTACCTGCGCGACATCTGGCCCTCGCCGGAGGAGATCGCCGAGGTGGTGCACTCCTCGATCGGCCGCGACATGTTCGAGCGCGACTACGCCGACGTGTTCAAGGGCGACGACCTGTGGCGCTCGCTGCCGATCCCGACCGGCGACACCTTCGAGTGGGACCCGTCCTCCACCTACGTCCGCAAGGCCCCCTACTTCGACGGCATGCCGTCCACGCCGGAGCCGGTGACCGACATCGCCGGCGCCCGGGTGCTGGTCAAGGTGGGCGACTCGGTCACCACCGACCACATCTCGCCCGCCGGGTCCATCAAGGTCGGCACCCCCGCCGCCCAGTACCTGCAGGCCAACGGCGTCGAGGTCAAGGACTTCAACTCCTACGGCTCGCGGCGCGGCAACCACGAGGTGATGATCCGCGGCACCTTCGCCAACATCCGGCTGCGCAACCAGATCGCGCCCGGCACCGAGGGCGGCTACACCCGCGACTTCACCCAGGCCGACGCGCCGGTGTCGTTCATCTACGACGCCTCCGTCAACTACGCCACGGCCGGCACGCCGCTGGTCGTGCTGGCGGGCAAGGAGTACGGCTCCGGCTCCTCGCGTGACTGGGCCGCCAAGGGCACCGCGCTGCTCGGCGTCCGCGCCGTCATCGCCGAGTCCTACGAGCGGATCCACCGCTCCAACCTGATCGGCATGGGCGTGCTGCCGCTGCAGTTCCCCGACGGCGGCTCGGCCGAGTCGCTGGGGCTGACGGGCGAGGAGACGTTCGACATCACCGGCGTCGAGGCGCTCAACGACGGCTCCGTCCCGCAGACGGTGCACGTCAAGGCGGGCGACGTGGAGTTCGACGCGGTGGTCCGCATCGACACGCCCGGCGAGGCCGACTACTACCGGCACGGCGGCATCATGCAGTACGTCCTGCGCTCGCTGCTCGCCAAGTCCTGACCCGCTCGACTTCCCGCGTCCGCGCGCCGGTCATCAGCCGGCGGCGGGCGACGGGAGCCCGGCCGCGCCCTCGCGCGGGGCCGGGCGGGGCGTGCGATCCTCACGCCCCCACCTCGGGGGATCCACCCGACCTCCAGGAGCCGCCCGGCGCACCACCCAGCGCCGGGCGGCTCCTGGCCTCCCTTACGGCTCCCGCCCCACCGGCCATGTGCTGGGGCGGGCGCCTCTCACTCCCGCAACGTTAGTGACGTCCGGTATGCCGGAGGTATGTCCGCCGCGTCAGGCCACCCGGGCGGCCGGGGCCGACCAGGTGTCGCAGGCGCCGGGCCGCTGTGCGGTGAAGCCGCGCTTGAGCCAGTAGGCGCGGTTGGCGCCCTTGCCGTGGCTGCGCCGCTCGCCGTCGTCGTCGCCGCTGGCGCGGGTGGCGTCGAGCACGGCCTCCCAGTCGCCCCGGCCGCGCGCCAGCGACCCCCACACGCTGCCGAGGAACACCCCAGACAGGCAGTCGGCCTGCAGCTCGTAGCGCCGCCCCAGCTCCGCCTGCCGGGCGCGGCTGGCGCGGGCGCCGCTCTCGTAGTGCTTCCTGATCCCGGTCAGGCTCTGCACGTGGTGGCCGTACTCGTGCGCGGCCACCTTGAGGGGGTAGAGGTCCGTACGGTCCTCGATCCAGCGGCCCGTCAGCGGGAACACCAGCGTGGCCCGCTCGGTGCAGTAGAAGGCGGCGGCCCCGTCGGGCCAGTCGCCGCCGCACACCCGCGTCGCCGGCTCGTCGTAGTAGCGCACGACGGGCTTGCGGAAGGTCAGGCCGGCCCCGGCGAAGTGTCTGGACCACGATCGATCCAGACATTTCATCATCGCGGTGAGGTATTCGCGGGTGCGCGGGATGCCGCCCTGGACGATGGCCGGCTCCGGGCAGGCCGCCGTCGCCAGCTTTCCGGTCGCGGCCAGCGGGTCCTCGTACGGCGCGGGCACGGCCAGACCGGCGAGGAGGGGGAGGGTGAGAAGCAGACGCACGATCACGCAGCTTAGGGGATGCGGGGCCGCCCGCACGCAGGCTCTGCCGCCGCCAAGGTGGCGGGATTGGGGTGGTTAACTCCCTTTTGTGACTCATGCGGCATTGGTGCTGATTATCGGTGGTGTGGCGGTTTTTCTGGGCGCGGTGGTCCAAGGGAGCGTGGGATTCGGGCTGGGGCTCGTGGGGGTGCCCGTGCTCACGATGCTGGACCCCGCGGTGATGCCGGGGGCGATGCAGGTGGTCAACATGACGCTGCCGCTGTTCACGCTGGCCGTGGAGTGGCGGCGGGTGGACTGGCGCGGGCTAGGGTTCGCGCTGCTGGGGAGGCTGCCCGGGAGCGTCGTGGGGGCGGTGATCGTCGTCTACGTCTCCATCCACGCGCTGAGCGTCTTCGTGGCGGTCATGGTGCTGGCCGCCGTGGGGCTCACCGCCCGGGCGGTCAGCCTGCCGCGCAACGGGGTGACGATCACCTCGGCGGGCTTCGTCTCCGGCATCACCGGCACCGCGACCGGCATCGGGGGGCCGCCCGTCGCGCTGGTGTACCAGACGGCCAAGGGACCGCAGATCCGGGCGACGCTGGCGATGTTCTTCTTCCTCGGCGCCGCCCAGTCGATCGTCATCCTGGCCCTGGTCGACCACCTGCCGGCGCGCGCGCTCACCACCGGGGCCGCGCTCCTCGTGCCGATGATCCTCGGCTTCCTGGTGTCCGGGCCGCTGCGCCGCCACCTCGACCAGGGCAAGGTCCGGGTCGCGATCCTCGCCGTCGCCGCGGCCTCGGCCCTCGGGCTCATCGGCGTGACGCTCCTGACCTGACGGCACGCCCGTCGCCCGTCGCCGGTCGCGGCTGTGGTGCCGTGTGGTGTCGTGTGGTGTCGTGTGGCGCCGTGGGTGCGGCGGGCGGTCAGTCGCAGCCGCAGCTGCAGCCGTCACAGGAGCAGCCGCCGTCCTCCGAGCAGCAGCAGCCGCAGTTGCAGTTGGAGCAGCAGTCCCAGTCGGAGCAGTCGCACCGCTGGCAGAAGGAGCTCTCGTGCTCCTCGTCCCACTCCGGCCGGTACAGCCCGCACGTACAGCAGGTCAGCGACGTGCACATGAACGACAGCAGCCCGCCCGGATCCTGCCTGCGCCGCCCGGGCGGCGCCCCCGGATCGTCCACGGGCGGGCGAGCGCCCGCGGTGGCGAAGGCGCGGGAGACGGCGCGGCCGGTCTCCTTCACCAGCAACGCGCGCGTCAGGCCCGGCCGGGGCAGGTCCAGGTCGTCGACGGCCTCGCGCAGCGCGGTCCGGGCCGCGTCGCAGTGACGGCGCGCGTCCGCGAGGGTGGTGCCGGTGGCGTCCAGCGGGTTGTACGCGCCGGACGCCCGGTCGTCGGCCAGGTCCTCCACGGCGTCGAGCAGGTGCGCCAACCGGCCGAACGCGCGCCCGGCGGCCTCCAGAGCCTCCCGGTTGCCCGGCCGGTCCGCGAGCACCGCCGTGTACCCGAACGCGGCGGCCACCGCCTCCTCCGTGGGCCCCGTCAACTCCCGCAGCCCGCCTCCTGCCGTCCCCTCACCGTCGCCCCGGCCCCATCTATCGGGCGCCGAGCCCGCCACCCCGGCGCTCACCCCGGCAGAACCGGGCACGGACCCCCGATCCGCCCGGGCCCCCGGGAGAGTCCCGCCCCGCACCCAGAGGTCCGGGACGGATGCGCTGACCGTTGGTGTGGGGGTGGTGGGCGGGAGGTGGGGAGGGCGTTCGAGGAGGGCCTGGCGGGCCGCGGCCGAGGTGAGGGGGCGCGGGTCGAAGCCGAGCGCGTCCGCGGTGGTGGTGCCCGAGGCCGACCAGCGGCGCGCCAGGCGGGTCGCCGCGGCGGCCACCAGCGGGCGCGCGTACCGGCCGTCGCCGTCCGACACGTGGTCGCGCATCTTGCCGGCGGCCAGCAGCAGCGACACCGAGGCCGCCAGCCGCGCCCCGTCGGCCTGCGCCACGTCGGCCCTGGCGAAGCCGCGCAGCGGGCACGGCCCCGCCCGCCGGCGCGCGGGAGGCGTGACGGCCTGGGCCTCGGTGAGCACGGACACCAGCAGGCCGTCGTAGTTGGTCACCAGGCGGGACAGCTGCCCGTGCTCGTCCCTGAGCGCCAGGCACAGCCCGCACAGGTGGGCCATCCAGTCCGCGTAGAGCCCTTTGCACATGACGTGCCGACACGGGCGGACAATGCCGAACATACGTCCCCTTTGTGCAGTATGGCGGAGCCCACCGTAGCACCGGATCTTCGTCATCAGGGGCGGGATGGTATGCAAGGGGCACATCGCGCACCGCCGAGAGGATGCCATGCCCGTCACTCCAGGCCCGTTCGCCGGCCGTACCGTCTCCGACCTCGCCCTGGACCTGCGCGCGGGCCGCGTCACCGCGACCGAGCTGACCCGGTGGGCGCTCGACGCCGTCACCCGGCTCGACCCCGCGATCAACGCGTTCGTCTGCGTGGACGCCGACGGCGCGCTGGAGGCGGCCGGCCAGGCGGACCGCGAGCTGGCCGGGGGCGCCGACCGGGGGCCGCTGCACGGGATGCCCGTCGGCGTCAAGGATCTGATCATGGTCGCGGGCCTGCCCGCCGCCATGGGTTCGCGGCACTTCGCCGGGTACGTCCCGGACACCGACGCCGCCTGCGTGACACGGCTACGGGAGGCCGGCGCGGTGATCGTCGGCAAGACCACGACGCACGAGTTCGCGTACGGGCCGACGGGCGACCGCTCGGCCAACGGAGCATCGCGCAACCCCCGGGACCCCGAGCGCATGTCGGGCGGCTCCAGCGGCGGCAGCGCGGCGGCCGTGGCGGCGGGCCTGGTCCCGCTGGCGCTCGGCACCGACACGGGCGGCTCGGTCCGCATCCCCGCCGCGCTGTGCGGGGTCGCCGGCTTCAAGCCCGCGTACGGCGCGATCCCCGCCGACGGCGTCTTCCCCCTGTCACGCACGCTCGACCACGTGGGCGTCCTCGCCGCCGACGCGCGGGACTGCCTGGCGGCCTACACGTGCCTCACCGGCGAACCCCTGGAGGAGGAGGGCGGCCGGGCGGCCCGGGTGGCCTGGCTGGACCCCGGGGACTTCTTCGCCGGCGATCCGCGGGTGGTGGCGCTGGCGCGGGAGGCGGCCGGGGCACCGGAGGAGGTGCGGCTGCCCGGGGGCGTCGCCGCGGAGTTGCGGGATACGTACACGGTCATCCAGAGCTGTGAGACGGTCGCCGTGCACGCGGACCGGCTGGCCGGCGCGCCCGAGCTGTTCGACCCGGAGGTGCTCGAACGGCTGCGCGCCGCCGCCGAGGTGCCCGCGTGGCGGTACGTGCGGGCGATGGCGGAGCGGTCACGGCTCGCCGGGGTGGCGGGCGCGCTCTTCGAGCGGCACGACGTGCTCGCGCTGCCGGCCGTGCTGCTGACCGCGCCGCCGCTCCTGCGGCGGGAGACCGTGCTGAACGGTGCGAGCGTCGCCGTCCGCGCCGCCCTGCTCGCCCTGACCAGCCCGTGGAACGTGCTCGGCCTGCCCGCGCTGACCGTCCCCGCCGGGCTGGTGGACGGCCTGCCGGTGGGGCTGCAACTGGTGTGCCGGCCCGGCCGCGAACGCCTCCTGTTCGAGGCCGCCGCGGCCGGGGGCGGAGATCAGCCGGGGAAGTAGCGGCTCCAGCCGGCGCCCAGCTCGACCCGTCCGGCGAAGGCGTTGCCGCCCCGGCCGTTCCAGACCTGGAGATGGTCACCGGCGACGGCGGCAAGGTCGCCGAGGCCGTCGCCGTCGACGTCACCGAGCGAGGTGAGCGTGGAGGCGTACGGGGCCCAGCCCGGACCCACGGGCGCGGGCGGGGCGAAGGAGTTGTCGCCGCGCCCGTTCCGGACGTGCAGGACGTCGCCCTCGACGGCGAGCAGGTCGCCGACGCCGTCGTCGTCGAAGTCGCCCGCGACCGGCTTGCCGGAGGCGGCCCAGCCGCCGGCGTCCACGCGGGAGGCGAAGGTGCCGTCCCCCCGGCCGTTCCAGACGGAGAAGGCGCCTTCGGCGACGGCGCCGAGGTCGGCGTACCCGTCGCCGTTCACGTCACCCAGCGAGACGAGGGTCGAGGCGTACGGGCCCCAGCCTGGGCCGAGTGCGAGCGCGTCGCCGAACTCGTTGCTGCCCTCGCCTTTCCAGAGGTGCAGGACGCCGTTCTTGACCGCGGCCAGATCGCTGATGCCGTCGCTGGTGAAGTCGCCGGCGACGGGCTTGCCGTAGGGGGTCCAGCCGCCGCCGACGTCGCCCCGGCCGGTGAAGCCGTTGCCGCCTAGGCCGTTCCAGACCGACAGGGTGCCGTCGGCCACGGCGAAGATGTCGCCGGCGCCGTCGCCGTTGAAGTTGGCGCCGTGGAGGCTGAGCGTGTGGGGGAAGTAGCGGCTCCAGCCGGCGCCGAGCTCGACCCGTCCGGCGAAGGCGTTGCCGCCCCGGCCGTTCCAGACGTGCAGGTGGCCGCCGTAGGCGGCGGTGATGTCGGAGTGGCCGTCGCCGTCGAGGTCACCGAAGGAGCGCAGGGTGGCGGCGTACGCCGTCCACCCGGCGCCGATCTCGTTGGCCCCGGTGAACTCGTTGCGGCCGCGCCCGTTCCAGATGTACAGGGTGCCGTCCTTCACGGCGGCCAGGTCGCCGAGGCCGTCGTTGTTGAAGTCGCCGCCGATCGGCTTGCTGTAGACGGTCCAGCCGCCCCCGATGTCGACGCCGCTGACGAAGGCATTGCGGCCCGTGCCGTTCCAGACGGTGAGGGTGCCGCCGTCGAGGGCGCCGAGGTCGGCGTTCCCGTCGCCGTTGACGTCACCCAGCGAGGTCAGGCTGTCCGCGTACGGCGTCCAGCCCCGGCCCAGCTCGATCGGGTTGCCGAATGCGTTGCCGCCCCGGCCGTTCCAGATGTACAGGGTGCCGTCCTTCACGGCGGCCAGGTCGCCGAGGCCGTCGTTGTTGAAGTCGCCCGCGACGGGTTTGCTGTAGGGGGTCCAGCCGCCGCCGACCTCCACGCGGCCGGAGAAGCCGGTGCCGCCCCGGCCGTTCCAGATGGACAGCGTGCCACCGGCGACGGCGAAGATGTCGGCGATGCCGTCGGCGTCGAAGTCCGCGGCCCCCGGGTCACGTGGCCTCCAGAGGGCGTCCACGATCTTCCGTGCGTCGCCGGCCTGGTCCTGGTAGCGGTCCGGGTACCTGGACACCTGGACCGTCTGGCACACCTTGCCGATCTCCGCGTCCTGCCAGCGGCCGTCCGGGTACTCGTCGATCATCTTGTTGAGGAACGCGTTGGTGGCCCAGATCGGATTGAGCCGGTTCGCGACGGAACCCCAGTGCGCGCGTTGCTGGAACAGGCCCAGGCTGTCGTGGTCGAGCTCCTCGCTGACGTTCTCGATGAGCGATTCCACGATCGTGGTGGTGATCGCGATGACCGCGGCGCGTTTGGGCAGCCCGCGATCCTGGACCGCCTTCACGACCATGCGGGCGCAGGAGACGCGGTAGGCGTTCATGTCGCCGCCGCCCAGCTCGCCGGTGAGGACGCCGTTCAGTTGCCGAGCCACGGCGGCGTCGACGCCGGTCTCGCCTCGTGGGTCGCAGGCCACGTGGGGGAAGGTGGTGATGGTCACATCGCCGTCCGGCGGCCCGGTGGGGTCGGCGGCGGCGTTCGCCGGGGCGGCCGGCGGGAGGGCGAGCATCGTGAGCGCGGTCAGTGCCACCGTCACGATGGCGTGTGGGCGCCTGCTGGAGATCATCTGTGTTCTCCGGGTTTCTGTCGGGGGTGATCCGCCGTGGCGGAGTGATGCCGTCCCGGGCTGTCGGCCCGTGACGAGGGGTCAGCCGCGGCCAGCTTCACCGGGTCCGGGCCGGCATCCGCTTTCGCAGGGTTGCCGGACGCCCGCATTTCTTTTCCGCGGCCCCGGGACGAATTCCGCCGGCCCGCGGGCAGCCACTTCCTCCTTTCCGGGGCGGAAGACTTTCGGTGCGGAAATCGCATGTGGCGCCGTCGGGGATTCCCGGTGAACACACCTGGTCCCGGTCGGCGGCCGTGGCCGAGGGCGCTGCCGCTGACCGGTTCCGTCGTCCTGGCGGGATGCCGGCCTTCTTCAGCACGCCATTCCTTTCGCCCGGACCTCGTACTCGGCGTATTCCTGAACGCGTCACGGCGCGTTCAACGGAATACGCGATGCCGAGGGTAAATGGCGAGGGTATGCCGGTGGTATGTCCGCGTTTTATCGGCGAATGCCGCGTCGGTGACCGAGCAGGGAACGGCCGGACCGCCGAAACCTTCGGAGCGTCCGGTCCGGCGCCGGGCGGCGGCCCGATCAGCTGGGCGGCGGGGCCGCCGTCCGACGTCGGCGTGCCGGGGAGGCGCGCCCGGCCTCGTGGACGTGGTGTTTCTGGATTGTTACCGGGAACAACAAACTCCCCCCACCCAGGGTCTTCCAAAGCAGGCTGTACCGGAATACGTTGCCGCAAACAACATTCATCCGGGCCCCTCCGGAAGAAAGGACCCTGCACCCATGCGCAAGGGGATCCTCAGCTCGACGGCCGCGGCAGCAGCGCTGGCACTCGGTCTCACCGCCTGCGGGGGCGACGGCGGGACGACCACCACGACCTCCTCCGCCCCGGCCGCCTCCTCACCCGCGGCGGCCGGCAAGATCGGCGTCATCCTGCCCGACAGCAAGTCGTCGGCCCGCTGGGAGACGGCGGACCGCAAATATCTGCAGGAGGCGTTCGAGGCCGCGGGCGTCGCCTACGACATCCAGAACGCCCAGAACGACAAGACGGCCTTCCAGACCATCGCCGACCAGATGATCACGAACGGCGCCACCGTCCTGATGATCGTCAACCTGGACAGCGGCACCGGGAAGACCGTCATCGACAAGGCCAAGTCCCAGGGCGTGGCCACCATCGACTACGACCGGCTGACGCTGGGCGGCGGCGCCGCGTATTACGTCAGCTTCGACAACACCAAGGTCGGCACCCTGCAGGGCGAGGGCCTGAGCAAGTGCCTGGCCGACAAGAAGGCCGAAAAGCCCATCGTGGCCTATCTGAACGGCTCCCCGACGGACAACAACGCCACGCTGTTCAAGGAGGGGTACGACGGCGTCCTCAAGCCCAAGTTCGACGCGGGCGAGTACGTCAAGGGCCCGGACCAGGCCGTGCCCGACTGGGACAACACCCAGGCCGGCACCATCTTCGAGCAGATGCTCACCAGTGAGCCGAAGATCGCCGGCGTGCTGGCCGCCAACGACGGCCTGGGCAACGCCGCCATCACCGTGCTGAAGAAGAACAAGCTCAACGGCAAGGTGCCGGTGACCGGCCAGGACGCCACCGTGCAGGGCCTGCAGAACATCCTGGCGGGCGACCAGTGCATGACCGTCTACAAGGCCGTCAAGAAGGAGGCCGACGCCGCCGCCGCGCTCGCGGTCGCGCTGGCCAAGGGCGAGAAGCCGGCGGCCGGCGGCAGCGTCAAGGACCCGGAGAGCGGCCAGGACGTCCCGTCCGAGCTCCTGGAGCCGCAGGCCATCTACTTCGAGAACGTCAAGGACGTGGTGGCGGACGGCTACGTCACCAAGGAGGAGCTGTGCACCGGCGACTTCGCCGACAAGTGCACCGAAGCGGGAATCCAGTAGTACCGGCATGGGGCACGGTCCGCGCTCGGGGCGCGGGCCGTGCTCAACCCGAGGGAGCCTCATGACCCCCCTGCTCGAAGTGCGCGGGATCGACAAGAGTTTCGGGCCCGTGCAAGTCCTGCACGACGTCGCGTTCTCCGCCCATGCGGGCGAGGTCACCGCGCTGGTCGGCGACAACGGCGCCGGCAAGTCGACGCTGGTCAAGTGCGTCGGCGGTATCTATCCGATCGACTCGGGCGAGATCGTCTTCGACGGCCGCCCGGTCCAGGTGCACGGCCCCCGCGACGCGGGCGAACTCGGCATCGAGATCGTCTACCAGGACCTGGCGCTCTGCGACAACCTCGACATCGTCCAGAACATGTTCCTGGGACGCGAGCGCCGCCGGGGCCTGGTGCTCGACGAGGCTTCCATGGAGGAGCTGGCCGAGCAGACGCTGAGCGGCCTGTCCGTGCGGACCGTCAAGTCCATCCGCCAGCAGGTCTCCAGCCTGTCCGGCGGGCAGCGGCAGACGGTCGCCATCGCCAAGGCCGTGCTGTGGAACAGCAAGGTCGTCATCCTCGACGAGCCGACCGCCGCGCTCGGCGTCGCCCAGACCGCCCAGGTGCTCGAACTGGTGCGCAGGCTGGCCGACAAGGGCCTGGCCGTCGTGCTCATCTCGCACAACATGAACGACGTGTTCGCCGTCTCCGACCAGATCGCGGCGCTCTACCTCGGCAGGATGGCCGCCCAGGTCAGGACCGCCGACGTGACGCACGCGCAGGTCGTCGAACTGATCACATCCGGCCGCAGCGGAGACCTGGGGATCGTGCCATGAACAAGGTCAAGGAACTGCCCGGAGAGGCCATCGTCACGGCGGCGCAGACGCCGTCGATCGGGCACAGCGTGCGCGCCTACGCCGAGCGCGTGCGCGGCGGCGACATGGGCGCGCTGCCGGCGGTGCTCGGCCTGGTGGTGCTCTGCTCGGTCTTCGCCGTCGCCCGCCCGTCCTTCCTCAGCCCGATCAACTTCGCCAACCTGTTCACGCAGGGCGCCGCGATCACGGTGATCGCGATGGGCCTGGTGTTCGTGCTGCTGCTCGGCGAGATCGACCTGTCGGCCGGGTTCGCCAGCGGCGTCTGCGCGGCGGTGCTGGCGGTGACGCTGACCTCGTTCGGCCTGCCGTGGTACGTGTGCGTGCTGGCGGCGATCGTCACCGGGGTGGTCATCGGCGTCGTGCTCGGCACGCTGGTGGCCAAGGTCGGCATCCCGTCGTTCGTGGTGACGCTGGCCGCCTTCCTCGCCTTCCAGGGGCTCGTGCTCGTACTGGTGGACGAGGGCAAGAACATCTCGATCAGGAACGAGGTGATCGTCGCCGTCGCGGGCCGCAACCTGCCGCCGTGGCTCGGCTGGGCGCTGTACGCGGCGTGCGTGGCGATCTACGCCGCCGTCCAGCTCGTCCGGGCGCGCCGGCGGGCCGGGCGGGGGCTGGTGGCCGACCCCCTGTCGCTGATCGCGGTCCGGGTCGGCTCGCTGGCCGTCATCGCCGGTCTCGCGGTGTACGTCCTCAACCTGGAGCGCAGCCGCAACCCGCTGCTCACCTCGCTGACCGGGGTGCCGATCGTGGTCCCGGTGATCCTGGCGCTGCTGGTGCTGTGGACGTTCGTGCTGCGCCGTACCGCGTTCGGGCGGCACATCTACGCGGTCGGCGGGAACGCGGAGGCGGCCCGCAGGGCCGGCATCGCGGTCGACCGGATCAAGGTCAGCGCGTTCGTGATCTGCTCGGCCATGGCGGCGGTCGGCGGCATCATCGCCGCCTCCCGGGCCAGCTCCGTCGACCCGAACACGGGCGGCAGCTCGGTGCTGCTGTACGCGGTCGGCGCGGCGGTGATCGGCGGCACCAGCCTGTTCGGCGGCAAGGGCCGGGTGGTCGACGCGATACTCGGCGGCGCCGTCGTCGCGGTGATCGAGAACGGCATGGCCCTGATGGGATACGGGTCGAGCGTGAAGTATCTCGTCACCGGCAGCGTCCTGCTGCTGGCCGCGGGGGTGGACGCGCTGGCGCGCAAACGGGCGGCCTCCGCTGGTCTAAGGTGATCAGCGACTTCCACCCGTTGAAGGAACCTCAGACGATGCGTGCCGGCCCCTCGCAGGAGGACATCAGGCGCCACAACCTCGGCGCGCTGCTTCGCCATGTCCATCTGGGCGGGCCGATCTCGCGGGCCGAGCTGACCTCGCGGATGGGGCTCAACCGCAGCACGATCATGGCGCTCACCTCCGACCTGACCGCCGCCGGGCTGGTGCGCGAGGAGCTGCCGCGCGAGACGGGCCGCGCCGGCCGCCCCTCGCTGGTGGTGCGCCCGGAGTCGTCGCGGGTGTACGTGTTCGCCTTCGACGTCAGCCCCGACCGGCTGGCCGTGGCCAGGGTCGGGCTCGGCGGCCTCATCCTGGACCGCAGGGAGGTGGCGCGCGAGCGTGACGCGCTGGCGCTCGGCGAGCTGGCCGGGGTGCTGGCCGGGTTCGCCCGCCAGATGCGGCGCCGGACCCGCGACGACACGGTCTGCGTGGGCGCGGCGGCGGCGGTGCCGGGCGGGGTGCGCAAGGGCGACGGCGTGGTCACCTTCGGCCCCAACCTGATGGTCGAGAAGGCCGTGCCGTTCGGCGAGGAGCTGGGCCGCAGGCTCGGCCTCGGCCTGCCGGTGAGCGTGGGCAACGACGCCAACCTGGCGGCGCTGGCCGAGCACAGCCGCGGCGTGGGCGCGGCCGTCAAGGATCTCGTCTACCTGCACGGCGACGTCGGCATCGGCGGCGGCATCATCACGGGCGGCCACCTGCTGGGCGGCCACGACGGCTACGGCGGCGAGGTCGGCCACATCGTGGTCAACCCGGGCGGCCGGGCCTGCGGCTGCGGCTCGCACGGCTGCCTGGAGGCCGAGGTGGGTGAGCGCGCGCTGCTGGAGGCGGCCGGCCGGTTCCGCTCGGGGCAGCACGGCCGCGACGCGGTCCGCGCGGTGGTCGAGGCGGCCGACCGGGGCGACATCGTCGCGCAGGAGGCGCTCAAACGGGTCGGCGACTGGCTCGGCCTGGGCATCGCCAACCTGGTCAACATCTTCAACCCGGAAATGGTGATCTTCGGGGGGATGCTGCGGGAGGTCTACCTCGGCTCGGCCGCCCAGGTGCGCAGCCGCCTGACCCTGCACGCGATGGCGCCGCAGCGCGAGCGGCTGCGGCTGCGCACCTCGTCCCTGGCCGACGACGCGACGCTCGTGGGCGCGGCCGAGCTGGCCTTCGCCCACGTGCTCGCCGATCCTCTGGAGGTGCTGGCCAGGGCCGGCACCTAGGCGACGCGGGAGTTCGGCGCCGTCCAGGTGTTGCAGTAGCGGGCCGTGCCGCTGGTGAAGCCGCGGTCCTGCCAGTAGGCGAGGTTGCGCGGCTTGCCGTGGATCTTGCTCTCGTCCGCCTGCTTGATCGCCTCGACCCACTGGTCCCAGGTGATGCCCGGGTCGATCGAGTCGATCGTGGAGCGGTAGAAGACGCCGGCGAAGCATTCGGCCTGCATCTCCAGCCGGTGGCTGAGCACCGTGCGGGCCCTGTTCCCGG
Organism: Nonomuraea sp. SBT364; assembly: GCF_001083785.1. Lineage (GTDB taxonomy): Bacteria > Actinomycetota > Actinomycetes > Streptosporangiales > Streptosporangiaceae > Nonomuraea. Next base: position 24,103 of record NZ_LAVL01000093.1, read on the forward strand.
CGCGCCAGTAGAGCCGGTTCTGCGCGTCCAGGATGCCGCTGAGCTCCTGCACGTGGTGGCCCCACTCGTGGGCGACGGAGTGCGCGATGTTCATCCTGAACGGGTCGCGCAGGTCACGCTTCTGGATCCGGATCGCGATCGTGCGGTGGGCCGGGCAGTACTGGGCGCCATTGCTGGTGATCTTGCCGCAGACCGAGCGGCTGCCCGTGGTGACGGCCAGCTTCGGCGGCGAGTAGCGCAGGCCGGCGGCCCTGAACCGGGCCGCCCAGAAGCGGTTGGCGCACCGGGCCATGGCCTTGTGGAAGGTCTTGACGGAGACGGCGCTGCCGGCGCGGATCTCGGGGATCGCGCAGGTCATCGTGGAGGGGGTGCCGGACCGGTAGATCTTGTTCTTGGTCAGTACGGCAGGCAGCCCCGAGCTCGCGGACTTCGTCTCGGCGCTGGCCGTACCAGACAGAGCCAGACCCGCGATCATGCAGACAGACGCTGCGATAAGGGGAATACGCACGATCGCGGATCTTAGACCAGTTCGTGGTGTTTGGTTAGACCAATGTGGCATCTGAGGCCAGGGTGCGGCCGCACCGGGATCGGTACGGCCGCACGAAGGTTCGGGCGTGTTTCGGGCGTGGGGTCAGGCGACGTAGCGCGAGGAGACCCGCCAGGTGTTGCAGGAGCCCGGGGAGGCGGAGCTGAAGCCCCGCTTCATCCAGAACGCCTGCGACGGGCCCTTGCCGTGGTCGTTGCGCGCCCAGCCCTCGTGGCCGTGGTCGTGGAACCAGTCCACGATCTGCGCCCAGCGGCCGGAGTCGACGGGCAGGGTGTCACGCACGGTCCGCATGAAGACCGAGGAGAAGCACTCGGCCTGCAGCTCCGAGCGGCGCGAGAGCAGGAGCCTGGCGGAGCCGCGGGCGCTGTTGTAGGCCGGGCCGTAGTAGTTCCAGATCCCGGAGATGGCCTGCACGTGGTGGCCGTACTCGTGGGCCATCAGGCGGGCGATGCCGATCGGGTCGGGGTTGCGCAGCTGGGTCTTGGTGATGAGCATGTACATCGTGCGGTTGGACGAGCAGTAGTAGCCGTCCGCGCCCGACATCCAGCGCCCGCACGGGCTGCTGACCTTGCTGGTCGTGATGCGCAGCCTCGGCTTGGCGAACGACAGGCGCGCCTTGCGGAACTGCGAGGCCCACGACTTGTTCAGGCAGTTGGTGACCCGGGTGAGGAAGCGCTTGTAGGCCGCCGTGCTGCCCCGGGGGAGGCTGCCGGGACGGCAGTTGGACGAGGCCAGCCGGCCGGTCTTGTACAGCGGGTTGTTCGTGGCGGCCGCCTTGCCGCGGGGCGCGGCGGTCTGCTGCTGCTGTTGCTGTGCCTGCGTGACCTTCTGTGCTGCTTTGGCAGTGTTCGCCTCGGCGACCGCCGTGCCCGCGCCCGCCAGGGAGATGATGACCCCGGCAGCCAGCAGTGACGACAGTTTCTTCATGGGGAGAGTGTTCATAGTGAGGGAAAGACTAGGTCAAGTTCTGACAAATGGGGGTGCATTTGACTCGATGAGGTCAGCGTGTCGTCCGCGAACTAGACTTCTTGCGTCGGCGTACAAGACCAGAGGGGAGTCTGATCCGTGAGCGGGTTGCTGGGCTCAGTCAAGGGACCGCACGACGTCAAGAGGCTCGCTGCCGAGGAGTTGCCGCGGCTGGCGGGTGAGGTGCGTGACCTGCTCGTCGACTCGTGCGCGAAGTTCGGCGGGCACCTGGGACCCAACCTGGGGGTGGTGGAGCTGACCATCGCCATCCACCGGGTCTTCGACTCGCCGCGTGACCCGGTCGTCTGGGACACCGGGCACCAGGGCTACGTGCACAAGCTGCTGACCGGCAGGGCCGCCGGGTTCGACGCCCTCAAGCAGGAGGGCGGCCTGTCGGGCTACCCGAGCCGGGCCGAGTCCGAGCACGACTTCGTCGAGAACTCGCACGCCTCGACCGCGCTGTCCTACGCCGACGGCCTGGCCAAGGCGTTCAAGCTGCGCGGCGAGCACGACCGCACGGTCGTCGCGGTGATCGGCGACGGGGCGCTGACCGGCGGCATGGCCTGGGAGGCGCTCAACAACATCGCCGGGGCCAAGGATCTGCCGATCGTCATCGTCGTCAACGACAACGGCCGCTCCTACTCGCCGACCATCGGCGGGCTCGCCTCGCACCTGTCGTCGCTGCGGGTCAACCGGCGCTACGAGGACATGCTCGAATACGTCAAGGGCAAGATCGGGAACGTTCCCGTGCTCTACGACGCCCTGCACGGCATCAAGAAGGGCGTCAAGGACGTCATCGCGCCGCAGGCCATGTTCGAGGACCTCGGCCTGAAATACGTCGGCCCCATCGACGGCCACGACGAGCAGGCCATGGAGGCGGCGCTGCGCAAGGCCCGCGGCTTCCGCGGCCCGGTCATCGTGCACGCCCTCACCCAGAAGGGCCGCGGCTACAGCCCCGCGGAGAACCACGACGAGGACCAGTTCCACTCGCCCGGCGCCTTCGACCGCGCCACCGGCGCCGAGAAGCCCAAGGGCCGCGTCTGGACCAACGTGTTCAGCGAGGAGCTCGTCCGGCTCGGCCGCGAGCGCGACGACCTGGTGGCGATCACCGCGGCGATGCTGCACCCGACCGGCCTGGCCGCCTTCGCCGAGGCGTTCCCCGAGCGCATCTACGACGTCGGCATCGCCGAGCAGCACGCCCTGACCAGCGCCGCCGGCCTGGCGCTGGGCGGCATGCACCCGGTGGTCGCCGTCTACGCCACCTTCCTCAACCGCGCCTTCGACCAGCTCCTGATGGACGTGGCGCTGCACCGGCTGCCGGTCACCGTGGTGCTCGACCGCGCGGGCGTCACCGGCGACGACGGCGCCAGCCACAACGGCATGTGGGACCTGTCGATCCTGCAGGTCGTGCCCGGCCTGCGGGTCGCGGTGCCGCGCGACGGCGAGCGGCTCACCGAGCTGCTGCGCGAGGCGGTGGCCGTCTCCGACGGGCCCACCGTGCTGCGCTTCCCCAAGGGCCCGGTGGCCGAGGCCGCCGAGGCCGTCGGCAGCCTCGGCACCATGGACGTGCTGCGCGAGCCCGCCGCCGACGAGCCCGACGTGCTGCTGGTCGGCGTCGGCCCGATGACGCGGGCCTGCCTCGACGCGGCGGTCCTGCTCGACGCGCAGGGCATCTCCTCGACCGTGGTCGACCCGCGCTGGGTCAAGCCGCTCGACGAGGCGCTGGTCGGCGCCGCGCGGGCGCACAAGCTGGTCGCCGTCGTCGAGGACAACGGCCGGGTGGGCGCCGTCGGCGACGCCGTCTCGCGGCTGCTGCGCGACGCCGACGTGGACGTGCCGGTGCGCTCCTACGGCATCCCGCAGGAGTTCCTCGACCACGCCAAGCGGGCGGCCATTCTTGGACGGATCGGGCTCACCGGACAGGATCTGGCGCGCCAGATCACGGAGGCGGTCGCCCGGCGCAGTTCCCCCGTGGTGAGCCCTTCGTAAGCGGCGCATGATCACTCACGGTGGGGGAAGGTCGCTCACCGTGGATATCTTTCGCACCAAGAGTGTCGAGCAGTCGATCCGCGACACCGAAGCCCCCGAGCACCAGCTCCGCAAGCGCCTGAACGCCGTGGACCTGACCGTCTTCGGCATCGGCGTGATCGTGGGCACCGGCATCTTCGTGCTGACCGGGCAGGTGGCCAAGGAGATGGCCGGTCCGGCCGTGGCGATCTCGTTCGTGGTCGCCGCGGTCGTCTGCGGTCTGGCGGCGCTGTGCTACGCCGAGTTCGCCTCGACGATCCCGGTCGCCGGCTCCGCCTACACCTTCGCCTTCGCCACGCTGGGCGAGTTCCCCGCCTGGATCATCGGCTGGGACCTGGTGCTGGAGATGGCCCTGGCCGCCGCCGTGGTCGCGGTCGGCTGGTCGGGCTACTTCTCCTCGCTGATGTCCTCGATCGGCGTCAACCTGCCGGCCTCGATCGCGGGTGACGATCCGGTGGTCAACCTGCCGGCGATGGTCATCGTGCTGATCCTCACCGCGGTCCTGATCGCCGGGATCAAGCTCTCGTCCCGGGTCAACCTGACCATCGTGGTCATCAAGGTCGCCGTCATCCTGCTGGTGATCGTGGCCGGGCTGTTCTTCGTCAAGGCGGCCAACTACACGCCGTTCATCCCCGCGCCGGAGTCCACGCCCACCGTGGAAGGGGTCCAGGCGCCGCTGATCCAGGTGCTGTTCGGCATCACGCCGGTGGCGTTCGGCGTCCTCGGCGTCTTCTCCGCCGCCGCGATCGTGTTCTTCGCCTTCATCGGCTTCGACATCGTCGCCACCGCCGCCGAGGAGACCATCGAGCCGCAGCGCGACGTGCCGCGCGGCATCATCGGCTCGCTGGCCATCTGCACGATCCTGTACGTCGCGGTCTCGCTGGTCGTGGTGGGCATGCAGCACTACACCGAGCTGAGCAGCAGCGCGCCGCTCGCCGACGCCTTCACCGCGGTCGGCCAGTCGTGGGCGGCCACGCTCATCAGCATCGGCGCGATCGCGGGCCTCACCACCGTGGTGATGATCCTCATGCTCGGCCAGACGCGGGTGCTGTTCGCGATGTGCCGCGACGGGCTGCTGCCCCGCCCGCTGGCCCGGGTCAACCCCACGACCGGCACCCCCGCGGTGCTCACCGCGATCGTGGGCGTGGTGGCCGCGGTGCTGGCCGGGTTCATCTCGCTGGGCGCGCTGGCCGAACTGGTCAACATCGGCACGCTGTTCGCGTTCGTCGTCGTCTCGGCCGGCGTGATCATCCTCCGCCGCACCCGGCCGGAGCTCGAACGGGCCTTCCGCGCGCCGGGCGTGCCGGTGCTGCCGATCCTGGCCGTGCTGGCCTGCCTCTACCTGATGCTCAACCTGCCGGTCGAGACGTGGCTGAGGTTCGTCATCTGGATGGCGGTCGGCGCCGTGCTCTACTTCCTGTACGGCCGGCGACACAGCAGGGCCGGTCAGGTGGTCTGACGGCCCGGGGGCGGGCGGGCCACCCCCGGCGGGGCGGTCAGAGCGTGAAGACCGCCCCGCCCGCGGCACGCATCAGGCACGGGTTGCTGTAGACCCGGCCGAAGATGACGGGCTTGCCCCGCCACGTGCCGGCCACGACGACCGCGTGCGGGCGCAGCTCCCTGGTGCAGATCTGGCCGGGCGACGCGGCCAGCCTGCCCGGATCGCCGCCGGCCTTGCGCAGCAGCCGGCAGGCCGCGCGCGGCGACGGATGCGTCCCGCCGTCGCGGTCACAGGTCAGGGTGACGGCCTTGGGCTCGCCGCCCTTCTCCGCGACCAGGATCCGCAGAGCCGATCGCGGGTCGCGCTCCGCGAGTGCCGGTGCCGGTGCCGCCGCGGCGAACAGGAAGGCTCCGCTCAGCGCCAGCGCGCCGACCGCCTTCGACATGGTCCTCTCCCTTCGTAGCAAGGGACCACACGCTACGACGGAGAGTGATGGCCGTTGAGGAGGCCCGCCGTGCGGACCTCCTCAAAGACCTGCTAAAAGAGCAGGTCAAGCCGGAAGCGACGCCACTCCCGGCGGCAGGAAGCGTGACGAGGAGTGACCGCTGCGGTCCAGGTACGGCGTGATGCCGCCCAGGTGGAACGGCCAGCCCGCGCCCAGGATCATGCACAGGTCGATGTCCTGAGGCGCGGCCACCACGCCCTCGTCCAGCATGAGGCGGATCTCCTCGGACAGCGCGGCGAGCACCCGCTCGCGCACCTGCTCGGCCGTGGACGGTGCGGAGCCGCCCGCGAAGAGCGCCACCGCCTCGGCGTCGAGCGAGAAGTCCGGCCGGTACACGCCCGGCTTGCCGGAGGCGACCAGCTTGGCCAGGTTCGCCGAGACGCCGAACCGGTCGGGGAACGCCTCGTGCAGCGTCTCGGCCACGTGCATGCCGACGGCCGGGCCGACGAGCTGCAGCAGCGCGAACGGCGTCATCGGCAGCCCGAGGCCGTCCAGCGCGTGCTCGGCCGTCTCCAGCGGGGTGCCCTCGTCCACGGCGCTGATGACCTCGCCCATGAACCGGGTGAGCAGCCGGTTGACCACGAACGCCGGGGCGTCCTTGACCAGGACCGACGACTTCCTCAGCGACCTGCCGACGGCGAACGCGGTGGCCAGCGTGGCGTCGTCCGTCGCCGCGCCCTTGACGATCTCCAGCAGCGGCATGACGGCGACCGGGTTGAAGAAGTGGAAGCCGACCAGCCGCTCGGGGTGCGCCAGGCCGGCGCCCATCTCGGTCAGCGACAGCGAGGAGGTGTTGGTGGCCAGCGTGCAGTCGGCCCGTACCACGGCCTCCACCTCGGCGAACACCTGCTTCTTGACGGCCAGGTCCTCGAACACGGCCTCGATCACGAAGTCGGCGTCGGCGAACGCGTCCTTGGTCAGCGACCCGGTCACCAGCGCCTTGAGCCGGTTCGCCTGGTCGGCCGAGACGCGGCCCTTGCCCAGCAGCTTGTCCACCTCGGCGTGCACGTACCCGACGCCCTTGTCCAGGCGGGCCTGGTCGAGGTCGGTCAGCACGACCGGGACCTCCAGGCGGCGCGCGAACAGCAGCGCCATCTGCGAGGCCATCAGGCCCGCGCCGACGACGCCGACCTTGGTGACCTTGCGCGCCAGCGCCTTGTCCGGTGCGCCCGCCGGGCGCTTGGCCCGCCGCTGCACCAGGTCGAAGGAGTAGAGCCCGGCCCGCAGCTCGTCGCTCATCAGCAGGCCGGCCAGCGCCTCGTCCTCGGCGGCGAAGCCCTCGTCGCGGGAGGCCGTACGGGCCAGCGCGATGAGGTCGAGCGCCCGGTAGGGCGCGGGGGAGGAGCCGTGCAGCTTCAGGTCGACCAGGAAGCGCGCGTCGGCGACGGTCTTGTCCCAGTCGGCGGCCGTGTGGTCGGGGCGGGCGACCTGCTCGGCGCCCTGCAGGACGCGGGCCGCCCAGCGCAGCGACTCCTCCAGGAAGTCGGCCGGTTCGAACAGGGCGTCGGCCACGCCCAGCTCGAACGCCTGCGCGCCCTTGACCATGCGGTTCTGGGCGAGCGGGTTCTCGATGATCAGCTTGATCGCGTTCGCCGGGCCGACCAGGCGGGGGAGCAGCTGGGTGCCGCCCCAGCCGGGCACCAGGCCGAGGAAGCACTCGGGCAGCGCGACCGCCGGGACGCCGGAGGAGATCGTGCGGTAGGTGCAGTGCAGCGCGACCTCCAGGCCGCCGCCCATGGCCGCGCCGTTGACGAAGGCGAACGACGGGATGCCCAGCTCGCCCAGCCGCCGGAACACGTGGTGGCCCAGCGCGCCGATGGCCAGCGCCTCCTCGCGCGAGGCCACCTGGGCCGCGCCGTTGAGGTCGGCGCCGACGCCGAAGATGAACGGCTTGCCGGTCACGCCCACCGCCACCAGGTCGGTGCGGGCGGCGATCTCCGACAGCGCGCCGTTGAGCGCGAACAGGCCGTGCGGGCCGAACGTGTTGGGCTTGGTGTGGTCGAAGCCGTTGTCGAAGGTGATCAGGGCCATCGTGCCCGCGCCGCCGGGCAGCTCGACGTCGCGTACCAGGGCCTTGGTGACGACCTCGCCGGAATTGCGGTCGCTCAGCAGCGCGCGCCAGGTCTCGATGTCGCTCATGCCAGGTTCTCCCAGATCACGGTGCCGCCCATGCCCATGCCGACGCACATGGTGGTGATGCCGTAGCGCACGTCGGGGCGCTCGCCGAACTGGCGGGCGAGCTGCGTCATCAGCCGCACGCCTGAGGAGGCCAGCGGGTGGCCGAAGGCGATCGCGCCGCCGTAGGGGTTGACCCGGGAGTCGTCGTCGGCGATACCGAAGTGCTCCAGGAACGCCAGCACCTGGACGGCGAACGCCTCGTTGATCTCGAACAACCCGATGTCCGAAATATCAAGACCGGCCAGGCGGAGGGCCCGCTCGGTGGACGGGATCGGGCCGACGCCCATCACCTCGGGGTCCACGCCCGCGAACGCGTACGACACCAGCCGCATCTTCGGGCTCAGCCCCAGCTCGGCGGCCACCTCGGCGGCGGCGACCACACAGCCGGTGGCGCCGTCGTTGACGCCCGAGGAGTTACCCGCGGTGACGTTGCCGTGCGGCCGGAACGGCGTCTTCAGCCCGGCCAGGGCCTCCGCCGTGGTGCCCGGGCGGGGCGCCTCGTCCTGGACCGCCAGGCCCCAGCCCTTCTCGGCCGTCCTGATCGCCGTCGGCACCAGGTCCGGCTGGATCTTGCCGTCGGCGTACGCCTTGGCGACCTTCTCCTGCGACAGCACCGCGTAGGCGTCGGCGCGGTCCTTGGTGATCGTCGGGTAGCGGTCGTGCAGGTTCTCCGCCGTCATGCCCATGACCAGGGCGCTCGGGTCGACCAGCTTCTCCGACAGGAACCGCGGGTTCGGGTCGACGCCCTCGCCCATCGGGTGGCGGCCCATGTGCTCGACGCCGCCCGCGATGGCCACGTCGTAGGCGCCGAACGCGATGCCGCCCGCGACCGTGGTGACCGCGGTCATCGCGCCCGCGCACATGCGGTCGATCGCGTAACCGGGCACCGTCTTGGGCAGGCCCGCCAGCACCGCGGCCGAACGGCCGATGGTCAGGCCCTGGTCGCCGATCTGGGTGGTCGCGGCGATCGCGACCTCGTCCACCCGCTCGGGAGGCAGGCCGGGGTTGCGCCGGATGAGCTCGCGGATCACGCGGACGACCAGGTCGTCGGCGCGGGTCTCCGCGTACAGCCCCTTCGGCCCCGACCTGCCGAAAGGCGTGCGCACGCCGTCGACGAACACGACGTCACGAGAGGAAGGCACGGATTCGCTCCTCGTTGCTGGACAGCTTCCGAGCCCATGCTACTCGCCAGTAACTACTCCGCAGACGAGCGTCGCGGCCAGCAGGGCGTACACCGCGGCGGTGTGCGGGTCCCACAGGTGCGCGCGGGCGCCGACCAGGGCCGCGACCGCCACGGCGGCACACACCCAGAGCACCGGCCCCCGCTCCCCCGTGCGCGCCC
>NZ_LAVL01000094.1 GCF_001083785.1 Nonomuraea sp. SBT364
CCGCAAACCCATCGAAGCCACACAGCCACGGACGCGGTGCGCCCGCGTCCGCTCCGGCGGTGCGCCCGCCCCGCGTCCGTGGCTGTGTGGCTTCGATGGGTTTGCGGTGTGGGGCCCCGCCCTCCCGATAGGGTTTGTGGTGTGTATGTGAAGATCTGCGGTCTCAGCGAGCCCGAGCACGTGGCCACCGCCGTCGAGGCGGGCGCCGACGCGATCGGCTTCGTGCTCACCCGCAGCCCGCGCCGGGTCACGCCCGGGCGCGCCGCCGAGCTGGCCGCCCTGGTTCCGGCGCACGTGCTGACCGTCGGCGTGTTCCGCGGCGAGGACCCCGCGACCGTGCGGGCCGCCGCCCTCGCCGCCGGGGTGCGCGGCATCCAGCTCCACGGCCGCCACCCGCACGGCGACTTCACCGCGCTCAAGGATCTCGGCCTGACGCTCGTGCGCGCCGTCGACGCCACCGCCGACCTGAGCTGCGGCGCCTTCGACGAGAGCCTGCTCATCGTCGACGCGCCACGCCCCGGCTCCGGCGAGCCCTGGGACTGGGCCGCCGTGCGGGGCCGCCCCACGGGCCGCTGGCTCCTCGCGGGCGGCCTCGCCCCCGCCAACGTCGCCGAGGCCGTCACCGCGGCCCGCCCGTGGGGGCTGGACGTCTCCAGCGGCGTGGAGACCGCCCCGGGCGTGAAGGACTCCGCCCTCATCACCGACTTCCTCCGAGCCGCCCGTGATGCCGCCCGTGATGCCGTCTGAGTCTCCTGCTCACCAGGAAGGCACGGTCCCGAGGGGCGCGGCTGTGCGTGGCGAACGTCCGGCGGGGAGCCGGATCAGGAAGGGGCAGGGACGCTGATCATGGGTGAGACGGCCGCGGAGCTGCGGCGGGCACTGGAGTTCGTGCGGGAGTTCACGCGCCGGCGCGCGCCCCGGGTGCTGGAGGTGCCCGGCGGGTTCGCGGTGCTCGACGACCGCTACCCGGGCTCGTACGACGACAACAAGCTCGTCGTGTGGGACGGCGACGACCCCGGGGCCGTGCTGGAGGCGGCCGAGCGGGCGCTGGACGGGCGGGCGCACCGCCAGGTCAACGTGGACGACGACACCCTGGGCGCGGCCTTCGCGCCCGCGTTCGCGGCGGCCGGCTACGAGCACGAGGTGAACCTCGTGATGGTCTTCCGCGGCACCCCGCCGGCCGAGCCGCCCGCGGCCGGGCGTCTGGAGGTGGCGGAGCTGCTGCCGGTGCTGCGGGAGGGGTGGCGCGAGACGCTGCCGGACGCCTCCGAGGAGGTGGTCGACTCGCTGGCCCGGCGGATCGAGACCCGGCTGCGTGGCGCCGACCGGGTGGGCTTCCGGGGGGTCCGCGCACCGGACGGGACCCTCGCCGCCCACGCCGACCTGTACGCGCACGGGGGCGTCGCGCAGATCGAGAGCGTGGTCACCCCCACCCGGCACCGGGGCAACGGCCACGCCCGCGCGCTCATGCGCTCGCTGCTCGCCGAGACGGCCGGCAGCGAGCTGGTCTTCCTGCTGGCCGACGCCGCCGACTGGCCCAAGGACTTCTACGCCCGGCTCGGTTTCGAGACGGTGGGACGTACACACGCGTTCCTGAAGACCTGACGCCGTCATAACGGCGCAATGGGCGCCGCTGGGCAGGAAGTTTGACGCAGTAGGGTCTGGGACGTGAGTGAAACTTCCGCCGAGGACCGAATCTGGACGGTTCCGAACCTGCTGAGCTTCCTGCGCCTCCTCGGCGTGCCCGTGTTCCTCTGGCTGGTTCTGGGGCCGAGGGCGGACGGGTGGGCCATCGCGGTGCTCGCGGTGGCCGGGTTCACCGACTGGCTCGACGGGAAGATCGCCCGGGCGTTCAACCAGACCAGCAACCTGGGCCGGATCATCGACCCGGCGGCGGACAAGCTCTACGTGTTCGCCACGATCCTGGCGCTGCTGGTGCGGGAGGTCATCCCGTGGTGGCTGGCCGCCGTCATCCTGGCGCGCGAACTCTTCGTCGCGTGTTTCATCCCCGTACTTCGCAAACATGGATACAAGGCACTCCAGGTGCATTTTCTGGGCAAGGCCGCCATGTTCAACCTGATGTACGCCTTCCCTCTGCTCTTCCTTGCCTCCCACACTGGGTGGTATGCCGATATAGCCCGCATTGCCGGGTGGGCGTTCGCGCTCTGGGGAACGGGCCTGTACTGGTGGGCGGGCGCGTTGTATGTGATACAGGTACGCCGGCTCGTAACCGCGACCACGAAGGAGTGATCGGGTGAAGGCGGTCGTCATGGCGGGCGGTGAGGGCACCCGGTTGCGTCCGATGACGGCCAACCAGCCCAAACCCCTGCTTCCCGTGGTCAACCGCCCGATCATGGAGCACGTCCTGCGGCTGCTCAAGCGGCACGGCGTCACCGAGACCGTGGTGACCGTCCAGTTCCTGGCCGCCCTTGTGCGCAACTACTTCGGCGACGGCGACGAGCTCGGCATGAGCCTGCAGTACGCCACCGAGGACGTCCCGCTCGGCACGGCCGGCAGCGTGAAGAACGCCGCGACGCGCTTACATGACGACCGGTTCCTGGTCATCTCCGGCGATGCCCTGACGGATATCGACTTATCCGACATGGTCCGCTTCCATCGCGAAAATTCGGCACTTGTCACCATCGGCCTGAAGCGCGTCCCGAACCCCCTCGAATTCGGCATCATCATCGTCGACGAACTCGGCAGGGTGCAGCGCTTCCTGGAGAAGCCCACGTGGGGCCAGGTCTTCTCCGACACCGTCAACACCGGCGTCTACGTCATGGAGCCCGAGGTGCTCGCCCACGTGGCCGCCGGCGAGCCCGTCGACTGGTCCTCCGACGTCTTCCCCCGCCTCCTGGAGCGCGGCGCCCCCATCTACGGCTACGTGGCCGGCGGCTACTGGGAGGACGTCGGCACCCATGAGAGCTATCTCAAGGCCCACGCCGACGCCCTGTCCGGCAAGGTCAGGCTGGACATCGGCGGGTTCGAGGTCTCGCCCGGCGTCTGGGTGGCCGCCTCCGCCTCCGTCGAGCCCGACGCCGTGCTCAAGGGCCCGCTGTTCGTCGGCGAGTACGCCAAGGTCGAGGCGGGCGCGGAGTTACGCGAGTACACCGTCCTGGGCAACAACGCGGTGGTGCGCGAGGGCGCGTTCCTGCACCGGGCGATCGTGCACGACAACGTCTACCTCGGCCCCGGCACGCACCTGCGCGGCTGCGTGATCGGCAAGAGCACGGATGTGATGAGCGGCGCCCGGATCGAGGAGAACGCGGTCGTCGGCGACGAGTGCGTCATCGAGGCCGAGGCGTACGTCTCCAGCGGGGTCCGGGTCTACCCGTTCAAGACCATCGAGGCGGGCGCGGTCGTCAACACCAGCGTGATCTGGGAGTCGCGCGGCCAGCGCAGCCTGTTCGGGCCCCGGGGCGTCAGCGGCCTGGTCAACGTGGAGATCACCCCCGAGCTGTGCGTCCGGCTGGCCAGCGCGTACGCCACGACGCTGCGCAAGGGCGCGAACGTCGTCACCTCGCGCGACTCCTCGCTGGCCGCCAGGGCGCTGAAGCGGGCCGTGATCGGCGCGCTCACCGCCAGCGCCATCAACGTGCTGGACCTGGAGGCCGCGCCGCTGCCCGTGGCCCGCTTCCACGCCACCCGGGGCACGGCCGCCGGCGGCATCGCGATCCGCACGACGGCGGGCGACCCGCAGAGCGTCGACATCGTCATCATGGACGACCGCGGCGCCGACCTGCCCCCGGCCGCGCAGCGCAAGCTGGAACGGGTCTTCTCCCGCCAGGAGTTCCGCCGCGCCTTCCCCGGCGAGATCGCCGAGCTGACCTATCCGGCCAGGGCCATGGAGGACTACACCCACGAACTGCTGCGCCGGGTGGACATGACGGGCGTACGCGACATGAAGGTGGTCGTGGACTGCGCGGGCGGCACCTCCTCGCTGGTGCTGCCCCGGCTGCTCGGCCGGACCGGCATCGAGGTGCTCACGGTCAACGCCGCCCTGGACGACCTGTCGCCCACCGAGACGCTCGCCGAGCGCCGCCGCGACCTGCAACGCCTGTCGGAGCTCGTCAGCTCCTCCAGGGCCGCCTTCGGGGTGCGGTTCGACCCGGTGGGGGAGCGCGTCGCGCTGGTGGACGAGATGGGCCAGCTCATCGGCGAGGAACGCGCCCTGCTCGTGGTGCTCGACCTGGTCGCCGCCGAGCGGCGCGGCGGCCGGGTGGCGCTGCCCGTCACCACCACCCGCGTCGCCGAGCAGGTGTGCCGCTTCCACGGCGTCGAGGTGGAGTGGACCACCACCGCCGTGGACGCCCTCACCTCGGCCGCCGCCGGACCCGGCATGATCTTCGCGGCCGACGGCCGGGGCGGCTTCGTGGTGCCCGAGTTCAGCCCGGCGCTGGACGGCCTGGCGGCGTTCATGCGCCTGCTCGGCCTGGTCGCCCGCACCCGGCTCTCGCTCAGCCAGATCGACGCCAGGATCCCCGAGGTCAAGCTGCTCAGGCGGGCGATCCCGACGCAGTGGGCGGTCAAGGGCGCCGTCATGCGCTCGGTCATCGAGGCCGCCGAGGCGGCGCCGGGCGGCCACGTCGACACCACCGACGGCGTGCGGGTGGCGGGGGAGGACGGGAGCTGGGTGCTCATCCTGCCCGCCGCCACCGAGCCCGTCACCCACCTGTGGGCCGAGGCGGCCGATGTCGACACCGCGCAGCTCCTGCTGGAACGATGGGCGCGCGTGGTCGAGCGGGCGACCACCTGAACCCGGCGATTTGTCGGGATGGCAGGCAAGATCGTAATGTTGGAAAGGCGCGGCGGCATGGACCTTCAGGCGGGGGCGGCGGTAACTTTGTCAGCGTCCAGCCTGTCGTCCAGCGCCCCGCCTTGACCTTTGCCGCTGATCAGCGTAAGTTGCGGCATTCGCAAACTTGAGAGCGAAGCGAGGCGCGCCCCGAGCACCGTTGCCGCGTCTTCGCGGTAGGAGGCCGAGCCGATCGATGCCGAGCGTCTACTGCACGCAGTGCGGGCACGCCAACCCCGAGGATGCCCGTTTCTGTTCCCGCTGTGGGTCACCGTTGACCAGACCCGAGGTCTCAGGGGATACCACATCGACGATCTCCGTGGCGGGAATCGAGGCGTACGAGGCAGAGACCGGTGACATGCTGCTGGCCGAGCGGGCGCTGGTCGAACAGCTCCCGCCCGGCGCGGCGTTGCTGACCGTGACCAGGGGGCCCAACCAGGGCAGCCGCTTCAAGCTCGACAAGGAGCTCACCACGACCGGGCGCCATCCGGAGAGCGACATCTTCCTCGACGACATCACGGTCTCGCGCCGGCACGTCGAGTTCTACCGCCACCGCGGCGGCCAGTTCTCGGTGCGTGACGTGGGCAGCCTCAACGGCACCTACGTCAACCGCGAGCGCATCGAGGAGGTTCCGCTCCACTCGGGCGACGAGGTGCAGATCGGCAAGTTCCGGCTCCTGTTCCTGATGCGGACACCCGCCGGCACATGAGTTCGCAGGCGGCACGCTCGCACATGAGCATCGGGGAGGTGCTCGCCCTGCTTCAGGGCGAGTTCCCCGACGTCACCGTCTCCAAGATCCGTTTCCTGGAGGGCGAGGGGCTCATCGAGCCCGAGCGCACCCCGTCCGGCTTCCGCAAGTTCACCCACCTGCACGTCGAGCAGCTGCGCTACATCCTCACCGAGCAGCGCGACCACTACCTGCCGCTGCGGGTGATCAAGGACAAGATGGCGGAGAGCTTCGGCCGCCCGCGCGCCCTGCAGGACAAGCAGGAGGTCAGGCTCAGCCGCGCCGAGCTGCTGGAGGCCGCCGGGCTCGACGAGGAGACGCTCACCGAGCTGGAGGACTACGGCCTGCTCGCGCCCAAGGCCAGGCGCTACGACGAAGACGCGCTGAAGGTGGCGCGCAGCGTCGGCGCGCTGGCCCGGTTCGGCCTGCACGCCCGCCACCTGCGGGCGGTCAGGGCGGCGGCCGAGCGCGAGGCGGGGCTGGTGGAGCAGACCGTGGCGCCGATACTCAAACGCCGGGCGCCCGGCGCGATCGGGGAGGCCGACGAGACGGCCAGGGAGCTGTCCGCGCTCCTGCTCGATCTGCACGCCGCCCTGCTCCGTACGGGCGTACGGAGCGTTCTCGGGCGATGAGCGGCCCGCGGGACATTCAGGGCTCCCCGGGTGTTACGTTGAATTGCAGAAGCGGACCAGCGATGACCTGTGCCGGGCCACCGGCCAGTCGAATATGGAGCAGCCCGTGTTGCAGATGGAGGTCGTGGGCGTTCGCGTAGAAATGCCTACTAATCAACCGATCGTCTTGCTCAAGGAGGCACACGGGGAGCGGTTCCTGCCGATCTGGATCGGCATGACGGAAGCGACGGCCATCGCGCTGGCCCAGGCGGAGGAGCCTCCTCCGCGGCCACTCACCCACGACCTGTTCAGGGACGTGCTGAGCGCGCTCGGCGTGGGCCTGCGCGCCGTCAACATCGTCGCGCTGCGTGACGGCATCTTCTTCGCCGACCTGGTGTTCTCCAACGGCGTGGAGGTGAGCGCCCGGCCGTCCGACTCGATCGCGCTCGCGCTGCGCACCGGCGCGCGCATCTTCGCCAGCGAGGAGGTCGTCCAGGAGGCCGGAGTGATCATCCCGGACGACCAGGAGGACGAGGTGGAGAAGTTCAGGGAGTTCCTTGACACGATCTCTCCCGAGGACTTCGGCAGGGCGGGGTAGGTATTTCAGTGCATTTACGCTTCACGACGCGCCGAGCCGGATCGTTGACTGCGCATGGTCACGGTCCTACGGTGCAAGTGAAACCCGTGGTCGCCTTTTACGAACCCCCAGATCAGGCCACGGGATGAGAGAAAGCCGGAGGTCCGCGTGGCGGTCAGCAGCGGCGAGGGAAAGACGGCCGGCCAGGAAGATCCGGTACGGCGCGAGAGCGCGCGGCAGCGTGCCGGGGAGCAGGGCCTGCTCTTCGACGAGCAGCCCACGACGCTTCCCGACGACATCGGATACCGCGGGCCGACGGCCTGCGCGGCGGCCGGCATCACCTACAGGCAGCTGGACTACTGGGCGCGCACCGGTCTGGTGGAGCCCACGATAAGAGCCGCCCAGGGCTCGGGATCGCAGCGGCTCTACAGCTTCCGCGACATCCTGGTGCTCAAGGTCGTCAAGCGGCTCCTCGACACCGGGGTCTCCCTCCAGCAGATCCGCACAGCCGTGCAGCATCTGCGTGATCGCGGGGTCGCCGACCTCGCGCAGATCACGCTGATGAGCGACGGCGTCAGCGTCTACGAGTGCACCTCGGCCGACGAGGTGATAGACCTGCTCCAGGGCGGCCAGGGCGTGTTCGGCATCGCGCTCGGCCGGGTCTGGCGCGAGGTCGAGGGATCCCTCGCGGAGCTGCCGGGGGAACGCGCGGCGGTCGCGGACACCGTCCCGGCCGAACACCCCGCTGACGAACTGGCCCGGCGGCGCCGCGCCCGGCGCACCGGGTGACCCCGCGGATCACGGCGGACCGCTGATCGCGGCCCGCCGTTCGTGTGCGCCCGGCCCGCGGGAGCCCGGGGCGTCTGTCTCCCAGAGTGCGGACCCCGCTGCCTGCGGTGGATCGCCGGACAGGGCATAGTAATCTAGGACATGCTGTCGACCCCGTGCGGGAGAGACCCCGGCTGGCCCGGGGCGCCGAAGGAGCAACCCTCCCCGGAATCTCTCAGGCATCCCGTACCGCTCGGGTGAGGCAACTCTGGAAAGCAGGTGCGCCCGCCAGGCGTACTTCACCGACGGTGCAAGCCCCGCGGGGTGAAGCTCTCAGGTCGCGATGACTAGCGCGCGGTGACAGAGGGGGAGATCCGGCATTCGCCCGCGCCCAGCGCCGGTCTCCATAGCCTCGGGAGGCATCTCCATGACCGATCTGTCAGCACCGCCGTTCTCGGCCCGGCACATCGGCCCGTCCGCGGCCGAGCAGCAGCGCATGCTCGAGACCGTCGGCTTCGAGTCGGTGGCGGACCTGGTGGCCGTGGCCGTCCCGGAGGCCATCAGGGCCAAGGACCGGCTCAAGCTGCCCGCCGCCGCGAGCGAGACCGAGGCGATCGCCGAGCTGCGCGCCCTCGCCGGCCGCAACCAGGTGCTCACCTCGATGATCGGCCTCGGCTACCACGACACCGTCACCCCGGCCGTCATCCGCCGCAACCTGCTGGAGAACCCGGGCTGGTACACCGCTTACACCCCCTACCAGCCGGAGATCTCGCAGGGCCGCCTGGAGGCGCTGCTCAACTTCCAGACCGTGGTCTCCGACCTCACGGGCCTGCCCGTCGCCGGCGCGTCCCTGCTGGACGAGGCCACCGCCGCGGCCGAGGCCATGACGCTGGCCCGGCGCGGGGGCAAGGCCAGGAGCGACGTGTTCGTCGTCGACGCCGACGCGCTTCCGCAGACGAAGGCGGTGCTCGCCACCCGGGCCGAGCCGCTCGGCATCACGCTCGTGGAGAGCGACCTGGAGGGCGAGCTGCCGGAGTGCTTCGGCGTGCTCGTGCAGTACCCGGGCGCCTCCGGCCGGCTGCGCGACTTCCGCGCCGTGGCCGCGCGGGCGCACCAGGCCGGCGCGCTCGTCGTGGCCGCCGCCGACCTGCTCGCGCTCACGCTGCTGGCCGCCCCGGGCGAGCTCGGCGCCGACATCGCCATCGGCTCCTCGCAGCGGTTCGGCGTGCCGTTCGGGTTCGGCGGCCCGCACGCGGCCTACATGTCCGTACGTGACGGGCTGCAGCGGCAGATGCCCGGCCGCCTCGTCGGGGTGTCGGTCGACGCCGACGGCGCCCCCGCCTACCGGCTGGCCCTGCAGACCCGCGAGCAGCACATCCGCCGCGAGAAGGCCACCAGCAACATCTGCACCGCCCAGGTGCTGCTCGCGGTGATCGCCGGCATGTACGCGGTCTACCACGGGCCCGAAGGGCTGCGCCGCATCGCCGGCCGCGTGCACCGGCACGCCGCCACCCTGGCCGAAGGGCTGCGCCGGGGCGGCGTCGAGGTCGTGCACGGCGAGTTCTTCGACACCGTGCTCGCGCGCGTGCCCGGCCGCGCCGCCGAGGTCGTCGCCGCCGCCGCCGGGCTCGGCGTCAACCTGTGGCGGGCCGGCGACGACCACGTCTCGATCGCCTGCGACGAGAAGACCGGCCCCGCTGAGCTGGCCAAGGTCTGGGAGGCGTTCGGCGTCGAGCCCACCGCCACCGACACCGGCACCGCCGCCGACGCGCTGCCGGCCGCGCTGCTGCGCGAATCGGACTACCTGACCCACCCGGTCTTCCACGAGCACCACTCCGAGACCGCGATGCTGCGCTACCTGCGCAAGCTGCAGGACAAGGACATCGCGCTCGACCGCTCCATGATCCCGCTCGGCTCCTGCACGATGAAGCTGAACGCGACCACCGAGATGGAGCCCATCACCTGGCCCGAGTTCGCCGCGATCCACCCGTACGCGCCCGAGGCCCAGGCCGCCGGCTACCGGGAGCTGATCGAGACGCTGGAGGGCTGGCTGGCCGAGGTGACCGGCTACGACGCGGTCTCCATCCAGCCGAACGCCGGCTCCCAGGGCGAGTTCGCCGGGCTGCTGGCCATCCGCGCCTACCACCGGGCGGCCGGTGACACCGGGCGCGACGTCTGCCTCATCCCGTCCTCGGCGCACGGCACCAACGCCGCCAGCGCCGTCATGGCCGGCATGCGGGTCGTGGTCGTGGCCTGCGACGACGACGGCAACATCGACCTGGCCGACCTCGACGCCAAGATCGGCAAGCACCGCGACCGGCTGGCCGCCATCATGGTCACCTACCCGTCCACGCACGGCGTGTACGAGGAGAGCATCACCGAGGTCTGCGCCAAGGTGCACGAGGCCGGCGGCCAGGTGTACGTCGACGGCGCCAACCTCAACGCGCTCGTCGGGCTGGCCAAGCCGGGCGAGTTCGGCGCCGACGTGTCCCACCTCAACCTGCACAAGACGTTCTGCATCCCGCACGGCGGCGGCGGCCCCGGCGTCGGGCCCGTCGCGGTCCGCGGCCACCTGGCCGCCTATCTGCCCGGTCACCCGCTGCGCGACGGCGCCGCCGTCGGCCCGGTGTCGGCCGCCCCGTACGGCTCGGCGGGCATCCTGCCGATCTCGTGGGCGTACATCAGGATGATGGGCGCCGACGGCCTGACCGCGGCCACCGAGCAGGCCATCCTGTCGGCCAACTACCTGGCCCGGCGGCTGGCCCCGCACTACCCCGTCCTCTACACCGGGCGCGGCGGGCTGGTGGCCCACGAGTGCATCGTGGACCTGCGGCAGATCACCAAGGAGACCGGCGTCACCGTCGACGACGTGGCCAAGCGCCTCATCGACTACGGCTTCCACGCGCCGACCATGTCGTTCCCCGTCGCGGGCACGCTCATGATCGAGCCGACCGAGAGCGAGGACCTGAACGAGCTCGACCGGTTCGCCGACGCCATGATCGCCATCCGCGGCGAGATCGCCAAGGTGGCGTCCGGCGGCTACGACAAGGCCGACAACCCGCTGCGCAACGCCCCGCACACCGCCGGGGCGGTCACCGCCGACGAGTGGCCGCACCCGTACACCCGGACCGAGGCCGCCTACCCGGTGTCCTCGCTGCGCGACGGCAAGTACTGGGTGCCGGTGCGCCGCATCGACCAGGCGTACGGCGACCGCAACCTGGTGTGCTCCTGCCCGCCGCTGGAGGCGTACGAGGACTGAGCGCCCTAGGAAGGCCCCGCCCGCGCCGGGCGGGGCCTTCCGCATTCCAGGCCGGCTCGGTCAAGTGAGCAGACATGATCGTCAGAAGTGGTTAAGCTCGGTGCGATCGCCGCCGAAGGAGCTCTCTTGACGTCCTCAGAGCTGCAGACCCCGCCCCTCGACACCGCCCGCCGGCTGGCCGAGCACGGCGACCTCGACGGTGCGGCGGCCATTCTCGCCGACCTCGCCGCCACCGGCGGGCCCGACGCGGCGCAGGCCGCCGTGGGGCTCGCCGTCGTCCTCGACCAGGCCGGCGACGCCGCCGGCGCCCGCGCCGCCGCCCGTGCCGCGCTCGCCACCGGGCATCCCGAGTTCGCCGCCCAGGCGGCCTGCCACCTGGCGCAGGGCTTCGAGCGTGAGGGCCGCCTCGGTCAGGCCAGGGGCGCCTGGCAGGCCGTCCTCGGCGTCGGCACGCCCGCCTACGTGCCGCTGGCCCACCTGGCGCTCGCCCGGCTCGCGCTGGAGTCCGGCGACCTCGACGAGGCCGAGTCCGCCTTCCGCGCCGCCCTCGACACCGCAGGAGGGGCCGGCGGCGGGCACGACGACGGCGCCGCCGCGAGCGTGCCGGGGGCCGGTGACGGGGCCGAGGTGCGGGTGCACGCCGTGCAGCAGCTCGCCGACCTGCTCATCGAGCGCGGCGAGCCGGGAGAGGCGGCCGACCTGCTGCTGGAGGCCCTGCGCGACGCCTCCGGTGACGACGCCGCCCGGCTGCGGGTCCAGCTCGGCATCGCGCATCTGGAGCTGGCCTGCGCCGAGTTCGCGGGCGCCGTGGAGGACGGCGGCGAGGCCCAGACGAGCGCGCTGGCCATCGAGCTGCTGGCCCGCACCCTGCCGCTGCGCGGCCGCGCCGACGACGCCGACCACGTGTGGGCGTACGGCCTGGACCACGAGGACGAGACGCTCGCCAGCGAAGTACGCCTGCGCTACGACCGCTGACGCCCCGGGCTCGACGAACCCCGCAGGCCGGATGCGGCGGGGCGGTTATGGGCGGCGGATGATGGCGGCGGCGGCCGCTACGTTGATGACGACGATGGCGACCCAGGCGATCAGCAGGCCCGCCAGGCCGGCGCTGCCCGACGCGATCGCCGTCAGCGGGATGCCGAGACCCATCGAGCCCAGCGCGACGGGGATGATGGCGGCGCCGTTGGGCTTGTGATGCTTGTATTCCTTGCGCGGCTTGCCGCCGTGCTGCTGGAGCTCGGCCTGGACGCGGGCGGCGATCGTCGCGTCGATCCGCTCGACCAGCGAGTCGACCAGCGCGGCTTCGTATTCAGGGCCGAGGTCGCGGCGGGCGTCGAGCGTCGCCTGAAGGTCCTCGCGCATGGGACTCGTCTCTCGCATGGTGGCCATCATGCCCGTTCGGCGGCGCGCCGTCATCAGACCTGAGAGCCATGTTGACCTCATCCCCAGGTACGGTGCTGCCATGGAGATCATGACTGCGCGGGGCCCCGCGCGCGTCGAGATCGACGAGGCCGAACGGGCCAGGCTGCTGCTCGTGCTGACGCACGGGTCCGCCGGGAGTGTGGACGCGCCGGATCTGCTGGCCGTACGGGACGCGGCGCTGGCGGCGAGGGCGCACGTGGCCAGGGTGACGCAGGCCTTCCGGGTGGCGGGCGCGCGGGCGCCGGGCACGCCCGCGCGCCAGGACGAGGCGTGGCTGACGGTGCTGGCGCGGGTGCGGGCGCGCTGGCCGGAGCTGCCGCTGGTGCAGGGCGGGCGGAGCAACGGGGCCCGGGTGGCCTGCCGGACCGCGACGGCGGTGGGGGCGGCGGCGGTGGTGGCGCTGGCGTTCCCGCTGCACCCGCCGGGCAAGCCGGAACGTTCCAGGGCGGAGGAGCTGCGGGGCGCCGGGGTCGACGTGCTGGTGGTGAACGGGGACCGGGATCCGTTCGGGGTGCCGGAGGCGGCGGACGCGGCGCGGCTGGTGGTGCTGCCGGGGGAGGGCCATGACCTGAAGAAGGACCCCGCCCGCGTGGGTGAGGTGGTGGCCGAATGGCTGAAGCTCTACTGGAAGTAGCCGGGGCCCCGGCCCGGACGGGGCCGGTGGCCGCATGAGGAGCGTGCGGTCAGGCCGCGCCGACCAGAGGGTCCGGACGGTGCGGGGCGATGGCGGTGCCGCCAGGAAGAAGCTCCCCGGTGTCCTCGAACAGGACTACGCCGTTGCAGAGGAGGCTCCACCCCTGCTCGGGGTGGCAGGCCAGAGTGCGTGCGGCCTCGCGGTCGGGCGCCTCGGCAGACGGACAGGCCGGGTCGTGCGGGCACATCGGCGTGCCTCCGATATCTCGTGGGTGCGCTCCCGGTGGGGGCGGGAGCGGCTCGGGTATTCGTTTCCAGCAAGTGTGCGACGTATGTCACATGTTCCGACATAGTCCGTTAGGACTGTTAGAGGAGGATGCTCTTCGGCGTGTGACCTTCGACACAGCGTGCCTTATGCAGGATAACGGTCCAAGCTCGACACGCACACTACGTTTGCAAGCCTCGGAGCAACGCGTCGAGACCGCGTTCGAAGTCGGCGTCGGCGCGCTCGCCGCGCCGGATCCACTCGTCCGCCTCGGGGTCGGCCCAGCCCGACTGCTGGACCTCGACCGCCACGCTGCCGAACACGAACGCCCGCAGCGACCGCACGGCGTCGGCCGCGTCGGGCAGGCCCGCCTCGGAGAGCTGCTCGATCTGCTCGCCGATGGCCACGGCGGTGCCGCCCTTGGGCGGCTTGGTGAGCGCCAGGGCCAGGACGCCCGGATGCTCGCGCAGGACCTCGCGGCCGGCCCGGCACCACGCCCTGGCCGTCTCCTGCCAGGTGCCGGCCGGCTCCACCTGGACGGCGGTGACGTGCTCGGCCAGCGCGTCCATCAGCGCCTCCTTGCCCCGGGGCAGGTGGTGGTAGATGGCCATCGCCTCGACCTCCAGGGCGTCACCGAGCCGGCGCATGGTGAGCCTGCGCAGGCCCTGGGTGTCGGCGATGTGCAGCGCGGCCTCGATGATCCGCTCGCGCGAGAGGGGGATGGGTGGTCGCTTCGCGGGCATGGAGATCATCTTACTATGTAAAGGGCCCCGGGAGGGGGACGTCCGGTTACTGGGCGTGGCGCGGGACGGCGTACGCTTGTCGCCGGTAAGAGCCGACAGTGTTGAAGGGCAGAGTTCGATGGCGTTTTTCCGTCCGCGGGTCAGCCGCGAGGCCGAGGTCCGCTTCCACGCGGATGTGGAGATCTCCAAGGGCTACCCCGCGCTGCTCGACAAGGCCCGTGAGGCCGAGAGCACGCTGCGCGAGCTGCGGGCCGCCGACGCCGACGAGATCGAGCTGCTGGCCGCCGGGACCGCCTTCGACGAGGCGCTGACCGAGGCGCTGCGGGCCGCCGAGTCGGGGCAGCGGGCCACGTTCGGCGTGAAGGCCTACGACGACCGCATCGCCCGCCGCAAGGCCAAGGCCACGCCCGCCGGGGCCGCCTGGACCGCCGAGGTGGAGCGCCTGCGCACGCTGCGCGAGGACAACCGCATGTGGGGCATCCCGCGCGTCCCCAGGCCGGTCCCCGCCGCCCGCTGACGCCTCCGAAAAGACGTCCCATACGTCCCGGAGGACGTTCCTGGGAAAGGGGAAAGCCCCGGCCTGGTGGCCGGGGCTTCCTGATGGGCTCAGCTGGCCCAGTCGAGCAGCGGGCGCGTGTTGCTCGGGTGGCGCAGCTTCGACAGCGACTCCTTCTCCAGCTGCCGGATGCGCTCCCGGGTCAGGCCCATGTACTTGCCGATCTCGTCGAGCGTGTGCGGCTTGCCGTCCACCAGGCCGAACCGCAGCGCCATGATCTTCGCCTCGCGCGGCGACAGGTTCTGCAGCACGCCCCGCAGCTGGTCGCCCAGCAGCTGGCGGTCGACGATCTCCGACGCCTCGGGGGAGTCGACGTCCTCGATGAGGTCGCCGATCGTGGTCTCGCCGTCCTCGCCGATCGTCGCGTTCAGCGAGATCGGCTGGCGGCTGGTGCGCAGCAGCTCCTCGATCTGGTCGGGCGTCCTGTCGAGCTCGACGGCCAGTTCCTCGGGCGTGGGCTCGCGGCCCAGCCGCTGGTGCATGTCCCGCTCGATGCGCGACAGCTTGGAGAGCATCTCCAGCACGTGCACGGGCAGCCGGATGGTCCGGGCCGAGTCGGCGAAGCCACGCTGGATGGCCTGCCGGATCCACCACATGGCGTAGGTGGAGAACTTGAAGCCCTTGGTGTAGTCGAACTTCTCCACGGCCCTGATGAGGCCCAGGTTGCCCTCCTGGACGACGTCCAGCAGGGACATGCCGCGGTCGGTGTACTTCTTGGCCACGGACACGACCAGCCGGAGGTTGGCCTCCAGCATGTGGTCCTTGGCCGCCTTGCCGTCCTCGATCACCATGAGCAGGTCGTCGCGGGCGGCGGAGGACAGGTCGTCGCCGGTCTCCAGCTTGTACTCGGCGTACAGGCCGGCCTCGATGCGCCGGGCCAGGTCCACCTCCTGCGCGGCGGTGAGCAGGGTGCGGCGGCCGATGGACTTGAGGTAGGTGTGCACCGAGTCGCCCATGACCGACTGGTTGTCGTCCAGGTCGAGCGTCTCGTTCTCCAGGTCGGCCTCCTCCGGCTGCAGGACGACCTCGTCGGGAGCGTCCTCGTCGCCGGTTTTTGCCTTGGCGGCACCCGAGTCGGTAGTCTCGGGATTCGAAGCCTTCTTCCTGGTGGAGCGCTTGGTTGCGGGCCTGTCCGCGGCCTTCTTGCGCTGGGTGGGCGCCTTGATGGGCGGCTCGTCCCCGGCGGCCAGGCTGACCCCGGCGTCGGTGAGCTCGCGCAGGATCGACCGGCCCTGGGCGGGGCTGATGCCCGCCTGGGCGAACGCGTCACGCAGGTCCGCGAGAGAGAGGTGACCCTGGGCTCGCCCTCGGTCAATCAGCTGATCGAGGGTCGCGGGTGGGGTCGCCACGGCGGTTCGGGGCATGAGGACACCTCCTCCAACGGAGTGGAAGCGATTCTGGGCAGTTTGGGTGGGGCGGCCCGGCTCCGGCCGCACAACTCACCAGTATCAATAACGCCGATCGGCGCTATTTGTTCCCGCGGGGATGAAAAACGCCCAGAAGTGGACTGATGTCCCTATTCGGCCAGCTCGAACTCTCCCTGCCGGACCTCCGGCATGGGCATCGGGTTGGCCCCCTCCAGACGCTCTTCCGTCCAGTAGCCGATGACGTCCTCGGGATTCGGGTTGACCTCGGTGGTCACCACGAGGCCGTCTCCGGAGGGCTGCCCGGACGGTGTGGGCTGCGAGGGCTGATCCAGCGACTTCTCGATCACGGCCCGGGTCTGCCTGGCCTGGTCGAGCCTGCCCGCCGAGGCGGCCGCCGCGACGGAGACGCCACCGGCGACGATCACGCCGACGGCCACCGCGGATGCCCACATCTTGCGGGTCTGGTCCATGAACACTCCCTCCTTCTTCTCCCACTATGACGCATGCACAAGTCATCAGGTTCCGGACTTGAGGCGGATCAGATCGGTCTTCCCGTTCGGCAGCAGCGGCAAGCTCGGCAGGAGCCGCAGGTCACGGGGGGCGGCGTGCGGCGGCAGCCGGTCGGTGCAGTAGGCGCGCAACTGGGCCAGCGTGGGCGGGGCGGCGGGGTCGGCGGGCACCACGACGGCCACCACGAGCTCGCCCCACTCGGGGTCGGGGCGGCCCACCACGGCCACGTCGGCGACCTCGGGATGGGCGCCGAGGACGGCGGCCACGGAGGCGGCCGGCACCTTCTCGCCGCCGGTGTTGATGACGTCGTCGGCCCGGCCGAGCACCCGCAGCCGCCCGCCCGACAGCTCGCCCAGGTCCGAGGTGACGAACCAGCCCCCGCCGGGCGGGCCCGCCGGACTGTCGCGGTAGCCGGAGAACAGCACCGGCCCGGACACCAGGATCCGCCCGTCGTCGCCGATCTTCAGTTCCACCTGGTCGAGGGGCATGCCGTCGTACACGCACCCGCCGCTCGTCTCGCTCATCCCGTACGTCGTCACCACCCGCGCGCCGAGCGCCCGGGCCTCGGCGACCAGCCCCGGCCGGGGCGCGACCCCGCCGAGCAGGACGGTGCGGAACCTCGACAGGTCGGCGCGCAGCGCGACCAGCCGGTGCAACTGGGTGGGCACCAGCGACACGTGGTCGGCGCCGGACTCCAGCACCGCCACCGGGTCGAACCGCTCGTGCAGGACCGGTTCGCTCTCGCACAGCAGCGACCGCACGAGCACCTGCAGGCCGGAGACGTGGGAGACGGGCAGGCAGCACAGCCACCGCTCGCCCTTGGCCGCATCCAGCCGGCGCAGCGAGGCGGCCGCCGAGGCGCGCAGCGCGGCGGCCGAGAGCATCACGCCCTTGGGGGGCCCCGTGCTGCCGCTGGTGGCGATGACCACGGCCACCTCGCCGGGCACGCCGGCGCCGCCCGGCTGCCGCCTGCCACCGGAGTGGGTGGGGCGCAGGGCCGCGATGGCGGCGGCCTCCTGGCCCGGGATCAGGGGCAGCACCGCGGGGCCCTCGCCGGACAGCGCGTCGCGGATCGCCGCGAACAGCCGCGGCCCGGCGGGCAGCGCGACCGCGTGCAGCGGGCGGTCCGGATGCGACGGGTTCCTCCACATGCTCGTAAGGTTAATGGCGTCAGATCGGGCAGCGGCGCAGGGAGGGTCGTGACGCGTTCTCCCGTGGTTTTCCGGATTCCGATGCGCACCAGGTTCCGGGGGCAGACCGTCAGGGAAGGGGTGCTGCTGCACGGACCGGCCGGGTGGGGCGAGTTCTCGCCGTTCCCCGAGTACGGGCCGCGCGAGTGCGCCCGGTGGCTCGCGTGCGCGCGCGAGGCCGCCTTCGACGGGTGGCCGGCGCCGGTCCGCGACGCGGTCCCGGTCAACGCCACCGTGCCCGCCGTGGGGCCCGAGCAGGCCCACGAACTGGTCAGGCGCTCCGGCTGCGGCACCGCCAAGGTCAAGGTCGCCGAGCCGGGGCAGACGTTCGCCGAGGACGTGGCGCGGGTGGAGGCCGTGCGTGACGCGCTCGGCCCGTCGGGCCGTGTCCGGATCGACGCCAACGGCGCCTGGGAGGTCGGCGAGGCCGTGCGGCGGCTCAAGGAGCTCGACCGCTTCGGCCTGGAATACGCCGAGCAGCCGTGCGCCACGCTGGAGGAGCTGGCGGCCGTGCGGCGGGCCTGCGACGTGCCGATCGCCGCCGACGAGTCGATCCGCCGGGCGGACGACCCGCTGCGCGTCAGGGCCGCCGGGGCCGCCGACATCGCGGTCGTCAAGGTGCAGCCCCTGGGCGGGGTGCGCGCCGCGCTGCGGGTGGTGGAGGCGTGCGGGCTGCCGGCGGTGGTGTCGAGCGCCGTGGAGACCTCCGTGGGGCTGGCGGCGGGCGTCGCGCTGGCCGCCGCGCTGCCGGAGCTGCCGTACGCGTGCGGGCTCGGCACGATGTCGCTGCTGTCGGGCGACGTGGTGAGCGACTCGCTCGTCCCGGTGGGCGGGATGCTGCCGGTACGCCGACCAGATGTAGATTCTGAGCATTTGTCGGATTTTGAGATTGATTCTCCGTCGTGGCTACGCCGGATGCAGGAGGCGTCACTGTGAACCCCGCTACCGCGCTGGCCACGGTCCTGGTCGACGAGCTGGTGCGCTGCGGCCTGACCGACGTGGTGATCGCGCCCGGCTCCCGCTCCGCCCCGCTCGCCCTCGCGTTGCACGCCGAGTCCCGCGTGCGGCTGCACGTGCGCATCGACGAGCGGTCGGCGTCGTTCCTGGCGCTGGGCCTGGCCAGGCGCGGCGAGCGGCCGGTCGCGCTGGTCTGCTCCTCGGGCACCGCCACGGCCAACTTCCACCCGGCCGTGATCGAGGCGAGCGAGTCCGGCGTGCCGCTGCTCGTGCTCACCGCCGACCGCCCGCCCGAGCTGCGCGGCACCGGCGCCAACCAGACCATCGACCAGCTCAAGATGTACGGCACGGCGCCCCGGTGGTTCGCCGAGGTCGGGGTGCCCGAGGACCGGCCCGGCCAGGTGGCCTACTGGCGGTCGCTGGCCTGCCGCGCCTACCAGCGGGCGGCCGGCCCGGCCGATCCGGGGCCCGTCCACCTGAACCTGCCGTTCCGTGAGCCGCTGATCCCCGACGGCGACACCTCCTGGTGCGAACCGCTCGACGGCGACGCGGGCGGGCCGTGGGTGCGCACCCGGGTCGCGCCGCCGCCCGTCGCCCTGCACATCGCGCCCACCCGGCGCGGCGTGCTCGTGGTCGGCGACGGCGCGGCCAACGTGCGCCGCTACGTGGCGGCGGCCGGGATGGCGGGCTGGCCGGTGCTGTCGGAGCCCAACGGTGGCGGCCGCTACGGCGACCACGCGATCTCCACCTACCACTACCTGCTCGGCATGCCCGAGTTCGCCGACGCCCACCGGCCCGACGTGGTGGTCACGCTGGGGCGGCCCGGGCTGTCGCGGCCGCTGCTGTCGTGGCTGAAGCGGGCCGGGGAGCACATCGTGGTGTCACCCGGCCTGGACCGCTGGCCCGACCCGACCCGTTCGGCCACGCAGGTGGCGCAGGCGGTGGAGATCCCAGTGGCGGCCGGCGACGACAGCTGGCTGCACGCCTGGCGGCAGGCCGACGCGGCGGCCCGCACGGCGCTGGACGAGGTGCTGGACGACTCCGGGCTGAGCGAGCCCCGGCTGGCCCGCGACCTGGTCGACGGGCTGCCCAACGGGTCGCTGCTGTTCTGCGGGTCCTCGATGCCGATCCGCGACCTGGATCAGGCGATGCGGCCGCGGCGGGGGATCAGGGTGCTGGCCAACCGGGGCGCCTCCGGGATCGACGGGCTGGTGTCGTCGGCGATGGGGGCGGCGCTGGCGCACAACGGGCCCTCGTACGCGCTGCTCGGCGACCTGTCGTTCCTGCACGACCAGAACGGGCTCATCCTCGGCCCGCGCGAGCCCCGGCCGGACCTGTGCCTGGTCGTGGTCAACAACGACGGGGGCGGCATCTTCTCGCTGCTGCCGCAGGCGGCCGTGCGCGATCCGTTCGAGCGGGTGTTCGGCACGCCGCACGGGGTGGACCTCGGCTATGTGACGGCCGCGACCGGGACCCCGTACACGCTGGTGCAGGACATCTCGGAGCTGCCCAAGGCGCTGCGCGGGCAGGGGCCGAGGGTGGTGGAGGTGCGCACCGACCGCGAGGCGAACGCGCTCGTGCACGCCCACCTGCGCGACGCGGCCCAGGAGGCGGTGGCCACCTACCTCAAGGGGGTGTGAGCTCCCCGAGCGACGGCGTCTCGCAGGGGCGCCGCAGCGCCCTCAGCGGGGCGGTGACCTGCGCCTGGGGCGTGAGGTGGGCGTCGAGGCCGGTGATGCGCAGCAGGCGCGTCAGCGACGGCGGGACCTCGGCCAGCACGAGCGACGAGCCGCCCGCCTCGGCGTGCAGGCGGGCGGCGACGAGCGCGCCCAGCCCGGCCGCGTCGGCGAACGTCAGCCCGCGCAGGTCGAGCACCACCTCTCCGGGCCCGCGCGCCACCGCCTCGCGCAGCCGGGCGCGCAGCAGGGGGGTGGTGGCGATGTCGAGCTCGCCCGCGACCTCGACGGTCACGCGGCCGTCACGGACGGTGGTCGACAGGTGGAAGTCCATGCGCGTTCGCCGTTCTCGTGCCGGGATGGAGAAAGGGCGGCCAGGCGAAGAATACTCCACGTCGCGCCGTGGTGACAGAATGAGACCTTTCTGTATCATCGCTCGATGAGCGTGACCTCCAGCGAATAGTGCGAGGCCCGGTAGACGTGCGAGCCGTGCTCGACCGCCCGGCCCTGGTCGTCGTAGGTGGTGCGGATCATGGTCAGCAGCGGGGCGCCGCGCCGTTCGTCCAGGAGCTTGGCGTCGGCCTGGTTGGCGGCGCGGGCGCCGATGCGCTGGTTGGCCACCCGCATCCGCACCCCGGCGCCGCGCAGCAGCTCATACAGGCCGCGCGCCTCCAGGTCGGCGGCGGTGATCTGGGCCAGGCCGGTAGGCAGCCAGTTGTGCATGAGGGCCAGCGGCTCGCCCGCGGCGAACCGGAGCCGCTCGACGTAGAGCACCTCGCTGCCCGGCTCGACGCCGAGGATGGCGGCGATCCCCTCCTCGACCGGGCGGGGCTCCAGGGCGAGCACCTGCGTGGCCGGCTCCTGGCCGGAGCGGCGCAGGTCGTCGTAGAGGCTGGTCAGCTCGACCGAGCGCTTGACCTGGCCGTGCACGACCTGGGTGCCGACGCCGCGCTTGCGCACCAGCAGGCCCTTGTCCACGAGGTACTGGATCGCCTGGCGGATCGTCGGCCGCGACAGCCCGAGCTTGTCGGCCAGCAGGATCTCGTTGTCCAGCCGGGAGCCGGGGGCCAGGTCACCCCGGCGGATCGCTTCGGCGATCTGCTCCGCCACCTGGAAATAGAGCGGCACGGGGCTGGATCGATCCAGGTCGATCGCCAGATTCGCGGTCATGCTGATCAGCTTAACCGAGGTCAGAATGTCCAGACAAATGCTCGCTACCGGGTGACGAGAGGCGGCAGCTGTGTGAGCGAGGTGATGCGCGGGAAGCCCTCCGGGGGCGGGGTGAGGCCGAGGCGGTCGAGCCAGGCCGAGCGCATGCCGGTCACGGCCGGGCCGGTGACGTCCTTGGCCACGTCGTCGCCGACCAGCAGCACCTCCTGCGGCGCCAGGCCGAGCGCGGCGGCGGCGCCGGTGTAGCAGGCGGGGGCGGGTTTGTAGCGGCCGTCCAGCACCTCGCCCGTCAGCACCGGGCCGACCCGCCCGTGCAGGCCGATCGCGCGGACCTTGGCCTCCTGCATCTCCTGG
This sequence comes from Nonomuraea sp. SBT364, assembly GCF_001083785.1. Lineage (GTDB taxonomy): Bacteria > Actinomycetota > Actinomycetes > Streptosporangiales > Streptosporangiaceae > Nonomuraea. Next base: position 21,581 of record NZ_LAVL01000094.1, read on the forward strand.
GAGCCGTTGGTCAGGACGCCCAGGCGGAAGCCCCGCAGCGCCGCCACGGCGGCCGCCGCGTCGGGGTAGGCCCGCCACCCGTCCCGGTAGTGCCGCGCGTAGGAGGCGAAGGCGGCGTCCGGGTCGCCGGGGACCTCCAGGCCCAGCTCCAGGCAGAGCGCGCGGACGCGGCGGCGGCGCTGCTCCTGCCAGGAGCACTCGCCCGCGTGCCAGGCCGCCAGGTGCGGCTCCTCCAGCGCCTCCCACAGCGCGGCGGCCTCGCCCAGGCGCGGATGGCCGGGCGCGCGCTCCCGGACCCAGGCGGTGATGCCGGCGTCGGCGGCGCCGCGGTGGTCGAGCAGCGTGCCGTCGAGGTCGAACAGGACGCCTTTGATCGCGCCGTTGGTCACATTCCTGGTCACACTCCTGATCACATTCCTGGTCACATTCCTGGTCACACTGTCATCCTGCCAGCGGGTCCCGCCCCCGGCGATGCTCGCCGGCCCGCCGCACGTGCTCGATCATGAGGCGTTCGGCGGCCTGGCCGTCACCCGACTCCAGCGCGGCCAGGATCGCCTCGTGCGCCGTGAGCTGCGGGGCCACCTGCTCGGCGTCCAGCCAGAGGGAGGCGCCGGGCGGCACCGGGAAGCTGTTGCGCACCGCCCTGGCGTGCTGGCCGAGGAAGGCCGGGCCGCCGATGTCGGCGATCCGCAGGTGGAAGTGCCTGCTCTGCTCGGCCAGGTGACCGAGCGCGCCCTCCGCGGCGTCGCGGGCCATCGCGGCGTGCAGGTCGCGCAGCCAGGCCAGGTCGCCGGCGGTGACGCGGGCGGCGGCCAGCCGCGCGCCGAGGCCCTCGACGACCGCGCGCAGGCCGTAGAACTCCTCCAGCGCGTCGTCGCCCAGGTCCACCACGGTGGCGCCGTGGTGCGCCTCGTAGCTGATCAGCCGGTCCTTCTCCAGTCTGCGCAGCGCCTCGCGCACCGGCGTCACCGAGACGCCGAGCCGCCGGGCGACCGCCCCGGCGCGCAGTGCGGTGCCGCCGGGGATCCGGGCCGTGCGGATCTCCTCCAGCAGGACGCTGTAGACGTACTCGGCCTTGCTCATGGGCGGCTGGGGATCGGTGGGCATGTGTCCCTCGGAGCTCGCGAATTGACCTATGACATATTTCTTATAACTTACAGAACTATGACAAGCCTCGCAGACCTTCGGGTCATCGACGCCGCGACGCTGTTCGCCGGGCCCTCCGCCGCCATGATGCTGGGCGATTTCGGCGCCGACGTCGTCAAGATCGAGCACCCGAGGCGCGGCGACCCGTCGCGGGGGCACGGGGCGTCGGCCGGCGGGGTCGGGCTGTGGTGGAAGTCGCTGTCGCGCAACAAGCGCGCCGCCGCCGTGGACCTGTCGCGGGCCGACGGCCAGGAGATCCTGCGCCGCCTGGCCGCCCGCTCCGACGTGCTGGTGGAGAACTTCCGCCCGGGCACGCTGGAGCGCTGGGGCCTGGCGCCGGAGGACCTGATGGCGGCCAACCCGAGGCTGATCGTGGCGCGGATGACCGGGTTCGGGCAGTTCGGGCCGATGGCCGGGCAGCCGGGGTTCGGCACGCTGGCCGAGGCCATGAGCGGCTTCGCGGCGATGACGGGGGAGCCGGACGGGCCGCCCACGCTGCCGCCGCTGGCGCTCGCCGACGGCATCGCCGGTCTGGCCATGTGCTACGCGATCATGGTCGCGCTGCACGCCCGCGAGCGCACCGGACGCGGCCAGGTGATCGACATGGCCATCATCGAGCCCATTCTCGGCCTGCTCGGCCCGCAGATGACCGCCTACAAGGCGCTCGGCGTGGTGCCGCCGCGCACCGGCAACCGCTCCAGCAGCAACGCCCCGCGCAACACCTACCGCACCCGCGACGGCCGCTGGCTGGCCATCTCCACCAGCGCGCAGCCGATCGCCGAGCGCGTGGTGACCCTGGTGGGGCGGCCCGACCTGGTCGGGCAGCCGTGGTTCGCCACCGGCGCGGGCCGGGTCGAGCACGTGGACGAGCTCGACGAGGCCGTCGCCACCTGGATCGGCGAGCGGGACGCCGGCGAGGTGATCGCCCGCTTCGAGGAGGCGCAGGCCGCCGTCGCCCCGATCTACGACGTCACCGACATCGCCACGGACCCGCAGTACGCGGCGCTCGGCACGTTCGTCGAGGTGCCCGACGAGGAACTCGGCTCGGTCGTCATGCAGAACGTGCTGTTCCGGCTGTCGGACACGCCCGGCGAGGTGCGCTGGGCGGGCCGCCGCCTGGGCCGCGACACCGACGAGGTGCTCGGCGAGCTCGGCTACGCCGCCGCCGACCTGGCCCGCCTGCGCGAGAGCGGGGTGATCGCGTGAACGTGCCCCCCGTGACCTGGCTGTACGTGCCGGGCGACCGGCCGGACAGGTTCGCCAAGGCCGCCGCGTCCGGGGCGGACGTGGTGATCATCGATCTGGAGGACGCCGTCGCGCCCGCCCGCAAGGACGAGGCCCGCGCCAACGCCGTCGCCTACCTGCGCGAGCGTCCCGGCGACGGCGCGGTCCACGTACGGATCAACGATCTGGCCACCCAGCGGGGGCTGGACGACCTGGAGGCGGTCGGCGGGCTGGCCGGCGCGGTGCGGCTGCCCAAGGTGGAGTCGGGCGCCGCGCTGGACCTGGCGGAGCGCCTGGGAGTGCGGGCCTACGCGCTGCTGGAGTCGGCGGCGGGGATCGCCGGAGCGCGCGAGATCGCGGCTCATCCGAGCGTGGCGGGGGTCGCGCTCGGCGAGCAGGATCTGGCGGCCGAGCTGTCGATCACCGACGAGGGCGCCATGAACCACCTGCGGATGCAGGTGGTGCTGGCGGCCGCGGCGGCGGGGCTGCCGCCGGTGCCCATGTCGGTCTACCCGGACGTGCGCGACGAGGAGGGGCTGGCGGCCTCGTGCGCGGCCGGGCGGGGGATGGGGCTGTTCGGCAGGACCGCGATCCACCCCCGGCAGATCCCGGTGATCAGGCGGGCCTTCCGGCCGGGGGAGGAGGAGACCGCCAGGGCCGCCGAGATCGTCCGGGCGGCGGCGGAGGCCGAGGCCGCCGGGGCGGGCGCGGTGGCGCTGCCCGACGGCCGGTTCGTCGACGCGCCGATCGTCGCCCGCGCCCGCCGCACCCTGGAGCTGGCCGCCCGCCTGCACGACGACCTGCCCTGACGGGGCCGGGACGTCAGGGCGTCCAGCGGGACGAGAGCTCCTCGTCCCGGGCGGGCGGGCCCGGCAGCTCGCGGTGGGCCGGCGGGACGCGCAGCGAGTCCATCACCAGGGCCAGGTAGCGGTGGCGGAGCTGGGAGGTGCGCTCCGCGTCGCCCAGCTTGATGGAGGCGATCTGCTCGAACAGCAGCGCGAGGTCGGCCACCGTGACGTCGGGGCGCAGCACGCCCGCCGCCACCGCCCGGCGGTGCACCTCCTCGGCCACCTCGGCCGAGCGCGCCGCGTCGTGGTAGAGCTCCTCCGTGGGCTGGAAGGTGCCCGCCAGCTTGATCGTCAGCGAGTTGGTGTCGGCGTCCACGATGCCGCGCATGTAGCCGGCGAACGCCTCCCACGGGTCGCCCTGGTCGGCGAGCGCCCGCTCCGTCACGGCGATGTAGAGCTTCAGCCCGTCGCCGCAGAGCTTCTGCAGCAGCGCCTCCTTGCTGGGGTAACGGCGGTAGAGCGCGCTGATGCCGACGCCGGCCTTCTCGGCCACGGCCGCGATGGGGGCGCCGGGATCGGCGGTGAAGACCGCCCTGGCCGCCTGGAGGATCAGCTCGTCGTTCCGTGCGGCCTGCGCCTTGCGGCCGCTCATGGGTGCGGTGGTCATGCCCCCCATCATACGGGAACGAACAATTCCGTTCTAAATGCGGGCCACGCTGGTCCGCATGTCTATACATAGAGTTGATATTGCGGTAGAACCGGGGCGAGGCCGTTGCTCATGGAGGTGTCGGATGAGACGAACCCCGATCGTGCTGGCCCTGGCGAGCGCGCTGGCGCTGACCGCCTGCTCGGCGCCCGCCGGGGAACAGACGCGGACGACGGCGGCCGGCACGGCGCCGACCGCCGCCGGCGGCGGCACCTACGCCGTCATCACCCACAGCGCCGCCGGCGACTCCTTCTGGGACGTGGTCAAGAACGGCGCCGAGGCCGCGGGCAAGCAGTACGGCGCGAGCGTCACGTACCAGGGCGACAGCGACCCGGCCAAGCAGTCGCAGCTCATCGACCAGGCGGTGTCCGCCAAGGCGGACGGCGTCGTGGTGTCCATGGCCAACCCCGACGCGCTGCGTGAGTCCATCGGCAAGGCCGTCGCGGCCGGCATCCCGGTCGTCACCATCAACTCCGGCGCCGACGCCTCCAAGGCGATGGGCGCGATCACGCACGTCGGCCAGTCGGAGGACGTGGCCGGGCGCGGCGCCGGCGAACAGCTCAAGGCGGCCGGGGTGACCAAGCTGCTGTGCGTGATCCACGAGGCCGGCAACGTGGGCCTCGACCAGCGCTGCAAGGGCGCCGAGGAGACGCTCGGCGGCACCGTCGAGCGGCTGCAGGTGGACATCGGCAACCTGGCCGACGTGACCTCCAAGGTCGCCGCCAAGCTGCAGTCCGACCAGCAGGTCAACGGCGTGCTCGCGCTCAACCCGGCCGTCGCCGTCGCCGCCCGCGACGCGATCAGGGACGCGGGGTCGCAGGCCAAGCTGGCCACCTTCGACCTGTCGGCGGACGTGGTGACCGCCATCGGCGCCGGCGAGATCCTCTTCGCCGTGGACCAGCAGCAGTACCTCCAGGGCTACCTGCCGATCGTGTTCCTGCACCTGTACAAGAACAACCTCAACACCGTCGGCGGCGGCCTGCCGGTCAACACCGGGCCCGGCTTCGTCACCAAGGACAACGCCCAGCAGGTGGCCGAGCTGGCCGGGGCGGGCACCAGGTGACGGACGAGCGGCTCGCCGACGTCGGCGTGCTGCGCCGCCTGCTGATCCGGCCGGAGCTGGGCGCGGTAGTCGGGGCGCTCGTGGTGTTCGCGTTCTTCGCCTCGCAGTCGGCGGTGTTCCGCTCGCTCGACGGCGTGGCCAACTGGCTCGACCCGGCCTCGACGCTCGGCATCATGGCGGTGGCGATCGCGCTGCTCATGATCGGCGGCGAGTTCGACCTGTCGGCCGGCGTGCTGACCGGCACGACCGGGCTGATCCTCGTCACGCTCGCCACCGAGTACGGCCTGAACGTGTGGCCGGCCATGCTGGTCAGCCTCGTGGTGGCGCTGGCCGTCGGGCTGCTCAACGGGCTGATCGTGACGCGCACCAACCTGCCCAGCTTCATCGTGACGCTCGGCACGTTCCTCATGCTCCAGGGCCTCAACCTGGGCGTCACCAAGGCGCTCACCGGCACCGTGCAGGTCGGCGGCCTGCGCGAGGCGGGCGGCTACGCGGGCGCGCAGGCCGTCTTCGCGGGCACCGTCGAGGTCGCCGGCACCTCGTTCCGGGTCGCGATCCTGTGGTGGGTGCTGGTCACCGGGGCGGCCACCTGGGTGCTCATGCGGTCGCGGGCGGGCAACTGGATCTTCGCGGTGGGCGGCGACGAGCGCGCCGCCCGCGCGGTCGGGGTGCCCGCCGCCCGCACGAAGATCGCGCTGTTCATGACGACGGCGTTCGCGGCCTGGCTGGTCGGCTCCATGATGGCGCTGCGCTACACGTCCGTGCAGGCCAACATCGGCATCGGGCAGGAGTTCATCTACATCATCGCCGCCGTGATCGGCGGCTGCCTGCTCACCGGCGGGTACGGCTCCGCGATCGGCGCGGCGATCGGGGCGGTGATCTTCGGTATGGCCGACAAGGGCATCGTGTTCCTGGGCTGGGACGCCGACTGGTTCAAGTTCTTCCTGGGGGCCATGCTGCTGCTGGCCACGCTCGCCAACCGCCTGGTCCGGCGGTACGCCGAGGAGGTGCGGCATTGATTCTGCAGACCCGCGACATCGGCAAGTCGTTCGGCTCGGTGCTGGCGCTGCGCGGGGTGTCGATGGGGGTCGAGGCCGGGCAGGTCACCTGCGTGCTGGGCGACAACGGCGCCGGCAAGTCGACGCTCATCAAGATCCTGGCCGGGGTGCACCGGCACGACACGGGCACGCTGCTCGTCGACGGGGCCGAGGTGCGCCTCACCGGCCCGCGCGACGCGCTGGACCGCGGCATCGCCACCGTCTACCAGGACCTGGCGATGATCCCGCTGATGTCGGTGTGGCGCAACTTCTTCCTCGGCTCCGAGCCGCGCAAGGGCCTGGCCTTCGACGTCCGCACGGCGCGGCGGGTGGCCGGGGAGGAACTGCGCGCGATGGGCATCGACATCCGCGACGTGGACCAGCCGGTCGGCACGCTGTCCGGCGGCGAGCGGCAGTCGGTGGCGATCGCCAGGGCGGTCCACTTCGGCGCGCGGGTGCTCATCCTCGACGAGCCCACCTCGGCGCTCGGCGTCAAGCAGGCGGGAGTGGTGCTGCGCTACATCGCGCGGGCCAGGGATCGGGGGCTCGGCGTGGTGTTCATCACGCACAACCCGCATCACGCCTACCCGGTGGGGGACCGGTTCCTGCTGCTCAACCGGGGGGCGAGCCTGGGGGAGTACGCCAAGGCCGACATCACCAGGGAACGGCTGACCGCGCTGATGGCCGGTGAGGCGGAGCTGGAGGCGCTGGCCCACGAGCTCGAACGGGATGAATCTACAATGTAAAGGCGATCGGCTGATTGATTACCCTTACGGTGACAAAACACCAAATATCACCGATAAGGGAGCTGTTCGTGACTCGTGAAGCCGTGTGGGCCGTCATCTCCGCGATGTACGAGGCCTATACCCGGGGGGACCGCGCGGGGATCGACCGACTGCTGCATCCGGATGCCACGATCTTCGACTCGGCCGCGCCCGACCTGATCACCAGCAGGCGGCAGCTCGACAAGGTACGCGACGCCCGGCCCGCCGACGGCCCGGCCGAGCGCCTGCACGCCTACGACGAGGTCGTGGACGTGTGGGGCGACACCGCGCTGGCCCGCTACCTGCTGCGGGTCGACTACGCCGGCGGCGAGGTGGACATCGTCAGGACGACCAGCGTGCTGCGGCTCGTGGAGGGCTCCTGGCTCATCGTGCACGTCCACGAGAACACGCTCTGACCTGCCCGCGGCGTCGCGGCTCACCTGCCACTCGGTGCCGCGCCGAGGTCGCCGGGGAGCCCCGCCCGCAGGGCGCGCTCGTACGCGCGCGGGCTCAGGCCGGCTCTGACGGCCCGGGTGACGCGGTCGACGTCGCCGCGTTCGGCCGGGGGCAGCGGTGCGCCGGCCGCGTCGCGGGCCGCCGCGGCGGCGCCGAGCAGCCGGGCGGCCCGGACGTGGTCGCCGGCGAGAGCTTCGGCGCCGGCCAGTCCCTCGAAGGCGAGAGCGAGCGCCCGGGGGTCGCCGGTGCGGCGGGCGTGGCCGAGCCCCTCCGTGTGGAGCTCGCACGCGGCGCCGGCGTCCCCGCGCTGCTCGGCGATGAATCCGAGTTCGGCCAGGATGAACGCCACCCCGTGGTCGCCCTCCCAGCGCCGGCACCAGTCGAGCCAGGCGCGGAAGTGGGTCTCGGCGTCGTCCAGCCGGCCCTGGCGCCTGGCCACGATCCCGAGGCCGACCTCGGCGAACTCCTCGCCGCGCCGGTAGGCGTGGGCGGCGGCCAGCCGTCCGGCCCGTTCGTGGAGCTCCCGGGCCCGGCCGAGGTCGCCGGTCAGGACGGCGGTCCGGCCGAGCCGGGCCAGCATCTTGGAGACGTCGTTCCACAGCTCCAGGTCGCGGGCGAGCCGGTGCCCCCGCCGGCGCAGCCGCCCGGCCGTCTCGTAGTCGCCGGCCGTCTCGGCCAGGTCGCCGAGGGTGTAGGCGGTCTGCAACTGCCCCCAGCCGTCGCCGAGTTCGCGGAAGAGCGCCTGCGCCCGGCCGGCGTCCGCGCGTGCCCGGTCCGCTTCGCCCCGGTAGAGGTGGGCTTCGGCGCGTACGGCCAGGGCCGCGGCGGCGCCCCAGCGGTCGCCCAGCGCCTCGAAGGCGGCGTGCGCCCGGCCCGCGAGGCCGAGAGGCGCCGCCGGGTCGCCGAACCCGGTCATGCCCAGCGCGACGAACCATCGGGCGCGAGCCTGCCCCGCCGGGTCGCCGACGGTGTCGTACAGCTTGAGCGCGGCCCGGCTGCCGGTCTCGTCGGTATCGTGCAGGAGCAGCGACATGCCGGCGCGCCAGGCGCGGGCGGCCGCCCGCAGCGGGGCGGCGCCGCCGGTGGACAGCGCGAGATCGAGCGCACGCCGCGCCTCGGCGAACCTGCCTCGCAGGAACCAGAACCAGGCCAGGGCGTTGACCAGCCGCAGCGCGGTGTCGGTGACGTCGTGACGGACGGCGTGGGCGAGTGCGGCGCGGGCATTGGCGGTCTCGGCCTCCAGCCGTCGCAGCCACAGGAGCTGCCCGGGGCCGCGGAGCCCGGCGTCGGCCTGCTCGGCGAAGGCGGCGTAGTGGGCGAGGTGGCGGTCGCGGGTGCGCCGGTCGTCGTCGCCGGCCTCGGCGAGGCGCTCCGCGCCGTAGGCGGCGACCGACTCCAGCAGGCGGTAGCGGCCGTCGCGCTGGTGCACCAGGGACCGGTCGACCAGCCGGGCGAGCAGGCCGAGCACGTCGTCGCGGCTCACCTGCCCGTCCGCGCAGACGGCCTCGGCCGCCTCCAGCGTGCAGCCGTCGGCGCAGACGGACAGGCGGCGCAGCACGGTCTGCTCGCGCTCGCCGAGCAGGCCCCAGCTCCAGTCGATGGCCGCCCGCAGGGTGCGCTGCCGGGCCGGGGCGCCGCGCAGGGTCGCGGTGAGCACCCGGAAGCGGTCGTCGAGCCGGGCGGCGAGGTCGGCCACGGGCATGACCCGGACCCGGGCGGCGGCCATCTCCAGCGCGAGCGGGATGCCGTCGAGGCGGCGGCAGATCGTGGCGACGGCCTCCGCGTCGCCCGGCCCCAGGCGGAAGGCGGGGTCGGCGGCGGTGGCGCGGGCGACGAACAGCCGCACCGCGTCCGAGCGTTCCGGCTGGTCCGCGCCCGGTTCCGGCAGGTCCAGGGGCGCGACGGGCCACAGGCGTTCGCCCGCAACGGCGAGCGGCTCCTGGCTGGTGGCCAGGACGCGCAGGGCGGGCGCCGCGCGCAGCAGCCTGGCGGCCAGCTCGGCGACCGGCTCGACGACGTGCTCGCAGTTGTCCAGGACGAGCAGCAGGTCGCGGCCGGCGAGGGCGTCGGCGAGCCGGCCGGGCCGGGAGCGGGCGGGGGCGCGCCCGTCGTCGCGCAGGCCGAGCACCGCCGCGACGGCCTCGTGCACCTCGGCGGCGGTGCGCGCGGTGGCGAGCTCCACCAGCCAGGCCCCGTCCGGGTGCCGCGCGGCGGCCCGGCCGGCCGCCGCCAGCGCGAGGCGGGTCTTGCCGACGCCGCCGGGGCGGGTGGGGGGGACCGGCGGCCGGGCGGCCAGCAGCGCGCCGACGCGGCGCACGTCCCCGGCGCGGCCGATCAGGTCCGCCAGCGGCGCGGGCAGGTTGCCACGCGACCGCCCCACCGGCACGTCGGCGACCGGCGCGACCACCGCCGGCGAACCGGGCGGCAGGGCGGCGGGGGCCAGGGCGGGGTCTTGCCGGAGGATTGCCTCGTGCAGGTGGGCCAGGTCGGGGCCGGGGTCGAGGCCGAGGTCGTCGCGCAGCCGCTCGCGCAGGTCGGCGAGGCTCGCGAGCGCTTCGTCCTGGCGGCCCGCCAGGTACAGGGCGCGGGCGTGCGCGTGGCGCAGCCGCTCGCGCAGCGGGTGCGCGGCGACGAGCCCGCCCAGCTCGGCCGCGACCAGCGCGTGCTCGCCGAGTTCGAGCCGCGCGCCGGCGAGCTCTTCGAGCGCCACCAGACGCTGCTCCCCCAGCCGCCCGGCCTCCGTCCGGGCGAACTCCTCGTCGGCGTGGTCGGCGTACGCCGCCGCGCCCCGCCACAGGGCGGCGGCCTCGCCGAGCAGCCGCGCCCTCGCGCGCGGGTCGCCGGTGGCCTGGCCCGCGCGGCGCAGCAGCGTCTCGAAGCGCCCGGCGTCGACGGCGTCGTCGTCGGCCCGCAGCAGGTATGCCGACGGCCGGGATTCGATCAGGTCGCGGCCGCCCGGCTCGGCCTCCTCCAGGACGCGGCGCAGCAGCGAGACCTTGGACCGCACCGTGCGGACGTGGCCGGCCGGGGGCGCGTCACCCCACAGGATGCCGGCGAGCCGGTCCACGGAGACGGCGTGGCCCCGGTGCACCAGCAGCGCGGTCAGCAGGGTGCGGATCCTGGTCTCGGGGACGTGCACGGGCAACCCGCCCGACGTCCGCACCTCCAGGGGGCCCAGCACTCCGAAACGCACCCCGCAACCGTATCCGCAACCTTTCCGGAGACCGGCCGGAACCCCCCTCCCGCACAGTGGGGCCATGAACGAGACACCGAACGGATCCGTCACCGTCATCGGCCTGGGCCTCATGGGGCAGGCCCTGGCCGCCGCCTTCGCCGGGGCGGGTCACCCGACCACCGTGTGGAACCGCACGCCCGGCAAGGCGGACGACCTGATCGCCCGGGGAGCCGTGCTCGCGTCCTCCGTGGACGACGCCGTACGGGCGAGCGCCCTGGTCGTCGTCTGCCTCAGCGACGCGGACGCGGTCCGGGACACGCTCGGCCCGCACCGGGCGGCGCTGGCCGGGCGGACCCTCGTGAACCTGACCTCCGGGACCTCCGGCGAGGCTCGCGAGCTGGCGGCGTGGACGGCGGACTACGTGGACGGCGCGATCATGGCGGTTCCCGGCCTGATCGGCACGCCGGAGGCGTTCCTGCTGTTCAGCGGCTCGCAGGAGGCGTTCGACAGGCATCGCGACAGCCTGGGACGGCTCGGCACCGCGACCTTCTTCGGCACGGATCCCGGGCTGGCCTCCCTGTACGACGTGGCCCTGCTCGGCGTCATGTGGGGCATGCTCAACTCGTTCCTGCACGGGGCGGCGCTGCTGGGGGAGGCCGGGGTCGACGCGGCGGCGTTCGCGCCGTTCGCGAACCAGTGGGCCGCCAGTGTGACCGGCTTCATCAGCGAGTACGCCGGTCAGATCGACAAGGGCGGCTTCCCGGCCGATGACGCCACCCTGGAGACCCATCTGGCCACGATGAAGTACCTGGTCCGGGAGAGCGCGGCGGCGGGCGTCGACACCGAGTGGCCCGCCCGCATCCAGGCCCTGACCGAGCGTGCCATCGAAGCCGGCCACACCGGCGGCAGCTACGCCGCCCTCATCGAGGTCTTCCGCGGCCGGGCCTGACCGCTCGCCCGGCGTGGCCGTACCGGCGCAGGGGCGGCCGGGGGTCAGCCGGTGGTCATGCCCTGGGCCAGGTCGGCGGGGGCGGCGCCGGCGGAGCTGGCGGC
>NZ_LAVL01000095.1 GCF_001083785.1 Nonomuraea sp. SBT364
GTACTGGCTGGCGGGGGCGGGGGCCGTGGCGGGGGCCGGGATGGGGTTGCTGATGTCCCCGCTGCTCTCCGGCGTGCTGGCGTCGGTACGGCAGGCCCGCGCGGGGGCGGCGGCCGGAGTGCTCGGGACCGTCCAGGAGGCCGGCGGCGTGCTCGGCGGCACGCTCACCGGGACGGTGCTGCTGGCCTGGCTCGGCGACGGCAGCGGTGTTGGCGGGGGCGGTGCCGGCGGCGATGGCGGCGACTGGGCGGCGGCGGCCCAGGCCGGGCTGACGGTGCCGCTGGTGCTCGCCCTCGTGGTCCTGTCGGTGGTGGTGGGCAGAGGAATTGTCCATATGATCCCTCAATGGAGTATTTCTTCTATTGCCGGGACCGGGCGGGCTCCATGCCGCTGCGAGACGAGCTCATCGAGGCGCACTGGTCGTTCATGGACCCCCACGGCGAGACGATGATCGCGCGGGGCCCGACGTTCCTCGCCGACGAGACGCCGACCGGCAGCCTGCACGTCGTCGACCTGCCCGACGCCGCCGCCGCGTGGTCGTTCGCGTTCGACGAGCCGAACTACCGGGCCGGCGTCTACGGCGAGGTGCTCATACGCCGCTGGCGCACCATGGTCGGACGCAGGATGTGGGACTACACCGGCGGCGTCGACGGCTATCAGCGGTTCCTCATCATCGGCCACGCCAAGCTCGGAACGGCCGCCGCCCGCGAGAGCCTGAGCGACGACTACCACCGCTATCTCACCGGCGCCGACCTAGGCGACCGCATGATCGTCGGCGGCTCGCTGCTGTCCGAGGACGGCGGCGAATGGATGGGCACCGCCCTGATGGCCGAGCTGCCCGACCGCGAGGCCGCCGAAGCCGTGCTGCCGGACGGCCCCTGCGGCCGGGCCGGGCTGTATGAGCGCGTGGAGGTGCATCTCTGGGAGTTCGGCGGCAGGCGCTGACGACATACCGGCGACATACCGGCCCGCCATAGAGTGCTCCGCCGAGCAGATCCCTTGATCCGGAAGGTGGGCACTCATGGTGCCAGCAAGACCCGTCCTGGCAGCCTGCGTCGGCGCCGCCGTGCTGGTGATGTCGGCGGCGGCCGTCCCGGCGTCCGCCTCCGCCCAGCCCGGCGGGCTGAGCGCCTACGACAAGGCGGTGCTCTCCGACAAGCCGGCCGCCTACTGGCGGCTGTCGCACCCCTCGCACGGCAAGGAGACCGACCGGACGGGTCACGGTCACGTGGGCACGTTCCGCAACGTCACCAGTTCGGTCCAGCTCCCGAACGGTGACGGCGCGTCGGTCTTCAACGGGTCGTCCGGATACTTCGAGGTCCCCAACGCCAAGCCGTTCCACATCTCCACCACGGGCAAGTTCACGGTGGAAGCCTGGATCATGCCGCAGACCCTGCAGTTCTCCAAGGAGGAGCAGACCGGCTACGTCTACTTCATGGGCAAGGGCACGAAGTCGCACAGCGGCGGGAACCGCGAGTGGGCCGGCCGCATGTACTCGAAGAAGAACGACGAGAACCGCCCCAACCGCATCTCCGGATACGCCTGGAACCTCGACGGCGGCTACGGCGCCGGGGCGTACTTCCAGCAGCCGGTGAAGGCCAACCAGTGGATCCATTACGCGATCACCTTCGACACCGCCGAAGGCACGTACGGCAAGGTGCGCATCTACCGCGACGGCGTGCTCGCGGGCACCGACCACCTGGCCTACCGCCCCGGCACCGCCGACGAGGTCATCGTCAAGCCCAAGCCCGGGTCCGCCCCGGTCCGCGTCGGCACCCGGGACGGAGCCTCGTACTTCAAGGGCGCGATCGGCAAGTTCGCCATCTACAACCGCGAGCTGTCGGCGAGCGAGCTCAAGTCGCACCATGCCGCGATGACGTCGTCGTCGGCGGGCGCGCAGGGCGCGGACTTCAACGCCGACGGAGTGAGCGACATCTTCTCGGCGGCCACCGGGACGCTCAACGTCTGGAACGGCAAGGGCTCCAACAACTTCTCCACCAGGACTCCCCTCGGGGGTGGTTGGGGACCCTACAGCCGCCCGATCGCGGGTGACTTCAACGGCGACGGCATCAGCGATCTGCTGGCGGTCAAGAAGGACACCAGCACGCTGCACGTGTGGAACGGCAAGGGAGCCAACAGCTTCGGCGGGGCCATCGAGCTCGGCCCGGGCTGGGAGCCCTATGCGAGCACGCTGACGTCACTCGGCGACGTGAACGGGGACGGCCGCACCGACATCGGCGCCGTCAGCGACGGCACCCTGTACGTGTGGAACGGCAAGGGGGCCAACGGCTTCTCCAGCGCCACGCCCATCGGCGGCGGCTGGACGTCCTACAGCCGTCCCATCGGCGGTGACTTCGACGGCGACGGCATCGGCGACCTGATGGCGGTCAGGAAGGACAGCGGCAGGCTGTACGTCTGGAACGGCGAGGGCGCGAACGAGTTCTCCGACGCCGTCGCGCTCGGCCCGGGATGGACGCCGTACGTGAGCACGCTGATGTCGCTGGGCGACGTCAACAGGGACGGGCACACCGACCTCGCCGCCGTGCTCGACGGCACACTCCAGCTCTGGAACGGCAAGGGCGCCAACCAGTTCGGCACCCGGACCCCGCTCGGCCCCGGCTGGACGCAGTACTTCTGAAGCGTGCCGTTGGCGGATCGCGGACGGGAGAGATACTGGGGTCGTGACGGTTCCGCGTTACCGGCCCGAGTTCGCCCGCCCGGACCTGCCCATTCCGCTGGTTCCCGCGGGCCCGGTGGCCACCGTGTTCAGGAAGGCGATCCTCGGGTCGCACGGCCCCGAATTCGCGCGCGTCCGGGCGCGGACGGCCCGCTGGGCGGCCGCGCTGCTGCTCGCCGCCGCGCTGCCGCCGGCGGTGCGACCCGAACTGCGCGGCGTGGCCGGCGCCGCCTACGCGCTGCTGCTGGCCTATGTCGCCGTCCGGATGCTCACCGTCGGCCTGTACGAGAGGCGCCAGCACGCGTTCGAACCGGAATGGCTGGCCGCGGAGACGGCGGCGCTGCGGGCGCATTCCTTCGAGGTGCTCCGCCTGGCCGTGCGGGCGGTGGGGGAGCGCGCCAGGGTCTATGACCTGACCCGCGCCGAGGACGTGGCCCGCCTGCTGCGCCGCTGCCGGGACGAGCCGTCGGCGCAGGCGGTGGTGGAGTTCGCCTACCAGCCGGCGCCCGGCGCCGACTGGGGAGTGACCCGGGTGCGCCGGGAGCTGGCCGAGCTGGTGCTCGTCCGGCCCGGCCGGCACCCGGGCGCGGCCACGATCAGGTTTCCTGAAGCGAGGTACGTCGGCCGTCCGGCTCCGGGGGAGCGGGGGAGTCCGAGCCGGACGACGCACTGGGTGCTGTCCGGCCCGGTCCGGATCGCGGTCGGGACAGATATTCCTCCAGGAGCTGATGCCTGAACTGGTAGTACGGGCCCGTCCGCCGCAGGATGCCACGCCGGTACGCCTCACGCAGGAACGTCATCAGCCGCAGCGGGGTGCGCCCGTCGAGCCGCAGCCAGAGCCGCGTCGTGGTGAAGCGGCCCAGCGCGCTCGTCGCCTGCACGATCATGCCGAGCCCGCCCATCGCGAGCACCGCGCCGACGCCCGCGCCGAGCAGGGTGTGCTGCCACGTGTCCAGAGTCAGGATCCAGGCGCCCTGACGTTCCAGCTCCTGGCGGATGTTCCCGCGCAGCGCGTCCTTCATGGAGAAGCCGAGCACCCCGCCGATCAGCAGGCCGGACACCGCGCCCAGGCCCCAGCCGTACAGCACCGCGATCCGCTCGTTGCGCAGGAACCCGTCGGGGGTGCCCGCCTGGGTCGGCACGGCGGGCAGGTTGATCAGGCGGGCGACGCCGAAACACAGGCCGAACGCCACCGCGCTGAACACCGTGTAGCCGGGCCCGGCGTACAGGATCCCGACGATCAGCGCGCCCGTGACGGCGCCGATGCCGCCGAAGACCGCGCTGCGCGTCAGCGAACGGGCGGTGACGCGCTGGTTGAGCAGGCCGGGCGCGGCCTGGCGGGGCGGCTCCTGCCGGGCGGAGGACGTCACCGTGGCGCCCACCGCGCCCACCACCAGGCCGAACAGCAGCCCGAACCAGGGACGGCCGAACAGGCCGAAGATGAGCAGGCCCAGCGGCGCGCAGCCCGCCGCGCCCAGCACGGTCGCCTGGATGCGGAAGACCCAGCGGCGCACCGCCTTGTGCATCTCCCACCAGGCCAGCTCCGTGGTGCCGAGCTTGCGCAGGTGGGCGGCGAGGAACGCCAGCCACTTCTCCGCCCTGTCCGGGTTCCAGGCGATGCCGCGCCGGTTCGGGTCGGGCGCGAAGACGGTCGTGATCAGGGCGCTGATCAGATGGTGCTCGATCTCCTCGCGGGTGCCCTCGGCCAGCAGCGCTGCCGGCAGCGGCCTGCCGTACCGGTAGTGGGTGAGGGCGAGGAAGAGCATGAACGGCGTGCTGAGCGCGGCCGCGAGCGGCCCGTCGGGACGCTCGGACAGGGCCGTCAGCAGCGGGCCGAGCCGCTCGCCGTCGCCGCGCTCGGTGAGGAAGCGGGCCGCGGCCACGGCCTCGACCGGCAGCAGCCGCACCACCAGCGGGCGGTGGAGCAGGCGGGCGTCCGCGGCCGTGAACACCCCGGTGCGGCTGGTCAGCACGTAGGAGCGGGTCCAGGTGTCCTCGTCGATCGCGCGCAGTGCCGCCTCACGCCGCTCGGCCGCGATCTCGTCCAGGCCGTCGAGGACGGGCAGCACCAGCTCGCGGTGGAAGAGCGCCTCGACCGTCCTGCCCGGCCGCAGCGGCGGGTCGGACAGCAGGAACGGGTACTCCTCGATCATGCGACTGCTGATCCACTCGCGCAGCGTCGTCCCCGGCTCCCACGACGACAGCGGAAGCAGGACCGGGATCGGGCGGGAGGAGACGGGCTCGGTGAGCGCCAGCGTCAGCAGCAGGCTCAAGCTGGTCTTGCCGGAGCCGGGATCGCCGACGACCACCAGCCTCCGCCGTCCCGAGCAGGCGGCGAAGCCGTCGATGAGCCGCGACAGGTCGCCGCCCTCCGGCAGCGCGGCCGCGAGCGCGTCGCCGGCGGCCGGGGCCGCGTGCACCGCCCAGCTGACCGGATCGAGCTGGTCCTCGACCAGGCCCCGGATGTTGGCCTCGGCGGCGGTCAGCGCCTTGACCTCCGCCGCCAGCGTCGTCGCGTGCCCCTCGGCCTGCTCCTGCGTCACCGGCCCGGTGGGCGCGCCGCCGGACTGGCGCAGTGACACCAGCATGGCCAGCGCGCTGACCACGAACGAGGCCAGCGCGAGGATCGGCTCGGTCCTGTCGTTGCCGTCGGCGATGGCGTTGACGCCCCACGTGACGCTGATGACCAGGATCACCAGGGAGACCAGGGTGACGATGACGGCGGTCTTGTGACGCATGGCGGTGCCTCACGGTCGTCTCGGGGTCGCGGCCTCCGCGTCGCCCACGAGCGACCAGATGGCGGCCTTGGGCTTACGCGCCCGGGTGGGCCTGCGACGCACCCGGTCAGGCAGCCAGTGCCGCTTGACGCAGATGGCGCCCATCATGAGGAACAGCATCGACAGGAAGGGGCGGACGGGCCCGGCGCCGTAGTGGGCGGCCAGCTTGGGGCGTAAGGCGCGCATCCGGGCCCCGACGTCGGCCAGGGTGGCCTCGCCCCTGGTGATCGGCGTGAAGATGCCGTCGCGGCGGTCCTCGTCCTGGTCGAGGTAGTCGTCGAGCAGCTGGAACGCCTCGCCCAGCTCCATGATCAGCTCGCGTTCCTCGGTGCTCATGCGCGGCTGCACCAGGGCGAGGAGGGTCACGTTGGCCAGGCCGCCCTTGCCCCGGGTGATCTTGCCCAGGTCGTCCCGGGAGATGCCGGGATCGCGCTGCCCGCGCGAGGCGAGCTGGTGCTCGTGGAGCGCCAGGAGCATGCCGTGGATGGGCGCGTCGGCCGGACGGGCCAGGCGCTCGTCGATGGCGGCGTGCAGCCTGCTCAGGAGCTGTTCGGAGTCGGTGGCGGGCTCGATGCCGTCGCCGCGGAAGAGGCCGGCCAGGCGTTCGTCCATGGCGGCGTCGTCGATGTTGTCGATCATGTCGTCGTAGAGCCGGGCGAACGCCCCGCCGAGCACCGAAAGTTCGGCGTCGAACGGCAGGCCCGCCATGCGCGCGTAGTTCGCGACCACGAAATTCACCGTCATGCTGGTGACATTCAGCGAGATGGTGATTTCTCGCCTCTTTTCGGGGCTTGGGTAAATGTCCTCAACAATGGGGGTGATAACGCCCCGGAAGTGGGACATCGCCTCCTCGCTGTCGGCGAAGGCGGATCGCGCGGCGGTCGGCAGGGCCAGGGCCATTCGCCAGCAACGCACAACGGCGAGCAGGTCGGCGATTCCCTCGCGCATCGCACCCTCTTCCACCCTGTCGCTGAAGCTTGACATAGGAATCAGGGGCGGTAAAGGACTGGTCGTGCGTCAGCCGGCTGTCCAGGGGCGGAGCTTCTCCGGGTTCCGAACTGCCCAGATGCGCTTGATCCGGTCACCTGCGACGTCGAAGGCCACCACCACGGCGAGGGCGCCGTCCAGCTCCGCCACCAGCCCCGGCTGACCGTTGACCGTGCGCTCCAGAACCGTCAGCGTGGGCGCCCGGCGGGCGATGTCGACGAAGACGCGCGCGATCTCCTCGCCGCCGTGGATCGGGCTGAACACGGCGCTGGCCAGGCCGCCGCCGTCGGCGACGCCCGTCGCGTCGGGATCGAGGAGCCCGATGAGCGCGTCGATGTCCTTGGCCTCCCACGCCTGCTTGAACTCCCTGACGATGCCGGCCCGCTGCGCCGCCGGGGTCGCCGGTCCCTCCGACGCGCGGATGCGCCGCCGGGCCGAGGACGCCAGCTGACGGCAGGCCGCCGGCGTGCGACCCACGATCTCGGCCACCTCGGAGAAGGGATAGCGGAAGACGTCGTGCAGGATGAACGCGACCCGCTCCGCCGGGCTCATCGCGTCGAGCACGACGAGGAAGGCCATGTTGACCGACTCGTCGAGCGTGACCCGGTCGGCCGGATCCCCACCGGACCCGCCGTCGGTGAGGTCGGGCAGCGGCTCCGGGATCCATTCGCCCACGTAGCGTTCGCGCCTGGCCCGCGCCGAGCCGAGCAGGTCGAGGCAGATGCGGCTGGCGACCTTCGTGAGCCAGGCGCCGGGGGAGCCGATGGCGTCCTGCTGGTCGCGGGACATCGCGTACCAGCGGGCGTACGTCTCCTGCACCACGTCCTCGGCGTCGGCCAGCGAGCCGAGGAGCCGGTAGGCGAGATTGATCAGCTGACGCCGCTCACTCATGATCGCGCTCAGGCTCGGATCGGATGGGCTGGTCATGCGGGCTCCCTCGGTCGCGTCTGCCCCTCATCACTACGACGAGACAGCCTGCCCAACTGTGAGGCCTGACCTTTCGCGGGGCTGCGTCGTCGTACGTCCGGAACGAACTGCTAGCGAGGGAGAACCCTGATGGACATCGCCTTGTGGATCATCGCCGGACTGCTGGCGGCGGACTTCCTGGTCGGAGGCGTCCTGCAACTGGCCCTGACCAAGGAGAAGCTG
The DNA here is from genome assembly GCF_001083785.1 of Nonomuraea sp. SBT364. Taxonomy (GTDB): domain Bacteria; phylum Actinomycetota; class Actinomycetes; order Streptosporangiales; family Streptosporangiaceae; genus Nonomuraea. The sequence continues at coordinate 7,591 of NZ_LAVL01000095.1, forward strand.
GTCTCCGCCATGGCGGTCATGGAGGTCTTCAGCCCCGGCGTCATCAAGCTCGTCGGCGCCCTGGAGGTCCTGGCCGCCGTGGGGCTGGTCCTGCCCGCCGTGCTCGGCGTCGCGCCCGTCCTGGTGCCGCTGGCCGCCGTCGGCCTGGCGCTGCTGATGGCCGGTGCGGCAGTCACCCACCTGCGGCGCCGCGAGTGGCAGGGCGTCGCGGTGACCGTGGCCCTGCTCGTCCTGGCCGCGTTCGTGGCCTGGGGCCGCTTCGTGGTGGTGCCGTTCTGACCGTTCGCCGGTAAACCTGGAATATACGCCCCAGCAGTACCATGAGCCCCATGCATCCCCCTATGCCCCACACCCCCTGGAACCAGCCGCCTCCGGGGCAGGCGCACCTGGTCCTCGATGTGAAGCGGCACTGGTTCGGTTTCGCGCTGTCCATGATCACGCCGTCGATCGTGCTCAACGGTCACCGGATGCTGGGCCGGTGGGGGCGCAACGTGATCCCGCTCCCGCCGGGCCAGTATCACCTGCACGTCCACCTGCCCTACCTTCTCCCCGCGCAGATCGGCCCCGCGGACCTGACCATCTGGCTCCAGCCGGGGGCGGCGCTCGACGTCGAATACCGCGCGCCCGTGTTCGCCTACTCCCGGGGCGCCCTCGGACCCGCACCCCAGCCGTGGAACGGCATGGGGTGCATGATCGCGCTGATGCTGGTCGCGGGCGGCACGCTGGCGTTCGTGGTGATCGCGGTCATCCTGGCCATCGTGTTCGGCTGAGCTCCGCGGCACTCGTCATCGGTGCTGCAGCCACCAGATCGCCAGTCCGACCAGCGCCGATCCGGCTGCGGCGCTGAGGCCGCGGACCAGGGCGAACAGGGCGGTACGGCTGAGCCTGACGATGGTTCCGCGCTTTTCGGCCATGGGTTCTCCTCATCTTCTCGTCCAGGAGGTGCAAGCAGGGCAACAATGGATCAGGAATGCGGCGGCGCACGGGAAATGCGGGCGATGAGGATGGAAGGCGCAACGTGGCCGGCTGAGGGCGCGCCCGCATCGCCCGCTGCGGGCGACGCGGGCAGTGCCGGACGGGCCGGGCAGCGGCTGCGCGACGCGCTGGCGGCGCTGGAGGCTCGGGCCCGCGGTGCCCGTAAGGCCAGGGGCGAGCCGGCCTCGCGCAAGGCGGCCGTGCGCGAGCTGCGGAACCGCCACGGCTTCACCCTTCACGACCAGCGCATCGCCACGTGGCTGCACCCCGATCCCGTCAGGAGGCGGGTGCCCGTCGACGCCGACCGCGTCTGGGATCTCATCGCGCTCTGGAGCGAGTGGGCCGGGGTGAAGGCGAACCGGCAGCAGTGGAGCGACCTGGTCGAGGCGGCTCGGGACGAGCGGCGCCCGCCCGACGGCGCGGCCTCCCCACCGGGCAGGCCGCTGGACCGGGTGATCGACCCGTTCGCGCTCGGCGTGCACCAGGCCATCGAGGTCACTGGGCACGGCGGCCTTCCCGAGCTGCCCCCGTACATCCCCAGGGAGCACGACCACCGCCTGGCGGAGGTCGTGCGGCGCGCGGCCGAGGGCAGGAGCGGGCTGGCCGTCCTGGTGGGCGAGTCCTCGGTGGGCAAGACGCGCGCCTGCTGGGAATGCCTGAAGCCGCTGCCGGGGGGCTGGCGGCTGTGGGCGCCGGAGTTCACGGAGACGTTCCTGGCCGAGTCGGAGGGCGTCGGGCCGCGTACCGTCGTGTGGCTCAACGAGTCGCAGCGGTTCCTCCTCAAGGCCGACCACGTCGCCGGCCGGTTACGCGAACTGCTCCACGACCCGGAGCGGGCGCCGGTCCTGGTGCTGGGGACGCTGTGGCCGGAACACTGGGACGCGCTCACCACGCCGCCCCGCCCCGAGGACGAGGACCCGTACGAACGCAGCCGCCGCCTGCTCACCGGCAGCGCGATCCGGGTGCGCGCGACCTTCTCCGCCGCGGAGCTGTCCACCGTCCGGGACGCGGCGACCGCCGACCCCCAGCTCCGCCAGGCCCTGGACGGGGCCGAGCAGGGGCGGATCACCCAGTATCTGGCGGGCGTCCCGGTGCTTCTGGAGCGCTACCACAATGCTCCCGCCTCGGCCCGCGCGCTGATCCAGGTGGCGATGGACGCCCGCCGCCTCGGGACGGGAGCCGCGCTGCCGCTCGGGCTGCTCCGCGACGCCGCCCCCGGTTACCTCACCGACCAGGAATGGAACGAGGCCGGCGACGACTGGCTGGAACGTGCTCTGGACTACACGTCCGCCCCGTGCCGGGGCGTGGCCGGGCCGCTCACCCCCAACCGGCCGCGCCCGGGCGAACCCGCTGACGAGCCGACCTGCCGGCTGGCCGACTACCTCGAACAGCACGGCCGGGAGACCCGCCGGTTCGAGGTCCCGCCCGAGGGGTTCTGGCAGGCGGCGGCCCGGCACGTCACCTCGCCGGAGGACCTCTACGCCCTGTCCGCCGCCGCCGGGCACCGGCTGCGTCACCGCCACGCGGCCCTGCTCGCCCGCCGGGCCGCGGCCGCGGGCCGGTTCCGCGCGCTGTACTCGGTCGCGGTCGACCTGGAGGCGGGCGGGAACCGGGAGGGAGCCGAACGCCTCTACCGGATCGGGGCGGCGGCCGGGGACGCCGGCGGGCTCTACAGCCTGGCGATGTGCCGGGAGGAGGCGGGCGACCACGCCGAGGCGGAACGGCTCGCCCTCGTGGCCGGCGACGCCGTCGTGGCACGGCTCACCGAGCTCCGCTGGGAGGGCGGGGACGTCACCGGCGCCGAGCGGCTCGCCACCCGGGCGTTCGGCCTCGGGCACCCGCAGGGGCTGTGGTACCTCGCCCGCGCCTTCGCCCAGGCCCGCGAACCCGAAGGCCAGCGGCGGATGTACCGGTTCGCGGCCGACGCGGGCGAGGTACGCGCGCTCCTGCTCCTGGCGTCCGTGACAGACGATCCGGCCGAGGCGGACCGGCTCTACCGGGCCGCCGCCGACGCGGGCGTCGTCGCCGCGATGTGGGAGCTGGCCTGGCGCGCGGACGACGAGTGCGAGCACTACGCCCGGCTGGCCCTGGCCGCCGAGGACGACCCCTTCACGCTCCGCAGGCAGGCCGAGGGGCTGGTGGAGAAACGTGAGAAGGCGGGGGACCGCCGGGGCGCCGAGCGGCTGAGCGCCGTCTTCGAGGACGCGGGGCTCTGCGTGCTGGGCCGGATCGCGCATCTGCGGATGGACGCCGGGGACGACGCGGCCGCCATGCCGCTGGCGCCGGGGCTGGCGGCGGCCGGACTCACCCACGTCCTGGGCCGCCTGGCGCTCAGCCGGGCCGAAGCGGGCGACGCCGCCGGCGCGGAGCACGTCGCGCTCCTCGCCCGCGGCGCCGGTGACATGGAGCCGCTGCGCGCCCTGGCCCGGCGGGCCGGAACCTGGCGGGACGCCGAACGCCTTCACCTCCTGGCGGCCGACCACGCCCCGGTCCGGGCCACCGCCAGACGGCACGAGCGGCTGGGGGACCTCGTCGAGGCGGTACGCGTCTACCGGGCGGGCGCGGACGCGGGAGACCCGCTCGCGCTGCAGGCACTGGCCCGCCTGTGCGAGGCCGCGGGGCACACCGAGGAGGCGGAACGCCTGGCCGCCGAGGCCGCGGCGATCGGCGACCCGCGCGCCCTGCGCACGATCGCCTGGATGCGCGAGCGCGGCGGCGACGGCCGGGCGGCCGAACGGCTCGCCGTCCTGGCCGCGGAGCACGGGCGGACGGGAGCCCTGCGGGCCCTGGCCGTCCTGCGCGAACGGGCGGGCGACCACGCTTCCGCCGAGTCGCTCGCGCACCGGGCGGCCCGTCACGGAGACGGCCACGCGCTGGCGGCGCTGGCCCGCCTGCGGCTCGCATCCGGTGCCCGCGAGCAGGCCGTACGGCTGTACGAGAGCGCGGTGCGGGCAGGGTACGGACCGGCGCTGCGGGCCCTGGTCGCGCTGCACGAGCAGGCCGGCGACGGTGAGAAGGCCGAGCGGCTGGCCCGCCAGGCGGCGCTCCGGGGCGACACCGGCGGGCTGCGTGACCTGGCCAGGCTGCGCGAGCAGGCCGGTGACGGTGAGGAGGCCGACCGGCTCTACCGTGCGGCGGCGGCGAGCTCGGCAGCCGAGATCGTGGACATGGCGCTGCGGCGGGTCGGGAAGGGAGACCGGGCAGGCGCGGAACGCTTCGCCGCCATCGTCGCCGAGGCGGGCGCCGCCGACGCGCTGCCCGCCGTGCTGACGCGCCCGGCCAGGGCGAAACAGTGGGCCGGTGCGGAGCCCCCACGCCGTAAGGCCGCCGCCGACGAGGTCACGTCGTTGCTGACCCTGGCCGGGCAGCTACCGGCGGCCGAGGCCGAGGAACTGGTCCGCCGGGTCGCGGACGCCGGCTACGGCTACCCGCTGGTGAGGATGGCCGAGCGGCAGGGCTGGCAGCAGTTGCTGCGCTACGGCCTCGAAGCCGACGGGCGGACCGCCGAGCCCTGGTGACCCCGGCGGTCGCGGCGTTCCTTCACTCGTCCTCCGCGAACACCACCTCGCGGCGCTTGCGGATCGCCGGGAGGATGGCGAGCACGAGCGCCGCCACCGCCACGGCCAGCAGCACCGCCGAGATCGGCCGGGTCAGGAAGACCGACGCGTCGCCGCGGTTGATGATGAGCGCCCGCCGCAGGTTCTCCTCCAGCAGCGGCCCGAGCACGAAGCCGAGCAGCAACGGCGCCGGCTCGCACCCGCACTTGATCAGGATGTACCCCAGCAGCCCGAAGAACACGATCGCGTACACGTCGTAGGCGTTGAACCCCAGCGAGTACGTCCCGATCGCCGCGAACAGGATGATCATCGGGAACAGCACCTGGTACGGGATCCGCAGCATCCGCACCCAGAGCCCGATCAGCGGCAGGTTCAGCAGCACGAGCAGCACGTTGCCGATCCACATCGACGCGATCAGCCCCCAGAACAGGTCCGGCTCGTCGGTGATGACGTTCGGCCCGGGGGTGATGCCGTGGACGATGAACGCGCCGACCATCAGCGCCATGACCGGATGGGCGGGCAGCCCGAGCGTCAGCAGCGGGATGAACGACGTCTGCGCGGCGGCGTTGTTGGCCGACTCGGGCCCGGCCACGCCCTCGATCGCGCCGCGCCCGAACTCCTGCGGCCGCTTCGAGATCCGCTTCTCGACCGCGTAGGAGGTGAACGAGGCCAGCACGTGCCCGCCGCCGGGCAGGACGCCGAGCGCGGCCCCGAGACCGGTGCCCCGCAGGATCGGGCCGACGATCCGGCGCCGGTCCTCGCGCGTGGGCCACAGGTTCTTCACCTTGCCGACGATCGCCGTGCGGGTCTGCTCGTTCTCCAGGTTGCGCAGGATCTCGGCCACGCCGAACATGCCGACGGCGACCGACACGAAGTCGATCCCCCCGTACAGCTCGCGCTGGCCGAACGTGAACCGGGGGGTGCCGGTGTAGATGTCCTGGCCGACGGTGCCCAGCAGCACGCCGAGGAAGATCATCGCCAGGGCCTTGAGCGCCGAGCCGCGCGCCAGCGCGATCGACATGATCAGGCCGAGCAGCACCAGCGAGAAATACTCGGCGGGCCCGAACTGCAACGCGACCCTGGCCAGCGGCGGGGCGGCGACGGCCAGCACGACGGTGGCCACCGTGCCCGCGATGAAGGACCCGACGGCGGCGGTGGCCAGCGCCGGGCCGGCCCGTCCCTGCCGGGCCATCTCGTGCCCGTCCAGCGCGGTGACCGCCGCCGACGACTCGCCGGGCAGGTTGATCAGGATGGCGGTCGTCGAGCCGCCGTACTGCGCGCCGTAGTAGATGCCGGCCAGCATGATCAGCGCCGTCACCGGCTCGAAGCTGAACGTGATCGGCAGCAGCATCGCCACCGTCGCCGTCGGCCCGATGCCGGGCAGCACGCCGACCGCCGTCCCGAGCAGCACACCCACGAAGCAGTAGAGGACATTCTGGATCAGGAGGGCGGTCGAGAAGCCCAGCGCGAGGTTGTCGAGTAGTTCCATGCCTCAATCCGGATGCCGCGTCAGAAACCCAGCCACGGGCCCCACAGCGGGAGCCGCAGCTGTAGTCCGACGACGAAGATGAGCGTGCTGGCCACGGTCAGCCCCGCGGCCACGGCCACGGCCATCAGCGGCCGGACGCGCCTGCTGGCCAGCGTGGTGAGCAGGGCGGTCACGGCCGACGTCGGCACGAACCCGAGACCCCGTACGGTGAACCCGAAGAACAGCAGCGCGAGCACGATGACGCCGACCGCGCGCCAGGGGATCGGCCCGAACGCGATCACCTCGCCGGCGACCAGCCCCTTGACGGCGATCGCCAGGCCCAGGGCGGCCACGAGCGCGCCGACCAGCAGCGGGAAGGCGCCGGGGCCCATCCGCAGCGGGGTGCCCAGCTCGTAGCCGAGCGACCCCACCACGAACGCGCCACCGATCAGGATGAAGATCCCCCCGACGAGGACGTCCGGGAAGGACCGGCGGCGCTCCACCTCAGGAGGCCTTGATCCCGGCGTCGGCGATGACCTTCGCCCAGGTGCCGAGCTGCTCCTCCAGCTTGGCCCGATGCGCCTGCGGCGTCGCGTCCTCGGCCGGGACCGGCGCGGTGCCGAGCTTGGCCATCTGGTCGACGACCTTCTGGTCGGCCAGCGCGGCCTTCAGCGCCTCGGACAGCTTCTGGACGACGTCCTGCGGCGTGCCCTTCGGGACGTAGAGGCCGTGCCACACGCTGACCTGCAGCTTGGGCAGCCCGGCCTCGGTCGTGGTGGGCACGTCGGGCAGGCTCTTGACCCGCTCCGGCGTGGTGACCGCGTACGCCTTCACCTCGCCGGCGGAGATCTGGCCGCTGGTGTTGGTCGTCTGGTCGCACATGAAGTCGACCTGGCCGCCGACGAGGTCGGTCAGCGCGGGCCCGGTGCCCTCGTACGGGACCTCCTGGAGCTTGACGCCGGCGGCCGTCTGGAAGAGCAGGCCGCACAGGTGGGACGCGGCGCCGATGCCGGCGTTGGCCATCGTGACCTTGTCGGCGTTCGCCTTCACGTGGGCCACGAGGTCCTGGAGCGTCGCGGGCGCGAAGTCCTTGCGGGCGACGACCGTCATCGGCACCTCGGTGACGAGCCCGACCGTCTCGAAGCTCTCCAGCGGCTGGTAGCCCAGGTCCTTGTAGAGCGCGGGGGCCGTCGACATGCCGATGTGGTGCATGAGCACCGTGTAGCCGTCGGGCTCGGCCCGCCCGACCTCGCCCGCGCCGACCGTGCCGCCGGCGCCTTCGACGTTCTGTACGACGATCTTCGCGCCCAGCTTGGCGGCCATCGGCTCGGCGATCATACGGGTGACGGTGTCCGTCGGGCCGCCCGCGCTGAACGGCACGACGATCGTGATGTTCTGGTCGGGGAAGCCTTCGCCGTCGGTCGCGCCGGTGGCGCCGGTGGTGCCCCCGTTGCCGGAACAGGCGGCGGCGAGTGACACGACGCCGATGGCGGCGATCATCCGCGCGGCGGCCCGGTATCTGATGGTCGTTCTCATATCGCGGCTCCTCGTCAGTGCGCGGCCTCAGTCTGGGCTGACTAGGGCGCCGATGGTGTCAGAGGAATCCCAAGGAATGCGCCGAATGTCAGAGAAATCCCAAGAACTGGATGACGCGGGCGCCGATCCGGGCCGTACAATCCGGTATGCGGATCACCATCATCGAGGATGACGACCGCGTGGCGCGGGGCCTGGCGACCGTCCTGGCCCAGGCGGGCTTCGAGGTCCACCGCATCGCCACCGCGGCCGAGGCCGTGCGCGCCGCCCCGTCCGACGTGGTGCTCGTCGACCTGGGCCTGCCCGACGGCGACGGCCAGCACGTGATCCGCAAGCTGCGCGACCGCCCCGAAACCGCCGTCATCGCCGTGACGGCCCGCTCGGAGGAGCACGAACGCGTCCGAGGCTTACGCGCCGGCGCCGACGACTACATCGTCAAGCCGTTCGGCATCCCCGAGCTGCTGGCCAGGATCGACGCCGTCCTGCGCCGCACCCGGGTCGCGCGGGCGATGAGCCACCCGGACGAGCCGCTCGTCCTCGGCCCCATGCGCATCGGCGTCGGCACCCGCGAGGTCACCGTCGACGACGCCTCCGTGGCGCTGACCCGCAAGGAGTTCGAGCTGCTCCTGCTGCTGGCCCGGCGGGCGCCGAACGTGGTGAGCCGCGACGTCATCCTCGACCAGATCTGGGGCGCGACCTGGGAGTCGTCCAGCCGCACCCTGGACACCCACATCGCCGCGTTACGCCACAAGCTCGGACAATCCGTACCCATCCGTACGATCCACGGGGTCGGCTATCGGCTCCAGGCCGACCGGCCGGAGCTGACCGGCTGACGCCGTGCACCGCCGCCTGCTCGTCGTCCTGGTGCCCCTCGCGGTGCTGCTCGTCGCGGCGCTCGGGGTCCCGCTCGGCGTCACCGTCGCCGAACGGGAGATGCAGGAGACGTACGTCGACCGGCTCAACGACGTCGGCCGGTTCGCGTCGCTGGCCGAGACCGCGCTGTCCACCGGGCGCACCGAGGCGCTCCAGCAGGAGCTGGCGCGCTACCACGAGCTGTACGGCATCCCTGTCGCGGTCATCGACAAATCGGGCACGGTGCTGCTCGGACCGGCCGTCGCGTACCAGCGGGCGGCGCGGGCCGAGCCGTTGTCGTCCCGGGTCGTCACCGCGGCGCTGGCCGGCGCGCGGCCCGAACCGTCCGGACGATGGGCGCCCTGGGACGACTCCGCCTTCGTCGTCGCCGAGCCGGTGGGCCGCGACAGCGAGGTCGTCGGCGCCGTCGTGACGATCTCCGACCTGTCGAAGACGCGCTCCCGCATCCTCCTGCGCTGGGCCCAGCTCGCCGGGCTCGGGCTGCTGCCGCTGATCGCGCTGGTCGCCGTCGCCTGGCCGGTGTCGGCCTGGGTGCTGCGGCCGGTGCGCGAGCTGGACGCCGCGAGCTCGCGCATCTCCCGGGGCGACCTCACGATCCGGGCCGACGCCGAAGCCGGCCCGCCCGAGCTGCGGAGGCTGGCGGAGTCGTTCAACACCATGATGGACGCGGTCGAGAACGCCGTGCAGCGGCAGCGCGCCTTCGTGTCCGATGCCTCCCACCAGTTGCGCAACCCGCTGACCAGCCTCAGGCTGGCTGTGGAGAGCCTGGAGCCGCATCTGCGGCCGGGCGGCAACGGGCAGCAGGTGTACGACGTCGCGGTCGACGAGCTGAAGGCGATGCAGCGGATGCTGAACTCGCTGCAGGCCAGCGCCCGGATGGAGAGCATCCGGACGGCGTCGCCGGTGGACCTCGACGCGGTGCTGGCCACCCGGGTCGAGCGGTGGCGGGCGCTGACGGCGAGCGCGGGGCAGACGCTGGCGGTGGACGTGCCGCCGGGGCTGCGGCTGCTGGAGCCGTCGGGCGGGCTGGGCAGCATCCTGGACGAGCTGATCAGCAACGCGCTGCGGCTGTCGGACGCGCGGACGGTGCAGGTCAGCGCCGCCGCAACGGGCGCCGTCGTCACCATCGCCGTCCGCGACGACGGCGAGGGCATCGACCCGGCCGAACGGGAGCAGGCGCTGCGGCGGTTCTGGCGCTCACCCAGGCACCAGAACGTGACCGGGACCGGCCTGGGGCTGGCCATCTGCGCCGACCTCGTCGGGGCGGCCGGGGGCGAGCTGCGGCTGGAGGAGGGCCTGCCGCGTCCCGGCGGGCCCGGCCACGGATTCGCCGCGGTGGTCGCGTTGCCCGTCGTCCCGGCGGCGGAGTCGTCGCCGGTCTGAGGGCCGGGTCAGCGCTTCCTGTCGCGGAACCAGGCGGCAGCGCCCGGATGGAGCGGGATCGACGCGGTGGAGATCCCGGTACGCACGTTGATCTGCCACGCCTCGGGAACGGCCTCGGCCCCGCCCTCGTCCCGACCGGCGGACGTGATCGCGTCGGCGTGCGTGAAGATCGTGTCGGTGATGGCGAAGACCAGCTCCCCGGGCAGGTCGTTGCGTACGAGCAGCACGTTCGGCACCGCGACCGTGCGGGTCGCGGGGACACCGGCGTACGCGGTCGCCGGGACCATCGCCGGACCGTAGGGACCGGGGAACGCCGTGAACAGCGCGCCCGCCTGCGAGTCCAGCGGGATCAGCCGGATCGCATGTCGCTGCGCCAGCTCCGTGATGGCCGGCGTCGGAACCCCGGTCAGGGAGAACATGGCGTCGATCTCGCCGTCGCGCAACGCCGCCGCCGACGCGGCCTGGCTGAGATGCCGCCCGTCGGCGTCGACCCTGCCGAGCTCCAGAACCCGCCGGGAGGTGAACTCCGTCCCCGAGTCGCGGGCGCCGAGCGATATCCGCTTGCCCGCCAGGTCCCGGAACTCCTCGATCGCCGAACCGGCCATGACCACGAGATGCAGGTGGCTGTCATAGAGCCGGCAGATCGCCGAAAGCCCCTCGGGCGCGCTCCCGTCGGTCGTGATCAGCGCGTCCAGGCTCGTCAGCCCGAGGTGCACCTCACCCGCCCGCAGCATCCGGATGTTGTCGGTGGACGCCCCGCTCGGCACCGTGGTCATGGTGGCGCCGGGCAGCTGCTCGGAGATGCGTCCGGCCAGCGCGCCACCGATGCGCCGATACACCGCGCCCGCCGGCCCGGTGGCCAGCCGCAGGCTCACCTGGTCGACCTCGGGCTCCCGCCCGCACCCGGCGAGCAGCCCGCCGGCAGCCACGAGCACCACCCGGCGGCTGAACGTTGGCTGCGCCATGCCGAGATGATACGGACAGCGCCCCGCCGGTCAGGACCGGCGTCCGCGCCCTCGCCTGTCCGGCCTGGTGCTGTCGGCGCGGCGATCCTGTTCGGGCGCTTCCGGGCGTTCGATCCGGGTGGGGTCGCCCCGTACGAGCTCGTCGTGGATCCGCCGGCGGGCGGCGGTGGCGGCGCGCCCCGCCACCTCGTCGCCGTGTTCGAGACGCTGCCGCAGCAGCCGCATGGCGATGCGGCGGTTGAGGCTGAACTGCCGCTCGGTGTCGACCACGACGACGATCCCCGAGGGCCGGTGGGTCGCCCGTACGGCGGTGCTGGCCTTGTTCCGATGCTGGCCGCCGGGGCCGCCGGTGCGGCAGGCGACGACGTCGACGTCCGCTTCGGCGAACGCCGTGCGCCGGGTGCCGACCTGGCACGGCTGGGCGGTGACGTACCAGTTCTTCCGGCCGGCGCCGGTGCGGTACGGGCTGGGGGCCTGCCAGCACAGGGTTCCGGTCCACGAGGCGGCGAACGCGTCGGCGCGGGCTCCCGCGATCTCGACGAGGGCGGACCGGTACGTGCCGGGCCGGTCACCGGGAACGGTCTCGGCCCGGCGGGTCTCCAGGCCCTGCCGGGTGGCGTCGGCCTCCAGCCGGAGCAGCAGCTCGGCCAGCGCCCAGGCGCACTCCTGCGGGCCACGTCCGGCCGACAGGAGCAGGTGGACGCTCACGGCCGGCCCCGCCTGCGGCGGCGGTCCGCAGGCGGCGCGGACCCGAGGTCGGCCGTCTTGTAGGTGACCAGCGGGACCGTCGTGGCGACCGGCGTGGCCAGGCCATGGCCGACCAGGTCGGAGATCACCTGCTCGATGCGCTTGTAGGCGGTCGGCGCCTCCTCGAAGAGCAACTGGCGATCACCGCACACCACCAGCGAGCCCAGCGGCGTGCGGCGCAGCTCCTCGACCCGGTGCTTGACCCGGCCCCGGCGCAGGGCGTCCGCGCGCGACATCTTGCGGCCCGCGCCGTGCGCGACGGAATGGCCGGCGTCCGGCCCGGCGTGGGCGGCCACGATGTAGGAGAAGGTGCCTCGGGTGCCGGCGATGAGCACGTCACGGCCGTCACCCGGCGCCGCCCCCTTGCGGTGCAGATAGCCCCCGTCGCGGACCTCGACCAGGTTGTGGCACTGGTCGATGAGCGGCTCGGCGGGCTCGGCGCCCAGGGCGTGGGCGACCCGGGCGGCCATCAGCCGCCGGTTGAGCGATCCCCAGCGTACGGCGTCGTCGTGCATCGCCAGGTAGGCGCTGGGATCGGGGGCGGGGCCCGCGCCGTGGACGGCGGTGTGCGCGCGCAGGATCTGTTCGCCGAGCCCGCGGGAGCCGCTGTGCACGATGAGAACCAGGTCGTCCGCGGCGAGCCCGAGACGGCTCGCGTGGTCAGGCTCGAAGACGGTCCCGATCCGTGCCAGCTCGACGAAGTGGTTGCCCCGGCCGACCGTCCCGAGGCCCTGGACGTAACCGGCGGGGACCTCGCCCTGGAACACGTCCCAGGCGGGGTCGTCGGCGTCCTGCTCGGGGTCCAGCGCGCGATCGAGGTCGGGGAAGCGGGCGGCGAGCTTCTCGGGCACGGCCCGCTTGAGCTTGATGGGGAACACGGCGATGCCGCAACCGATGTCGGAGCCCACCAGGAATGGGTACAACACGGTCGAGGCCATGGCGGCGCCGATGGGGGCGCCCTTGCCTGGGTGCAGGTCCGGCATGGCGGCGACGTGCGTCATGCCGTCGAGGGCGGCCACCTGGTGGCACTGCGCGAGGGCATCGGACTCGATCCAGCTTTCGGGGGAGGCGAACACGGAGACGGTGGCCGGGTGTTGTTGCGACAAGGACGCTCTCTTCGCTGAGCAGGGGAGGGGAACCATGGCGTCGCGGAGTAGCGGGGTGCCGTGGATGACCACGGTTCCCGAGTCCCGTCACGTGAGGCAAACGATTTTCCGATGACGCGGCCGACCTGGGTCTCACAGCTGCTGGGCGTCTCGGTGCGGCGGATCGCGCTGACCGCCGCCGTCGCCGGGCTCGTGGTGGCAGCGTTGTCGGCGGCGGTGGTGGCGCTGCCGTACGTGCCGTTGATCGGCTGGGACGTGGCCGCGGCGGTGTTCCTGACGGTGACCTGGACGCGGATCGGCAGGCTCGACGGCGCCGCGACCGCCGCCCACGTCGACCAGGAGGACCCGACGCGGGCGGGCGCGGACGTGGCCGTGGTCGTGGCGGCGGTGGCCAGCCTGGCGGCGGTCGGTTACATGATCGTGCAGGCCGAGACCGGCTCCGCGGTCGCCCCGCACGTCGGGCTCGGCGTGGCGAGCGTGGTGGCGTCGTGGGCGGTCGTGCACACGATCTTCACCCTGCGCTACGCGCTGATGTTTTACGCCGGCGGCGGCGAGGGCGTCAACTTCCACCAGAGCGATCCGGGAAGCGGACCCCGGTTCACCGATTTCGCGTATCTGGCGTTCACCGTCGGGATGACGTTCCAGGTGTCGGACAGCGAGCTGCGCACGTCCGCGTTCCGCTCGGCGGTGCTGCGCCAGGCGCTGCTGTCGTACCTGTTCGGGACGGTCATCGTCGCTCTCGCGATCAACCTGATCGCAGGCCTGGCCCGATGACCCCCGCGCCCCTGGCTCGCCACGTCGGAGCCGGGGGCGCCTTCGTCCTTACGGGGTCACGCGTAGAGGAAGTAGTAGTGGTACTGGGTCTTCCACTCGCATCTCCAGCCGTTCCACCAGCCTTGTTCGTCGCCGTAGGTGCCGACCCGCTGGCATTCGGACTGTTCCTTGTAGATGCCGTTCAGCGTCTCGGCGTGCGCCGGGGTGGCGCCGAGCGACAACGCCATTCCGATGGCCAGAACGGCCGGGACGAGAACTGCGCGTATCTTGCGCATCAATCCTCCTGTGACTGGGGGAATCACGGCGGTCAGATTATCACTGACGGGGTGCGAGGAATGATTGTCATACATTGATGCGCCGGACGCCAGGCATCGCGTTTCACGATGAATTTCTGCAAGAAGGTCCGCACCGGTGCCTGCGACGTAGTCGGTGGGACAGACAGGACGAAACGCCGCGTAACGGGTGCGGACAGGACACAGATCATCAGAAATGGACCGGTTCGCCGAATACTTTGACCACTCTCACGTACGTGTCATATCGTCACCTCGCCCACCTCGATGCGAGGCCAGAACTGGAACGGGGCGTGCGTTCTCACAGGCGCTTACGGCTGACGAGATCGGGACGGCCAGCTGGGAAGCGGCGATCATCCGAACACCGGAGGCGCACATGCATGCTCGAAACCGCACGGCCGCGATCCTCGGCATGGTCATGGCCATGCTGGCCACCCTCGTAGTGTCGCTCGTCCTCTCACCTCCGGCTCGGGCCGACCAGGTGATCAGCGACATCGCCTACGCGCCCGCACAGCCGGCCGGCTCCAGGGGACACCTGCTGGACCTCTACCTGCCGGCCGGCGGCATCACCCCCCGGCCGCTGCTGATCTGGCACAGCGGCTCGGCGTGGTCGAGCGACGACGGCAAGAACGGCGCCGCGGCGATCGCCGCCGTCTTCAACGCCAAGGGGTTCGCGGTGGCCGGCGTCAGTGTCCGGTCCAGCTCGCAGGCGATCTTCCCGGCCCAGGTGCACGACATCAAGGCGGCCATCCGCTGGCTGCGCGCCCACGCCGCCGACTACCAGCTCGACCCCAACCGCTTCGCCATGATGGGCGACTCCTCGGGCGGCTGGCTGACGGAGATGGCCACCTTCACCGGCGGCGTGGCAGCGCTGGAGGGCACCGTCGGCACGCCCGGCGTCTCCAGCGCGCTGCAGGCGGGGCTCGCCTTCTACAGCCCGACCGACTTCCTCCAGATGAACGCGCAGAACCTGCCGGGCGGCGGACTGGACCACAACTCTCCCGTCTCGCCCGAATCCCTGCTGGTCGGCTGCGCCATCCAGACCTGCCCGAGCACGGTGGCGCTGGCCAACCCGGTCAACTACGTCGACGGCAACGACCCGCCGCTGCTGTTCCTGCACGGCCAGGCCGACTTCCTGGTGCCGCACGGGCAGAGCGTCCTGCTCTACAACAAGATCAAGGCGAGCTGCGGCAACGCCCAGTTCATCTCGATCCCCGGCGCCGACCACGGCAAGGCCGACGTCATGGACCCCGCCCGCTTCGGCACCCAGACCACCTACACCACCACCAACTGCTACGGGACCACCCAGTTCGGCACGCCCAACCCCACCTGGGACACCTTCGAGCAGTACCTGCGCGGCGCGCTCAAGATGGGCACCTCCTGCCAGGTCACCTACGCCACCACCACCTGGAGCAATGGCTTCACCGGCAGCGTGACCATCAGGAACACCGGCACGACCCCCATCGACCGCTGGGTCCTGACGT
The DNA here is from genome assembly GCF_001083785.1 of Nonomuraea sp. SBT364. GTDB lineage: Bacteria > Actinomycetota > Actinomycetes > Streptosporangiales > Streptosporangiaceae > Nonomuraea. Next base: position 22,746 of record NZ_LAVL01000095.1, read on the forward strand.
GGGGCTGGCCCGGCAACCAGCAGATCACGGCCGCCTGGAACACCACGCTGACCCAGACCGGCGCCCAGGTGAGCGCGCGCGACGCCGGCCACAACGCCGTCATCGGCGCCAGCTCCAGCACCAACTTCGGCATCGAGGCGACCTACAGCGGCACCAACACCGCGCCGCCCGAGTTCAGGCTCAACGGCATCCTCTGCGCCCGGGTGCTCGGCTGAGACGGCCCGCACGCGCGGCAGCGGGCGACCGGCCGGTCCCGTGACTCAGGGCCGGCCGGTTCGCCCGGACGATGCGGACGCAATTTCGGAAACACACTCTGGAACCGTCCAACCGAAGAAACCGCAGCTCAGCGCGGAAAAGTGCATTTCAAAACTCAACACGTTCCGCCGAACATCGGTCACGGAATGACGCCGTCCAGATTTCGGACCTAATATTGATTTAGCCAATGGGCGGCCCTATCCTTTCTCCTGTGATCGCCGATGAGAGTGAGGAACTCGTGACGGCCCCTGGTCCAGGCTCTCCGCCGACCGGCGGAAATTGCAGAACTCGCCATCTCAGCAGCGCCTGACCGCCGACTCCTTATTCACGATAATTTTCGTCCGCCGGCCGCGTTCCCCAAACTGTCCGGCCCCGACGACGGCGAGGCCCGGATGCGCGTCGCCCATCCCGCCTTGTTCACCTGACCCGCTGCCGGAAGGTCCTGTCCGGAAAGCGCACGGCGTCCCGCTGACGCCGTTCTCCTTGGTGCCCCGTCGGTCCGACGGTGCCCTTACACGCCGTGCCGGCAGGTGCGGCCATCGTCGACGAGTTAGGGGACGTGTGCGTACATCCAACATGTTCGTCAGGAGCCTCGGCGTCTTCGTGCCGGACATCGTGAGCATCGAGCAGGCGGTCCGGGAGGGCCTGTATCCGGCCGACGAGGTCGAGCGGTTCCAGCAGATCGGCGCGGCGGTCGCCGGCGACATGCCCGCGCCGGAGATGGCGCGGCGCGCGGTCCTGGACGCCTACGAGCGCTGGGGCGAATCCTCCCCGCGAGAGCTCGATCTCCTGCTCTACCCGTCGGTCTGGCATCAGGGCCCGAACGGCTGGCAGCCCCAGCACTACCTGCAGATGCACCTCCTCGGCGGCGGCGTGCCGGCGTACGAGATCCGGAGCGGCTGCGTCGGGATGATCAGCTCCCTCGAACTGGCGGCGAGCTACCTCCAGGCCGACCCCGGCCGGGAGACGGCGATGGTGGTCTCCGCCGACAACCACGGCACCCCGCTGGTGGACCGCTGGCGGATGACGCCCGGCGCGGTGATCGGCGACGCGGCCTGCGCGCTCGTCCTCGGCAAGGAGTACGGCATGGCCGAACTCCTCGCGGTGAACGCGACGACGATCCCCGAGGCCGACGCGGTCAACGACGGCGGCTACCCGCTGTTCCCCCCGGACGCCACCGTCGGCATCGGGCTGAGCTTCGGGGACCGGCACGAGGAGTTCCGCCAGCGGCTGCTCAAGGACCGGGGCACCGGGATACACCTGACGATCCAGAAAACCATGATGCAACAGGTGGAACAGACCCTGGAGGAAGCCGGGATCGGGTTCTCCGACATCAGCCGGGTGGCGTTCCCGCACGGCCGCCGCGAGGACCTGGACGGGCAGATGTCCTGGCTCGGCATCGACGTCGAGCAGACGACGTGGGATTACGGCCGGCGCGTCGGCCACTGCGGTGCGGTCGACCAGTTCATCGCCTTCGAGCACCTGGTCGCCACCGGCGGGCTCGAACCCGGTGATCACCTGCTCATGGTGGGGTTCGGTTCCGGGACGTCGGTCGCCGCGGCCGCGTTCAGGGTCCTCGCGACCTCTCCCAGGACGAGAGAGGCACGCGCATGACGATCGCACGGACGGCCGAGCTGGTCGCCTTCATCCAGCGGGACCTGGTCCCGGACGACGCCGACCTGAAGGTCGACGAGACGACCCAGCTCCTCGTGTCGGGACTGCTCGACTCCCTGCGCACGGCCCGCCTGCTGAACTTCATCCGCAAGGACCTCGGCGTCCCGGTGCCCGCCGCGAAACTCGACCCCGAGAACTTCAAGGACGTCACGACCATCGTCGCGATGCTCGAAGAACTCGAATCGGCACGAGCGGTCTAGGGGCGAGATCATGTACTGGGCGGACACGTACATCAGCGGAGTGGGCGCCTTCGTCCCCCGGACGGTCAGCGTCGAGAAGGCCGTCGCCAAGGGCTGGTACCCGGCGGAAGAGGTCGAGCTGCACAATCTGGCCGGGGCCGCGGTGGCCGGTGACCTGCCGGCTCCGGAGATGGCCCTGCACGCGGCGCAGAGCGCGCTCAAGCGCAGCGGTCGGGCGCCCGCCGACGTCGATCTCCTGCTGTACGCCTCGACGTGGCACCAGGGGCCGGACGGCTGGCCGCCCCACTCCTACCTGCAGCGCCACCTGGTCGGCGGGGACGTCCTGGCCACCGAGATCCGGCAGGGCTGCAACGGGATGTTCATCGCCCTGGAGCTCGCGGCGAGCTACCTGGACGCCACTCCCGGCCGGCAGGCCGCCCTGCTGGTCGCCGCCGACAACTACGGCACTCCGCTGATGGACCGGTGGCGGATGGGCCCCGGCTACATCGGCGGCGACGCGGCCAGCGCGCTCGTGCTGACGAAGGCGACGGGCTTCGCGCGCCTGATGTCGGTCTGCACGGTGACCGTGGCCGAGGCCGAGGAACTGCACCGGGGCACCGAACCGCTGTTCCCGCCCGGCGTCACCGTCGGCCGCCGGATGAGCTTCGGGGCCAGGAACGAGCAGTTCCGGCAGCAGGTCATGCCGAAAGGGGAGAGCACGGCGGCCCTGTTCAAGATCCAGCGGGCGTTGATGGAGGTCGTCGAGCGCGCGCTGGACGAGAGCGGCATCGAGGCCCGCGACCTCACCCGGGTGGCCTTCATGAACTACTCCGAAGAGATCGTCGAACAGCGCTGCATGGCCGTGCTCGACCTGCCCATGTCCCGATCGACCTGGGACCACGGCCGCACCATCGGCCACTGCGGGGCCAGCGACCAGGTCCTCGCCCTCGACCGGCTGCTGGCGACCGGGGAGCTGGGCCCCGGCGACCACCTGCTGATGCTCGGCACCGGCCCCGGGGTCACCGTCTCCAGCGCCGTGATCAAGATCGTCGACACGCCTCCATGGTCCTGAGCCGACACGCCTCCATGGTCCTGGGACGCGTCACCGAAACGTCGTCATCGAAGGGAAGCGAACGCGATGGCCGATAGTCCGAGCGGGGTCCGGGCGGAACCGGTGGCGGTGGTCGGGATCGGATGCCGCTTTCCAGGCGACGCCGGCTCACCGGACGAATTCTGGGACCTGCTGTGCGCCGGCCGGAACACGACCCGGCCGCTGCCCGCCGAACGCTGGCGCTCCTACGAGAACCGCGGTCCAGAACACGCCGCCGCGCTGCGCGACGCCGTACGCCACGGCAGCTTCCTGAGCGACATCGAGGGCTTCGACGCGGAGTTCTTCGGCCTGTCGCCCCGGGAGGCCGAGCTGATGGATCCGCAGCAGCGGATCCTGATGGAGACCGCGTGGGAGGCCCTGGAACACGCCGGCCTGCCGCCGCACCGGCTGGCCGGCACCGACGCCGGGGTGTTCGTCGGGGTCTGCACGGCCGACTACGGCGGCCGCCTGCTGGAGGACCTGCCCCAGATCGAGGCGTGGACCGGGATCGGCGCCGCGACCTGCGCCGTCGCCAACCGCATCTCCTACTCCCTGGACCTGCGCGGGCCCAGCATGGCCGTCGACACCGCCTGCTCGGCGTCGCTGGTCGCGCTCCACCTGGCCGCGCAGAGCCTGCGGCTCGGCGAGAGCGACGTCGCCCTCGCCGGCGGCGTCAACCTGCTGGTCACCCCCGGCCAGACCCTCACGCTCGGCACCGCCGGAGCCCTGGCCCCCGACGGGCGGTCCAAGTCGTTCGACGCCACGGCCGACGGCTACGGGCGCGGCGAGGGCTGCGGCGTCGTCGTGCTCAAACGGCTGTCCGACGCGCGCCGCGACGGTGACCGCGTCCTCGCCCTCGTCATCGGCAGCGCCGTGAACCAGGACGGGCACACCAACGGCATCATGGCGCCGTGCGGCGAGGCCCAGGAACACGTGATGACCAGGGCCTGCCGGCAGGCGGGCATCTCCCCGGCCACGGTCGACTACATCGAGGCGCACGGGACCGGCACCCGGCTCGGCGACCCGCTGGAGGCGGCGGCGCTGGCCTCGGTGTACGGCGCGGGACGGCGGGCCGGCGACCCGTGCCTCATCGGCTCCGTCAAGTCCAACATCGGCCACCTGGAAGGCGCCGCCGGAATCGCCGGCATCATCAAGGCGGTGCTCGCCCTCCACCGCGGTGAGATCCCCCCGAGCGTGCTCACCACCCCGAACCCCGCGATCTCGTGGGAAACCTCCGGCCTCAGCGTGGTGACCGAACGCGCGGCCTGGCCCGAGCGCGACCACCCCAGCCGGGCCGGCGTCTCCAGCTTCGGGTACGGCGGCACCGTCGCCCACATCGTGCTCGAACAGGCGCCTCCGGCTCCGCAGGCACCTCGGGGCGAGGGGACGGGACAGCGCCTCTTCCCGCTGTCCGCCGTGTCGGAGCCGGCCCTCCGTCAGTACGCGGGCACGCTGGCCGACCGGATCGGGGAATTCGACCTGACCTCGGCCGGGCACACGCTGGCGCTCCGGCGCTCCCACCTGCCCCGTCGAGCCGTCGTGCTCGGAGCCGACAGGAACGAGCTGACCGCCAACCTGCGCAGGCTCGCCGGCGACCTGCCGTCCGAGGACGTCCTCACCGGCGACGTGCTGCCCGACCCCGGCCCCGGGCCGATCTGGGTGTTCTCCGGACAGGGATGCCAGTGGCGCGGGATGGGACGGGACCTGCTCGCCACGGCGCCGGAGTTCGCCTCCCTGGTCGACGAGATCGAGCCGATCTTCGCCGAGGAGATCGGCTTCTCTCCCCGGCAGGTCCTGGCCGAGGGCGACCTGGACGGGATCGACCGCGTACAGACCATGATCTTCGTCATGCAGCTGGGCCTCGCCCGGCTCTGGAACGCGTACGGGGTCACCCCCAGGGCCGTCATCGGGCACTCCGTCGGCGAGATCGCGGCCGCGGTGACGGCCGGCGCGATGACCGTCTCCGACGGCGCGCGCCTGATCTGCCGCCGGTCCCGGCTGCTGCGCCAGGCCGAGGGCAAGGGGGCCATGGTGATGGTCGGCCTGCCGTTCGAGGAGGCGGCCGAGCGGCTGGCCGGCCGTACCGACCTGGTCGCCGCGATCTCGTCGTCGCCCGCCTCCACCGTGCTGTCCGGCGACGTCGCCGCCGTCGAGGCGGTGGTGGACGCGTGGCCGGCCGAGGGCATCGTGGTCCGCCGGGTGGCGTCCGACGTCGCCTTCCACAGCCCGCACATGGACCCGCTGGCCGTCGAACTGGCCGGGGCCGTCGCCGATCTCTCGTTCGGCGCGCCCCGCATCCCCATGTACACGACCGTGCTGGCCGACCCCCGGTCCACCCCGGTGCTGGACCGCGCGTACTGGGCGGCGAACCTCCGGGAACCGGTACGGCTGGCCGCCGCGACCGAGGCCGCCGCGCAGGACGGCTACCGCGCGTTCCTGGAGATCTCCCCGCACCCCGTGGTCGCGCACTCCGTCTCCGAGACGCTCGCGGAGGCCGGGTTCGAGGACGTGTTCGTCGGCACGACACTGCGCCGGAACCAGCCGGAGCGAACAGCCCTGCTCACCGCGCTCGGCCTGGCACACTGCCACGGCGTCGACGTCGACTGGAGCCGTCTGCAGCCGTCCGGCGACCTCGCGGCCCTGCCCTCGTACGCGTGGCAGCGGCGCCGGCACTGGCGTGACACCCCCGGCGACGACGAGAACCGCGGGCACGGCGTGGACTCCCACACGCTGCTCGGCGGCGGGACCCGCCTCGCGGGCAGCTCTGCACGCGTGTGGCGGACCAGCCTGGAGGACGCGAACCGCCCCTACCCGGGCAGCCACGCGCTTCGCGGGGTCGAGATCGTGCCCGCAGCCGTGCTGGTCAACACGTTCCTGTGCGCGGGCGCGGACGAGGACGGGGGCCTTCCCGTGCTCACCGGCGTGGAGATGACGCATCCGCTGATGACCGCGGAACGCCGGCAGATCCAGGTCGTCCACGAGCCCCCGGCCATCCGGCTCGGTGCGCGTACGCCTGCCGCGCCCGGTGAGCCGGAACCCGCCTGGCTGGTCCACGTCACCGCCGCCATGGCGGCTCCCGGCGGTGCGGCGGCTCCGGACCGGGTGCTGGCGGACGCCGACGGCCTCGTCCCGCTCGACACCGGATTCGTCCACCGGCGGCTGGCCGCGGTCGGCGTCCCCACGACGGGCTTCGACTGGACGATCCGGACACTGCTGGGCGGAGCCGGGGTGCTACGCGCCACGGTCCGCACCGCTGAGGCGCTGACCTGGGCGCCGGCGCTGGACGCGGTGATGTCGGTGGCTCCCTGCGTGTTCCCCGGCGATCCGGTGCTGCGCATGGTCGTGCACATCGACGAGGTCGCGCTGACCGGAACCCCGCCCGAGACGGTGATCATCGAGACGGTCGTCGACCCGGCAGGCGACGACACGGTACAGGCGCTCCTGGCCGACGCCGACGGCCGCGTCGTGGGACACCTGTCCGGACTCCGCTACCCGGTGATCGACACGCCCGCCGCGGCCGACGACGACCTCCGGGAACCCGCGGAGTCGTACGCCGGCCTGTCGCCGGAGAAGCTGCGCGACCACGTCCAGACCGAGACCCGCGCGGAGATCGCGGCCGTGATGAGACTCGCCCCCGAGGACCTGGCCATCCGGCGCCCCCTCGTCGAACAGGGCCTGGACTCGGTGATGACCGTCATGGTCAGGCGCCGCCTGGAGAAGCGATTCGGCTGCCGCCTCCCCGCCACCCTGCTGTGGCAGCAACCCACCATCTCCGCGATCGCGGCCCACGTGGCGGACCTTCTCGCCACGCCCCCGCCCACCCCCGTGGCGGAACCCGTACTCGAGCACGTACCAGCGATCGGAGGGTGAGGCCACCCTCCTTCCCCGACGACTCGCCGACCGGTCGGTGATCGATCTCCCCGCGCCGACCGATCCGCTACAGTCGTCCGCCGTGGCTGAATCCTCCCTCTATCTGACCGCGACGGCGGACGCCTACGACGCCGTCGCCGACCTCTACGCCGACCTCACCCGCGACTCGCTCGACCGCCTGCCACTGGACCGCGCGATGGTCGCCGCGTTCGCCGAACTCGTCCGGGCCGCCGGCCCCAGGCCCGTCGTCGAGGCCGGCTGCGGTCCCGGGTACATGACGGCGCACCTGCGCGACCTCGGGCTGGACGCCTTCGGCGTCGACCTGTCTCCCGCGCTGCTCGACATCGCCCGCAAGGACTACCCCGGCCTGCGTTTCGAGCTCGGTTCGATGGGCGCCATGGACGTGGCCGACGGCGAACTGGGCGGCCTGATCTCCTGGTACTCCATCATCCACATCCCGCCACCGGAACTGCCGCCGTACCTCGCCGAGTTCCGCCGCGTGCTGGCCCCGGGGGGCTACCTCCTGCTCGGCTTCTTCGAATCCGAGGGCGGTCCGGTGCGGGAGTTCGACCACAAGGTCACGCCGGCCTACCGGTGGCCGATCGACGATCTCGCCGACCTGGCCCGCAAGGAAGAGTTCGTCGAGGTGGCGCGCATGTTGCGCGAGCCTCTGGAGGACGAACGATTCCGCCGCGGCCACCTGCTGATGCGCCGCGTCCCCATCTTGGGATGAACGCGCGGCCGCCTCAGTGAAGCGGGGCGGGCCGGTCCGTCGGATCCTGGGAGAGAAGCGCCTCGGCCTCCCGCCCTGGCATGAGACCGGCGTCCACCAGCCTGCCCACCGCCTCCCGCCAGCACGCCCACGCCTCGCCGTCGTCGCCCAGCTTGCGATGGGTCTGCCCGAGCTGCCAGATCGCGGTGGACTCCCCGACGACGTGGCCGCTCCTGCGCAGGAGCAGGACGGCCTCCCGGTAGGACGTCGCGGCCTCCGCCAGCAGACCTGCCCCGAGGTACGCGTCCCCCAGACAGCTGACGATCTGCCCCGTGGTGTACGGCCTGGTGTCCGCCGACATCAGGCTCAGCGCCTCTTGGGTCGGCGGGATCGCCTCGGCCCATCGCCCCAGCTTGCTGTAGACCTGCCCGCGATTCATCAGGAAGTTCGGCAGCAGGTCCTGCTGCCCGTGCTCGACGGCGAGGGCCTGCCCTTCCTCATACGCGGTGAGCGCCTTGTCGAACTGTTCCATCCGCTGATACGCGTTTCCCAGGTTCACGTGGACCGGCGTCTTCCGGGCGGGCTGCCGCACCGCGTCCCAGTGCTCCAGGGCCAGTTCGAACTGCCGGATCGCCGCCTCGGGCCTCTCCTGACGCACGTAGAGAATGCCGAGGACGCTGCGGGTCCGGGCCAGACAGGCCGGATCGCCGTGATCGGCGGCGATCGCGATGGCGCGGTCCAGGACGCCCTCCAGCTCACGCCACCAGCCGCCGTTGTAGAAAGGACGGAAGACGGCCAGGCTCAAACTGATGGCGGTGAGCGGGTCCGCCGGATCGCGGGCGGCCTGCTGCGCGGCGGACAGAAGGTTCTCCTTCTCGGCCGCGAACCACGCGCTCGCTTCCTCCGGGCTCCGGAGCCGGCTGCCGGGCCGGTCGATCGGCAACCCCTCCAGGAGTGCGCCGACACGCGGGTCGATCAGGATGCCGGCCGTCCTGGCGGTGGCGAGACAGTGGTGGAGTGCCCGATGGACGGCGCCGGTCCGCTCCGCCTCGTGAAGCTCCCGCGCCGCCAGCTCGTGGGCGTAGAGGCGGACGAGGTCGTGCATCCGATACCGGTCGGGACCGGCGGGTTCGAGGAGGCGGGCGTCGAGGAGATGGTCGAGTGCCGCCGCGGCGTGCCGCTCCGGCCAGTCGGTGAGAGCGGCGGCGACCTCCGGCGTACAGGTGGGGATCTCCAGCAGGCCGAGCAGGGTGAACAGGCGGGCGGCGCCATAGCCGCTCGGTTCCTCGCGTAAGTGGTGATGGCTGACGGCGATGGCGGCGCGTACTTCGAGATCGCCGTGCCGCAGCGTGTCGAGGCGGCCGGACGCGCCGGTGAGCCGTTCCGCGAGGTAGGCGAGCGTCCAGTCGGGACGGGCGGCCAGGCGGGCGGCGGCCACGCGGACCGCGAGCGGAAGGCCGCCGCACAGCCGGACGATCCGCTCGGCGGCTCCGGGCTCGCGCTGGACCCGGGCCGGGCCGGCGACACGGGCCAGCAAGGCGGTGGCGTCGTCGCGGTCGAGCCCGGTGAGCTGAAGATGCTCGGCACCGTCGAGGGAGACGAGGGCCTGCCTGCTGGTGATGATGACCGCGCAGGCGGCTCCGGCGGGGAGAAGGGGACGTACCTGGCGGGCATCCAGGGCGTTGTCCAGCACCACGAGCAGGCGGCGGGTGGCCGCCAGCGATCGGTAACGTACGGCGGCGTCCTCCAGCTGGGACGGTACGGCGCTGCCGTCCAGACCGAGGGAACGCAGGAGCTGGCCGAGCGCGTCGATGGGCGCCATGGGCCGCAGCCCGGCCGACGCGCCGCGCAGGTCGACGTACAGGACACCGTCGTCGTACCGGCCCGAGAAGGCGTGCGCCGCCCGGATCGCCAACGCCGACTTGCCGATCCCGCCCGGCCCGCTGATCGCGGCCACGGCCGGTACGCCGGGCGCGGTGTCGGCGAGCACCTTGTCCAGCCAGGCGAACTCGACGGACCTGGCGGTGAAGGCCGGCGTGTCGACCGGCAGCTCAGCGGGAACCACCCGCCCGTGCCGAGCGGCCTCCGGGCTGGTGGCCAGGTGGGGATGGGTGGCCTGGTGGGGGCTGGTGCTCTGGTGGAGGTGGGTGGCCTCGTTGGGACTGGTGGCCTGGTGGGGGTGGCTG
>NZ_LAVL01000096.1 GCF_001083785.1 Nonomuraea sp. SBT364
GCCCGCCCCCCGCCGCCCGGCCAGGCGGTACGGTCCCACCGCCGCCGGATCGCCCTCGCGCAAAGGTTCGACGTTGGGCATAAGTAGAGGGACTCCAGTGACGGGTGAGATCGAATCTCCAGCACCTTAGCGGCAATTGTCGACATTCGTCGGGAGTTAGGGTCAGATGATTCGTTCATGAGGATCGGGGCTGGGAGACGGGAGGGCGCGGTGCGCTCGCTGGAGGACTACGCCCAGGGCGTCAAGGCGGGTTCGCGGACGTGGATCGCGCGGGCGATCACGCTGGTCGAGTCCACCCGGCAGGACCACAGGGCGCTGGCCCAGCGGCTGCTCGTCGAGCTGACGCCGCTGGCCGGCCGGGCCCGGCGGGTGGGCGTGTCCGGGGTTCCGGGGGTCGGCAAGTCCACGTTCGTCGACGCGCTCGGCACGCTGCTGACCGGCGAGGGGCACCGGGTGGCGGTTCTGGCCGTGGACCCGTCCTCCACCAGGACCGGCGGCAGCATCCTGGGCGACAAGACCCGGATGTCGCGGCTGTCAGCCGACCCCGCGGCGTTCATCCGGCCCTCGCCCACCTCCGGCACGCTGGGCGGCGTCACCAAGGCCACGCGGGAGGCGATGGTGGTGGTGGAGGCGGCCGGGTTCGACGTGGTGCTGGTGGAGACCGTCGGCGTCGGGCAGTCGGAGACCGCCGTGGCCGACATGGTCGACACGTTCCTGCTGCTGACGCTGGCCCGCACCGGGGACCAGCTCCAGGGCATCAAGAAGGGCGTGCTGGAGCTCGCGGACGTGATCGCGGTCAACAAGGCCGACGGCGAGCACGCGACGGCCGCCCGCAAGGCGGCCCGCGAGCTGGCGGGGGCGCTGCGGATGCTGCGTTCCGACACCACGCCGCCTCCGGTCCTGACGTGCAGCGGGCTCACCGGCGACGGGCTGGCGGAGCTGTGGCGGCAGATCCTCGGCCACCAGGAGGGGCTCGACCTGGCGGCCAAGCGCCGCGGCCAGCAGGTCGGCTGGACGTGGACGCTGGTGCGCGAGCGGCTGCTGGCCGAGCTGCGCGACGACCCGGAGGTGGCGGCGATCGCCGGGGAGGTCGAGCGGGAGGTGCTGGCGGGGGAGCTGACCCCGTCCCTGGCCGCGGACCGCCTGCTGGCCGCCTTCAAGCGCCCCTGACCCGCGCGGGACCGGGCACCCCGTGGCCCGGCGGCCCAATTATACGAACGATCGGTCGCTCATATAGTGTGGGCGGCATGACCGACGACATGACCGACGGGCGCCGTGCCCGGGGGCGGCGCAGCCGGGAGGCGATCCTGGAGCGGGCCGTGTCCCTGGCCTCGGTGCACGGGCTGGGCGGGCTGAGCCTCGGCCGGCTGGCCGACGCGGCGGGGGTGAGCAAGTCTGGATTTTTCGCGCATTGGCGCGACAAGGAGGAGCTCCAGCTCGACGCGGTGGACTGGGCCGGCCGCCAGTGGGTCGAGCTGATCGTCAAGCCCGCCCTGCGGTCCCCGGCCGGGGTCCGGCGGATCTTCGCGCTGCACGAGGCGCGGATGCGTTTCTACGCCGACGGGGTGCTGCCCGGCGGCTGCTTCTTCTTCATGGCGCAGGTCGAGTTCGACGACCAGCCCGGACGCGTGCGCGAACGGGTCGCCCAGGCCCTGGCCGACTGGATCGCCCTGATCGAGCGGCTCGTGCGCGAGGCCGTGACCCTGGGCGAGCTGCCCGCCGGCGTGGACCCCGGGCAGCTCGCGTACGAGATCGACGCGCTCGGCGAGGCCGCGATCACGCACGCGCGGCTGCTGGACCGCGACGTGGCCTACCGGCGCGGCCGCCGTGCCGTGCTGCTGAGGCTGCGCGACCTGACCCCCACTCCCGATCTCCTTCCGGAGGACTGAACGTGAGCGTGACCCGCACCGTCCACATCCACTTCGACGACCTCGACGCGATGGGGCTGCTGCACAACTCCCGCTACGCCCTGCTGGTCGAGCGCGCCGTCGGCGCCTACTGGGCCGAGCAGGGGTGGAGCTTCGACCCCGGCGTGTCCCGGTTCCGCGACGTCTACATGGCCGTCCGCGAGTTCAAGATCACCTACAACGCGCCGATCGTGGGGGCGGGGGAGGTGCTGGTGGAGTTCTGGATGGACCGGATGGGGCGCACCAGCGGCGTCTACGGCTTCCGCGTGCTGTCGGCCGACCGCTCGACCGTGCACGCTGAGGGCTACCGGGTGAACGTCAACCTCGACCCGGCCACGTTCCGCCCCGCCCCGTTCAGCCAGGAGTTGCGTGACGCCGCGGCGCCGCTGCTGCCCGGGGAGCAGCAGGTGACGGCCCTGCGGTAGACCCGCCGGCCCGGGGCCGGCACCTCCACGGGATGGGCTCCCACGAATCGGCGCGGGGCGCCGGCCGCAGTGCGGCCGGCGCCCTTTCGCATGTCCGATCAACCTGTCTGGCCCGGTGTGCTAGATTTTGGCCATGCGGTCAGAAAATGATCCCAGCGGCCAGAAAAGCCGCTCGTTCATCGAAGAGGCCAGACGCGCCCAGATCATCGCCTCGGCCATCGAGGTGATAGCCGAGCAGGGCTTCGCCCGCGCGTCGCTGGCCCGGATCGCCGAGCACGCCGGCATCAGCAAGGGCGTCATCTCCTACCACTTCAACGGCAAGGACGAGCTGATGGAGGAGGTGGTCGTCCAGGTCTACACGGCCATCAGCGAGCACGTGCTGACCCGGATGGAGGGCCTGAGCACGGCCACCGAGCTGCTGCGCACGCAGATCCTCGGCGTGGCCGAGCACATGCGCGCCCAGCGCACCCAGCTCAAGGCGCTCGGCGAGATCTTCGTCAACCTGCGCGACGAGCACGGCAAGCCCCGCTTCGGCATCAATGCCGGCGAGGAGATCTACCGGTCGCTGGAGCAGATCTACCGCCTCGGCCAGAAGACCGGCGAGTTCCGCGCGTTCGACATCCGGGTGATGGCGCTCACCCAGTCCGCGGCCGTCGACACCATGTTCGCCTACTGGATCGCCAACCCCGGCCACGATCTGGACGCTCACGCCCGGGAGCTGGCCGACCTGTTCGAGAGGGCCGTCGTTTGAAGACCGAACCGCGCACCACGACCCGGCTGTACGCCGTCGACAACCTCCGCGTCCTGCTGACGGTGCTGGTGGTCCTGCATCACGTGGCGCTGACGTACGGCAACATCCCGATGTGGTTCTACGTCGAGCCCGCCGAGGATCCCTCGGGCCTCGCCCTGGACATCCTCGTCGTCATGAACCAGGCGTTCTTCATGGGGTTCTTCTTCCTGATCTCCGGCTTCTTCACGCCCGGCTCCTACGACCGCAAGGGCGGGCCCGCGTTCGCGCGCGACCGGCTGCTGCGGCTCGGCGTGCCGTTGCTGGTGTCCCTCCTGCTGCTGCGGCCGCTGGTGACGCTGCCCGACTACGCGGGCGGCGAGTCCTTCTGGCAGGTCTACCTGCGCACGTGGGATCCCGGCCCGATGTGGTTCGTCGAGGTGCTGCTCGTCCTCGGCATGCTGTACGCGCTCTGCCGCCGGTGGGGGCGCAAGGCGGAGGCGCGCCCGTCGGTGCCCAGGGCGCGCTGGATCGTGCTGTTCACGGCGGGCCTGGCGGCGGTGATCATCCTGTGGCGGATCCCGGTGCCCGTCGGCTCCTACGTGCCGGTGCTCGGGCTGCCCACGCCGTACTTCCTGCCGCAGTACGTGAGCATGTTCGTGGTGGGGCTGGTGGCCTACCGGCGCGGCTGGTTCGAGTCGCTGCCGCGCCGGGCCGGACGGGCCGGGTTCGCCGTCGCCGGTGCGTCCTCGGTGGTGTGCCTGCCGGTGCTGGGGATGACCACCGGGGCGGTGACGGAGGCGGTCACCGCCACGTGGGAGATCGTCTTCGCGGTCGGCATGATCATCGGCCTGGTGGTGCTCTTCCGCGAGCGGTTCGCCGGGCAGGGGCCGCGCGGCAGGTTCCTGTCGGAGCACGCCTACACCGTCTACGTCATCCACCCGCCGGTGCTCGTCGCCGTCGGCTACGCGCTCAGCGGGCTGCAGGCGGCCGCGATCGTCAAGTTCGCGCTCGCCGCCGCCCTCTGCCTCCCGCTGTGCTGGGGCCTGGCCTACCTGGCGCGCTCGCTGCCCGGCGCCAAGCGGGTGCTGTGACGCGGCCTACTCCTCGTAGAGGCCGTCGAGCGTGCCGCCGTAGCGCTCCTCGACGGCCTTGCGCTTGACCTTGAGGCTGGCGGTCAGCTCCCCGCCCTCGACCGTGAAATCCTGCGCCAGGATCGAGAACTTCTTGATCGTGGCGTAGCTGGCCTGGTCGGCGTTGACCTGGGCGATCGCCTTGTCGACCTCCGCACGCATCCGCGGATGCCCGCGCAGCTCCTCCGGATCCGTCGGCAGCCCCTCGGCCTCCGCCCACGGCCTGGTCACGTCCATGTCCAGGGTGACCAGCGCCGTGCAGTAGTTGCGCCGGTCGCCGTGCACGAACACGTGCGACAGATACGGGCAGGCCGCCTTGATCCGGCCCTCCATGTAGGTCGGGGCGACGTACTTGCCGCCGGAGGTCTTGATCAGCTCCTTCTTGCGGTCGGTGATGCGCAGCCGTCCCGCCTCGTCGAGCTCGCCGATGTCGCCGGTGCGCAGCCAGCCCTCCTCCAGCGCCTCGGCCGTCTCCTCCGCCAGGCCGTGGTAGCCGCGCATGATGCCGCGCCCGCCGATCAGCACCTCGCCGTCGTCGGCGATGCGCACCTCGGTGCCCGGCAGCGGCAGCCCCACCGTGCCGAACCTGACGTTGTCGGGCCGGTTGAGGAAGCTGCCCGCCGACGACTCGGTCAGGCCGTAGCCCTCCAGGATCGTCAGCCCCGCCGCGTCGAAGAACTCCGCGATGTCCTGCGACAGCGGCGCCGCCCCCGAGATGAAGAAGCGGATCCGGCCGCCGAACCGGGCGCGCAGCTTGCTGAACACCAGCCGGTCGGCCAGCCCGTACTCCAGCCGCGTCGTCAGCGGGATGGACGCGCCGCGCTGCCGGGCCCGCACCACGCGGACGCCGGTCCGCTTCGCCCAGGTGAAGATCTTCAGCTTGACGCCGCCCTCGCGCTGCTGGGTCGCGGCGACCGTGTTGTGGATCTTCTCGAAGATGCGCGGCGCCGCCGCCATGAACGTCGGCCGCAGCACCCCCAGGTTGTCGGCGATCCTGTCGAGCCGGCCGTCGAGCGCGGTCGGCACGCCGATGCCGATCATCACGACCTCCAGCAGCTTGCCGAACGAGTGCGACAGCGGCAGCCACAGGAAGTGCAGGTCGTCGCCGGACAGCAGGTCCAGCTCACGCACCGAGCCGGCCGCGTACAGCCAGTTGTCGTGGGTGAGTACCACGCCCTTCGGCCGGCCGGTGGTGCCGGAGGTGTAGATGAGCGTCGCCACGTCGTCCGGGCCGATCGCCTCCACCATCGCCTCGAAGCCGTCGTCACTGTCGTCGTCACTGTCGTCGTCGCCGCGCACCGAGTCGAGCGTGACCACCCAGCCGTCGTCGCCCGCGGTGCCGTCGATGACGACCACGCTGGTGACGCCGGGCAGCTCCTTCTGCACCGACCTGAGCTTGGCGACCTGCTCGTCGTTCTCGGCGATGACGATCGTGCTGCCGGAGTCGGTGATGACGTAGGCGGACTCCGCCGCCGTGTTGGACGGGTAGATCGTCGTCGTGGCCGCGCCGGTGGACAGCACCGCCAGGTCGCAGAGGATCCACTCCACCCTGGTCGAGCAGAGGATCGAGACCCGGGTGCCCGGCCCCGCGCCCAGCTTCGCCAGGCCGAGGGCCAGCTCGCGCACCCGGTCGCCGACCTGTCGCCAGGTCATCGAGGTCCAGTCGTCGCCCGAGGGGAATCGGTACGCCTCGGCGTCGGGTGTGGCCGCGATCCGGTCGCGCAGCAGTGCGGGGATGCTGGACATTGCCTGGACCTCCTGTGGGGGATGTGAGGCAGACTCTAGGCCGGATGCCCCTTTCCAGTCGATAACGCGATTGACGTCCTAGGAGGAAGCGGGCGATAGTGTGGCAGGTGGCAGCCCCCCGGATGATCCCCTGCGTGCTCGTGCTGGCGACCCTCACGCTCGGCGCGTGCACCTCCGCGCCCTCCCTGAGCGGCGGCGCGCCGAGACTGAGCGGCACCGCGGGCGGACCCGGCGGCGCGGGCACCCCCAGCCCCAGCCTCGCGACGCTGACCGCCGACGCCTACAAGGGCGAGCTCGACACCCGGCACGACGCGCTGAGCGACGCGATCAAGTCCGTGGCCGCCGCGCGCGGCCTCAAGAGCCTGCGCCAGCGCGTGGGCATGGCGGAGGAGGAGATGCTCGGCGCCGCCGACGAGCTGGCCGCGCTCGCGCCGCCCGCCGAGGTCCGCGCCCAGCACGACGCCTACGTCGCGAGCATGCGCGGCCTCGCCACCGAGCTCGGCGGCGCGACGGGCAAGGTCGGCTCCGGCGGCCTGTGCACCTCCTCGGCCGTCCTCACCGACGTCCGCGGCGCGCTCGGCGACCTCGACAAGGCGGGCGAGACGCTGCAGGAGGCGGGCGGCTACCCGGCGGACGTGGTTTCGGTCAAGGCCGGGGGCAAGAAGACCAGGAGGCTCGGCAACGGCCACTACCTGCGCAAGGGCGGCCTCGGCGGGCGCAGTTCGCTGCAGATCCACAACGGCGGCAGCCGCGACGCGGTCGTCAACGTGATGCGCGGCAAGTCCAAGGTGATCAGCGTCTACGTGCGCAAGAAGGCCAAGTTCAAGATCCCCGGGATGCGCGACGGCACGTACAAGATCTACTTCACCAGCGGCGTCGACTGGGACGGCAAGAGCCGGGCCTTCACCCGCGACTGCAGCTTCAAGCGGTTCCAGAAGTCGGTGAAGTTCAAGACCACCTACACCTCGACGCAGATCCTCTGGCACGACTGGCGCATCACGCTGCACGCGATCACCGGCGGCAACGCCCGCACCAGCGAGGTCGACCCCGACGACTTCCCCGGCTGAGCACGCCGAGGGCCGCGCGCCGGGAGCGCGCGGCCCTGTGTCGTCAGCCTGTGCTGTTGATCAGCTGGAGAACAGCATCCCCACCCAGCTGCGCTGGCGGTGATGACCGTAGTGACCCTGGTGGCCGCCACGCGGCGGGGCGCCCCAGGCGGGGCCGCCGGGCGCGGGAGGCGGGGGAGCGGCGTGGTAGGCCGTCTCCATCTGCGTCAGCGTCTCGAGCTCGCCGTAGTCCAGGAAGATCCCACGGCAGTTGTCGCACTGCTCGATGTGGACGCCGTTGCGCTCATATGTCCGCATGTTGCCGCGGCACTTCGGGCACTGCATCTAGTCGCTCTCCTTGGCCTCGTGGTTCTGAGCAAAACCTACCGCGCGCAACGCCCTCGCGCTGTGACGATTCTGTTGCACGACTCGACCAACGAATGCTCGACCTCATCCAGTTCCCGGCCGTCCCGGGCGGCGTTCACGACCGCGACGGCGGTCAGCTGGACGGTCACCGCCCTCGCGGGCAGGTCCAGCCGCAGCCAGGGGTCCTCGCCGCCGCCCAGCGCGGGCCCGCCCGAGCCCAGGTACGCGCCCAGGAACCGGTCCCAGACGACAGGGTCGAGTAACCCCGCGGCATACCAGGCTGCCGGTCTGGCCAGGTCCCACGCCGGATCGCCGACGCCCAGGTCGTCCACGTCGATGAGCAGCCAGCGGTCGCGGCGCACGAGCTGCCCCAGATGCCAGTCGCCGTGCGTCAGCAGCCCGGGGGCCGGCTCCGGCTCAGGAAGCTCCGCGAACGCCCGCCGTACCAGGCTCTCCACGGGACCGTCGCCTGCCATCCGCCGCACCGCGCGGGCCGCCCGCGCGGGACCTCCGGCCGCCGGCAGCGCCGGCACCACCGTGAGGGGCACGGCGTGCAGACGGGCCAGCAGCCTGGCCCCCTCCTCCCACGGGGCCGAGTCCGTCTCGTCCTGGCCGATCGGCCGGCCCGCCGGCCACACCGACACCGCCCGGCCCGCCACCGTCAGCACCTCCGGCTCCAGCGGCGCCAGCATCACGCCGGCCAGCGCCGCCGACGCCGTCGCCCGCAGCCGGGGCCGCAGCGCCGCCACGTCGTCACGCGCCGAATGCGCCTTCACCACGACCTCGCCGCGGCGTAACACCACCACGTCGGTCCGCGTCGGATGCAGCACGGGCGCACCCGTGCCCCCGTACGCGCCCGCGACCACCGCCAGCTCAGCCTCAAGACCCACTCGTCCAGCCTATTCGGCACCGTGGGCGGCCCGGCCGGGCGCGGTCCCCGGACGGGCCCGAACCCCTGCCGGACCTGCGCCGGCGACAGCCCGCGCACCGCCGGCCGCACGCTCGGCGAGGAGAAACGCCTACTTCTGCATGATCGGGAGACCGCGCGGGAGGGTCTCGCGCCGGGTTTCGCCGATCATCCTCAGGGCGCGCAGGAACGCCCGCCTCTCCCTGACCGAGAGGTCGCGAATTCCCTTACGGGGGCCGGCCGGGCTCGACGCCGGACCCTTGCTTCCCCCGCTCCCGATCCCCAGGAGCCCGAGGGCTGTCGCGGTCGCCGATTCGGCGGGGTGGATGATGCGGCTCAGCGGGAGTGCCTGGGCGGCATCGGCCGGCGAGGCGGCGGTGAAGGCTCCGCCGACGGTGACGACCGCCGCGGAGATCGTGAGGATGCGGGGGAAGACGCCCATGCGGCTCTCCTCTCCGATACGAGAACGGTGCACGCATCGTACTCGGAGCGCTACACGACGTAGGGGAGACGGTTCTGTCACCCCGGGGTCCCGGCCTCGGCCGGCCGAACGGGCCTGCCCGGCGGCAACCATCCGGACAGGCCCGTTCCGATATCCGGTTACGAGGGACACGTCCTCTTCCCGGCCTTGAATCCCGCGGCGTAGCCGATGTCGTAGGCCTCGTCCTCGTTGTACCTTCCACGCTGGAGGGGCTGGCCGCACTTGCTGCCGGCCTCGAACCCGTCCGCGTAGCCGTCCCTGCAGATCTTGCCCTCCTCCGGGTGCATCTTCTTGCAGACGGGCGGCGCGGCGCGACTCTCGCCGGCGCTCGCGGGCGCCGGGACGGCCGAGGCTTGCGAGGTCCCGATCGGCGCGAACACGAGGGTGGCGATCAGCGGACCGGCGATGAGCAGATGGTTCCCGTGCATCCTCGTCTCCTTCCTCATGAAGGCGTACGGTCCTCGACAGGCGCCCGGCCTGGCGGGGCCGACCTCATGAAGACGAATCCTGGGTCTCTGCCCCCTCTCGGATGAGGGTGCCGTGGCGGTGCGCTCCTGCATGTAGGCCGGAGCTACTCCCGGCACTGCGTGCCACCGTGCGGCGGCGCGTCCTACCAGCGTATTTCGGCCTGCCGCCCCGTCCAGACGATTGACGCCGATATTGAGCACGGTTTGCCCACCGGCCGTAGACCTTGGACAGCTTGCCCGAGGCATGGGAACTGTGCCCGTTTACGGCGGCTCGGCTGGTTCTTCTCGCAGGTCACGGGCGCCTGCGGAGGACCGATGCGGGTCGGTCAGACTAGGGGGCATGAGAACAGGTTTCGCCGTGCCGCAGTCGGGCCACTGGGCCACGCCGGAGAACATGCGCCGCATCGCCGTCAGGGCCGAGGAGCTCGGCTATCACGAGCTGTGGACGTTCCAGCGGGTGCTCTATCCGGTCGGGCACCAGATGGGCGCCACCTACCGCAGCGTCCACGACCCGCTGGTGACGCTCGCCTTCCTCGCCGGGGTGACCGGGACGATCAGGCTCGGCGTCGCCGTCGTCAACGCCTTCGTGCAGCCGGTGGCGCTGGCCAAGCAGTTCGCCACCCTGCAGGCCGTCTCCGGCGGGCGGGTCACCGCGGGGCTCGGGCTCGGCTGGCTGCCGGAGGAGTTCGAGGCCGCCGGCGTGGGGTTCGAGGGGCGCGGGCGGCGGGGGGAGGAGTTCGTCGAGGTGCTGCGCAAGGCGTGGACGGACGACGTGGTGGAGCACCGGGGCGAGTTCTACAGCGTGCCGCCGTCGCACGTCGACCCCAAGCCGTCGCCGGCGCCGCCGATCCTGCTGGGCGGCACCGCCGAGGTGGCGCTGCGGCGGGCCGGGCGGCTCGCCGACGGGTGGGTCAGCTCCAGCCGCGAGGACCTGTCGGCCATCGGGCCGCGCGCCGCCGTCGTGCGGGAGGCCGCCGAGCGCGCCGGCCGCGACCCCGGCGCGCTGCGCGTGGTGTGCCGGGGCGTCACCCGCGTACGGTCCGGCGCCGGGCCGGGCAGGCCGCTCCTCACCGGCACCTTCGACCAGATCCGCGCCGACGTCGCCGCCCTGGAGGCCGAAGGCGTCACGGACGTCTTCCACGACCTCAACTTCGACCCTGAACACGTCACGCTCGGCGCCGACGAGGCCATGCGGCGCGCGGAGGAGGCCCTTGAGGCGCTCGCCCCGCGCCTTTAGCGGGTCCCGCGCCTGTGGCGGGGCCTGGCGCCTGGAAGGTCGTGGTCGTCAGCCCAGGGCGGCGAGTTCGCCTCTGGAGGCGACGCCCAGCTTGGGATAGGCCTTGTACAGGTGGTAGCCGACGGTGCGGGGGCTGAGGAAGAGCTGGGCGGCGATGTCCTTGTTGGACAGCCCCCGTGCCGCGAGCTGGACGATCAGGCGCTCCTGCGGTGTCAGACCGGCCGGCCTGTCCGGTGCGGGCACGTCGGCGGCCACGGCGCCGGCCGCCTGGAGCTCGGCCCGCGCGCGGCCGGCCCAGGGGACGGCGCCGAGGCGTTCGAAGGTCTCCATGGCCTCGCGCAGATGGCCGACCGCGGCGCCGCGGCGCCTGGCCCGGCGCAGCCACTCCCCGTACAGCAGCCGGGTGCGCGCGTGTTCGAAGGGCGGGCCGCCGGCCTCCAGCGCCGCCAGGTAGTGCGTCTCCGCCTCGTCCCCGGCGAGCAGGGCCAGGCAGCGCTCGACGAGGTGGCGCTGGTCGAGGCGGACGTAGCGGGCCAGGGCCGGCCGGGCACGGTCGGGCTCGCCGCTGCGCACGGCGGCCTCCACCAGGTCGGGCACGCAACGCATGGCCGAGACGTGGTACCAGCCGGGCCCTTCGGTGAGGCCTTCGAGCCGGCCGAGCGCCGGTTCGGTGCGCCCCTGGCCCAGGTCCAGCATCGCCCGGGCCCAGTCGGCCCACATGGCGCCCTGCATGGGCGCGGCCGGGCTCCGCTCCACCTCGCCGGTGAGGCGGAGGTGGCGTTCCTCGTCACCCTCGACGGCGGCCAGGTAGGCGAGCAGGCCCCTGTTGAGCGCGGCCCACTGGTGCTGGCTGGTGTTCTCCGCCAGGCGCAGGGCGGTGGTCGCGGCGGCGGCCGCCTCGTGGTGGCGACCGCCATGGAAGAGCTCCGCCTGCGCCCTGAAGTACAGCACCATCGGCAGCACGCCGATGCCGCCCTCGGCGTGGCAGCGGTCGATCAGGCGGGAGGCCATGCGCAGGGTGGCGGCGTCCTGCCCGGCGACGAGCGGCATGCCGCAGACCATGGCCGCGATCCCGGGCGGGTAGCCGGCCAGGCCGCGCTCGGCCTCGGCCACGGCCTGCTCCAGCGGGGGCAGACCGGCCGGGTCGCCGCCGAACAGCCGGGCGAAGGCGGTGGCCTCCAGGCGGGCCAAGGCGGCGGTGGGCTCGTCGAACAGCGTCTGCGCCAGCGCCCGCGCCAGGCGGCCGCTCACCTGCGACACCTGGGCCTCGCCGGCGTACCAGGCGGTCTGCGACGCCCGGACGAGCAGGGCCGGGTCCAGGCGGGCGGCCTCGGTCATCAGGCGGTGCGCCTCGCCGTACCCTCCCCGCGAGAAGTGAGCGGTGGCCTGCGCGTGGGTGAGGCGCGAGCGCAGCGCCGGGTCGGTGGTCAGCGTGTCGGCCTCGCCCGCCAGCGCCTGGGCCCAGTCGAGCTCGCCCGCCTCGGTGGCCGACTCCGCCGCCAGGGTCAGGCGCCGGGCCCGGCTCTCGTCGTCGTGGTGGGTGAGAGCGGCGGCGCGCTGGTAGGCGGTGGCCGCCGCCGCGTAGCCGTGCCGGCGGGCCGACCGCGCGGCCGTGCGTTCCAGCTCGGCCGCCACCTGCTCGTCGGGGCCGACGGTCGCGGCGGCCAGATGCCAGGCCCGCCGGTCGGCGTGGTGGTCTCCGGTCAGCGTCGCGGCGAGCGCGGCGTGCACGGCCAGCCTCGAACTGATCGGGGCCTGCTGGTAGACGGCCTCGCGGATCAGCGGGTGACGGAAGCGTACGTGCTGCCCGTCGGTGGTGACGAGGCCGACGGCCTCGGCGGGCACCAGGTCGGCCGCCGTGACGCCGAGCCGTCCGGCGGCGGCCAGCACCTCGTCCAGGCCCTCCCCGGCCGCGGCCACCAGCAGCAGTGTCTGGGTCGCCGCGGGCAGGTGGTCCACCTGGCTGTGGAAGGCCGCCTGCAGCCGGCTGTTCAGCGGGAGCGCGCCGGGACCGTGGGCGTCCCGGTTCAGGGCGGCGGGCAGCTCGATGAGGGCCAGCGGGTTGCCCTGCGCCTCGGCGAGCACCCGGTAGCGCTGGCCCGGGGTCAGGGGGCTGCCCTTCAGCAGGGCCGCCGAGGCGGGCGAGTCCAGGCCGGTCAGCGTGATCTCGGGCAGCCCGTGCGTCTCGCCCTCCCGGGTGGCCAGGATCAGGGCTACGCCTTCGGCGTCCAGCCGCCGGGCGGCGAAGGCCAGCGCCGCGCGGGATCCGGGATCCAGCCACTGCGTGTCGTCCATGAGGCACAGGAGGGGGCCGTCCTCGGCCACCTCGGCCAGCAGGGACAGTACGGCCAGGCCGACGAGCAGCGCGTCGGCGCCCTGGCCGTCGGTCAGGCCGAGAGCCGTCTCCAGCGCGCGCCGCTGCGGCGGCGGCAGCTTGTGCATCCGGTCCAGCGCCGGGCGCAGCAGCAGATGCAGCCCCGCGTACGCCAGCTCGCTCTCCGACGGCACGCCGCCGCGCCGGATGACCTGGATGCCGTCGGCGTGCGCGGCGGCGTGGTCGAGCAGCGCGGTCTTGCCGATCCCCGGCTCGCCCTTGATCACCAGGGCGCCGCTGCGGCCCGAGCGTACGGTGGCCAGAAGCTCGTCGATGACTGATGTCTCGGCCTCTCGCCCGTACAGCATGGACTCCCTTTACTGATGCAACTACCTAATCGTGACAGATGTCCATTATGCGTGGTTGCTCTAGCTTCCTGGTCATGAAGAACATCGACGAGCTCATCGCTCGCTACATCGCCACCTGGAACGAGACCGACCCCGCCGCCCGCCGCGCGGCCATCGACGAGCTGTGGAGCGCGGACGGCGTCTACACCGACCCGATGGGGGTCGCCGCGGGCACCGCCGCGATCGACGCCACCATCGCCGCCGTCCAGGAGCAGTTCCCCGGTTTCCGCTTCACCCTCGGCGGGCCGGTGGACGCCCACCACGACATCGCCCGCTTCACCTGGGAACTGGCGCAGGACGGCGCCGAGGCCCTGGTGGTGGGCTTCGACGTGGCGGTGTTCACCGCCGACGGCCGCATCGACCGCGTCCACGGCTTCCTCGACAAGGTCCCCACCGGCGCCTGACGATCACGACGCCCTGACCGATGAGGAACACCATGACCATGGACGGACTCCGTACGGAGGCACGGGTGATGCCCGCGGACGATCTGCGTGAGCGGCTGGAGCGGTGGTCCCGCTCGACCGGCATCGACGTCGAGGTGTGGGCACTGCCCGGCCGGCCGCTGCCCGGCCACGTCGCGGAGCTCGTCCAGGCCACGGTCCTCGACGTGCTGGACGGCCTGGAGGGGGACGGATCGGTGCGGAGCGTGGGCATCGCGCTCACCGCGGGCGCCCGGGGCCTGCGCCTGACGGTCAGCGGTCACGGCCAGGGCCTGCCGCCGGACCGGCTCGCCGACCGGCTGCGCGTCAGGGACGCGCAGTTCGCCGAGCTGGGCGGCGGGGTGTCGGTGAACGTGGTCCCCGGCGGCGGCGTCACCGTCAGCGCCGCACTGCCGGGGCGCCCGGTCAGCCGCCGTAGGGGACGGTGATGATCTCCAGGTTGTGGCCGTCCGGGTCGAGCCAGTAGAGGCCGCGGCCGCCGTCGTTGGTGTTGATCCGGCCCGGCTGCCGGTGATGGGGATCGGCCCAGTAGGTGAGGCCGCGATCCTTGATCCGGGCCCAGATCTCGTCGAACTCGGTCTCGCTCACCAGGAACGCGTAATGCTGCGGGTGCACGTCGCCGCGGGCCTGGACGACGTCGAGCGACACCCCGTTGGCGAGCTCGACCACGCGGAACGGGCCGAACGTGGCGGCGGGCGCCAGCCCGAGGACGTCCACCAGGAAGCCGGCGGTCGCCTCGCGGTCACGGGCCTCCACGATCGTGTGGTTGAGATGCACGGGCATGGGCGTCCCTCCCCTTTCGCCGTCGTTCCCAGGCTACGCCCGCTCAGGTGGCCAGGCGGAGGGCTTCGCCGGCGACGGCACGGCGCAGGGCGCGGATGCCCTCGCGGCCGCGCACCGGGTGGACGGCGTTGGTCAGCAGGACCACCGTCAGCCCGTGCGGCGGCGAGACCACCAGCGACGTGCCGGTGAACCCGGAATGCCCGAAGGCGCCCTCCAGCGGTCCCACGATCCCCGGGTCGCCGATCCGCACCCCGAGCCCGTGCCGGAACGGCGCCCCTGCCGCCCCCTGGTCGCGCAGCATCTCGGCCACGGTCTCCGGCCGCAGCAACGGCCCCGTGGGGGAGGCGCCGGCGAGGCGGAGGGACTCGCCGAGGGCCAGGACGTCGTCGGCCGTGGCGAAGACGCCGGCATGGCCCGCGACGCCGCCGAGCGCGTAGGAGGTCTCGTCGTGCACCTGGCCGCGCACGCAGCCGGGCCCGGGGCGCTCCGGTTTCCATTCGGTGGCGGCGACGCGGGGGAGGGCGCCGGGCCGGTAGCCGGTGTCGGCGAGGCCGAGGACGCCGGTGACGCGGGCGGCGACCAGGGCGTCGAGCGGGGCGGCGCCGGCCACCTCGGCGACCCGGCCGGCCATGATCATGCCGACGTCGGTGTAGAGGTACGGGCCGCCCACCGGCGCGGTGACCGGCGTGTCGATCATGGCCGCCATGCGGGTGTCCGGGTCCGCGCCGGGGAGCTCCAGGTCGATGCGGCGGATCGGCTGCAGGCCCGCCGTGTGGGTCAGCAGCCGGCGCAGGGTGATCCGCGCGTCGCGGCCCGGCAGCCAGGCCGCCACCGGCTCGTCGAGGTCCAGCAGGCCGTCCTCGGTCAGCGACAGGATGGCCGCCGTGGTGAACAGCTTGCTGATCGACGCCAGGTCGAAGATCGAGTCGCGGCGGGCCGGCGGCCTGTCTTCGGCGAGCGTGAACTCCGCGTCCGTGTAGCGGACCAGCTCGCCGGCGGCGGCGGACGCCACGACGGCGCCGTCCACGGCGATGAGCGCGACCGCCGCCGGGCACACGCCCGGCACCCCCTCCGCGAGGATCGCCTCCAGCCGATCGGACATCTCTCATCCCTCCCCGTGTGTCGTGGTCCCGGTCAGCTCAGCGCGTCGCTCAGGCGCTCGCCGTGGGACTGGAGCAGCGCGCGGGCGCCGTCGGCGTCCAGGCCGTGCTTGAGCATCAGGACGGCGATCTTGGCCTGGCCGCCCGCCGCGTCCAGCGCCTCACCGGCCGCGTCGTGGTCGGCGCCGGTGATGTCGCTCACCATGCGCACCGCGCGCCCGGCGAGCTTGCTGTTCATGGCCGACATCTCGATCATCTTGTTGCCGTACGTGCGCCCGAGCCGCACCATCGAGATGGTCGAGATCATGTTGAGCACCAGCTTCTGCGCGGTGCCCGCCTTGAGGCGGGTGGAGCCGGTCACCACCTCGGGGCCCACCACGACCTCGATGGCGTGCTCGGCGGCGGCCGACAGCGGCGCGCCCTCGTTGCACGACAGGCCGGCGGTGAGCGCGCCCCGCCGGGCCGCCTCCGCCAGCGCGCCCAGCACGAACGGGGCCCGGCCGCTGGCCGACACGCCCACCACCGAGTCCAGCTCGCCCACCTCCAGCGCGCCCAGCGCCGCGGCGCCGGCCTCGGCGTCGTCCTCGGCGCCCTCGATGGAGCGGGTGAGCGCGTCGGGGCCGCCGGCGATGATCCCCACCACGAGCTCGGGGTCGGTGCCGAAGGTCGGCGGGCACTCGGACGCGTCGAGCACGGCGAGCCTGCCGGACGTGCCCGCGCCCACGTACAGGAGCCGGCCGCCCTTCGCCATGCGTGCCGAGATCGCGTCGATGGCGTCGGAGATGGCCGGGACGGCCACCGCGACGGCGGCGGGCACGGCCGCGTCGGCCTGGTTCATCAGCCTGGCGAGCTGCGCCGTAGGCAGCCGGTCGATCTGGCTGTAGCGGGGGTCGCTCTGCTCGGTGGACAGCTCGGGTAGCGGATCAATCATGACGCTAATTTCCACCCTTTACTTCTCTCTTGTAAATATCTTTCAGACAATGGGTTCATGTCATACGTACGCACCGGAGCTGAACGGCTGGCCGCGGATCCTTCGCTGGCGGATGGAACGCGCCTCGGCCTGATCACCAACCCCACCGGAGTCCTGCCCGATCTGACCCCCACCGCCGACGCCCTGCTGGCCGCCGGCACGCCGCTGACGGCGCTGTTCGGCCCTGAACACGGCATCAGGGGCACCGCGCAGGCCGCCGGCAGCGAGCAGGACCCCGCCGACCTGCGGACCGGCCTGCCGCTGTTCGACACCCACAAGGCCGACGGCGAGGCGCTGGACGAGATCGTCGCCCGATCCGGCGTGGACACGCTGGTGTTCGACATCGCCGACGTCGGCGCCCGCTTCTACACCTACGTCTGGACGATGTACGACCTGATGGCGTCGGCGGCCCGGCTGGGGCTGCGGTTCGTGGTGCTGGACCGGCCGAACCCGCTCGGCGGCGCCGTCACCGAGGGCCCGCTGCTCGACCCGGCGTTCGCGAGCTTCGTCGGCCGCTTCCCGCTGCCGGTGCGGCACGGCAGGACCGCGGGGGAGCTGGCCACACTGTTCGGCTTCGACCTGGACCTGCGCGTCGTCACGATGGAAGGCTGGCGGCGCGGGATGACCTTCGCCGACACGGGCCTGCCGTGGGTGATGCCCTCGGTCAACATGCCCACCCCCGACACCGCCCTCGTCTACCCCGGCACCGGCCTGTTCGAGGGCACCGGGTTCTCCGAGGGGCGCGGCACCACCCGGCCCTTCGAGCTGGTCGGCGCGCCCTACGTGGACGAGCGGTTCCAGCCCGCGCTGGCGGCGCTGGAGCTGCCCGGGGTGCGGTTCAGGGACACGTGGTTCACGCCGACCTTCCACAAGCACGCGGGCACGGCCGTGCGCGGGGTCCAGCTGCACGTGCACGACCGGGAGGCGTTCCGGCCGGTGCTGACCGGGCTGTCGATGCTGCACGTGGCCCGCACGCTCTACCCGGACGACCTGGTCTGGTGGGGGCCCGAGCTGTTCATGGACCACCTGTGGGGGTCCGACTCGCTGACCAGGTGCCTTGAGGAGGGGCGGGACCCGCGTGAGCTCTGCCCCGACCCCGCTCCCCCCGGCGGGCCGCTCCTCTACGGGTGACCTCACGCCAGTTCGCGCCCGTACAGCCAGAAGACCCTCTCGGCGCGGGCGCCGACTGCGCGCGAGTAGAACCGCAGCGGGCCGACCCAGCCGATCTGGGCGGTCCGCTGGCCGGCGGCACGCTGGTCGGCCAGGCAGCGCCGCAGCAGCACCCCGCCCACGCCGAGGCCGCGCGCCTCGGGCGCGGTGCCCATCGGGCCGAACCACGCCGGGCGGGCGCCCCAGGCGGCGAAGCCGAGCACGCGGCCGTCGCGCTCGGCGTAGTGCACGCCGGCGGCGTTGGCCACCTCCCAGGCCCAGCTCTCGTTCCAGTGCTCGCGGGTGAAGGCGGTGACCCGCTCGCGGTCCGCGCCCGCGGCGTGCACGCGCACGCCCTGCCCGGCCAGGCGGCGCAGGTCGTCGTCGGCCGACAGGTCCGCCGAGAGGTCGGCGGTCATGTTCCAGGCGACGCGCACCTGCTCGTAGCCCAGGCGCTCGGCCAGGCAGGCGGCGGCCGTGTAGCGGACGTCGATGCCGGGCCAGGCGTAGCAGGGCGGGTTGCCGGCGAAGCGGGCCCGCCGCGCGCCCTGCGCCCGCAGCCAGTCCTCGGCCGCGCGCACCAGCGCCCGGCCGCGCCCCGCGCCCCGCGCGCCGGGGTGCACGGCCAGCAGGTCGATGTGGCCGGCCTCCGGGTCCTTCTCGGACAGGGAGGCCATGGCGACGCCGCCGTCGGTCAGCAGCGCGGTCCAGCGGCGGCTCGCGGGCGGGGCCGCCAGCCGGCGCACCAGCGCCGGGGCCTCCCCGGCGTCCAGGATTAGCGCGGCGCGCGCCACCTCCCCGGCCTCGGCCAGCTCCGCGTCACCCAGGTCCGCCACCACACGCACGTCCACCGAGGCGGGCCGCGGCCTTCGCGGGGGAGAAGGTGCCGGCCCGGGGCCTTCGGGGGGCACGGTCACACCTCGCTCAGGGGGCGGGCGATGACGCTGCGGCGCTCCGGGTAGAAGCAGGCGTGCTCCTGCGGGAAGCCCTCGGTGACCTGAAGCAGGGGGCGCTCGCCGCAGCGGTCGCCGCGGAACGGGCAGCGGCTCGCGAACAGGCACCCGGTGTCGTCGTCGGCCGCGTCCAGGGACGACAGGGGGACGACCGGCTCCTCGCCGGGCCGCTCCAGGCCGTGCAGGACCGGGATGGCCGACAGCAGGGACTGGGTGTACGGGTGGACGGGGTCGGCGATGACGGTGTCCACGGCGCCCCGCTCGATCACCTGGCCCCGGTAGATCACGTACAGCTCGCCGTCGTCGCCGATGTAACGCGCGGTCGCCACGTCGTGGGTGATGAACAGCACGCTCACCCCGAGCCGCTCGCGCAGGTCCTTCAGCAGCGCCAGGATGCCCAGCCGGAGCGACACGTCGATCATCGAGACGGCCTCGTCGGCGACGAGCATCTCGGGGTCGACCGTCAGCGCGCGGGCGATGACCACGCGCTGCCGCATGCCGCCGGACAGCTGGTGCGGGTAGCGCGCGAGCACGCTGCCCGGGTCGAGGCCGACCAGCGCCAGCACCTCGGCGGCCCGCTCCTCGATCCACGACTTCGACCGGCCGGTCTGCTTGGCGCGCAGGCTCAGCGGCGCGAAGAGCGTCTGGTGGATGGTGCGGGTCGGGTTCAGCGCCGAGTAGGGGTCCTGGTGGATCATCTGGATCTTGCGGAAGTGCGGCTGGCGCTGCTTGGGCTTCAGCCCGGACATCGCCGTGCCGTCGATGACCACCTCGCCCTCGTCGTACGACTCCAGGCCCGCGATGATCCGGCCCAGGGTGGTCTTGCCGCAGCCGGACTCGCCGATGAACGAGGCCGCGCCGCCCTTGGGGATGGCGAAGTCGACGCCGCGCAGCGCCCGCACCTCGCGGCCGGCGAGCACGTTGCCGCGCTGCTTGAAGGTCTTGACGATGCCGGTCCCGGTAATCACGCGTGCTCCTTCACGGTCACCGCATGGCAGGCGACGATCCTCGGCCCGTGCGCCACCGCCTCGGGGTCGACGGTGTCGCAGACGTCCATCCGCAGCGCGCACCGCTCCCGGAACACGCAGCCCTCCTTGGGCACGGTGGCCAGCGTCGGCGGGCGGCCGGGCAGCGCCCTGGCCTCGTCGATGTCGCCGACCAGCCGCGGGATGGCGCTGATCAGGCCCTTGGTGTAGGGATGGCGTGGCCGGCCCAGCACCTCGCGGGTGGGGCCCTGCTCGACCAGCCGCCCGCCGTACATGACCGCGAGCCGGTCGGCCACCTCGGCCACCACGCCGATGTCGTGCGTGATGACCAGCGTGGTCAGGCCGCGCTCGGCGTGCACCTCACGGACGATCTTGAGGATGTTCGCCTGCGTGATCATGTCGAGCGCGGTCGTCGGCTCGTCCAGCACCACCAGGTGGGCGTTGAGCACCAGCGCCAGCATGATGCCGACGCGCTGGCGCATGCCGCCCGACAGCTCGTGCTGGTGCGAGTCGAGCACCCGGGCCCCGTCCAGGCCCATCCGGCCCAGCAGTTCCTTGGCCTCGCGCACCAGCCCGTGCAGATCCTCCACACCGTGCGAGCGCCCCAGGTCGAGCAGCTGCTTGCCGACGGTCTTGAGCGGGTTGAGCGAGTTCTGGGCGGCCTGGAAGACGTAGCCGATGTGCTTGCCCCTGGCCTTGCGCAGCTCCTCGCCCGTGAAGGTGGCCACGTCGCCGAGCCCGTCGATCTCCACCGTGCCGGCGGCGATCCGCCCCGGCGGCTGGACCGCGTTCAGCAGCGACAGGGCCAGCGTCGACTTGCCCGACCCGGACTCGCCGACGATGCCGGTGATCGAGCCGGGCTCCAAGGTCAGGCTGACGTCCCGCACGGCGGGCAGCTCGCCCGCCGGTGTCTTGTAGACGACCGTGAGGCCGCCGATGCGCACTCCCGGCGCTTGTTCCGCCACTGCTACTCCTCACGCAGCCGGGGGTTGAAGATCTCGTCCATGGCGTCGACCACGAGCACGATGCCGAGCGTGAGCAGCAGGATCGCCAGCAGCGGCGCCAGCAGGTAGCCGAGCGCGTTCGGCTGGATCATGGCGCCCGCCTGGAACACGGCCAGGTTGAGCATCACGCCCCAGTTGTCCGACTCGTACGGCAGGACGCCGAGGAAGAACAGGCCCACCTGGGCGTAGACGGCTCCGGTGACCGAGATAAGCATGTTCATCGCGATGTACGGGGCCATGCTGGGCAGCAGTTCCTTGCCCACGATGTGCGTCGTGGACAGGCCCAGCCCGCGCGCCGCCTCGATGAAGCCGCGCTCGCGCAGCGACAGCGTCTGCGCGCGCACCGCCCGCGCCACGCCGCCCCAGCCGAGCAGGCCGAGCACCAGGCCCATCTGCATCGGGCTGCCGAACTTCCACACGGTCGCCAGCACCAGCAGCAGCGGCAGGCCGGGGATGGTGAGCTTCATGTCGGTGATCCGCATGAGCACGGTGTCCCAGCGGCCCCGCTTGAAGCCGGAGAACAGCCCGATCGCGGTGCCGGCGACGACCGTGATGACCGCGGTCACCGCAGCGCACAGCAGCACGTAGCGGGAGCCGGTGATGACCAGCGCGAGCACGTCGCGGCCCTGCGGGTCGGTGCCGAACCAGTGCTCCCAGCTCGGCGGGTCGGTGATCTGGTTGACGTCGCCCGGCAGGTGGTCGGGGAAGAACATCGGCCCGAACACGCCCATGAAGACGAAGCCGAGAACGATGACCACCCCGGCCATCCGGCTCGGCTTGCGCTTCATCACGCGCCACACGCCGCGCCAGAAGTTGCGGCGCATGGTCCCGGCGGCCGACACCGACTCGGGGATGAGCGTGGCGCTCATGCCGCCTCCTCTCCGCTGCGCACGCGCGGGTCGATGACCGTGTAGAACAGGTCGGCCACGATGTTGGCGACGATGACCGCGACCGTGATCAGCAGGAACGCGCCGCCCATCGTGGCGTAGTCGCGGTCGTTGACGCTGTCGATGAGCAACAGCCCGAGCCCCGGATAGTTGAAGATCTTCTCGATGAAGACCGCGCCGCCCATGAGCAGCCCGAGGGAGAGCGCCAGGATCGTGAACAGCGGCAGGATCGCGTTGCGCGCGATGTAGCGGAAGACGATCGAGCGCTTCATCCCGCGCAGCTCGGCGGCCAGGATGAAGTCGTCGCCGAGCACGGTGACCACGCTCGACTTCATCGCCAGGATCCAGCCGCCGTAGGCCGACAGGGCGTAGGTGACGACCGGCAGCACCGCGTGCTCGGCGAGCGAGCCGATGTAGCCGGCGTTGAAGCCCGGCTCGAACAGGATGTCCACCGGCCCGTCGGCGGGCAGCAGCGGGATGAGCGTCGAGAAGATCACCACGAGCAGCATGGCCAGCACGTACTGGGGGATGCCGTGCAGCAGCGACCCGGAGATGGCCAGCGCGTCACCGAGCTTGCCGGTGCGCTTGATGGCCGCGTAGACGCCGAGAATGATCCCGACGAGGAAGCTGAGCAGCGTTCCGGCCAGCACCGGCAGGACGGTCCACTTGGCCTTCTCGCCGAGCACGTCGAGCACCGGGGTGCCCGGCCTGGTCACGGACTCGCCGAGGTCGAGGCGGAGCAGCCCGCTCATGTAGTCGACGTACTGCTGCCACATCGTGCCGTCGGGCTGGAACCCGTACAGCACCTTGACCGCCTGCGCGGCCGCGTCCGGCGACATGCCCTGCTCGACGAGCTTCTCGAAGCGGGCGGCCATGGGGTCGCCGGGGATGTTGTTGATGATGAAGAAGCTGATCGTGGCGACGACGAGGATCATGACGAACCCGCGGGCCAGGTGGCCCGCGAGTCGTCGTGCGATGACCGGCATGTATTACTTCTTCGACTTGATCATGCCAGCTTGGATCCACACACCGGAGGCGAGCACACCGGTGCCCAGGCGGAGGATCTCGTCGTCGTGCGGCCAGCCGGTGAAGCGGCTGTTGTTGACGAACTGGGTGTTGACGTAGTCCCAGAGCTGGATGACGGGCAGGTCCTGGTTGGCGGCCTTGGCGAGCTTGGCCATGATCGGCTTGGCCTCCTCGGCGGTGGCCGAGTTGAGCTCACCGGTCAGCTCACCGGGGTTGATCTTCTCGCCGTCGACCTCGATCTCCTCGGGGCCGCCCATCCAGTTGCCGTTCTTGCCGGGGGCCGAGTGCGACACCTTGCCCTGGACGTTCGTCCAGCCGTTGGAGACGCCGTAGAGGCGCTGGAAGATGTCGTACGGCGCGGGGCCGAGCGCCATCAGCCAGAAGCCCGCGTCGTACTTGCCGGCCGCCAGCTCCTCCAGGTAGAGCGGGTAGTCGGTGGTGGTGACGACCTCGGCGTCGACGCCGCCCTTGATGAGCTGGCTCTTGATGTTCTCCTGCGCGGACAGCCAGTCGGAGAAGCCGGCCGGCGCGTGCATGGACACCTTCCACGGCGTGCCGTCGGCCAGCGCCCACTTGCCGTCCTTCTTCTGCAGGCCGGCCTTCTTGAACTCCTCCTCGGCCTTGGCCGGGTCGGTGGCGTAGGGCTCCAGCTGCGGGACGGTCTCGGGGATCCAGGCGTCGGCGGCCTTCTGGTGGATGCCGCTGGTCGTGGTGGCCGCGGTGCCGCCCTCGGGGGAGGCGACCTTCGTGACCTCCTCGCGGTTGATCAGGTGGGCCAGGCCGCGGCGCACGTGCACGTTGTCGTAGGGCTTCTTGGTCTGGTTGAACGCCAGGCCCACGGCGACCGGCGAGTAGCCCTTGATGACCTCGCTGCCCGGCGCCGCCTTGATCCGGTTCATCACGTCGGTGGGGGCGGCGACGAAGCCGGAGTGGTCGAGCTTGCCGGAGGTCAGGTAGTTCCAGATCTGCTCGTTGCCGGTGTAGTTGAGGAACTTCACCTGGTCGGGCGCGACGTTGGCGGCGTTGAAGAAGTTCTTGTTCTTGACCAGCAGCGCCTCGCCGGGGTTGACCCGCTCCAGCACGAACGGGCCGGCCGAGACGTCCTCCTTCGGCGCGAACGCGAGCACCTTCTCGCCCAGCGCGGTGATCGCCTCGCGGGCCTTCTCGGCGTCGGCGCCGTCGCCGCGGGCGGTCTTGAGCGTGTCCCAGAAGTCGGCCGGCAGCACGCCGTTCCACACGTGCGAGGGCACGACCGTGGTGTCGAGCACGCCGCGCACGAACTTCGGACTGGGGTTCTCCATGGCCTGGGTGATCTTCACCGTCTGGTCGTCCACCACGGTGACCTCACCGGCCGCGCCGGCCGCGCCGGGGGTCACGGCGAAGGCCGTGCTGCCGACGGTGTAGGCGATGCCGATGGACAGGTGCACGTCCTGCGCGGTGACCGGCTTGCCGTCGGACCACTTGGCGTTGGGCTGGAGCTTCAGCGTGATGGAGGAGTTGTCCGGGGCCACCTCCCAGCTCGCGGCCAGGCCCGGCAGCGCCACGTTCGGGTCCGTCAGGTGGTTCTTGACCCAGCCGAGCTTCATCGAGTTGAAGGCGGAGAACGAGTTGCCCTTGGGGGCGTACGGGTTGGCCGGCGCCGACGGCTCCAGGCCGGGACGGTTCACGTCGATCGTGGTGAACAGGCCGCCACCGCCGCCGGCCGAACCGGACGTCTTGGTGGTGCCTTCGCCGCCGCCGCTGCACGCTGTGGCGGTGGCAAGACCCAGCAACGCCACTACCGCTGCTAGTCGCTTCATCTGCCGCTCCGGGGGTGTCGAACCTGTTGAGGATCTGTAGGGGTTGTCCGGACCCTACGATCGCGCCGGGGGCGCGTCAATAATCTCCAGAGGTTGTGAGGCTAATGTAACTTTCCTTCATAGGCCAGGTGGATGGCGCTCGTCTCCACCGGTGGCTCATCAGCCTATGCGGAGTACGGCAGCACCGCTGACCTGCCCGGTTGCCAGATCGGACAGCGCCCGGTCCGCGTCCTCGAAGGCGTACGGGACGGTCTTCACGACCGGCGGATGCTCGGCCACCAGCGCCAGATACGCGCGTCCGTCGGCGCGGGTGCTGGCCGTGACGCTGCGCAGCGTGCGCTCCTGGAACAGGTGGCGCTCGTAGTCCATCGCCGGGACGTCCGTCAGGTGGATGCCGGCGACGGCCAGCGTGCCGCCCCGGTCGAGCGCCTCCAGCGCGGCCGGGACCAGGTCGCCACTGGGCGCGAACAGGATGGCCGAGTCCAGCGGCTCGGGCGGCCGGTCGCCCGCCGAGGCCGCGCCGAGTTCCAGCGCCAGTTCGCGGGCCGCGGGCGAGCGGGTGACGACGTGCACCACGGCCCCGCGCGCGATCGCGGCCTGGGCGGTCAGGTGCGCCGAGGCGCCGAACCCGTACACCCCCAGCCGGCCGCCCGCCGGCAGGTCGCAGCGCAGCAGCGCCCGGTAGCCGACGATGCCGGCGCACAGCAGCGGCGCCAGCGCCTCGGCCGGCACGTCCCCGGGCAGCGGGTACACGTATGCGGCGGGCGCCGTCAGGTACTCGGCGAACCCGCCGTCGGCGTCCCAGCCCGTGTACGCCGACCCCGGGCACAGGTTCTCCCGGCCGCGCGCGCACTGGCGGCAGCGCCCGCAGGTCGAGCGAAGCCAGGCCACGCCCACCCGGCAGCGGCCGCCGCCGTCACCCTCGCCGCCGTCACCAGCGCCGGGGCCGCCGCCGCTGCCGCCGCTGGGCCGCACGATCCGCCCGACCGCCTGGTGGCCGGGCGTCGTCAGCGGCCGTCTCGGTGTCAGGTCGCCCTCCGCCAGGTGCAGGTCCGTGCGGCAGACGCCGCACGCCTCCACCCGCACCAGCACCTCACCCGGCCCGGCCACCGGGACCGGCCGCTCGATGAGCGTGAGCGGCCGGCTCCTCATCGGGCCGGGCCGGTCAACCGCCCAGGCCCGCATCTGCGACGGAATCGGTGACGGGCGCGGCGGCCGAATCGGCGACGGAATCGGTGAGGGCCAGCCGCGCGTGGGCCAGCGACGCGTACAGCGCGGCCCCGTCGGGCAGCACCGCGTCGTCGAACATCGCCTCCGGCGAGTGGTTGTAGGGCGCCGTCGCCGGATCGAGCCCGTCCGGGCAGGCCCCCAGGAACACGAACGCGCCCGGCACCCGCTCCAGCACGTACGAGAAGTCCTCCGACCCCATGACCGGCTGCGGCGCGACGAGGTAGCGGCCGGGGCCGAGCAGCTCGCCGGCCGTCCGCCCGGCGAACCCGGCCTCCGCCGGGTCGTTCACCGTCACCGGGTACCCCATGCCGAAGCCGGCCTCGACGCCCAGCGCGTGCGCCGCCGCGACGCCCTCGACGACCTCCACCAGCCGCCGCTTGACCAGCGTCCGGTTCTCCTGGCTGAACGTGCGCACCGTCGCCTGGAAGACCGCCTCGTCCGGGATGACGTTGTCGGTCGAGCCGCCGTGGAAGCTGCCCACCGTCACCACCACCGGGTCGAACACGTCGAACGTCCGGGTGACCATCGACTGGATCGCCGACACCATCTCGCAGCCCGCCTGGATCGGGTCCAGCGCCCGGTGCGGGCTGGAGCCGTGCCCGCCGCGCCCCTTGACGGTCACCCGGAACACGTCCGCCGCCGCCATGATCGGCCCCGGCCGCGAGGCGAACAGCCCCCGCGGCAGCATCGAGGAGACCACGTGCATCCCGTACGCGGCCACCGCCCGCTCGCCCGCCGCGTCGAGCACCCCCTCCTCGATCATGTGCCTGGCGCCCTCGTGGCCTTCCTCGCCCGGCTGGAACATGAAGATCACATCGCCGGTGAGCTCCTCCCGGCGGGCGCTCAGCAGGTGCGCGGCGCCGGCGAGCATCGTGGTGTGCAGGTCGTGGCCGCAGGCGTGCATCTGGCCGGCGATCTGCGACTTGTACGGCAGGTCGTTGCGTTCGGTGACGGGCAGCGCGTCCATGTCGCCGCGCAGCAGCACGGCCGGGCCCGGCCGGCCGCCCCGCAGGACCGCGGTGACCGAACTGAGCCCGGTGCCGAGGGTGATCTCCAGCGGCAGCCCCTCCAGCGCCGCAAGGACCTTCTCCTGGGTGCGCGGCAGTGTGAGGCCCAGCTCCGGCGTGGTGTGCAGCGAGTGGCGGAGGCGGACGAGTTCGGCCCGCATGTCCTGCGCGGATTCAATGAACGACATGAAGAACATTTGTTCACGTACCGGGGGGAAAGTCGATGAGCCGCGCTCGGTACGATGGCCGCGTGACCGAGCGTAAGCGGATCGACTTCTGGCTGTCCGACATGGACGGCGTCCTGGTCCACGAGGGGCGGCCGGTCCCCGGGGCCGACAGCTTCATCAAGCGGCTCAGCGAGTCGGGCAAGCCGTTCCGGGTGCTGACCAACAACTCCATCTACACCCAGCGCGACCTGTCGGTCCGGCTCGCCGGGGCCGGGCTCGACGTGCCCGGCGACGCGATCTACACCTCCGCGCTGGCCACCGCCCAGTTCCTGGACGACCAGCGGCCCGGCGGCTCCGCCTACGTGATCGGCGAGGCCGGGCTGACCACCGCGCTGCACGCCGCCGGTTACGTGCTGACCGACCTCGACCCCGACTACGTGGTGCTCGGCGAGACCCGCACCTACAGCTTCACCCAGATCACCCGGGCGATCCGCCTCATCGAGGCCGGCGCGCGCTTCATCGCCACCAACCCCGACCCGATCGGCCCCTCCACCGAGGGTTCGCTGCCCGCGTGCGGCGCCGTCGCCGCCATGATCACCCGCGCCACCGGCGTGCAGCCGTACTTCGTGGGCAAGCCCAACCCGCGCATGATGCGCAGCGCGCTCAACGAGATCGGCGGCCACAGCGAGACCACCGCCATGATCGGCGACCGGATGGACACCGACATCGTCTGCGGCATGGAGGCGGGCCTGTTCACCATCCTCGTGCTCACCGGCGTCACCCAGCGCCACGAGGTCGATCGCTTCCCCTACCGGCCGTCGCTGATCGTCGACTCGGTGGCCGACCTCGTCGACCTGGTCGAACCTGCCGGGAGCTGACAGGTACGCGTGACAGGCTGGCGCCATGCGCATCTATCTGGAAGAGGGGCCGAAGAAGGTTTTCGCGTGCGCGCTGGAGTGGCCCGGCTGGTGCCGGATCGCCAAGGGCGAGCATGAGGCCGTCGACCGGCTGATGGACTACGCGCCGCGCTACGGCGTGGTCGCCGGGCGGGCCGGGCTGGCGTTCGATCCCGGTGAGCCGGAGGTCGTCGCCCGCGTGCCCGGCGGCACCACGACCGACTTCGGCGCGCCCGAGGCGATCCCGGACCTGGACCTGGAGCCGGTGACCGAGGCCGTGGCGCGGCGCGAGGTGGCGCTCGTGCGGGCCGCCTGGGAGCTGTTCGACGAGGTCACCGCCGAGTCGCCGGAGGAGTTGCGCAAGGGCCCGCGCGGCGGCGGGCGCGACCTGACCAAGATCGTGCGGCACGTCGAGGAGGCCGAGCGCGCCTACGCCCGCAAGTCCGGCGTGCGCCACAAGCCCTACACCTCACGCGCGGACCGCGACGCCCTGCGGGAGGAGCTGGCCGGCGTGCTCTCCCTGGCCTGGGAGCCGCCGCCGGCCACCGGCTGGCCGCCCGCCTACACGCGGCGCCGCATCGCCTGGCATGTCATCGATCATCTGTGGGAGATCCAGGACCGGCGATGAGCCGGGGCAGCGCCGTGATGTGCGCCGACAGGTAGTCGGCCACCGCCTCCGGGATGAGGTGGCGCGAGGTGATCTCCGCCTGCGCCAGCGGCACCCGCTCCACCTCGTACACCCCGCGCGCCGGGTCCTCGAACTCCGGCCCGTGCCGCAGCGCCGGATCCATCGACAGCAGGCGGCACCCGTACACGTGCTGGGTCTTGACCCCGCCCTCCCACGGATAGCTGACCGTGGTGAGCGGCGTGACCGAGGAGACGGTGGCGCCGAGCTCCTCCAGCAGCTCGCGGTGGAGCGTGTGCTCCAGGGTCGCGTCGCCGGGCTCCACGTGGCCGCCGGGCACCGACCAGTAGACCTCCCGGCCCGGCACCGTACGCCGGAAGATCACCAGGCGCTCGTCGTCGTCGAGCAGGACACCTCGCACGCTCGGCCGCATACGCCCCACCTTATTTGACCTGTATGTCCTTCGGGTAATCTAACCTACGGTGCCGTAACCTTGAGGGAGAGGATCCTTGCATGGCGATGACCCAGACGCAGCTGCTGCACGAGCTGGAGCCGGTGGTGGCCGGCGAGCTCGACCGCCACGAGAAGATGGCCAAGGAGTGGTTCCCGCACGAGTACGTCCCGTGGAGCGAGGGGCGCGACTTCGACGGCCCCTACGGCGGCCAGGCCTGGCAGGAGGGCGACTCCAAACTGCCGGAGCCCGCCCGCGTTTCGCTCATCGTCAACCTCCTCACCGAGGACAACCTGCCCAGCTACCACCACGAGATCGCCAGCACGTTCGGCCGTGACGGCGCGTGGGGCACCTGGGTGCACCGCTGGACCGCCGAGGAGGACCGCCACGGCACCGCGATCCGCGACTACCTGACCGTCACCCGCGCGGTCGACCCGGTCGCGCTGGAACGCGCCCGCATGGCGCACATGGAGAGCGGCTTCATCACCGACTACGGCACGATGCTGCAGCAGCTCGCCTACGTGTCGTTCCAGGAGCTGGCCACCCGCATCGCGCACCGCAACACCGGCAGGGCCTCCGGCGAGGAGGGCTGCGAGCGGCTGCTGGCCCGCATCGCCGCCGACGAGAACCTGCACATGCTCTTCTACCGCAACCTGCTCAAGGCCGCCTTCGAGCTGGACCCGGACCAGACCATGCGGGCCGTCACCGACGTCGTCACCACCTTCCAGATGCCCGGCTCCAACATCGCCGGCTTCACCAGGATGGCGATGACGATCGCCCACGAGGGCATCTACGACCTGCGCCTGCACCTGGACGACGTGCTCATGCCGGTGCTCAAGCAGTGGAGCGTGTTCGACAAGACGAACCTCGGCCCCGAGGGCGAGCAGGCCCGCGAGGAGCTGGCCGCGTTCCTGGCCAAGGCCGAGACCACGGCGGCCCGGTTCGTCGCCCGCCGGGAGGAGCGCAGGGCGCGCGCCCAGGCCTGACCCGGCATGGGAGGATCTGTCGCTATGGATCTCCCCCTGTCCCTGTTCGTCTCGTTCTTCGCGCTGCTGGTGATCATCGCGCTCGCGGTGATCGCGCAGCGGCTGCTGGACGTCAGGTTCGGCATGATCCGGACGTTCCTGGCGGGCCTGGTGGCCTTCTCGCTCGCCGGCCCGCTGCTGTCGCCGATCCTGGGGGCGTTCGGCCGGCAGCCGCCCGGCGGCGGCCCGACGGCGGCCGACGACCCGGGCATCGGCGCGCTGTGGGTGCTGTTCCTCGTCGTGATGTGCGTCGTGCTCATCCCGATGATCATCCTGGTGCTGGCCGAGGCGCTGATCCCGCCCGGCTCCGTCCCGGGCCCGCTGGAGTTCCTCCGGTCGCTGCGCGGCCGGATCTCCCGGGGCCGGCGCTACTCGCAGATCACCCGGATCGCCGTGCGGCACGGCCTCGGCCCCTACCTGCGCGGCCGGGGCGACCGCCTCGACGACCGCACCGGCAAGGTCCGGCTGGCCCGCTCGCTGCGTGAGGCGCTGGAGGACGGCGGCGTCACGTTCGTCAAGCTCGGCCAGGTGCTGTCCACCCGGCGCGACCTGCTGCCGCCCGAGTTCATCGACGAGCTCGGCCGCCTGCAGGACCAGGTCGCGCCCGCCCCCTGGGAGCAGATCGAGCCGGTGCTGGCCGCCGAGCTCGGCGGGCCGGTGGACACCGTGTTCGCCGCGTTCGACCGCACGCCGCTGGCCGCCGCCTCCATCGGCCAGGCGCACACCGCCCGCCTGCACACCGGCGAGAGCGTCGTGGTCAAGGTGCAGCGGCCCGGCATCGGCCGGACCGTGGCCCGCGACCTCGACATCGTCCGCCGCCTGGCCGGCACCCTGGAGGCGCGCACCCGCTGGGGCCGCGCGCTCGGCATGCGCGACCTGGCCGAGGGGTTCGCCCTCGCCATCCGCGAGGAGCTCGACTTCCGCGTCGAGGCGGCCAACATGGCGGCCGTCGCCGCCTCCAACGGCGGCGGCGTCACCTACCCCGCCCCCGTCGCCGCCATGTGCACCGAACGGGTCCTCGTCATGCAGCGCCTCGTCGGCAAGGCGGTGACCACCGCCACCGCCGACCAGGCCCCCCGCCTGGCCCGCGACCTGC
Source organism: Nonomuraea sp. SBT364 (assembly GCF_001083785.1). Taxonomy (GTDB): domain Bacteria; phylum Actinomycetota; class Actinomycetes; order Streptosporangiales; family Streptosporangiaceae; genus Nonomuraea. The sequence continues at coordinate 30,758 of NZ_LAVL01000096.1, forward strand.
TCGACTGCCTGCTCCGGCAGATCCTCGTCGAGGGCGTCTTCCACGCCGACCCGCACCCGGGCAACCTCATGCTGCTCGACGACGGCACGCTCGGCCTGCTCGACTTCGGCTCCGTCGGCCGCCTGGACGCCTCCATCCGCTCGGCGCTGCAGCGCTTCCTGCTCGCCATGAACCGCCAGGACCCGCTCGGCGTCACCGACGCCCTGCTGGAGGTCGTCCCGCGTCCCGAGGACATCGACGAGGCGGCCCTGGAGCGGGCGCTCGGCCAGTTCATGGCCAAGCACCTGGCCCCCGGCACGGACAGCGTGCAGATGTTCACCGACCTGTTCAAGATCGTCTCCGCGTACGGCCTGTCCATCCCGCCCGAGGTCGCCGCCGTCTTCCGCGCCCTGGCCACGCTGGAGGGCACGCTCGTACGGCTCTCGCCCGGCTTCAACCTCATCGGCGAGGCCCGCGCGTTCGCCGGCCGCTACCTCGCCGAGAAGTTCGACGGCGGTGCCCTCAAGGAGGCCGCCACCCAGGAGGTCGCGGCGCTGCTGCCCATGCTGCGCCGCCTGCCGCGCCGCGTGGAGCGCATCGCCAGCGCCGTCGAGCACGGCCGCCTCGGGATCAACGTGCGCCTGCTCGCCGACGACCGCGACCGGCGCTTCGTCACCGGCTTGCTGCACCAGGTGCTGCTCACCGTGCTCGGCGCCACCGCCGGGCTGATGGCGGTGCTGCTGCTCGGCACCGAGGGCGGGCCCGTGGTGAGCGACCAGATGGAGCTCAGCCTTTTCGAGCTGATCGGCTACAACCTGCTGGCGATCTGCGGCATCCTCGTGCTCCGCGTACTCGTGCTGATCTTCCGGCAGCCGCGCGACACCTCCTGAAGCGACAACCCGGGCATTCTCTTGACCTGGGGATGGTCTTGGACAACCACGGCATCGGGCAGGTTTCCGACTACCGGCCGTACATCAAGACCGCTTGGGGAGTAGTGGGTGAAAGTCATCGGGATCGCCGCCAGCCTCCACGCGGGTTCGTACATCAACAGACTGCTGGAGGCGGTGCGCGGGGAGCTCCCGCCCGGCGCCCGCTTCGAGGCCTGGCCAGGGCTGGGCGAGATGCCCCCGTACACCGGCGGGCCCGCGCCGCGCGCGGTGCGCGAGCTGCTCGCGCTGGTGGAGGAGGCCGACGCGGTGGTGATCACCGCCCCCGAGCACAGCCTGCTGCCGGCCGAGCTGGAGTACGTGCTGGCCTGGCTGTCGGCCACCGGCGCGCTCGCGGGCAGGCACGTGGCCGTCATGTGCGCCAGCGCCCGCGCGTGCGGCGCGATGTGGGCGCAGGCCGAGCTGTACAAGGAGCTCATGGCCGCCGGCGCCGTGGTCATGGGGGCCGAGCTGGTCATCTCGCCGGTGTGCCCGCACTTCGACGAGGACGGCCGGCTGTGGGCCCGCGACCTGCGCGCCCAGGTGCGCGAGGTGGTCGCCCAGCTCTGCCCGGCCGTGCAGCCGGCTGTGCAGCCGGCCGTGCAGCCGGCCGTGCAGCTGACCGTGCGGCTCCGGGAGCCGGTCCTTTCGGCCTGACCCGCGCCGGTGTGCCGCGGCTAGATGTATTGACCCGTTGGGTTGTTGACACGGGTGATCGGTGGCTGGCCGCCGAGTGCGGTGTGGCATCGGTGGTGGTTGTAGGTGTGCAGGAAGTCTGGCAGAGCGGCGGTGCGTTCGTGGTTGCTG
>NZ_LAVL01000097.1 GCF_001083785.1 Nonomuraea sp. SBT364
CTCGCAACCCGCGCCCGGCCTCCGCCGCCCGCCGCCCGCCGCAGTAGTCTCGTCCGGTGATCGATCACGGCTTTCTCGACCGAACTGGCCGGCGCGTCACCCTTCGGGAGGTGGACGGGGCGAACTGGCGCGCGGTCGCCGACATCGCGCCCCTCGACGGGCAGCGGCGTCACGTCGCGGCCCTGGCGGCCCGTTATCTGGTGCTGTCGATGCGTGAGGACACCTGGAACTCGCTGGCGGTCCACGCCGGCGACGCGGTCGTCGGCCACGTCATGTGGGGCGTGGACGAGGACGGCTCGCACTGGATCGGCGGGATGGTGATCGACGGCCCCGAGCAGGGCAAGGGCCTCGGCCGCGCCCTCCTGCGCACCTTGACGGCCTGGCTGGCGGCGCAGGAGGGCTGCTGGGCGATCCGGCTGGCGTATCACCCGGACAACGTCGTCGCCGCCCGGCTCTACGAGTCGCTGGGTTTCGTGCCGACGGGGGCGGCCGACGGTGAGGAGATCATCGCGGAGCTGGCGCCGGCCCCACGCTGAGGGCTCGCCGAGGGCGGGTCAGGGGCCGGCGGGGTGGTCCAGGGTGGCGCGGAGGGCGGCATGGCGCTGGGCGGTTTCCGGGGTGAGCGAGGTCTCCGGCATGTCCTGGGCGTCGTAGACCTGCCACACGTCGAGGCCGATGCCGTCGTGGCCCGGCGGGACGGGGACGCGCAGGGCCCATTCGAGCGCCTCCTCCCGGGACTTGACCTGGATCAGCCAGAAACCGGCGATGAGCTCCTTGGCCTCGGCGAACGGCCCGTCGACGACCCTGGCCCGGCCGCCGCTGTAAGCGATCTGTGCGCCGCGTGAGCTGGGGTGGAGCCCTTCGGCGGCCAGCAGGACGCCCGCCTTCGCGAGCGACTCGTTGAAGGCGGTCATGTTGTCGACGAGCTCCCGGCTCGGCAGCACGCCGGCCTCGGTCTCCTCGCTGGCCTTGCCCACGATCATGAATTTCACGCTGCGTTCTCCTCGTCTCGGCACGGAGCGGGCTCCTCGCGAGCCTGCCACACCGACGCGTCGTACGGGACGGGGCCGGATCGACACGTGAACCGGGAAAGCGCGGAGCGCGCGCCCCGGGCAGGTGACGCGCGCTCTCAGCGGGTGGCGGTCAGGCCGCGTAGTCGGGGTAGCCGTAGCCGACGACCTGGGACGTGGGGCGGACGCGCTCCTCGACCCGGCCGTTGCCGGTGTTGCCCTCGACCGTGGAGATCGTGCCGTCGCCGTTGTCCTTGACGACGAATCCGACGTGCTGGATGGCGTCCAGGCTCTTGCTGCCGCTCCAGGCGAAGAAGACCACGGCGCCGGGCTTGGCCTCGGTGCCCCAGCGGTCGTTGGCGGCGAACCACTTGGCGTGGGTCACGGTGTAGGCGTCCCAGCCGACCTGGGGACGGGCGCCGGTCTGCTCGCCGACCCAGGAGACGAACATCGAGCACCAGGGGGCGTTCAGGTAGGCGCTGGGGTTGCCGCCGTCGCGGGCGACGGTCTCGAGGGCACGGCGGGAGCTGGCGTACCACTGCTGGAACTTGGTGCCGCCGCCGTAGGCGTTCTCGCTGGTGCCGACCTGCTCCTTGGCCAGGGCCAGGACCTGGGCGGCGGTGACGTTGACCTGGGTGGCGCCGGCCGTGGCCGGCTTGGCCTCGGACACGGTGCGGGTCTCGACGTGGGTGTCGGCCTGGTGGCCGGGCTCGGCGGCCTGGGCGGGGAGTGCGGTGCCCAGCGTGGTGCTCAGCGCGGTGGCCAGGACGGTGGCGCCGAGCGCGGCGCGCAGGTAGTGCTTGGGGGCACGGGCAAGACGATGCTTCGCCATCGAGGGGATTACTCCTTGCTTCCATGCCGCTTACCGGGTTAGCTGACGGGTTCGGGCGTGGAAGCTGCCCTACGGCCACACATGGCGCCGATTCACCCCGAAGGACATGGGTCCCCGGTTCCGCGCGAGGCGGATTCAGCGGTCACAGGACGATCCTGTGAGTGTCGTGCGATGGTTGGCAACGACCGGACAAACCGGACGTAAGCCGCGAATGCGCCATAAGGTAATACATCCGCCAAGGCATTACAAGTCGATAAAGTCGCAGCTAGGAGAGTTGCCCGCGAGCGTCGGCCAGAAGCCCCATCATGGCAAGGGATTCGTCAAGAGGCATGATCGCGCTCTCGGTCCGGTTCCCGGCCAGCGCGTCCCGCACCTCGCGCAGCTCTCCGGCGTAGCCGTTGTCGGCCGGATCGAGCTCGTGCTCCTCGGTCTCCATCGACGGCCCGCTGAGCACGACCCGCCTGGGCGCCCAGAACGGCGCGTCGAGGTCGGCCCGCATCCCGGTGCCCACGATGCTGGCGGAGTTGGGGAAGTGCGCGAGCAGCGAGGTGTCGACCAGCGCCCGCCGGCCGCCCGGGTAGACGAGCACGCCGCCCGCCTCGGCGTCCACCCCGTTGGGCGCCAGCGCGCCCGTCAGGTGCATGGCCTCGGGCATGCCGAGGAAGAGCTGGGCCAGCCCCAGCGGATAGATGCCCAGGTCGAGCAGCGCGCCCCCGCCCAGCTCCGGGGCCCAGAGCCGGTGCGCGGGATCGTAGGGCAGCGCGAACCCGAACGAGGCCCGCACCGAGCGGATCTCACCGAAGCGCGGGTCGGCCTTGAGCATCCGCACGAGCGGGTTGAAGCGCATCCACATGGCCTCCATCAGGAAGACCCCGGCCTCGCGGGCCAGCCGGACCATCCGCTCGGCGTCGGCCACGCTCGCGGCCAGCGGCTTCTCGCACAGCACCGCCTTGCCCGCCGCGATCGCGGCCTCGGCCACCTCCAGGTGCTGGGCGTGCGGGGTCGCCACGTAGACGGCGTCGACGGCCGGATCGGCGCACAGCTCGGCGTAGGAGCCGTGCGCGGACTCGGCGCCCAGCGTCGCCGCCAGCGCCTTGGCCCGGCCCAGGTCGCGGGAGCCGACCGCGGCCACCCGCATGCCCGGCTCCGCCGCGATGACCGCACCCACGGTCCTGGCGATGCCACCTGTCGCCGCGATGCCCCACGCTAGATCTCGCACGCGGGAGATCGTACTGATTCATCCGCCGATGCAAAACCTGACCGGTTTCACTTCACGGGAACACGTCCGGGTCCGGGCCGAGCCGGCGGCCGGCGTTCAGGGCCCCGATGGCGGCCATGTCCTCCCGGTCGAGCGTGAAGTCGAAGACGGCGATGTTCTCCTTGATCCGCGCGGGCGTGACGGACTTGGGGATGACGATGTTGCCGAGCTGGATGTGCCAGCGCAGCACGATCTGCGCCGGCGTGCGGCCGTGCTTGTCGGCCAGCACCGCCAGCGCCGGCTCCGACAGCAGCCCCTTGCCCTGCCCGAGCGGGCTCCACGCCTGCGTGAGGATGCCGTTCTTGTCGTGGAACTCGCGCAGCTCACGCTGCTGGAAGTACGGGTGCAGCTCGATCTGGTTGATGCACGGCGGGACGTCGGCCTCGTCGAGCAGCCGCTGGAGCGTCTCGGCGGTGAAGTTCGACACGCCGATGGCCTTGGCCCGGCCGTCGCGGTAGACCTTCTCCAGCGCACGCCACGCCTGGACGTACTGGTCCTGCCGCTGGGCGGGCCAGTGGATCAGGTAGAGGTCGACGTAGTCCAGGCCGAGCCTGCCCAGGCTCTCCTCGAAGGCCTGCTCGGCCCGGCCGTGGTCGTTGTTCCACAGCTTCGTGGTGACGAACAGCTTCTCCCTCGGGATGCCGCAGGCGCGCACCGCCCGGCCGACGCCGGCCTCGTTGCGGTAGAGCTTGGCGGTGTCGATGTGGCGGTAGCCGCACTCCAGCGCGGTCGTGACCGCCTGCTCCGCCTCTTCGTCGGGCACCTGCCAGACGCCGAGCCCGAGCTGCGGGATCTCCACGCCGTCTCTGTATAGCCGTAGCGAGTTCATACCCTCCATTGTTCACGTGCCGTTCCGGGCGGCTTAAGCCGCCCGGGCTAGCTTGAAGCGGTCGTGAACGGGCCATCACCTGGCTGGGGGAACATCAGTGGTCAAACGGGCGTCGGCCTGGGTGGAGTCCCCGCTCCAGATGCTGTGCGCCGTCGAGGCCCACCATGCGGGGCTGCTGGGGCCGGCCGCCGAGGTCGTGCCGCGCGCCGGGCTGCGCGCGCTGCGGGCGACGCGGCATGAGCTGCGCCGCCTGCCGCTGCCCGCCGGGCTGGAGCTGGCCGAGCCGCGCGAGCGCATGCCGCGCCGGCCGGCGGCCGTCGGCGACGCGTTCTCCGGCAAGGTGCAGCTGCGCTGGCTGACCGCCCACCCCGGCCGCGTCGTCGTGGTCGACGACGGGCTGGCCACGATCCGGCTGCTGGAGCTGCTGGCGGCGGGCCCGTACCGGCCGCTGCTGCGGGCGCGCGCCCGTCCCGGGCTGCTCCGTACGGCGCTGGGGCTGGCCTCGGCCGTCAGGTTGCGCGCCGGCCGGGTGACGGTGTTCACCGCGCTGCCGGTCTCCCCGGAGCTGGCCAAGGCCGTCACCGGGGCGGGCGTCGACCTGGTGCGGCACGACTTCCCCTGGTTGCGCGGCCAGCCGCCGGGCGACCCCGGCCCGGTGGAGCGCACCGTGGTGCTCGGCACCTCGCTGGTGCGCAACGGGCTGGTGCGCCGCGACCGCTACCTGAGCTGGCTGAGCGACCTGGCCGCGCGTGAGCCGCTCGCCTACTACCCGCACCGCCGGGAGGACCCGGTCGACGTGGCGCTGATCCGGGAGCGTCCCGGCATCACCGTGCACGAGCCCGGGCTGCCCGCCGAGCTGCGGCTGCGCGGGCTCGGCGCGGGCCAGCGGGTGCTCAGCCTGCCGTCCACCGCGATCTCCTCGCTGCGCGTGCTGCTGAGCCCGCGCGGCGTGGCGGTGGAGCCGGTCGAGGTGCCCGACGACTGGTGGACCAGCAGGGCGGCTCCCGCTCTGCGCTCGCATCTGACTGGAGTGACAGGAGTGACCGGGTGAGGGTGCTGGCGATAGCCGACTCCGACTCGTATCTGAAGTGGGCCGCCTGCCTGCTCGGTGATCTGCCGGCGGGCTGCGAGAGCGAACTGGTCGTGGTGCGCACGCCGATCGCGCCGTCCGCCGAGCAGATCGCGGCGGCGGTGGGCGACATGCCCGCGCCGCCGGTGCTGACGGCCAGGGCGGTGCGCCGGGCGGCGGAACGGTCCGATCCGGACGCGATCCTCGTGGCCTGCACGGGACCGGTGGTGGACGTGCTGGTGTCCGGCGTGCTCGACGGGCTGCGGCCACGCCCGGTGTTCGTCACCGGGCTGCCGGGCATCTCGGTGCCCGCCACCGACAAGGCGTGGCTCTACCGCAGCGGCTGCGACCTGTTCGTGGTGCACAGCGAGCGGGAGGTGGCCGAGTTCGCCGCGGTGGCCGCCCGGCTCGGGGGGGGAGGGGCGGTCGGCCTGGCCAGGCTGCCGTTCCTGCGCCCGGCCCAGGAGCGCGGCGGCGGCGACCGGGTGGTGTTCGCCACCCAGGCCAAGGTGCCGCGCGCCCGGGAGGAGCGCGAACGGGTGCTGCGGGCGCTGGCCGAGCTGGCCGCCGCCAGGCCGGACCTGGACGTGGTGGTGAAGCTGCGCGCCCTGGAGGACGAGCGGCAGACCCACCGCGAGCGCCACCACTACCAGCGGCTCTGGCGGGAGCTCGGCGAGCCGGGCCGGCTGCGGTTCGAGGCGGGCTCGATGCGCGAGCACCTCGCGCACGCGGCGGGCTTCGTCACGGTCAGCTCGACGGCCGCGCTGGAGGCGATCGCGCAGGACGTGCCGCTGCTCGTGCTCAGCGACTTCGGCGTGAACGCCGAGATGATCAACCTGGTGTTCGAGGGCAGCGGCCTGCTCGGCACCCTGGACGACCTGGCGCGCGGCGACTTCCGGGAGGCCGAGCCGCGCTGGACGGCCGCCAACTACTTCCATCCGGCCGGGCGGGACGACTGGGCGGGCCTGCTGGCCGGACTGGTGAACTCCCGGCCGAGGGTGCCGGCCAGGTCGCTGCTCGACGGGCCGGAGCACGCGGCCGCCCGCCGCCGCGCCCGGCTGCGGGTCGAGGTGCCGCCGAACATGCTGCGCGCCGGCCGGCGGGCCAAGCGCCGGGTGCGCCGCTACCTGAAGGCCCTCACCTGAGAGATCTTCCTGCGGAAGCGGCCCATCGCGGTGGGCCGCTCCGCCAGGCCGAGGCTCTCCAGGCGCTTCTTCTTGAAGTAGCGCGGATCGAGGTCCGGCTTCGCCGGCCGCAGCCCGGGGTAGGCGTCTGCCTGCATGCAGTAGCCCACCGCGCGCACCAGCGCGGTCAGGTCCCGCCGGGGCGGCGCCTCGACGGAGCCGTCGGCCGACAGCCGGGGCAGCAGCGCGTCGGCGATCGTCACCGGGATCCGGTTGCTGTTCTCGTACGGGGTCAGCCGCTCCAGCACCAGGCCGGTGCCGTGGGAGGCCACCGGCAGGCTGAAGTAACGCCGCGCGGTGATCAGCGCGGTGGAGAAGCAGCCGACGACCAGTTCCGGCCGCAGCGCGGCGAAGCACACCTCGGCCGGCACGCTCTCCCCGGCGACCACCAGCCGCACGCCGAGCCGCTCGGCCGCGGCCCGCAGCAACTGGGCGTGCCGGCGGCCGGCCGCCGGGTGCGGCTTGAAGGCGACCGTGGTGTGGCCGCGCGCGGCCAGGCCGCGCAGCATCGCCTCGTGCAGGTCCGCCTCCTCCTGCGGCGTGACGATGTCCAGCGCCGACAGGTACTGGCCGAGGATCAGCGCCTCGGCGGCCATCATGTCCGGCGCGGTCGCGGCGACCTCGCGCACCACCGCCAGGAACGCCTCCTGCGGCAGCGTCTCGGCGGGCACGCCGTACTCGCTGAGCAGCAGCGGCGTCAGGCCGGGCAGCAGATCCAGGTGGAGCAGGCGGGTGACGCGGCGGAAGATCTCGGCCGGCAGCGGGTCGCGGGTCGGGCCGTAGCTCATCAGCCCGTCGGAGTAGACCGTGATGGGGCAGTCGCGCACCAGCCCGGCGATCGTGCGGGCGGGCGGCACCGCGATCGACTCCAGCACCAGCTCGGCCACCCCGTCCAGCCCCAGACGGGCGGCGATGAGCCGCTCCAGCATGGGCACCTCGATCACCCGGGCCCGCCAGTCCGACGGGTGCAGCGGCGCGATCAGCTCGTTCCACGAGTGCACCTCGTCGAAGCGGGAGCGCAGCGCCGCGAAGCCCGGCGTAGCGTCGAGCGGCGTCGCCGCCTCGGGGACGGCCCCGTTCGACGACACGAGCAGCACGGCGCGCCCGCCGCCGAACCGGCCGTCGTCGATGGCCGCCGCCAGTGACATGGCGCCGAACAGGGTCGAGGCGTAGAACACCGTCGTCATGCGTCCTCCCGATCACGGCGATGGCGGGGACCGGCGGGCAGGCCGGGCAGCAGCGCCCGCAGCGCGGCCTCGCGTGAGGCGGACATGCCCGAGGCCGCCCCGGCCACCAGCTCGACCGGCAGCGCGCCGGCCAGCTGTGCCCCGCGCTCCTCGAAGCGGGCCCGCAGCGCGGGGGTGAACCGGCCGGCGATCTCCAGGTGGTGGGCGAGCAGGGCGCAGAAGTTCCGTACCGCCTTGGGCAGGAACTCCTCCTCCAGATCCTTGAACACCAGCTCGAAGGCGTCGAAGAAGTGCAGCTGCCGCTCGTCGCCGACCTGCGTCAGCGACCCGGGCACCTGCCGCCGGTAGAACACCCCGGCCAGCGACACCACGGCGAACGTCGCCGCCTCCCGGTGCAGCCGCCAGATCCACGGCCGGTCCTCGGCCGTGTGCAGCGAGCCGGGGAAGTGCAGCAGGTCGCCCAGCGAGCGGCGGTAGACGCCCGCCCACGCGTACGGGTAGTCCACCATGGTGCGCACCCCGGCGGGCAGGATCGCGTCGCCGGCGGCGAGCACCGCGCCGCGCCGCGCCAGCGGGGCGCGGTGCACGACCCGCTTGCGGCCCTCCACCTGGACGTGGTCGGCGCGCACGAAGTCGCAGCCGAGCCCGTCGACGGCCTCGACGAGCCGCGCCAGGTAGCCGGGGGCGAGCCAGTCGTCGCCGTCCATGAACGTGACGTACCGGCCGGTGGCGGCCGCCAGCCCGGCGTTGCGCGCGTCCGCCAGCCCCAGCGGGGCCGGGTTGCGGATCACGGACAGGCCGGGCAGGTCGGCGCGGAAGTCGTCGACGATCGCGCCGGTGGCGTCCACCGACCCGTCGTCGACCACGATGAACTCGAAGTCGCGCCGGGCGTTGCGGCACAGCGAGGCGAGCGCGTCGGCGATGAAGCGCTCGCCGTCACGGATCGGCACGACGACCGAGAGTGTGATCAATGTCGATCTCCAGGTACGGCGGTGCGGCCGTACGGGCCGGAAGGGGTGGTCAGACGGTCACGCGGCGCAGCCGGGCCTTGGGAGCCTCCTCGCCGGGGAAGACGCGCTTGACGCCGTCGCCCATGGCCTGCTCGATGACGCGGATGTCGCGCACCAGGTGCTCCAGCCCGGCCGGCTCCAGGGAGGCGGCGTGGTCGGAGCCCCACATGGTGCGGTCGAGCGTGATGTGCCGCTCCACGCAGACCGCGCCGAGCGTGACGGCGGCCAGCGAGATCTGCAGGCCGCGCTCGTGCCCCGAGTAGCCGACCGGCACGCCGTAGCGCTCCTTGAGCGTGATGATCGTGCGCAGGTTGGCCTCCTCCGGCGGCAGCGGGTAGGTGGAGGTGGCGTGCATCATGATCAGGTTGTCGGTGCCGAGGATCTCCACGGCCCGGTCGATCTCCCGCAGCGTGGACATGCCGGTCGACAGGATGACGGGCTTGCCGGTGGCGGCCAGGGCGCGCAGCAGCTCGTGGTCGGCGACGCCGGCCGAGGCCACCTTGTGCACCGGGACGTCCATCTCCTCCAGGAACGCCACCGACGGCACGTCCCACGGGGAGGCGAACCAGTGCAGGCCCCGCTCGTCGCAGTACTTGGCGATCTGCCGGTACTCGTCGTGGCCGAACTCGGTGCGCTCCTTGTACTCCAGGTAGGTCATCTCGCCCCACGGCGTCTGCCTGATCTGCCCCTTCTGCTCCTCGGGCACGCAGATCGCCGGGGTGCGCTTCTGGAACTTGACCGCCTGGCACCCCGCGTCGGCGGCCACGTCGATGAGGCGGCGGGCCAGGTCCAGGTCGCCGTTGTGGTTGATGCCGATCTCGCCGATCACGTACACCGGCTCGCCGTCGCCGACCAGCACGTCGCCGATCGCGACGGGGCCGAACACGCGCCGGGGCGCGGGGGCGGGGGCGGGCCCGGGCTCCGGCCGGGCGGCCACCACCCGGTCGCACAGCTCGCGCACCGCGCCGTCGCCGCCGACCTTGGTGAGGACGACGCGGGCGGCGGCCCGCACCCGCGGGTGCGCGTCGGGCACCGCGACCGGCCAGCCCACCTCGGCCATCGGGCCCAGGTCGTTGACGTCGTTGCCCACGTAGGCGACGCGGGCCGGGTCGAGCCCCTCGATGGCCAGCCAGTCGCGCAGCACCGTGCGCTTGTCGGCCAGCCCCTGCAGGACCGGCACGCCGAGCTTGCGCGCCCGCGCGGCCACCACCGGGTTGTGCTCGGTCGACATGACCAGCACCTTGACGCCGGCGCGGCGCAGCAGCGACACGCCCATCCCGTCGGAGCGGCTGACCAGCACCATCTCGCGCCCGTCGGAGTCGACGTAGGCGCGGTCGTCGGTGTGCACGCCGTCGAAGTCGGTGATGACGGCGTCGACGTCGATCGGCTCGGGCGCGTCCACGAACGGCGCGAGCGCCCGCACCAGCTCCAGGTCCTCGGGGTCGTCGACCTCGATCGCGTGCTGCGACGGCACCGGCTGGACGGCGATCGCGCCGAAGAAGCGGTGCCCGTGCTCGCGCAGCCCCTCGGTGCGCATCACGTAGAAGGCGCCGTTCTCGCGGAACTGCGGCTCGCGGTCCTGCCGGCGCGGGCGCACGGCCGGGTCGTGGTTGACGCCGGAGCCGGTGCCGGTCCACAGGAACTCGTGCGTCGGCAGCCCCGACACGACGGAGTCGGCCTCGCCGTCCAGGACCCGCCGCACCGCGGCCGACAGGTCTTCCGGGTCGATGAAGGCGCTGGTGCACTGCACGAGCACGACCACCTCGGGGTCCTCGCCGAGCGTGTCGAGCGCGTGCAGCACCGCCGACTCGCTGGAGGCGGTGGCGCCGCTCAGCTCCTCCGGCCGGTCCACGACGCGGGCGCCGGCCCGGCGCGCCACCTCCGCGATCCCGGCATGGTCGGTGCTCACCACGACCTCGTCCACGAGCTCGGCCCGCAGGCAGGCGCGCACCGCGCGGGCCACCAGCGGGACCCCGCCGACCGGCGCGAGGTTCTTCAGGGGTACGCCCGCCGAACCTCCGCGGGCGGGAACTACGGCCAGGACTCGCAACGTGACTCCTCCATGCTTACGGGTTGCACCCAGAAGCTAGAGGGACCGATTGAACTGGCAGCGTCCCCGTCCTGAACTTTCCGTGTGCCTCAGACGGCGGGGAGCCGGAGGACGAAGCGGGCGCCTTCGGGGTGGTCCTCGACCCGGATCTCGCCGCTGTGGGCCATGGCGACGTCGCGGGCGATCGCCAGGCCGAGCCCGGTGCCGCCCGCGTCGCGGCTGCGGGCCGCGTCCAGGCGGGTGAAGCGCTCGAAGATGCGCTCGCGATCCTCCTCGGCGATCTGCGCGCCGTCGTTCTCCACGGCCAGCACCGCCTGGCCGTCCTCCCGCGAGACCGTCACGCGCACCCGGCTCTCGGCGTGCCGCTGGGCGTTGTCCAGCAGGTTCGTCAGCACCCTGACCAGTTGCAGCCGGACGCCCTGGACGGCCACGCCCTCCTCCAGCTCGGCCCGCACCGGGATCTTGTCCTTGCGGGCGGAGAGCTCCTGGCGGACCAGCTCGGCCAGGTCCGTCCGCTCCTTGGCCACGTCGACGCGGGAGCCGATCCTGGCCAGCAGCAGCAGGTCGGTGATGATGGCCTCCAGCCGGTCGGTGTCGCGCAGGCAGCTCTTCACCAGCGCCTGGAGGTCGGTCTCCTCGGGGTAGAGCTCGGCGCTCTCCAGCTGGGCGCGCAGCCCGGCGATGGGCGTGCGCAGCTCGTGCGAGGCGTCGGAGGCGAACTGCCGCTGCTGCTGCGCCGAGCGCTCCAGCCTGGCCAGGGTGCCGTTGACGGCCCTGGCGAGCTGCGCCACCTCGTCCTCGCCGCGCGGCTGCGTCACCCGGCTGCTCAGGTCGCCGACGTTGACCTCGTCCAGCTCGGCCCGCATCGCCCCCACCGGGCGCAGCGCCCATCCGGTGACCGCCCAGGTCGCCCACGCAGCGAGCGCGACGAGCGCGACGAGCTGGGCGGCCACGGTGGCCTCCAGGGTGCGGGTGGCCAGCACCGACGGGCTGCGGCGGCCCGCGTAGACGACGGCCGCGCCGGGGTCGCCCGACACCCGCATGGCCGTCAGGTGCAGGCACTCGCCGGACCGGCAGGTCGCCGTGTCGACGGCGCCCGCGCCGGGCGGGGGCCGCACGCCGCTCAGCGGCGGCCTGTTGCGGGCGGCGTCGCTGGCCGCCACGATCGTCCCGTCGGGGGCGACGACCTGGATCAGGTTGATGGACGGGTCCAGCAGCGGCACCGTGGTCCCCGGCTTGAGCCCGCCGGTGCGCACCTCGGTGACGGTGCGGCCCGCGGTGTCGCGCGCGTCGGACCACACGGTGTCGGCCACCAGCGACCGGGCGATGACGACGCTGCCGACGGCCACGGGGGTGAGCACCAGGGCGGCGACCGCCGTGGCGACGAGGGTGACGCGTCCGCGCAGAGAGCGGGCCCACAGGCGTGACACCCACTGAGGCTACAAACCGTAGTCACTCGCGCATGCCGCGTGCGGGGAAAGGTTGGTCAATGCTGCAGCCATACGGTGGTGTCCGGCGGGATCACGCCGTCGTCCGCCACCGGGCCGCTCGACAGCAGCACCCGCCCGCCCAGGCCCGGGGCGACCGGCTCCTCGCCGGTGTTGAGCACCACGGTCAGGCCGGGCTCGCGCCTGATGGCCAGCACGTCCCTGGGGGAGTCGAGCCAGGTCAGCGTGCCGCCGCCGAGCGCCGGATGCTCCCGGCGCAGGCGCAGCGCCGCCCGGTACAGGTTGAGCGTGGAGCCCGGGTCGTCCTCCTGCGCCTCGGCCGACAGGGCCGGCCACGACGCGGGGATCGGCAGCCACGGGTCCCGCCAGCCGCAGCCGGGCTCCGCCGTCCACGGCAGCGGCACCCGGCAGCCGTCGCGGCTCTCGCCGGTGCGCCGGAACGCCGGGTCCTGGCGCAGCTCGTCGGGCAGGTCGAGCACCTCGGGCAGGCCGAGCTCCTCGCCGTTGTAGAGGTAGGCCGAGCCGGGCAGGCCCAGCATGAGCAGGGTGGCCGCGCGGGCCCGGGCCAGGCCGCCGTGCCGGGTGACGTGGCGGGGCTTGTCGTGGTTCGACAGCACCCACGTGGTCGGCGCGCCCACCAGCTCCGCCTCCGCCAGCGACTTCTCGATCACCGTGCGGAACGACTTGGCGTGGAAGTCGGCCATCATGAACTCGAAGTTGAACGCCTGGTGCAGCTCGTCCGGCCCGACGTAGCGGGCCAGCCGCTCCGGCGACGACACCCACGCCTCGGCCACCGCCATCCGGCCGCCGGGGTAGGAGTCGAGGATCGGCCGCCACTCTCGGTAGATGTCGTGCACGCCGTCCTGGTCGAAGTACGGCACCCGCTCGTCGCCGAGCATCTCGGCCTGGCGGCCCTGCTTCGGCCCCACGTCGGGCAGCCCCGCGGCCTTGACCATGCCGTGTGCCACGTCGACGCGGAAGCCGTCGACGCCCCGGTCCAGCCAGAAGCGCAGGATGTCGCGGAACTCGGCGCGCACCTCGGGGTTGTCCCAGTTGAGGTCCGGCTGCTCGGGGGCGAACAGGTGCAGGTACCACTGGCCGTCCTCGACCTGGGTCCAGGCCGGGCCGCCGAAGATCGACTCCCAGTCGTTGGGCGCGTCGCGGAAGATGTAACGGTCGCGCAGCCCGGCCCGGAACCAGGGGTGCCGGTCGGAGGAGTGGTTGGGCACCAGGTCGACGATGACCCGGATGCCCAGCTCGTGCGCGTCGCCGATCAGCGCGTCGAAGTCGGCCAGCGCGCCGAACATCGGGTCGACGTCGCGGTAGTCGGCCACGTCGTAGCCGCCGTCCGCCATGGGGGAGGTGTAGAAGGGGCTCAGCCAGATCGCGTCCACGCCCAGCTCCCTCAGGTAGCCCAGCCGCCGGCGCACTCCTTCCAGGTCGCCGACGCCGTCCCCGTTCGCGTCCGCGAAGCTGCGGGGGTAGACCTGGTAAACGACGGCGTCGCGCCACCAGTCGTCGTTGTCGGGCATGGCTGTCCTCCCCGAGGATGTCCGTGATGTCTGATGCAGGATGGCGTGCCTGCTCGGGCATGGTCAAGCGCAAGTTGCCGAAAGTTGCAGATCCCCCTGTGCTGGGCCGCGACTCACGGGGCCCGGTCCCGACGGTGTGGATCCGGTAACGCTCGTTTGCAAGTTCTTCCAATTCTTGCAAAGAGCCGCTAACGTCCCGGTCACATAAGCCGCGAAAGCGGTCCTGTTAACGATCTTTTGGTGGCGGCGCAGCTCAGGTGTCGCCGATCCTCCGTGACCTCAGGAGGTCTCATGAGCAAGCGAGCTCTGGGTGTGGCCGCTTTCGCGTCCCTGGCTTTCGCCGCCACGGCGTGCGGCGGCTCCGACCCGGCCGCACCGTCGGCGGCGCCGAGCGGATCGGCGCCGGCGTCGTCCCCGGCCGCGGCGGGGGGTGGCACGCTCGTCATCTGGGCCGACCCCAACCGGGTCAAGGCGCTCAAGCCGTTCGCCGACCAGTTCGGCACCGAGAACGGCGTGAGCGTCGAGGTGAAGGAGATCAGCAAGGACAACCAGACCGTCTTCCTGACCGCCTCCCAGCAGGGCAGCGGCCCCGACGTGATGGTGGGTGCGCACGACTGGATCGGCAACCTGGTGCAGAACGGCGCCATCGACCCGGTCAACCTGACCGAGGAGCAGAAGAGCTCGTTCTCCCCGATCGCGATGAAGGCCGTCACGTTCGACGGCCAGGTGTACGGCGCCCCGTACGCGGTGGAGAACATCGCGCTGATCCGCAACACCGACCTGGCCCCCGACGCGCCCGCCAGCATCGACGAGATGGTGAAGACGGGCAAGAAGCTGAAGGACGACGGCAAGGTTGAGGAGATCCTCTGCCTGCCGGTGGCGCAGAAGGGCGACGCCTTCCACGCCTACCCGATCTTCGCCTCGGGCGGCGGCGCGCTGTTCGGCACGACCGCCTCCGGCGACCCCGACCCCAAGAAGGTGCTGCTCGGCTCCGAGGGCTCGGTCAAGGCGTTCGGCAAGCTCAAGGACCTCGGCGAGAAGGGTGACGGCGCGCTCAAGACGTCGATCACCAACGAGAACTACATCACCAGCTTCGCCGGCAAGAAGTGCGCCTTCCTCATCTCCGGCCCGTGGGCGATGACCGACGTGAAGAAGGGCGGCTTCGGCTACGACATCACGCCCGTCCCGGCGTTCGAGGGCGGCGAGCCGGCCACTCCGTTCGTCGGCGTGCAGAGCTTCTTCGTCGCCTCCAAGGGCAAGAGCAAGACCCTCGCCCAGGAGTTCGTCACCAACTACGTGACCAACAAGGACGTGGCCAAGGCGCTGTACGAGGCCGACCCCCGGCCCCCGGCGCTGACCGAGACGCTGGAGGAGGTCAAGGCCGCCGACCCCGACGCGGGCAAGTTCATGGACGCCGGCAAGGACGGCATGCCGATGCCCGCCATCCCGGAGATGGCCGCGATCTGGGAGCCGTTCGGCATCGCCGAGGCGGCGGTCGTCAAGGGCGGCGACCCGGCCAAGGCGGCCGCCGCCGCGCAGAAGAGCATCGACGGCGCGCTCAAGAACTGATGGCTCCGGACGTGCCCGGGACCGCGGAGCCGGCTCCGCGGCCCCGCCGCGAAAGCAGTTCGCGGCCCCGCCGCAACCTGACCACCGCCTTCGTGGTGAGCCGGATCGCGGTGCTCGCCGTGGCGGCCGCGATCCTGCTCTACGCGGTGCCGCCGCTGGCCGCCGCCGGGTCCTGGTTCGGGCTCTGGGTGCTCGGCGCCGCCACGGCGGTGATCGGCTACCTCTACCTGACGCGCCGCTTCATCCCGGCCAAGTACCTCGTCCCGGGCACCCTGTTCCTCATCGCGTTCCAGATCTTCCCCGTGCTCTACACGATGACGACCGCGTTCACGAACTTCGGCGACGGCCACCGCGGCGACAAGCAGGCCGCCGTCGTCGCCATCGAGACGGGCTCGGTCCGCCAGGCGCCCGGCTCGCCCGAGTACGCGCTGACCGCCGCCCTGCGCGGCGGCGAACTGGTGTTCCTGCTGGTCGACCCGGACACCAAGCAGGCGCGGCTCGGCACCGCCGAAGGGCTGGAGCCGCTGGCCGGCGCCCAGGTGGGCATCACCGGCAAGGTGCTGAGCGCCCCCGGGCTCACCGTGCTGAAGGCGCCCGAGGCCGCCGCCCGCGCCAAGGACATCTCCGCGCTGTCCGTGCCCACCCCCGACGGGGCGATCAAGGCCAACGGGCTCAGCCGCGCCGTCGAGGGCAAGGCCGCGCTCGTGTACGAGCCCGCCTGCGACTGCGTGCGCGGCGAGGGCGGTCCCTGGACGGCCGACGAGGGGCAGGGCTACTTCGTCAACGCCGCGGGCGAGCACCTGGCGCAGGGCTGGCAGGTCAACGTCGGCTTCGACAACTTCGCCCGGGTGCTGACCAACCCCACCATCTCCGGCTACTTCGCCGGCGTGTTCGGCTGGAACGTGGTGTTCGCGCTGGCCTCCGTCGCCGGCACGTTCGCCCTCGGCATGTCGGTGGCGCTGGCTCTGCACCATCCCCGGATGCGCGGCACCAAGATCTACCGGATCGCGATCGTCCTGCCGTACGCCATGCCCGCCTTCGCCATGCTGCTGATCTGGCGTGACATGTTCAACCGCGACTTCGGGCTGATCAACCAGCTCTTCGGGCTGAACGTCGACTGGCTGGGCGAGCCGCTCACCGCCAGGTTCGCGGTGATCCTGGTCAACCTGTGGCTGGGCTTCCCGTACATGTTCCTGGTCGCGACCGGCGCGCTGCAGGCGATCCCGCGCGAGCTGACCGAGGCCGCCTCCATCGACGGCGCGACGCCGTGGAAGGGGTTTCGCAAGGTCACGCTGCCGCTGCTGCTGGTGGCGCTGACCCCGCTGCTCATCTCGTCGTTCGCGTTCAACTTCAACAACTTCAACGCCATCGCGCTCACCACCGACGGCGGGCCGTTCCCGGCGGAGAACCCGCAGGTCGGAGCCACCGACCTGCTCATCACCTACACCTTCCGGCTGGCGTTCGGCGCGGGCGGGGCGCAGTTCGGCTTCGCCGCGGCGGTGTCGGTGTTCATCTTCGCCATCGTGGCCGTCATCTCGGCGACGGCGTTCCGGCGCACCCGCAAGCAGGAGGAGGTGTACGCGTGAAGCTGGTCCTCAGGCACGTGTTCGTGCTGGCGGTGTGCGCGTTCGCGCTGTTCCCGATCCTGTTCGTGGTCTCGGCGGCGATCAACCCGATCGGCACGCTGTCGTCCACCGACCTGCTGCCGAACGGGTTCGGCCTGGGCAACTTCGCCGACCTGTTCGGCTCGGACATCTACCCGTTCGGCCGGTGGTTCTTCAACTCGGTGTTCATCGCGCTGGTCGCCTCGTTCGCCAGCCTGCTGCTGTCGATGTTCGCCGCCTACGCCTTCAGCCGGATGCGGTTCGCCGGCCGCCGGGCGGGGCTGCTGGCGCTGCTGCTCATCCAGATGTTCCCGCAGTTCCTGGCCATCGTGACGATCTTCATGATCTTCACCAGGGTGACCGAGCTCTACCCGGCCTTCGGCTTCGACACCGTGTGGGGCCTGCTGCTGCTCTACCTCGGCGGCGCGCTCGGCGTGAACACCTGGCTGATGAAGGGCTTCCTGGACACCGTCCCCAAGGAGCTCGACGAGGCCGCCACGATGGACGGCGCAACGCACGCGCAGATCTTCTGGCGCGTCATCATGCCGCTGGTCACGCCGATCCTCGCGGTCACCGCGCTGCTGGCGTTCATCGGCACGATGAGCGAGTTCCTCATGGCCAGCGTGTTCCTGCGCGACCCGGAGAGCAAGACGCTCGCCGTGGGCATGTTCGGGATGATCGCGGGCGACAACCGCAACGCCAACTTCGGCATGTTCGCCGCCGGCACGCTGCTCACCGCGATCCCCACCGTCGGGGTATTCCTCTGGCTGCAGAAGTACATCGTCTCCGGTCTGACCGCCGGAGCCGTCAAGGGATAGGAATCACGTGCGCCTGATCGACGAGCCGCATCACGACGGCTCCGCACTCTACGTCTCCACCCAGGCGCCCGAGCTCGGCTCCACGGTGACCCTGTGGCTGCGCGCCCCGCGCGCCGCGGGCGTCACCGGCGTCCGCGTACGGGCGGTGCACGACGGCGAGCCCCGTTACGCGACCGCGTCCGTCGACGCCGCCAGGACCGCCCGCGCGGTCGGCGGGTACGGCGCGGCCGACGTGTGGTGGCGGGCGGAGGTCACCGCGGTCAACCCGGTGACCCGCTACCGCTTCCTGCTGGAGACCCCGCCGGGCCAGCGCTGGCTGAACGCCGCCGGGCCCGCCGCCCACGACGTGCCCGACTCCGGCGACTTCCGGCTGGTCTGCCACGCGCCGCCGCCCGCCTGGATGGCCGACTCGATCGGCTACCAGGTCTTCCCCGACCGCTTCGCCGCCTCCCGGCCGATGCGCGAGCTGCCCGGCTGGGCGCTGCCGCGCGACTGGGACCGCGACCCGGTCATCCCGCACGGCCCCGGCACCGCCGAGCAGTTCTACGGCGGCGACCTCGACGGCATCACCGGGCGCCTGGACCACATCCGGAGCCTGGGCGCCGACACCGTCTACCTGACGCCGATCTTCCCCGCCCGCTCCAACCACCGCTACGACGCGGCCACGTTCGACCGGGTCGACCCGCTGCTCGGCGGCGACGAGGCGCTGCACCGGCTGTCCGGCGCGCTGCACGCGCGCGGCATGCGGCTGCTCGGCGACGTCACCACCAACCACACCGGCGACTCCCACGAGTGGTTCACCGCCGCCGTGTCGGACGTGCGCGCGCCCGAGCGGGAGATGTTCTTCTTCGACCCCGAAACCGGCGACTACGAGTCGTGGTGGGGCTTCAAGTCGCTGCCCAAGCTCGACTGGAGCAGCGACCTGGTCCGCGACCGCATGCGCGAGGTGCTCACCCGCTGGATCGGCCCGTTCGACGGCTGGCGCGTCGACGTGGCCAACATGACCGGCCGGCTCGGCGCCGCCGACCACACCCACGAGGTGGCCGCGCTGCTGCGCCGCGCGCTGCCGCCGGAGGCGGCGTTCATCGCCGAGCACAACCACGACGCCTCCGGCGACCTGGACCGCGACGGCTGGCACGGCACCATGAACTACGGCGGCTTCACCCGTCCCGTCTGGGCCTGGCTGCGCGGCGAGGACCCCGGCCTGGAGCACTTCCTCGGCGTCCCCGGAGGCGTGCCGCGCCGCGACGGCACCGGCGCGCTGGCGACCTTCCGCGCGTTCGCCTCGCACATGTCCTGGCGCTCGCTCGTGCACTCCTGGCAGCTCCTCGACTCCCACGACTCGCCGCGCATCCGCACCGTCACCGGCTCGCGCGAGCGCCACCTGGTGGCGCTCGGCCTGCAGGCCACGCTGCCGGGCACGCCGATGGTCTTCGCCGGCAGCGAGTACGGCCTGACCGGCGTCAACGGGGAGCACGCGCGCACCCCCATGCCCTGGAACCGCCCCGCCGACCAGGACCTCCTCACCCTGGCCGGCTACCGGGCCCTGCTCGGCCTGCGGCGCGCCGAGCCCGCCCTGCGCCACGGCGGCCTGCGCTGGCTGCACGCCGACGCCGACTGCCTGGTGTTCGCGCGGGAGACGTACGAGCAGACGCTGGTGGTGTGCGCCCGCCGCGCGCCCGGCCCCGAGCTGCGGCTCGGCGCGCACGCCGAGGGGGTCCACGACGCCCCCGACGGCGACGTGCTGCCCGGGGACGGGCCGTCGTTCCGCGTATGGCGCCTCGCGGGGTGATCACGCTAAGTTGGCGTATCCCCCTGCAACATTCAACTAGATAGTGGTGTCACGCATGAGGTTACTGTCCGTGGCGGTCCTGGCCGCGCTCCTGCCCGCCGTGCCCATGGAGGCCGCCGCCCGGGCCGGCACGACCTACTACGTCGACTCCGCGGCGGGCGACGACGCGGCCGAGGGCACGGGGGAGTCCACCGCGTGGAAGTCGCTGGACGCGGTCAACGCCGCCGCGCTCCAGCCGGGCGACACCGTCGCGATCAAGCGCGGCAGCTCCTTCGCCGGCTCGCTCATCCTCACCGCCGACGGCACCGCCGGCAGCCCCATCACCGTCAAGGCGTACGGCAAGGGCGCGTTGCCCAGGATCAGCGGCCGTGACGCCGACTGCGTCGTCATCTCAGGCGACCACTGGCACGTCAGCGGCCTGCGCGCGTCCGGCTGCCGCTGGGCCGGCTTCCACATCGACGGCGACCACAACGTGCTGTCCGGCGTCGAGGCCGACCGCAACATCGCCGGCGCGGTCGTCGCCCCCACCGGCGCCCGCAACACCATCCGGGACAGCACCTTCACCGGCAACAACCGGATGAGCATCGCCGACAAGGGCGGCGACGACGACTCCGGCGCGTTCGGCATCCTGCTCAACGGCGACGACAACCTCGTCACCGGCAACACCATCACCGGCAGCCACGCCAAGAGCCCCGACTACGGCGTCGACGGCGCCGCCATCGAGATCTTCAGCGGCAACCGCAACCGCGTCACCCACAACCGGGCGCACGACAACAACACCTTCAGCGAGCTCGGCGCCAAGAAGGGCGACACCGCCACCGGCAACCTGCTCGCCTTCAACGTCGTCACCTCCACGCTCAAGAGCGGCTCCTTCCTCGTCACCCGCGGCCCCCGGCACATCGTCGGCCCGGTCAAGGGCACCGTCGCCGTGCACAACTCGGTCCACATGCCGGCCAGGAAGACGATCGGCTGGTCCTGCCACGACGGCTGCTCCCCGTCGATACTCAAGCTGCGCAACAACGTCATCGTCGTCGGCGGCCAGGCGGGCTACGAGGACGGCTCCGGCGCCGACGAGGCCGGCAGCGTCTACAGGGCGCGCAGCGCCCGCTTCAAGCTCGGCCCGAGCTCGGTCATGGCCGACCCGGGGTTCGTCTCCGCGACGAACCTGCGCCTGCGCCCCGGCTCCCCGGCGCGCGGCCGCGCCGTCCGCCTGACGGCCAAGTGGTACGGCGGCGCCGCCCTGGCCAGGGACTTCACCGGCAGGCCCATCCCATCCGACCCGCACGCGGGCGCCTACCAGCGCTGACTCAGCCGATGCCGTAGCGGTCCGACATCCACGCGTAGACCTGCCGGGCCGCGCGCTCGTCGCCCAGCAGGTGGATCAGGCGCGAGGTGCGGCGGGTCAGCACGCAGGCGAAGCTCTCCGCGAACAGCTCCGTGACGTCCTGCTGGTACGGGGGAGCCAGGTGGGCGCGGCGCAGCGCGTGCAGGACGATCCACCACGGCTCGGCCGACGGGCGCCCGTCGGAGTCGTCCAGGGCGTGCCCGAGCTCGTGGCCGCACACGTTGACCGACGGCGAGGGGACGCTGCCGACGGCGATGCGGCGCAGCGCCGGGTCGTAGACGCCGGCGCTGCGCTCCCAGGTGCCCTCCTGCTGCGGGAGCGGCAGCGCGCGCAGCTTCTCGAAGTCGGGCAGGTCGGGGACGGCGCCGGGGCCGACGACCAGGCCGCCGCTCAGGTGCTCGGCCAGCCGCCCGGCCAGGCGGCGGGGGACCGCCGCCAGCGTCATGACGGCCAGCAGCGACTCGGCCGGTGGGAAGGCGCCGGGCGCCCACAGCCGCGTCAGGCGGTGCTCCAGAACACCGACATGGAGCCACCCGGGCCGTCCTCTGCTGCGCCTCACCACACCGCGCTCTCTGCACGTCCTTCGCCGGCCGCCGTCCGGCCGGATTCCATGATTGCCTATTTACCGGTGACGAGCGGCTGATCGGGCCAACGACATGCTTGGTCCGAAAAATGACCTCATCCTTCAGGAACGCCCGGCCAGCCCGTGCACGATCAGGTCGATGGCGGTGTCGAAGGCCGGGCCGGGCTCCGCGATGAGGCCCTTCGTCTCGGCGAGCACGAACCCCGACACGAAGGCGTGCAGCACGTCGCCGGTGCGCCCGAGGTCGGGCCCGGCCACGCCGGCCGCCCGCAGGACGCGGTGCAGGACCGCCCAGATGCCGCTCTCGTGGTCGGTGCCGGGCTGCTGGTGCGCGTAGGCGTAGGCGAACAGGGCCGGGTAGGCGCGGGCGAGCGCGTGGTAGGCCAGCGCCAGGGCGCGCAGCTGCTCCTGCCACGGCGTGCCGTCGTCCGGCGGCAGCTCCAGCCGGTCGGCCATGGCGACGCAGATCTGCTGGATGAGCGCTTCCTTGCCCGGCACGTGGTGGTAGAGCGACATCGGGTTGACGTCCAGCTCGGCGGCCAGCTTGCGCATCGACAGGGCGTCGACGCCGCCCTCGTCCACCAGCCGCAGCGCCGCCGCGTGGATCTCGTCGAGGGTCAGGGGGGCGCCCCTTCGCGCAGTGGTAGCCATACGGTGTATGGTAGCAGCCATACGGTGTATGGCTACAAAGCATGGGAGTGCTCATGACGGCGATCCCGGCCCCCCGGGGCCTTCCGATCCTCGGCAACGCGCTGCAGATCCCCTCGCACTCGCCCGCGGCGTACTTCGAGGAGCTGGCCGGCCACTACGACCAGGGGCTCTACCAGATGGACCTGGCCGGCCGGAAAGTGCTGTTCGTCTACGACCCCGACCTGGTGGCCGAGGCGTGCGACGAGACCCGGTTCGTCAAGCGGATCGACCCGCCGCTGTCGATCGTGCGCGACTTCGGCGGCGACGGGCTGTTCACCGCCGAGCACGACGGGCCCCTGTGGGGGCAGGCGCACCGGATCCTCATGCCCGCCTTCGGCCAGCGGTCGATGAAGGCGTACTTCCCGCAGATGCTGGAGGTCGCCGGGCAGCTCGTCGAGTCGTGGGCCCGCCGCCAGGGCGAGGACCTGCCGGTCGCCGACGACATGACCCGGCTCACGCTCGACACCATCTCGCTGACGGGCTTCGGCTACCGGTTCGGCTCCTTCGGCTCGCCGGAGCTGCACCCGTTCCTGCGGGCGATGGGCGGCGCGCTGACCGAGGCCATGCACCGCAACCAGCAACTGCCGCTCGTCACCCGGCTCAAGCGGCGCGAGGAGGAGACCTACCGGCGCGACATCGCCGTCATGCGCGAGCTGGTCGACGAGGTGATCAAGGAGCGCCGGGGCGGCACGGAGAAGGCGCAGGACCTGCTCGGCCTCATGCTGCGGGCCGCCGACCCGCGCACCGGCGAGCGCCTGCCCGACGACAACATCCGCGACCAGGTGCTCACGTTCCTCATCGCCGGCCACGAGACCACCAGCGGCCTGCTCTCCTTCGCGCTGTACAACCTGCTGCGCGAACCGCACACGCTCGCCCGCGCCTACGACGAGGTCGACAGGCTGCTGCCCGGCGACGAGCCGCCCAGCTACGAGACGATCATGAAGCTGGACGTGATCCCGCGCGTCCTGGACGAGACGCTGCGGCTGTGGTCGCCGATCCCGGCCTTCGGCGTCAACGCCGTCGCCGACACCACCATCGGCGACCACCCCATCCCCGCCGGCACCCGGATCGGCGTCCTGCTCGGCCCGCTGCACCGCAGCCCGAAGGCGTGGGAGCGGCCCGGGGAGTTCGACATCGACCGCTGGCTGCCGGGCAACAGGAAGAGCCACCACCCGGCCGCCTACAAGCCGTTCGGCAACGGCGAGCGCGCCTGCATCGGCCGCCAGTTCGCGCTCACCGAGGCCCGGCTGGCCCTGGCCATGATCCTGCGCCGCTTCGCCGTGTCCGACCCGTCGGTCTACCGGATGCGGATCAAGCAGACGCTCACGGTCAAGCCCGAGGGCTTCACCGTGCGGGTGCGCGAACGCCGCCCGCACGAGCGGAGCGCCGCCGTCCCGGAGCAGCAGCCGGGAGGGCAGCCGGTGGCGCAGGACGTGACGGTGAGCGGCGTCCCCCTCACCGTCGCCTACGGCTCCAACCTCGGCACCTGCGCCGACATCGCCGAACGGCTGGCCGAACGCGCCGGGCGGGCCGGCTTCGCCACCACCCTGGTCACCCTCGACGAGCTGGAGCCGCCCACCGGCGGGCTGCTCGTCGTGGTCGCCTCCTCCTACAACGGCAAGGCGCCCGACAACGCCCAGCGCTTCGACGCGCTGGAGAGCCTGCCGTCGCTGTCCGGCGTGCGGCTGGCGGTGCTCGGCGTCGGCAACACCCAGTGGCCCACCTACCAGGACTTCCCGCGCCGCGCGTACGCCAAGCTCACGGCGGCCGGCGCCGAGCCGCTGGTCGAGCGGGGCGAGGCGGACGCCGACGGCGACCTCGACGGCGACGTCACCGCCTGGACCGGCACGCTGTGGGCCGCCGTCGCCGACGTCTACAGCGCCTCCGCCGCCGACGCCGGGCCGCGCTACGAGCTGGAGGTGCTGAGCGAGGCCGAGGTCCGGCCCGCCGTCGTCTCCGCGCGCGCCGTCCCGCTGACGGTGGTGTCCAACGAGGAGCTGACGGGCGACCCGGCCGGGCTGTGGGACTTCTCCCGGGAGGCGCCGCGGCCCGGCGTGCGCTCGATCGTCGCCCGGCTGCCCGAGGGCGTCTCCTACACCGCGGGCGACCACCTGGCCGTCTTCGCCAAGAACGACCCCGAGCTGGTGGAGTGGGCGCTGCGGCTGCTGCGCGTGCCGCGCGAGCAGGTGGTACGGCTGCGCGCCCGCACGGCCGGCCACCTGCCGCTGGACACGCCGGTCACGGCCGGGCTGCTGCTGACCGAGTTCGCCGAGCTGCAGGAGGTCGCCACCCGGGCCGACCTGGACGCGCTGGCCGAGCACACCGGCTGCCCGTGGACCAGGGGGCAGCTCGCCGCCCTGACCGAGGCGTACGCCGACGAGATCCTGGCCAAGCGCGTCTCGCCGCTGGCGCTGCTGGAGCGCTTCCCGGCGATCGAGCTGCCGCTGTCGGCCTTCCTGGAGATGGCCGGGCCGATCAAGCCGCGCTACTACTCGATCTCCTCCTCGCCGCTGGCCGCCCCGGGGCTCGTGCGGATCACCGTCGGCCTGGTGGAGGGCCCGGCGTGGTCCGGCAGCGGCGAGTACCGGGGCATGTGCTCGGCCTACCTGGCCGGGCTCGGCGAGGGCGAGGTGTTCTACGGCTACGTCCGCGAGCCCGCGCCGCCGTTCCGGCTGCCGGAGGACCCCGCGACGCCGGTGATCCTGGTCGGCCCCGGCACCGGGTTCGCCCCGCTGCGCGGCTTCCTGGAGGACCGGGCGCTGAGCGGCGCCACCGGCAGGGCCGAGGTGTTCACCGGCTGCCGCCACCCGGACCACGACTGGCTCTACCGCGAGGAGGTGGAGGCGTGGGCCCGGCAGGGCGACGTGCGCGTGCACACCGCGTTCTCGGCGGTGCCCGGCCACCCGCACCGCTACGTGCAGGACGCCGTCGCCGCCGAGGGCGACGCCGTGTGGGACCTGCTCGGCCGCGGCGCGTACGTGTACGTGTGCGGCGACGGCCTGCGCATGGCGCCCGCCGTCCGGGCGGCCCTGCTCGCCCTGCACCGCGAGCGCGCCGGCGGCGACGGCGAGGCGTGGCTGGCCGGGCTGGAGGAATCCGGCCGCTACCAGCAGGACGTCTTCGCCTGACGCCGGTATGAGGTGCCTCCCCCGTGGGAAGAGGGCATAGGGGCGAATCGCGCATCATGTGCGACATATCCGTGGAACCTGCCGGAAACCTTTCCACGGCACTGTAAGAAGCCTCGGGAAGGGAGGCGGCAATGCTGCTGAGACTGAGGGTGTCGCTGCCGGACCGTCCCGGCGGCCTCGGGCAGGTCGCCAAGGTGCTGGGGACACTGGGCGCCGACATCCTGCAGGTCACCGTGCTCGAACGGGAGAAGGGCCGGGCGGTGGACGACTTCACCGTCTCCTGGCCCGGCGCGGCGAGCCCGCAGGAGGTGCGCGAGCGGTTCACCGACGTGCCGGGCGTCCGGATCGAGGGCGTGTGGCCGACGCGGGAGGCGCCCGGCTCGGCGCCCGACTACGACCTGCTCATGCACGTCGCCGCCGAGCCTGCGCGCGGGCTGGCTACGCTGGTCGACGCGCTGCCGGGGCTGTGCGGCGCCGAATGGTCGGTGGCCTACGCCGACGGCGCGGTGCGGCACGCCTCGCTGGCCGCGCCCGACTACGTCGACCTGCCGGAGCCGCCGCCCCGGGCCGCCTGCCTCGACACCGAGAAGCTGCGGCTGATGCTGCTGCCGGTGACCGCGCAGCGGCTGCACCTGCTGGTGGCGCGCGCCGACGGGCCGGTGTTCCATCGCGCCGAGCTGGAGCGGGCCGTGCGGATCGTGGACGTGGTGGCCACGCTCGCCGCCCGTAAGTGATCGTTGACCCGCGAAACGACCGGTGACTAACGTGGCCGGATGACCGTCCACGAAGCGAGCATCGGCCGTTACTACGAGGACTTCGTGATCGGCGACGTCTACCAGCACCCGCTGGGCCGCACCATCAGCGAGGCCGACAACACCTGGTTCACGCTGCTCACGATGAACACCAACCAGAACCACTTCAACGCGCACTTCGCCGCGAAGGCCCCGGTCGGGAAGATCATCGTGAACTCGGGGCTGACCGTCGCCATCGTGCTCGGCCTGTCGGTGATGGACGTCAGCCAGACCGCGCTGATGAACCTCGGGTGGGAGGACATCCGGCTCACCCACCCGGTGTTCGTCGGCGACACCGTCTACGCCGAATCGCTGGTCACGGCCATGCGCGAGTCGAGGTCGCGCCCGTACGCCGGGATCGTGACCTGCCGCACGCGCGGCCTCAACCAGGACGGCGACGAGATCATGTCGTGGACCCGCACGGTCATGGTGTACAGACGCGACGCCCCGCACGACAAGGGCTATTTCCCCCAGGCCAAGACCGGTCCCCTGGAAGGCTGAGCGATGGACTTCGAGCTGACCGACGAGCAGCGGGCCTTCCGCGAGACGTTGCGCGCGTTCGTCGACAAGGAGATCGTGCCGGTCGCCACCGAATGGGAACACTCCGGCAGATACCCCACCGAGATCGTCGAGAAGATGAAGGCGATGGGCTTGTTCGGGCTGTCGGTGCCCGAGGAGCACGGCGGGCTGGGCGCCGACATGGTGACCTTCGCGCTGGTCTTCGAGGAGATCGCGCGCGGCTGGATGGGCGTGGCGGGCACCATCGGCTCGCACTCGCTGGCCTGCTGGATGATCGCCCGTCACGGCACCGAGGAGCAGAAGCGGCTGCTGCCCGATCTGGCCACCGGCGCGCGCCGGACCGGGATCGCGCTGACCGAGCCCGGCGCCGGCACCGACCTGCAGGGCATCCGCACGCGCGCGGTCCGCGACGGCGACCATTACGTCGTCACCGGCACCAAGACGTGGATCACCAACGCCCGGCACGCCGACCCGCTGCCCGTGCTGGTCAAGACCTCGGTCACCGAGCCGGCCCACAAGGGCATGTCGGTGCTGCTGGTCGACCCGTCGGCGGACGGTTTCACGGTCAGCCGTGACCTGCCCAAGCTCGGCTACAAGGGCACCGAGACGTGCGAGGTGGCGCTCGACGGCGTGCGCGTCCCGGCCGGCGCGCTGCTCGGCGGCGTCGAGGGACGCGGCATGCAGCAGGTGCTCGGCGGGCTGGAGATCGGCCGCGTCAACATCGCCGCCCGCGCGGTCGGCGTCGCGCAGGCCGCCTACGACGCCGCGCTCGGCTACGCCCGCGAACGGACCGCGTTCGGGCAGCCGATCGCCGACTTCCAGGCCATCCAGCTCAAGCTCGCCGACCTGGCCACCGAGATCCAGGCCGCCCGGCTGCTCACCTACTGGGCCGCCTCCCGCGCCGACAGCGGGCAGCGGATCGACATGGAGGCGGGCATGGCCAAGTACTTCGCCTCCGAGGTCGCGCTGAAGGCGTCGCTGGAGTCGATGCGCATCCACGGCGGTTACGGGTACTCCCAGGAGTACGTGGTCGAGCGGCTCTACCGCGACGCGCCGCTGATGGCGATCGGCGAGGGCACCAACGACGTGCAGCGCCTGGTCATCGCCCGCGCGCTCATCTCGGGCAAGGGCCACGTCGGCTGGTAGACCCAGGCGGGAGGAGCGCGGGAGGATGGCCAGGTCCCACGGCCACCGGCACGGTGCGCTGGCGCGCCTCAGACACGCCCTGGCACCGCACGGCCACGGCACCGGCGACAAGATCGACCAGGCGCTGGAGGGCAGCGGCCGGGGGATGCGGGTGCTGGCCGTCTCGTTGGCCGTGCTCATGGCCACCGCCGCGATCCAGGCCGTGATCGTCGTCGCGTCCGGGTCGGTCGCGCTGCTCGGCGACACGCTGCACAACGTCGCCGACGCGCTCACCGCCGTGCCGCTGGCGATCGCGTTCTCCGTCGGCCGCCGGGCGGCCACCCGGCGCTTCACCTACGGCTACGGCAGGGCCGAGGACCTGGCCGGCATCGCCATCGTGCTGATCATCGCCGCCTCGGCCGGGCTGGCCGGGTACGAGGCGGTCACCCGGCTGATCGAGCCGCGCGGCGTCGAGGCCGTCGGCTGGGTGGCGGCTGCCGGGGTCGCCGGCTTCCTCGGCAACGAGTGGGTGGCCCGCTACCGGATCAGAGCCGGGCGCGAGATCGGCTCGGCCGCGCTGGTCGCCGACGGGCTGCACGCCAGGACCGACGGCTTCACCTCGCTCGCCGTGCTGCTCGGCGCGGGCGGCTCCGCGCTCGGCTTCCCGATCGCCGACCCCGTCGTCGGGCTGCTCATCACGGTGGCCATCCTGTTCGTGCTGCGCGGCGCCGCCCGGGAGATCTACCACCGGCTGATGGACGCCGTCGATCCCGCCCTCGTCGACGGGGCCGAGCGGATCCTGCGCGCCGTCCCCGGCGTCGAGCGCGTCGGCTCGGTGCGGATGCGCTGGATCGGCCACGCGCTGCACGCCGAGGTGGAGATCCTCGTCCGCCACGACCTCACCGTCGTGGCCGCGCACGCGGTGGCGGTCGAGGCCGAGCACCGGCTCATCCACGAGTTGCCCAAACTACGCGCCGCCACCGTGCACACCGACCCCGACGGGCCCTCCGACGCCGACCATCACGGGCCTTTGTCCGCACATAGGTGATAAGCGGCATCGGCCGGGCAAGTCAGGGTAGGTTTGGGCGGGTGTCGATCGCCCCAGCCGCCGCCCGTGGCACCGCGTCCGGTCCCGCCGACCCGCATGCCAGGCTCGCGTGGCTCGACGCGCTGCGCGGCATCGGCGCCCTGGCCGTGGTGGCCGAGCACATGCTGCCGTGGTACCTGCCGTCGGCGCGGCCCTACTGGTTCAGCCTCGGGGTCTTCGGCATCTTCGTGTTCTTCCTGGTCAGCGGCTACATCATCCCGGCCTCGCTGGAGCGGCACGGCGACGTGCGGGCCTTCTGGCTGAGCCGCCTGTTCCGCCTCTACCCGCTCTACCTGGCCGTCTCCGTCCTGGTGCTGGCGATGGCCTGGTGGGTGCCGGTGCGCCAGGCCGTGCCGCGCGACGGCGGGTCGGTAGCCGGGCACGCGACCATGCTGCTCGACGTCGTCGGCGTGGGCGGGCTGGCCGACACCATGTGGACGCTCTCCTACGAGATGGTCTTCTACCTGCTGGTCACCGCGCTGTTCCTGGTGCGGCTGCACGACCGCAGCGCGCTGCTGTCGGTCCTGTTCGCCGCCGTCGGCGTGGTGACCGGCGTGGTCATGGGCCGGGCCCTGTTCGAGGGCCCCTGGGTGGCGTACGTGTCCTGCGCCGTGTTCGCGGCCGGGCTCGCCTGCGTGATCGGCGGCCGGTTCCGCAAGGCGGCCGCGATCCTGCTGGGCGTGATGGCGCTGGCCCTGCTCGTGCTCAACAGCCGGGTGCCGTGGCTGGGCGCGGCCATCGTGGCGCTCATGTTCGCCGGCACCGCCATCCACCGGTGGGAACGCGGCCAGGGCAGCCTGTGGCCCGTCGCCCTCACGGCCGCGCTCGTCGCGATCTCGCCCTTCTGGGCGATCCAGAGCGGCTGGTGGTGGGTGCGGCCCGGCGTATGGGTCACCACGATCGTGCTGTCGGCCGCCGTCTTCGCGGGCGGCATGGCGCTGCGCGGCAGGCGGGTGCCGAGGGTGCTCACCTGGCTGGGGCTGATCAGCTACTCGCTCTACCTGGTGCACCACCCGGTGCTCAAGTACGTCAGCACGGTCGCCGGCGACCTGCGCGCCGCGCCGCTTCCGCTGCAGCTCGCCATGACCGCGCTGGTGACGGCGCTGATCGTGGCGGTCAGCGCGCTGACGTATCGCTGGGTGGAGCGGCCCATGCAGGAGCTCGGCCGCCGGGTGTCGCGCCGCTGGGCGACAGCGCGATAGCCACCTGCGGGTGGCGGGCCAGCGCCTCGCGCACCACCGGGTCCTCCGCCATGAGGAACGCCAGGTGCCGGATCGCGTGCGCCGCCACCTGCGCCACCTCGACCCGCTCCGGCGACGGCGTCGCGGGCGCCGCCCCCCGGGCCACCTCCGGCGCCGGCAGCCCGGCGGCCGGCAGCCACGGCTCGGGATCGGGGCACACCGCGTAGGTCAGCACGATCTCGCCCGGCAGGTGACGCCAGCTCGTGGAGTGCACCACGACGTCACGCGCCCCCGCCTCGACCCCGGCCGCCCGGCGGGCCGCCTCGTCGGGGCTCTCGCCCGGACCGGGGGAGACCACCACGCGCCGATAGGACCAGCCGTCGCCCGCCCTCAGCATGAGCGCCTCGACCGCGACCACATGTCTTGCCGTCACCGCCAGCAGCCTACTGCCACACCTGTGCAGGAACGTCCAGCTCGCATATGTGTCCCCGCTCTTGCGCGAGCGGGCCACCCCATGGCAGTAGTCGATGACGTGCGCGAGAGAGAGGCGGCGGCCATGCCGGGGATGCCGGAGATGCCGGGGATGCTGGTGTTGATGGGATCGGGCGAGACCAGCCCGACCATGGTGGAGGTCCACCGGGCAGCCGCTCGCGGCCTGCCGCCCGGCGCGCGGGCCGTGCTGCTCGACACCCCGTACGCCTTCCAGGAGAATCGCGCCGACATCTCCGCCCGCGCGCGCGGCTACTTCGCCCGCAGCGTCGGCCTGGACGTCGAGGTGTCCGGCGACGTGACGGGCGCCGCCTGGGTCTTCTCCGGTCCCGGCAGCCCCACCTACGCCCTCGACCGGTGGGCGGGCTCCGGCGTGGCGGCCGACCTGCGCGCCCGCGTGCGCGCCCGGACCGGCGTCACCGTGCTCGCCTCCGCCGCCGCCTGCACCGCCGGGCTCGCCACCGTGCCCGTGTACGAGATCTACAAGGTCGGGGCCGACCCGCACTGGCGCGAGGGCATCGACCTGCTGGCGGCGCTCGGGCTGCGGGCCGTGCTGATCCCGCACTTCGACAACGCCGAGGGCGGCACCCACGACACCCGCTACTGCTACCTGGGCGAGCGGCGGCTGTCGCGCATGGAGCGGGAGCTGCCGCCGGGCACCGCCGTGCTCGGCATCGACGAGCACACGGCGCTGATCATCGACCTGGAGAGCGAGACGGTCGACGTGGCGGGCCGGGGCTCGGTCACCGTCCGACGCCTGACCCCGCCCCCGCCTCCGCCGGGTCCGGAGGCGGGCGAGACGGGCGCCCCGGCGGTCACCGTGCTGGCGGCGGGGACCCGTACCGACCTGGCGGAGCTGCGGCGGCTCGCGGAGGGCCGGCGGGCCGCAGCAGCCCGCGCGCCGCGGCCGGTCGCCGCGCCGGCCGTCCCCGAGGTGACGCTGGAGGACAGCATCCGGTCGTGCGAGCGGCACTTCGAGGAGGCGGTGGCCGCCGCCGGCCCGCCCGCGGCCGCCCGGGCGGTGCTCGCGCTGGAGGCGGAGATCGTCAAGTGGGCGGCCGACACCGAGGAGGACGCCGGCGGCGTCGAGCAGGCCAGGGAGCTGATGCGGCTGCTCATCGCCCGCCTCGGCGAGCTGGCCGCGACGGCGGGCGTGCACACGCTGATGGAGCCGCTGCTCGCCCTGCGCACCTCGCTGCGCGACCGGGGCGGCTACGACCTGGCGGACGCGCTGCGCGCCGCGCTCCTGGCGGGCGGCGCCGCACGGCCACGGCACCGGCGACAAGATCGACCAGGCGCTGGAGGGCAGCGGCCGGGGGATGCGGGTGCTGGCCGTCTCGTTGGCCGTGCTCATGGCCACCGCCGCGATCCAGGCCGTGATCGT
>NZ_LAVL01000098.1 GCF_001083785.1 Nonomuraea sp. SBT364
AACCCCACCCCCTGCTGCGCCGACCACCCGTGACCTGGCCGGCGCCGCCCCGCTGGGGCAGGGCCCCACGCCATGCTGATCCGCATGCGTGCCCCCGAGCGCACACGCCCGCCCGTGGCTGGGTGAGGGTTTCGGTCATTTCGGAAGCGGGGCAGGGGGTGCGGTGCTGTCGCGGATGACGAGTTCGTTCACCAGGTCGATGCGGCTGGTGGCGAGCTCCACGCCGCGCGCCAGGTCGAGCAGCATCTGTGCGGCCATTCCGGACATGTCGCGCAACGGCTGGTTGACGGTGGTCAGCGGCGGATCGATCCATTCGGACATCGGCAGGTTGTCGTACCCGATCACCGACAGCTCCCGGGGCACGTCCAGCCCGAGCCGCCGCGCCGCGCGCAGCACGCCCATCGCCTGCATGTCCGCCCCGGCGAAGATCGCGGTCGGGCGGTCCTTCCTGGACAGCAGCTCCATGCCGTGCTCGTACCCGGCGTTGAGGTAGAAGTTGCCGTAGCGGACCAGGGTGGGGTCGATCTCCAGGCCGGCCTCCTCGTGCGCGGAGCGGAAGCCCGCCACGCGCGCCCGGCTGCACAGCACGTCCTCCGGGCCCGAGATGATCGCGATCCGCTCGTGGCCCAGCTCCAGCAGGTGGCGGGTGGCCAGCAGGCCGCCGTCCCAGTTGTTGGAGCCGACCGTGGGCACCGAGGCCGCGGTCGCGCTGTCGGTGTCGACGACGACGATCGGGATGCCCTGCCGCTGGAGCCGTTCCTGCTGGGCCTGGGTGGGCCCGGACAGCACGAACATCACGCCGAGCGGCCGCCGGGCGAGCACGGCGCTGAGCCATTCGGCTGGCGGCCGGTGCCGGCCGCCGAGCTGGGACAGGACCACCTCGATCTTCGCGGTGGCGGCCACGGCCTCGACCCCGCGGATGATCTCGACGGCCCAGGCGGAGTCGAGCTCGTGGAAGACCAGGTCGAGCTGGCCCGAGCCGGACGGCTGACGCTTGTTCCGGCGCTGGTACTGGTGGCGGGCGAGGCTCGCCTCGACGCGGGCCCTGGTGCCGGGCGCGACGTCGGGATGGCCGTTGAGGACCTTGGAGACCGTCGTCACGGAGACGCCGACCTCATCGGCCACGGTGGCGATCGTCGCGGAGCGGGGAGTTGTCATCGCGGCGCATCCTATTTTTTCGGAAACTTTCGGGCAACCCCATCGGTCAGGTTCCCGGAACTTTCGGACGATCGACACGGGCATTATGTGCATAACGCCAGATGATGGCAACTCTTGACACACCTGGACGAGGCCCCTAGGTTGCCGCAATATTAACGGAACCCCTTCGAAAGTTTCGAACTCCCCCCAGGTGAAGGGATGGCATGCCCACCGACACGAACCCCGAGCCATGGCGGGATCCGCGGCTGACTCCGGCTGAACGCGCGGAGGCGTTGATCCCGCTCATGACGCTGGAGGAGAAGATCGCGCAGCTCGTCGGGGTATGGGTCGGCGCAGATGGTTCAGGGGGCGGCGTGGCCCCGCACCAGGACGACATGGCGGGCGTGGAGTGGAGCGACGTCATCGCCCACGGACTCGGCCAGCTCACCCGCCCGTTCGGCACCGCGCCGGTCGACCCCGTCGCGGGCGCCCGCTCGCTGGCCGCCTCCCAGGCCGAGATCGTGGCCGCCAGCCGGTTCGGGATCCCCGCCCAGGTGCACGAGGAGTGCCTGACCGGCTTCGCCGCCTGGCGCGCGACCGTTTACCCGGCCCCGCTGAGCTGGGGCGCCAGCTTCGACCCCGGGCTGATCGAGGAGATGGCCGCGCGGATCGGCCGCTCCCTGCGCGCCGCCGGCGTCCACCAGGGCCTGGCCCCGGTCGTGGACGTGACCAGGGACTACCGCTGGGGCCGCACCGAGGAGACGATCGGCGAGGACCCCTACCTCGTCGGCACGCTCGGCGCCGCCTACGTGCGCGGCCTGGAGGGCGCCGGAGTCGTCGCCACGCTGAAGCACTTCGCCGGATACGCCTCCTCCCGGGGCGGGCGCAACCTGGCCCCCGTGCCGATGGGCCCCCGCGAGCTGGCCGACGTGGTGCTGCCGCCGTTCGAGATGGCGCTGCGCCTGGGCGGCCCCCGCTCGGTGATGAACTCCTACTCCGAGATCGACGGCCTGCCCGTGGCCGCCGACGAGAGCCTGCTCACGGGGCTGCTGCGCGACACCTGGGGATTCACCGGCACGGTGGTCTCCGACTACTTCGCGGTCCGGTTCCTGCAGAAGCTGCACGGCGTGGCCGCCGGCGGAGGGCAGGCGGCCGGGCTGGCCCTGCGCGCCGGGATCGACGTCGAGCTGCCCACCGTGGACACGTTCGGCGCCCCGCTGATCGACGCGATCAAGGCCGGCACGGTGAGCGAGGCGCTGGTCGACCGCGCGCTGCGCCGGGTGCTGACGCAGAAGGCCGAGCTCGGCCTGCTCGACGCGGACTGGCAGGCCCTGCCGGACGACGTCGAGGGGCTGCGCCTCGACGACGCCACCAGCCGCGACATCGCGCTGCGCCTGGCACGCCAGGCCGTCGTGCTGCTCCGCAACACCGGCGGCGTGCTCCCCCTGGCCCCCGGCACGCGGGTCGCGCTCGTCGGGCCGGTGGCCGACGACCCGATGGCGATGCTCGGCTGCTACTCCTTCCCCCTGCACGTCGGCGGGCACCCCGAGCACGGGCTCGGGCTGGAGATCCCGTCGCTGCGCGAGGCGCTGGACGCCCTGGTCCCGGGCGTCGCGTACGCGGCGGGCTGCGACGTCAGCGGCGACGACACCTCCGGCATCGCGGCGGCGGTCGCCGCCGCCGAGGCCGCCGACGTGTGCGTGCTCGCCGTCGGCGACCGGGCCGGGCTGTTCGGCCGCGGCACCTCCGGCGAGGGCTGCGACGCCGCCGACCTGCGGCTGCCCGGCGTGCAGGCCGAGCTGGTCCGGGCCGTGCTCGCCACCGGCACCCCGGTGGTCCTGGTGCTGCTCGCCGGCCGGCCGTACGCGCTGGGCGCCGAGGTGGACGCCGCCGCGGCCGTCGTCTGCGGCTTCTTCCCCGGGCAACTGGGCGGGCAGGCGCTGGCCGAGGTGCTCACCGGCGCGGTGAACCCGTCCGGACGGCTGCCTGTCAGCGTGCCGCGCGACTCCGGCGGGCTGCCCGCCACGTACCTGTCGCCCCCGCTCGGCCGCCGCAACGAGGTGTCGTCGGTGGACCCGACCCCGGCGTTCCCGTTCGGGCACGGGCTCGGCTACACGACGTTCGAGTGGAGCGGCGCGAAGCTGCTGGGGCCGGACGTGTGGCCCGTGGACGGCGAGGCGACCGTCGAGATCACCGTGCGCAACACGGGGGAGCGGCCCGGCGCCGAGGTCGTCCAGCTCTACCTGCACGACCCGGTCGCGCAGACCACCAGGCCGGTGGTCCGCCTGCTCGGATTCGCCCGGGTGCCGCTGGAACCGGGGGACGGCGCGGTGGTGACGTTCACCGTCTCGGCGGACCTCGCCTCCTTCGCCGGCGTGGGCGGCCGGCGCGTCGTCGAGCCCGGCGACGTCGAGCTGCGGTTCGGCCGCTCGGCGGGCGAAACGGTGGCCGCGCTGCCGCTGCGCCTCGACGGCCCGGAACGCGAGGTGGGCCACGACCGGCAGCTGCGGCCGGTGACGCGGACAACCCCCGAGGAGCGCTCGTGAAGGCCCAGGACCGTACCTGGCGCCGGGCGCTGCGGCGCGACTGGCAGCTCTACACGCTGGCGATCCTGCCGCTGCTGTTCTTCGTGATCTTCCGGTACGCGCCGATGCTCGGCAACATCATCGCCTTCCGCAAGTTCCAGCCGGGCGGCAGCATCTTCGGCGAGGAATGGGTCGGCCTCCGCTACATCAACATGTTCCTGTCCGACCCGACGTTCTGGAACGTGTTCACCAACACGCTGGTGCTCGGCGGGCTGACGCTGCTGTTCTGCTTCCCGTTGCCGATCGTGCTGGCGCTGCTGCTGAACGAGATCCGCACCCGCAGGCTCAAGCGGTTCCTGCAGTCGGTGTCCTACCTGCCGCACTTCCTGTCGGTCGTGATCGTGGCCGCGCTCGTCATGCAGATGACGGCCGTCGACGGCCCGATCAACCAGGTGCTGAAGTCGCTCGGCGAGCAGCCCGTCACGTTCCTGCAGCAGCCCGAGTGGTTCCGGACGATCTACGTCTCGTCCGAGGTCTGGCAGACCGTCGGCTGGGGGACGATCCTCTACCTCGCCGCCCTCACCACCATCGACGAGCAGTTGTACGAGGCCGCCCGGATGGACGGCGCGAGCCGGTGGCGGCAGATCTGGCACGTGACCCTGCCCGGCATCCGGCCCACGGCGGTCACGCTGATGATCCTCAACATCGGCACGTTCATGGCGGTGGGCTTCGAGAAGATCCTGCTGCTCTACAACCCCCTGACGTACCCCACCGGCGACGTGATCTCCACGTACCTGTTCCGGATGGGCGTGCTGTCCAGCAACTTCAGCTACGCGGCCGCCATCGGCCTGTTCGAGGCGCTCGTCGGCCTGGTGCTGGTCGTGTCGGCGAACGTGATCTCCCGTCGCACAGTAGGGACGAGCCTGTGGTGACAGTCGGCACGAGCCGGGGCTACCGGGTCTTCCAGGCGGTCAACGCCGTCATCCTGACCGGCGTCGTGGCGGTCACGCTCTACCCGTTCTTCAACATCCTGGCGCGCTCGTTCAGCGAGGAGACCTTCATCCGGGCGGGCGAGGTCAACCTGATCCCGCGCGGGTTCAACCTCACCACGTACGAGATCGTCGCCTCCGACCCGATGTTCTGGCGCAACTACGGCAACACCGTCTATTACACGGTCGTCGCCACGCTCGTCGCGATCATCCTGACCACCTGTTACGCCTACGTGCTGTCGAAGAAGCACCTCAAGGGCCGCACGGCGCTCATCTGGATCGCCGTCTTCACCATGATCTTCTCCGGCGGCCTGATCCCGAACTACGTCCTGGTCACCAGCCTCGGCCTGAGGAACTCGGTCTGGGCCATCGCGCTGCCCAACGCGATCAGCGTCTTCAACCTCCTGGTGATGAAGGCGTTCTTCGAAAGCCTGCCACGCGACCTGGAGGAGGCCGCCGCCATCGACGGCCTCAACACCTACGGCATCCTGTGGCGGATCGTGATGCCGCTGTCGAAGGCGGTGGTGGCCACGATGGTGCTCTTCTACGCGGTCTCGTTCTGGAACTCGTGGTTCTCGGCGTTCCTCTACATGAACGAGTCGGAGCTGTTCCCGGTGACGGTCTACCTGCGCAACTTCATCGCCGGAGCGACCGGCGTGGAGAACGCCGGCGCCGTGGCCGGCGAGCTGACCCAGGCCGCCGCCAACATCCAGTCGGTGACCATCGTGCTCACCGTCATCCCCATCCTGGCCGTCTATCCCTTCGTGCAGCGCTACTTCGTCTCGGGCGTCATGCTCGGCGCGGTCAAGGGATAGGGCCGCCGTCTCACCCTCGGGAAAGGCAACCCCCCATGCACAGAGTCACCCGCCGCCAGGCGCTCCTCACCTTCGGGGCGCTCGCGCTGGCCGCCTCCGCCTGCAGCAGCGAGGACCCGGCCGCGCCCGCCGCCGAGAAGTCGGGCGCCGCCAACCGGGCGGGCGCGATGCCCAAGTACGCCGTCGGCGACCAGTTCAAGGCGACCGCGCCGCTCACCTTCTCCGTCCTGTACAACAACCACCCGAACTACGCGCTCAAGGCCGACTGGCTGTTCTGGTCGGAGCTGGAGAAGCGGACCAGCGTGAAGTTCGAGCCGGTCACGGTGCCGCTCAGCGACTACGAGAAGAAGCGCAGCCTGCTGATCGGCGCGGGGGACGCGCCCTTCATCATCCCGAAGACCTACCCGCACCAGGAGGAGCCGTTCGTCGCCTCCGGCGCCATCCTGCCGGTCAGCGACTACGTCGACCTGATGCCGCACTTCCAGGACAAGGTCGCCAAGTGGAACATGAAGGCGGACCTGGACACGCTCCGCCAGTCCGACGGCCGGTTCTACCTGCTGCCCGGCATGCACGAGAACATCTGGCTGGACTACTCGCTCGCCGTCAGGACCGACATCCTCGACAAGCACGGCCTGCAGGTCCCCAAGACCTGGGACGAGCTCTACACCCTGCTCAAGGCGCTCAAGCAGGAGTATCCCGACCTCTACCCGATGACCGACCGGTGGGGCGTCCCCACCCCGGGCGGCAACCTGCTCAACATCGTCGGCACCGCCCACGGCGCGCCCGGCGGCTGGGGCTACCAGCCCGCCACCTGGGACGCCACCGCCCAGAAGTTCGCCTTCACCGGCAGCATGCCGCAG
Organism: Nonomuraea sp. SBT364; assembly: GCF_001083785.1. Taxonomy (GTDB): domain Bacteria; phylum Actinomycetota; class Actinomycetes; order Streptosporangiales; family Streptosporangiaceae; genus Nonomuraea. The sequence goes on from NZ_LAVL01000098.1 coordinate 6,327, forward strand.
TACAAGGCGATGCTGGAGTACCTCAACAAGCTGGTGGCCGAGAAGCTGCTCGACCCCGAGTCGTTCACCCAGTCCGACGACGCGGCGATCCAGAAGATCGTCGGCGGGAAGTCGTTCATCATCAGCACGAACGCGCAGACGCTGGTCAACGACTACCGGCCGCCGCTGAAGAAGTTCGACCCGGACGCCAAGCTCGTCAAGATCCCCACGCCCACGGGGCCGCTCGGCGACGTCAAGGCGGGCAACCGCCTGGAGAACGGCATCATGATCTCCAAGAAGGCGCTGGACAGCGAGAACTTCGTCGCCATGATGCAGTTCATCGACTGGCTCTGGTACTCCGACGCCGGCCAGGAGTTCGCCAAGTGGGGCGTCGAAGGCGTCACGTACACCAAGGCCGGTGAGGGCGAGTACAAGCTGAACGAGGACATCGACTTCATCGGCCTCAACCCCGACGGCTCCAAGCACCTGCAGAAGGACTTCGGGTTCGGCAACGGCGTATTCGCCTACGGCGGCAAGACGACCCTGCTCCAGTCCACCTTCTCCGAGGAGGAGAAGGCGTTCCAGGACGTGATCAACGCCCGTCAGGCCCTCCCGGTCCCGCCGCCGCGCCCGTTCACCGACGAGGAGCGCGAGCAGGCCTCGCTGTGGGAGACCGCGCTGCGCGACCACGTCGACCAGAACACGCTCAAGTTCATCCTCGGTGACCGTCCCCTGACCGAGTGGGACGCCTACGTCAAGGAGCTCGAGGCGAAGAACTCCACCACCTTCATCAACCTGGTCAACACCGCCTACGAGCGGTTCAAGAAGGAACACGGCTGAGCGTGACGAGGATTGCGGTAGCGGGCGAGCCCTCGGGGCGGCTGGCGGACGCGTGGAAGTTCTGCGTCGGCACCGGCCGCTTCGAGCTCGCCCTGCGGCGTGACTATCAGGAGTCGCTGGCGCTGGTCCAGCGGGAGATCGGGTTCCGGCACATCCGGGGGCACGGCCTGCTCAGCGACGGGATCGGCGTGCACCGCCCGTACGAGCACGGCGGCGCCCGCCACGTCCGGCACGTGTTCACCTACGTGGACCAGGTGGTCGACGCCTACCTGGAGCTCGGCGTCAAGCCGTTCGTGGAGCTGGGCTTCATGCCCTCCGGGCTGGCCTCCGGCGACCGGACGGTGTTCTGGTGGCAGGGGAACGTCACGCCGCCCGCGTCCTGGCGCGAGTGGGCAGACCTGGTCAAGGCCACGGTGGCGCACCTCGTCGACCGCTACGGCCTGGACGAGGTGCGCGGCTGGCCGATCGAGGTGTGGAACGAGCCGGACCTGGAACAGTTCTGGCTCGACGCCGACCAGGACGCCTACCACCGGCTGTACGAGGTGAGCGCGCACGCCGTCAAGGAGGTGGACGCCTCGCTCCAGGTGGGCGGCCCGGCCACCTCCCCGGGCGCCGACGACGGCTGGCTGACGCGGTTCGCCGAGTTCGTCGACGGCCGGTCGGTCCCGGTGGACTTCGTCAGCCGGCACGCCTACACCTCCGGACCGGCCCGCCACCACCCGTTCGGCGTCCACCAGAGCCTCGCGCCGGCGTCGAAGCTGCTGGAGCAGTTCGCCGCCCCCCGGCGCGAGCTCGCCGGGACCGCGCTCGCCGGGCTGCCGGTGCACATCACCGAGTTCAACTCCTCCTACCGGCCGGACAACCTGGTTCACGACACGGCCTTCCACGCCGCCTACCTGGCCCCGGTGCTGGTGGCGGGCGGGGAGGTGGCCGACTCCTTCTCCTACTGGACCTTCAGCGACATGTTCGAGGAGGCCGGCATCCCCACGTCGATCTTCCACGGTGGCTTCGGCCTGCTGACCCACCGCCAGATCAAGAAGCCCACCTTCCACCTGTACGCCTTCATGGCGCGGATGGGCGAGCACGTCCTGGCGCGCGGCGCGGACCACCTGGTCACCCGCGACGACGACGGCCGTGTCACGGTGCTGGCGTGGGCGCCGGTGGACGCGCCCGCCGGGCACACCGTACGGCTGTCGATCCCGCTCGCCGGCCCGGCCACGTCGGCGTTCGTCATGCGCTCGTCGGTGAGCGAGGAGAAGGGCAACGCGCTGGCGGCCTGGGGCGAGATGGGCCGCCCGCACTCGCCGCGCCCGAAAGAGCTCGACCTGCTGCGCGAGGCCGCCGAGCCGGCCCGCACCCACCGGAGCCTGCCGATCATCGGCGGCTCGGCCGATCTCGACCTCACCCTCGGCCGGTACGAGGTCACGCTGGCCGAGATCACGCCGGTCACCGACGAGACCCCGCCCTGGTGGGACGACCTCTACCCGGAGTACATCGGATGAGCGAGACGGCGACGGCCAAGCGGTTCGGCGAGGGAGTCCTCTCGCGAGCCGCCGCGCTGATCTACACCCTGCTGACGATCGAGCTGCTGCTCCTGGTCAGCATCGTGCCCAGCCTGGCGGGGCTGGTGCTGCTCGACCGCGACGCGGGCAACGTCCCGCTGGCCGCCGCCTGCCTGCTGCCCGTCGGCCCGGCGCTCTCGGCCGCCGTCTACGCGCTGCGCCGCCGCTCCCGCGACCTCGCCGACCTGCGGCCCGCCGCCGCGTTCTGGCAGGGGTACAAGGCGAACGTCCGCGGCGTGCTGAAGATCTGGACGCCGTGGCTGGCCTGGCTGGCCGTCGTCGGCGTGAGCCTGGCCAACTTCGGCGCCGCCGGCCTGCCCGGCTGGTGGGCGGCGCTCCTCGTCGTGGTCGCGGTCGCCGCCACCCTCTGGGTCGCCAACGCGCTGGTGATCACCTCTCTGTACGAGTTCCGCACCGCGGACGTGGCCAGACTGGCGTCGTACTTCCTGGCCCGCACGCCCGGCGTCACCCTGGGCAACCTCTGCCTGCTGGTGCTGGCCGGCGGGGTCACCCTGGTCGCCTCCGAGGCGGCGCTGGCGCTGCTCGCCTTCGCGATGGCCGCGGCGCTGCTGCGCAACAGCCGACCGATGATCGCCGAGATAGAGGAGAGATTCACCCGATGAAGCCGCCCATCACCGCCAAAGTGCCCTACGGCGGGGACTACAACCCGGAGCAGTGGCCCGAGGAGGTGTGGACGCAGGACTACCGGCTGTTCGACGCGGCCCGGATCGACACCGTCACCGTCGGCGTGTTCACCTGGGGGCTGACCCAGCCGGCGATGGACGTGTACGACTTCTCGACGCTCGACCGGATCGTGGATCGCGCCACCGCCGAAGGCCGCCGGATCTGCCTGGCGACCGGCACCGGGGCACACCCCGCGTGGCTGGCCCGCGCCTACCCGGAGGTGACGCGTACCGACTTCGAGGGCCGCAAGCACCGCTACGGCCAGCGGCACAACTCCTGCCCCAGCTCGCCGGTCTTCCGTGAGCTGTCGGCCGGCATCGCCGGGCGCATCGCCGAGCGCTACGCGGGCAACCCGTCGATCGTCGCCTGGCACGTCGGCAACGAGTACGGCGGGGCGTGCTACTGCGAGCTGTGCGCCGCCGCGTTCCGCGACTGGCTGCGCGCCAGGTACGGGACCCTGGAGAGGCTCAACGTCGCCTGGTACACGACCTTCTGGTCGCACACGTTCGGCGACTGGGACGAGATCGAGCCGCCGTCGGCGCTGACCGAGCACTGGCGCGGCCCCAACCACACCGCGTTCCAGGGCATCACGCTGGACTACCTGCGGTTCATGTCCGACGCCATGCTGGCCAACTTCGCCGACGAGAAGGCCGCGATCCGCCGGCACAGCCCGGACGTGCCGGTGACGACGAACTTCATGGGCATGTACCGGCCCATCGACTACCACCGCTGGGCGCCCCACCTGGACTTCGCGTCCTGGGACAACTACCCGCCGGACGACCGGTCGCCGGAGTGGGCGGCGCTCAGCCACGACCTGATGCGCGGGCTCAAGGACGGGCAGCCGTTCTGGCTGATGGAGCAGACGCCGAGCTTCACCGCCTGCCGCGACGTGAACCCGCTCAAGCGGCCCGGCGTCATGCGGCTGTGGAGCTGGCAGGCGGTGGCCCACGGCGCCGACGCGGTGCTGTTCTTCCAGATGCGCGCCGGGCGCGGGGCCAGCGAGAAGTACCACGGCGCGGTCATCGGTCATTCCGGGCGGGATGACACCCGGGTGTTCCGCGAGGTGGCGGAGCTGGGCGGCGAGCTGGAGCGGGTGGGCGGCGCGGTGCTGGGCGCGCGCACCCCGGCGCGGGTGGCGCTGCTGTTCGACTGGGACAGCTGGTGGGCGCTGGAGCTCTCCGACGGCCCGTCCCGGCTGGTCCGCTACCAGCAGGTGGTGCTGGCCTACTACCGGGCGCGGTGGGAGGCCGGGACGGACGTGGACGTGGTCGCCGTGACCGCCGACCTGTCCGGCTACGACGTGGTCGTCGCCCCGGCGCTGCACATGCTCAAGGGCGACCTGGCCGAACGGCTGGAGGCGGTGGCCGCGCGCGGCGGGTCGGTCGTCACGACGTTCCTGTCGGGGCGGGTGGACGAGGACGACAACGCCTTCCTCATGGACGTGCCCGGCCCGCTCGGCCCGCTGATGGGCGTGCGGATCGACGAATGGGACGCCCGCGAGGCCGACGTCGTCAACCCGGTGCTCCTGAAGGACGGGCCGGAGGTGGCGTCCCGGCTGGTGTTCGAGCTGGTGCGGCCGGTCGGGGCGGAGGTCGTCGGGACCTACCAGGACGACTTCTACACCGGCACCCCGGCCGTCACCAGGAACGCCTTCGGCCAGGGCCACGGCTGGTACGTCGCCGCCGGGCTGGACCAGGAGGGCGTCACGTGGGTGGTCCGCCAGGTGCTGGCCCGCCACGACCTGGCCGGGCCGTACGCGGACGTGCCCTGGCTGGAGTCGGCCGTCCGGGTCGCGCCGGACGGGACGCGGCTGGCCTTCCTGCTCAACCACAACGCCGACCCGGTCGTGGTGAACGCTCACGCAGGCGGCACGGACCTGCTCACCGGCGACCGGGTCGAACGCGGCGGGCCGATCAAGCTCGGCCCGCGCGGCGTCCTGGTCCTGCGCGAGGACTGAACCGTCAGGGGATGCGCCGGCCGTGCGCGTCGGCCGTCCCCGACTTGCGGAAGAAATAGGCGTTGACCTGGTCGCGCCACTCCTCGGCGCAGCGGACCTGCTCGTCGAGGAGCTCCCGCACCCGGGCGTGCAGCGCCGGGTCGACCAGATCGGCCACCTTCGACCACCACTGCCGCTGTCCGGCCGCCTCCTCAGCCCCGGCGAAGTGCGTGTCGTAGATGTGCTGGATCACCGTCGACCCGCTGCGCAGCACGTGCCCGTACGGGACGTGGTGGAAGAACAGCAGCAGCTCGTCGGGGCACCGGTCGAGCGACTCGTACGTCTCCGACCACGGCTCCGGGTACTGGGCGGCGAAGCCGGTGCCCGTGGCCCGGGTCCGGTCGACGCCCACGCCGTCGCGGTCGGCGAAGTGGTACGTGCCCCACGGCGAGTATTCGTAGCCGTCGACGGCCGGGCCGTAATGGTTGCCCGGATTGACCATGAAGCCGACGCCGAGCGGCGCGGTGTAACGCTCGTAGGTGCGCCACGAGCCGTCCATCATCGCGTGCAGCGCGCGCCGCAACGGTTCCGGCGCCGGCGGGAACGTCAGGCCGATCCACTCGTCGAGGATGCCGGCCGGGTCCGCCCGGGGCGCCCACGCCAGCCGGCCGAACGCGTACAGGTTGGCCTGGGCGAGCGGATGACCGGTCCAGTACGGGTCGTCGCCCACGTTGGAGACCGCGACCAGCCCGCCGCCGGCGGCCACGTCCGCGACCTCGGCGAACGCCAGCACCTCGCTCCACATCGGCGCGAGGTAGCACACGTGCCGCTGCTGGCCGGTGTACTCCTGCGTGACCTGCAGCTCCACCGCCAGGCGGGTGCGCGGCATGGCGGTGATCACCGGCGAGACCGGCTCACGCGGCTGGAAGTCCATCGGGCCGTGCTTGACCTGGACGATCGCGTTGTCCCTGAACTGCCCGTCGAGCGGCGCGAAGTGGTCGTAGGCGGCGCGGGCCCGGTCGGTGGAGCGGTCGCGCCAGTCCTGGCGGTGGTTGTAGACGAAGGCGCGCCAGTGCACCACGCCGCCGAACGGCGTCAGCGCGTCGGCCAGCATGTTCGCGCCGTCCGCGTGGGTGCGCCCGTAGGCGAACGGGCCGGGCTGCCCCTCGGAGTCGGCCTTGACCACGTAGCCGCCGAAGTCGGGGATCGTCCCGTACACCCGCGCCGTCGTGTCCGCCCACCACGCCCGCACGTCCTCGTCCAGCGGGTCGGCGACCGGCAGCCCGCCGAGCGCGACGGGGGAGGCGAAGTTGACCGACAGGTGCACCCGGATCCCGTACGGGCGCAGCTCGTCCGCGATGGCGGCGACGTCACCGAGCCGGTCGGTCAGCAGCCGGGCCTCGGCGGCGTGCACGTTCACGTTGTTGACCGCGATCGCGTTGACGCCGATCGCGGCCAGCAGCCGCCCGTACGCGCGCACCCGCGCCAGGTCGCCGCGCGGGCCGCCGTCCCGCCAGAAGATCGAGCCGCCCGCGTAACCGCGCTCGACCTGGCCCATCACCGGGTGCACGGCGACGTTGTCCCAGTGGTCGAGCATCCGCCGGCGCAGCGCGGGCCGGTGGAGCTCGGCGGGCCGGTCCGCGCCGAACGCCGCCTCGCCCAGCCGCACCACGTGGAACAGCCCGTACAGCAGCCCGGCGGGGTCGCCGGCGAGCACCGTGGTGACCCCGTCCCGGCGGCTGAGCGCGTACCCTTCCGGACCGATCTCATCCTCCGGGGCCGGCGCGCCGGGCGCGCCCGCCGGCGCGAGCACCAGATCAGCGGGCCCGGCTCCGGCCGGCTCGTGCAGGACGGTCCCGCCGAACCGGGCGCAGGCCGCCGCGACCTCATCGTGCACGGTGTCGTAGATGGTGCCGGTCGGGAGGCCGGCGCCGAGCAGCAGCGTGCGGCGCGAGCCGATCGCCCGGAACGCCTCCGGCGGCAGCCAGGCGGCGTGGACGTCGGTCAGGTCAGGGATGCTCACGGGGGGTCCTCCGGTAGGAAAGCGCCTTCCTCGGGCCAACCTACCGGAAACCGGTTTCTCCAGCGCTACCGCCCGATGATGAGCGGCAGGGTACGCGGCCCGCGCACCTGACCGGCCGCCCACGTCACCGCCTCCGGATCGGCCAGGCCGAACTCCGGGACCCGCTCCAGCCACACCTCAAGCGCGATCCGCAGCTCCATCCGGGCCAGGTGCGAACCCACGCAGCGATGGATGCCGAGGCCGAACGCCGCGTGCCGGTTCACCTCACGGTCAATGACGACCTCGTCCGCCCGCTCGAACTGCGCCGGATCGCGGTTGGCCGCCGGGAACGACAGCAGGACCCAGTCATCGGCCTTCATGTCGACGCCGTGCCAGTGCATGTCCTCCTTGACCAGCCGCGCCATCGTCACCGGCGCGTAGACGCGCAGCAGCTCCTCCATCGCGGTCGGCAGCAGCCCCGGCTCGGCGACCAGGCGGGCCCGGTCCGCCGGAGTCTTGGCCAGATGCCACAGCGAGGCGCCGATCGCGCTCCACGTCGTGTCGATCCCGGCGATGAGCAGCAGCGCCATCGTGCCCGCCACGTGCGACGGGTCCAGCTTCTGCCCGTACAGCTCGGCGTTGATCAGGTAGGTCGTCAGGTCGTCACGCGGGTGGTCGACATGGTCGCGGATCTGCGCCAGCAGGTAGTCGAACAGCTGCTGCATCCGCTCCATCCGCTCCTCCGGCGGATGGTTGACGCCTTCGAGCACGTTCTCGATGAACTCGCGGAAACGCGGCCCGTCCTCGGGCGGGAACCCGAGCATGGCGGCGATCACCCGCATCGGGATGTGCTGGGCGTAGTCGCGGGCGGCGTCGACCACCTCGCGGCCCCGGAACTCGTCGATGAGCGCGTGACACAGCGCCCTCGTCGACTCCTCCTGCTTGGCGACCGCCGTCTTGGTGAACGCCGGCAGCAGCAGCTTGCGCGCGTCGTGGTGGAACGGCGGGTCGGAGGAGATGGGCGGCGAGCCGCCCATCGGCGCCAGCTCACGCGGCGGCCGGAAGTTGCTCATGATGATCGACCGCGAGGAGAACCGCTCGGTGTCGTAGGCGACCGCCGCCACGTCCTCGTAGCGCGTCGGCAGCCAGCCGCCGCCGAACCGTTCGGTGTGCGCGATCGGGCAGCGCTGCCGCAGGTCGTCCTGGATCGGGTACGGGTCGGCCACCCACTCAGGCTCCAGGTGGGAGAAGTCGGTGGCCCAGTCGGAGACCGGGCCGGTGACGATCTCGTTGCGGATGCCGAGGGGCTCCTCCCCGTCGGTCTCCCTGAAGTCACGGGTGAAACGGTCGTCAACGGTCATCTCACGCCTCCTCGACGGCATTCTCCGGGCAGTTGGCCACGGCCAGCCGCGCCTCGTGTTCCCGGCCGGGCGGCACCACGCCGTCGGCCGGCACGGTCCCATATCCTTCGTCGTCCTCACCGAACAAGGCGGGGGCCAGGTCGTAGCACCGGCCGTGGCCTTGGCACCGATCGACGTTGATCTGGACTTTCACGGTGTCGCCTCCGTGGGTGAGGGGGTGTCGGTACGGGTGATCGCGGCGACGAGACGGGTGAGCAGCGCGACCCACTCCTCGTCGTCGACCGCGTGCAGATCCGGGGTGACCAGGGCGCTGCCCATCGCGAGCAGGAAACAGAAGTGCGCGAGCGCGTCCGGTGACACCGCGGGGTCGAGGTCGCCCGCCTCCTGACCGGCGCGCACCAGCCGGGTGATCCAGTCGGCGTGCTCGCCCACGTAGTCGCGCATCGGCCCGGCCACGTCCTCGTCGCGCCGGGCCGCGACCAGCGCCTCGACGATCAGGTAGCCGAGGGCGTCGCGGCGCCGGGGGAGCCGCCGGCCGCTCGCGACGAGCAGGTCCGTGATCGGCTCGTCGGGGTGCGCGGCGAACAGATCGGCCATCAGCACCGGCCCGTGCGCCCGCAGCGCGGCCACCAGCAGCTCCGCCTTCGAGCCGAAGTGCGCGTAGAGCGCGCCGTTGCTCACGCCCGCGGCCGCGGCGATGTCCGCCACGCGCGTGCCGTCGTAGCCGCGCTCGGCGAACCCGTCGGCCGCCGCACGCAGCAGCCGCTTCCGCGTCTCAGCGGCGGTGACGCCAGCTATACGCCCCATAGAAGAATTGAAAGAACATTCATTTGATTCGTCAAGAGGTCCGGACACATCCTGATTTGTTGTCTGGAGTCATCGGGGTTGGCAGTACAGGGTCCTAGCTGGCGGCGATCCTGTGCCCGTTGCGCACAGAGAACGCGGATTTCGTCCCAGTTTGAGTTCCGCCCGGCGCCATTCGGACGCAGGCCGTGCCTACCGCTGGATCGGCACCTCAGCCATGGAATCCGCGCGCCCTCACCTTCGACCTGGCATCGTCGAATCATGGTCGTCGCGCGGACTTTCCGGACCCCGCTGTTCCTGATCTCCGGCGCCGTCGTGCTGGCGCTTGCCGGGTGGTGGCAGTACCAGGCGGCCATCCCCTCGTTCCCCGTCGTCGCCGAGCCCGGAACGGTGGGACTGATCATCTTCGGACCGGCCCACGACGTCGAGATCACGCTGCGCGTGTCCGACGGATCAAGCCTGGCAGTCGAGGTTCTGGCTACGTTCGACCCGGACGAACCGGCCCGGCCCGCCATCCCGGCGTCGCGGTGCGTTCCGATGCGGGTCTACCACTCCGTCGACCGCCCGTCGCCGCCGCGGGAAACCGAGCTCTGCCCCCCGGCTCCATCAGCCGGGAAATACCGGGCCGCGGGAGGGGCCAGCTTCAGGGTGGCCGATCCGATGGTAGCCCGGAGCGGGTCCAGCACCGTCGTGCGAATGCCCAGAGTGAGCCCGACCTGGTTCGGGACGGACTGGGGCTACGAGGTCGTGTACGAGGGCTCCTTCGACCGGACCGGCCAGGACGCCGAAGACCAGCTCAAACCCGAGGCGGTCTCTCCCGACTACGGGGGCCCCGGCCTGCGATGGGTACGCGAGCAGCTGCGCGCCGCCACGCAGAACCCCGAGCCCGGTCCCTACGGCACCTTCACCGACGTCCCGGCCGAGAAGGCGGCGAGCCGTTCGCTGTTCTGGGCCGGCCTGCTCGGTGGGACCGCGCTGTCGGTGCTGGCGTGGGCGGGTGACCTGGCACTCGCACGACGGGCCGAACGGCGGCGCGAGCAGGAGCGGCGGGCCGAGGAGGAGGCCCACCGGCGCGAGATCGCCGAGCTGGCCGCGCGGCGGGTGCTGGCGGCTCTGGCCGAACGGGAGAACGAACGGCCCGGCGGGTTGCTCCGCCGGGTCGCCCGATGGGCCGGTCAGGGAATGCGGAGATAGGCCAGGGCGAACGGGCTGTCACCGGGGGTTCCCGCGGCGGTGTGGCACCAGACGTCGACCGTCACCCGGGGTGCGGCGGCGTAGGAGTTGACGTTGCCCAGATGGCAGTACCCGCCGCCCGTGCCGGTGGAGGTCACCTGGAGACTGTCCCCGGCCTTCCCCAGGTTCTCCCAGGTCAGCCGGTAGTTGCCGGTGCCGAGCCGGGTGAGGGCGGGGGTCTCGCCGGTGCTGCTGTGGGAACGGGCGGGGTCCACGTCGCCGGTCACGGTGACGTACGCGGCCGGTGTGGTGACGTCCCGGTGGAGTCCCGCGCCTCGGGTGTACGACAGCAGCCAGGGAGAGTCGGCGGGAACGCCGCCGCTGATCGCATAACAGACGACGGTGATCTCCAGGCGATCGTCCCCAGGCTGGGTGGCCGCCGGGTTGCACCGGGCGGGGGTGCCCTTCCCGTAGGGCGTGACCTGGACGTACCCGGTCCCGTCGGCGAACGCCCGGCCGTCCAGGGTGACCCGGTAGCGGCCCGTGGACTCGCGGACGACGCGATTGACGCCGCCGCCGGAGTTCACCGTGCCCATGTTGAGGACGGGGTTCACCGTGTGGACGCCGCCGGCCGTGTCGTCGTACCGGATCGTGGCATAGGGGGTCGTGCCAGGGCCGAACTCGGCGAAGAAGACCGTGAACCACCAGTCGGCCGGAGCGCCGTTCTCGTTGAAGCAGCGCACCTGGACCAGCTGGTCAGGCCCGTCGGGCGCGTATCCGGTGACGCCGCAGGTGCGGCCCCGGTAGGCGGTCCGGTACGGGGTGACGTGCGCGATCCCGCCGGGCGAGGCAATCCCGGGCAGGCGGACGTCGTAGGTGCCCGTGCCGGTATGCACAACCGTGGCGCGCCGGTTGGCGGTGGCCGGGTCGAGGCGCCCGGTGCTCCACTGTCCTGAGGTCGTGAGCGAGGTCACCGCCCCCAGCGGTGCCTCGGCGGGGGTGGCTCGGTCCATGTAGGCGTAACCCCAGCGCGGCGCCGTCACCGGCTTCGGGCTGCCGGCCGCCACGACGGCGTCGAGGAAACGGGCGCGGTGCGCCATGATCTCGTCGGTGGTCATCTCCGGCACGTCGCCGGGAGCGGGGAGGTCGTCGCCGGAACCGGGGGCGATCCGGATCCGGGACCAGTCGTCCGAGCCGACCAGCACACCGTCGTCAATTTTGTACTTGTGCTCCTCGGGGTAGTCGAAGCCCTGGGGCACCACGGCCCGGTCGGTCGGCGCGGGTTCGCTGTCGCAGACTCCGTCGAGTCCGGCGTAGATCTTGCCGTCCTGCACGCTGTCGTCGTCCGCCCGCCGGCTCTCCAGGCTCCCGTCGGGGGCCTCGACGCAGAGCTGGAATTCCCCGTTGACGTCGACTTTCACGACTCCGTCGTCCTCGGGATGCCAGTCGATCGGGTCGGAGGCGTCGCCGATGTGCCGGACGCCCTTGTTGTCCCACCAGGTGGCCATGGCGTGCCGGTCGGTTCCCAGCCCGTTGCGGCCTTCGTCGAGCCGCCAGCGGCGCAGCGGCCAGAGCGTGCGCCTGGAGTAGTCGATCGTGCTGACCTCATCGAGGGTCTGGTCGAGCCGGTTGCCCCGGCCGATGGCCGGGCCGAGCTGTTCCCTGCGCCGGTCCCATGCGACGTAGTCGGGGATGCCGACGGACGAGTAGGCGTAGTTCATCACCGACAGATAGTTCGGCTTGTAGTTCACGTGGTCGTGACCGCCGTGCGCGAGTCCCAGGGCATGCCCGAGCTCGTGGACGAAGGACGCGCTCTGCACCCGTACCGACGGATTCTGAATGGTGCCGAGAGTGACTACGAAGCCCCATTTCGTGCAGCAACTCCCGCTCCTGTTGGTGTCGTCCGCCCGGTAGCCCCACAGGTTGTAACGGAACAGGCCCCTGCGGACCGCTGAGAAGTGGGCGTCGGCGAATCTGTAGTAGGGCAGCACCTGGTAGGGCGCGTAAATCAGCGGCCGCATCCGTTCCGCCTGGTCGACGGGGATGCCCTCGTCGAGGTCGACGAGCAGTTGGACGCCCGCCGCGGGAAGGTGCCCGTAGGGGCAGAAGTCCTGCGGGCCGCGCGGGGCGCCGGCGAACATGGCGATCGCCTCGTCGATCGCGGCGCGGTCGGGCATGTCGCGGATGTCGCTGACGGTGTCGTGGAGCCAGTCGATCTCGACCGCGATGGTCTCGCGGCAGGGGTCGGAGCCGTTGTCGGGCAGCCACGTGTCGACGACACCCTGGTCGCGGATGCCGTGCAGCTCAATCCGGTCGCTGAGCCCGTCGCCGTCGCTGTCGTGGTCGATCGTGGTGTAGAGCTGGTCGGCGTTCTTCTGGAAGAGGTGCAGATCCATGCCCGAAGGTGCGGCGTGGTCGAGCAGGACGCGGTCCGAGTCCAGATCCCGGACGCGCAGAGACCGCAGGCTCCAGTTGTCGGTGCAACAGTTGTCGGCGTGGTTGATGTGCTCGATGGTGAAGCCGTTGGCCAGGTCCGCGGCGGTGGCGCAGCCGGCCAGGTGGGCTCGCCAGGTGTACTCGACATCGGGCTGGTCACTGGTGTTGCCCTGGTGGTAGGGGCGGGGTGGGGCGTGCGCGGGGCGCTCCTCGAAGAGGAACACGAGGTCGCCGAGCCTGATGATCTCCAGGGAGTCGTCCCGGAGCCCGTGCTTGCCGACTCCGATGGTGAACTCCATGCGGCAGAACGTGCGGGCCGGATCGGCCGGAGGGTCGGGCGGGTGTTCGCCGTCGACCGGGATCCGCAGGATCTGATCGGCGTTCTTCTGGAAGTAGTGCACGTACTCCCTGCCGGGTGGGGCGGTGAGTTCGGCCAGGACGGCGCCGCTCACCGGGTCCTCGATGCGCAGGTATTTCAGATACCAGTCGTCGGCGTGGTTGACGTGCTCGATGCTGAAGCCGTCGGCCAGATCGGCAGAGGTGGCGCAGGTGCGCAGATTCCCCGTCCACCGGTGTTCGGTGTGGGGCCGGTCGCCCGTGCCGCCCTGATGGTAGGGCCGGGGCGGCGCGTAGAGCGGGCGCTCGGTGAACAGGAACGCCTTCTCGCCGAGCCTGATGATCTCCAGGGAGTCGTCCCGGATCCCGTCATCGCCGGTCCCGATGACGAACCTCAGACCGCATAACTCGGCCGCCCACGCGGCTGGGGCCGGGAGTGCCACGAGGACGGCGGCGACCAGCAGTGCCATGGCGGCGGCGAGTCGGGACATGGGCAACCTCCGGCGGGTGAGTTCGGCACACCCAGGATCGGATCGGGCCGCTCATGCGGGCATCGGGGGAACCACGGATGTTTAGGGCGTCACGCCGCGCAGGATCAGGTCGCGGCGGGACATCCGCAGCTTTGTGTACACCCTGCTCAGGTGGGTCTCCACGGTTCTGACGGTGACCGACAGCCGTTCGGCGATCTCGGCGTTGGTGAGCCCCTGGGCGGCCAGCGCCGCGGTCCGGGTCTCGGCGGGGGTCAGCGACTGTGGGGCGGTGGTACGGCGGCGGCCGTCGGCGCGGCGGAGTTCCTCGTGTGCCCGGTCGGCTAGCCAGCGTGCCCCGGCTCGGGCGGCCGTGGTCGCTGCGTCGGCGAGCATCGGCCTGGCCCGCGCGGGCCGGCCGGTCCGGCGCAGCCAAGCACCGTAGAGGAGCTGGGTCTCCACCTTCTCGAAGGGCTGGTCGGTGGTGTCGTGCAGGGCGAGAGCGGTCGCGAACTCGGCCTCGGTCACGGCGGGGGCGACGGACAGGAGGGCCCGCCCGGTCGCGGCCGCGATCCGCGGCCAGGCGCAGGGCAGCGGTGCCGAGACCGCTTCGAGCCGCGCGACCAGCCGCTCTGCTGACTCGCGTCGTCCGATTCTTGTGTACGCCACGGCGGCGTCCCGCGCGAAGGGGACCAGGCACGGTTCGAGGATGCCGACCCGCTGGGTCGTCTCGTCGAGCAGGTCGAACTGCGCACACGCCGTGGCGAGGTCGCCCTCATGGAGGGCGCGGCGGCCCCGGACATACCAAACGACGATCAGGGTGCCGACGTCGCTCAGCCTCGACGCGCTGTGCTCGACCTGGGCGCAGCGTCGCTCGCACTCCTCCAGGTCGCCCGACAGCAGCAGGAGCCAGGTGTGGGCGGCGGCCACGTAGCGCTCCGAGATCGGGGCCAGGTCCTTGACGGCCCGGGCCTGCTCCACGCTCGCGAAGGCCTCGCGGAGCCGGCCGACCCGCACCATGAGCTCGGCGCGGGAGGCGTAGAGCATGCTCAGCGTGCCGATCGCCCCGGCGCGCTCGGCGGCAGCGATCACCTGGGTGAACGCCCTCTCGCACTCGTCGAAGCGCTCGGCCCACTTGGTGGCGAAGGCGTGGTTGCTCAGCACGCCCCAGGTGCCCTGCACGTCGGCGAGCTGGGCCTCCGGGTCGTCCTGGATCTCGCGCGCGGCCCGGGTGACCTCCTCCAGCCCGGCGAGGTCGGCGCCGAGGAAGGCGATATAGCCGTGCGCGGAGGCGACCTTCCGGCGCAGGGCCGGGCCGACGCCGGCCGCATGTCGCCGGGCGTGGTCCCGGGCCCGGGCGGCGAAGGGGAGCGCCCGGCTTCCATGGATCAGGTGCCGGAAGTTGGCGTGGTCGAGCAACGCCTCGACGGCGATCGAAGGGGCACGCTCGGCCGCCAAGCCTGCGGCCCGGTCGAGGTCGCGTTCGGCCTGTCGATGGTCGCCGGTGAGGAAGCCGGCGCGGCCGGCCATCCAGGCGGCCTGCGCGGCGGTCTCCACGTCGGCGGCGGGATGGCGGGAGACGGCCCCGAGCAGCGCGACCGCCTCTGCGGCCCGGCCGACCGCCGTGAGGGCTTGCCCCGCGGCCAGCCCCAGCCCCAGGTCGGCGTGGTCTCCTGCCAGACGGTGGGCGCCCGCCAGATAGCGCGCGGCGGTCTCGGTCGCGCCGGCGGCCAGCGCGTCGCGGCCGACCCGCTCCAGCACCGCGAGGGACTGCGGGTCGCCGGCCAGATTCCCGCGCAGCGCATGCTCGGCCGCCTCGGCCCGCGATCCCCGCCGCACCAGCAGGCCGAACGCCCGCGCGTGCAACCGTAAACGGGTCGAGGTCGGCATCTCCTCGTAGAGCAACTGCTGGAACAGCGGATGGACGAACTCGACCCGCCCTCCGGGAGCCTCCCGGAGGAGACGGCCTCGCTGGAGCCCCGCGACGGCGTCGTCGCCCGCCTCGGTGTCCAGGCCCGCCAGCTCCGTCGCCGTCCCCGGGTCGAACGACAGCCCCAGGACGCTGCCCGCCCGCGCGCAGCGCATCGCCTCGGGCGGCGCCCCGACGAACCGCCGGACCAGTAGCTCCCGGCCCACGGAATCGGGCGGTCGCGTCTCCAGCGCACCCAGGTCCGCGCCGTCGGTGAGCAGCCGCGCGGCGTGGTCGAGCAGCAGCGGGTTGCCCGCGCACATCGCCCATACCGCGCGCGCCGTCCGGGCCGGCAGCTCGTGGCCAGTCCGCCGGGCGAGGAAGGCGGCGGACGACTGCTCACCCAGGGGTTCGAGCTCGACCGTACGCGCGCACCCGCTGTCCTCCAGGTCTCGCGCGAGATCCAGAGCGGCGGGCGGCCACGCCCGCAGGGCCGCCACGACCGCCACCCGGAAGGCGGCCAGGCGGCGGCACAGAAACGCCAGCAGCGTGAGCGAGTCGGCGTCCGCCCAGTGGAGATCGTCGACGACCAGCACCACCGGATCACCCGACCACGACCTCAGGGCCTGCCACATGCGGTGACACCGGCCCGCCATGGTGTCGGCCGGCTGGTCGCCGACGCCGAGGGCCGCCAGGGCCTGGGCCATCACGTCGAAGGGCACCCCCGACGCGATGGGCGAGCCGTGGGCGCGTCCGACGTAGAAACCGGCTTCGGCGATCCCGCCGAGCAGCCAGGTCTTCCCCATCCCCGCGTCCCCGTGGACGAACACCGCCCCGCCACGCCCCGCCCGGGCCTCCGCCAGCCGCTCACGAATGGCGTCGGCCGCAACCTTCCGCTCCCGCACAAATCACAGTGTCGCAAAAACGCAGGAAGGATTCCGTTGCACCGGTAGCGCGAATAGCCCTACCTCCCAGCCTCTGTTGTGGGTGAGGGGCGGCCGGCATCTGCCGCTGTTCGTGTCGTCGGCATGGGCCGGCCCCAAGGCGGCGCCGATCTCGGGGCGATCGTCCAGTTCCTGCTGCTGACCACCGTCCTGACCGTCTTCATGACCTGGGTGTTCAACAGCACCGGGGGCAGCCTGCTGATCATGGTGCTCCTCCACGACGCGTTCGACACGGGCACGAACGCGGTCAGCGAACTCTTCACCGGTTCCGAGATGGCCAGGGAGCCGCTACTGCTTCCGTCCATGATCGGCTTCGGCCTCCTGGCGGCGCTCATCACGCTCGCCACCCGCGCCAGGCTGTCCCGCAGGGTGGCGAGCTGGGCGTTCTGCTTGCCGCTGAGGTCGACGGTCCGCTGGGGGCGTCACTCGGAGGGAGACCGTATGGTCGGTCGACAGTTCGCGCAGTCGAATTCCCCTGCCCGCTTCCGCCACACTCGTCCCATGCGCAACGGACGGCTTCTCACGCTCCTCGGCACGATTTTCGGTGGAATCGGGGTGGTGCTGCTCGGCGTGGGTGTGTGGCTGGCCGTCTCCTCGGCACGCTTCCTCTCCTCGGCCGGGCAGGCCGATGGGACCGTGGTCGGGCTGACGGAGCGGATCACCACCAAGCCTCGCAACTCTGACGGCCACCGGCGCAGGGACACGGTCTGGTACCCGACTGTGGAGTTCACCGTCGGCGGCAGGACGTACTCGTTCCGGGACTCCACCGGCGGCAACCCGCCGCCCTACGAGGCGGGTGAGAGCGTTCCCGTCGTCTACACGCCGGGCGACCCGGCCGACGCGCGGATCGCGTCGTTCTCGTCGGGGTTCCTCGGCGCGCTGATCACGGGCGGGCTCGGCCTGCTGTTCGTTCCCGTAGGCGGGGTGCTGCTCGTCAGGGGGCGGCGGAGTCACGCGTAGGGACGGGACGCGTTCGGCACTCGTCCGCAGCCCGGGCGTAGCCGGGCTGCGATGATGTCCCGGTAGCGCGGACCCAGGTGGCTGAGGGCGTACCGGCGTGGCCGCGGCTGGAGGTGAGGATCCTGGCCGACGTGGTGGGGAACCGGCCGAACTCCGCGACCTGTGCATCGACGGCCGGCTCATCACCGACATCAACCCGGGGTTCCCTAACCAGATACGGCGTGGATCCCGACCGGCTCAATGGTCACCTACGGGAGCTGGGCATCGATCCGGCCGCCGGTGACAGCATCGACACCCCGATCCCGGCGGCGCCGTGATCAGGCCGGAACACCTTCGCCGCCCCGTCCTCGGTGCCGGCATCCCGGGTGCGATCTGAACCATTGATCGTGCAGTGGCGTCCAAACAACGTCATAGCATCAGAAAGGGCGCACGTGATCATCTGGTTGAACGGCACCTTCGGGGCCGGCAAGACGACGACCTCCAGCCACCTGATGTCCCTGCTTCCCGACGCCCGCCTCTTCGACCCGGAAACGGTGGGCTACTACCTGCGGCAGGTCATCAACGAGGAGATCGACGACTTCCAGAACTGGCCGGCCTGGCGCGCGCTGGTCGCCGAGACCATCGATCAACTGTTCCGGCACTGGGGCGGCCGGCTCGTGGTGCCGATGACCTTGCTGCGACAGCGCTACCACCAGGAGATCTTCTCCGCGCTGGCAGGTCGTCGCCTTCCGGTCAGGCACATCCTCCTGCACGCCGACGAGGATGAGCTGGTGCGCCGGATCGAGCTCGACACGGTGGAGGCGAGCGCCCGGCAGTGGCGGCTGAACCACCTGGAGGTCTACCGGGACGCCTTGCCCTGGCTGCGGGAGAGTGCGGAGGTGTTCGACACCACGCGCACGCCGGCGGCCGAAGTGGCCGCGATAATCGCCAAAGAGGTCTGACGATGTCATCACGGGGCGGCCGGTCGCAGCGCATCGACGTGACGCGCCTGCCCAAAGACGTCGTGGCGCTCATCGACGACCTCGGGCCCGGTGAGAGTGTGGCCGTCATGCGTGAGGGCGCGTCGATCGCGGCGATCTCCAGCACCGTCGACGTGGTCCAAGGGGCCGTCGTCGACGGCGATGTGCCGGATGACGCCGACGATCGGCCGCCGCCGGACTACGAGGGCGTGACAGTCGTGGCGACCGCGATGGAGCTGTCGGCCGCGGCTCGGCTGGCGCTGTCCACCCAGCTCGGAGCGGACTACGTCGTGCTCGACATGCACGCTGCTCCCGCGACGGCCGACGTGCTGCTGATACCGCCGGGCAGCCCGCAACTGATCGGAGCGCTCCGTTCGATGTTCCCCCAGGCCAGGGTCGTCGTCACCGAGATCGAGGACCACGAACTCGGAGTGCAGTATCACGGCCCGGTCCGGCGGCTGCTCGACGCCGGCGCCGACGCGTATCTCCCCCCGGCGACCCTCCCGCACCTGGCCAGGCAGCTGGACTACACGCTGAACCACGGGCGTGAGATCGCCGGCGGAGCCGCCGCGCCGCTCCAGATCGCCCCGGCCGTGGAGCCGGCCGATCCACCCGACGACGACGAAGCCGCCGGGTAGCGGCTCGTTGTGCCCGCTTCGTCGGAGTCGTTCCCACCTCCGGTGACCATGGCCCGAACCGGTGTGACGACCTGGGTTCACAAGAGGCGGGAGGAACGGTGCGGCGGCGGCCCCGACCCCGCGTTGATCACATGAGGCGCTCGCTGAGTCATTACGTACGGTGCGAATGCGAGGCCGCTTGCCGCGGCCTCGCACTCCTTGTCCAGCAAGGTGAAGAACAATGATGAATGCGGAAGAGGCGTTCCCTTCGGAGAACCAGTGGGACCTGCTGGTCAGGTATGGGGACTGGTTCTCCTCCGCCTTCCACGCGCTCTGGGTGGAAGGTGACGATCAGGAGGAGCTGGCGCGGCTGCTCAGGGTGGACCCGGGGTCGCGCCTGCAATGCGACCTGAAAACGCTGCAAGAGCGGGACACGATCCCGAGAGGCGTCTGGATGGGCCCGCACGCGCCCGGCTGGACGCACATGTTCGTCTTCGGCATGTACGCATTCCATCCCGCGATCAGAAATCTGGGCGAGCGGCGAGTCTTCGAGATCTACAACGCGGGAGAATTCCAGGAGGGGCTTGAGCCGCTCTACCTCAACTACGACGGCGAACGACTCGGCGAGGTCACCCCGCCTTACGAGGAAGGCGGGGACATGGATCTCGCCGACTACCGGCCCTATTCGGCGGGGCTGGAACTCGGTATGGAGAGAGACACCGAACGCGACGTCCACCTCATGTTCTGCATGATGGGACGTATCACGGGACGCTTCGCCGACCGGGACTGGTGGACGTCGACCCGCACTTATTACCACATCCCCGGCGGGTCATGAGGGGAGGGCGCGGGGCTGATGCGATCCCGATCGGCTGCGGGGGTTGGCCGGTCGGCGGTTACGACGGTTTCCGCGCCTTCGCTCGTCTGCGCCGGATCAGGCTCACCGCCACGACGAGCACGGCCAGGGCGCCGAGCACGATCCAGGACGCCCGTCCCAGCAACTGCTCCAGGCGGGCTGCGGAGGCGCCCGCGAACGCGCCCAGGCTCACGTACAACGCCGCCCACAGGAGGGAGCCCGCCAGCGAGGCGGGCAGGAAGCGCCCGTAGCGCACGTCGGCGGCGCCGGCCGCGGCCGGCGTGAGGGTGCGGACGACGGGGATCAGCCGGGTGACGAACACCGCCGCCGCACCGTACCGGTGCAGTGCCGCCGTGGCGCGGTCCCAGTGCCTGACGCCGAGCCGCCGTACGACCGCCAGCTCCCGCATCCGCCCGCCGAAACGACGGCCCAGCAGGTAGCCGACGTGATCGCCGGCGGTCACCCCCAGGGCGACGAGCAGGAGCATGGCGGTGAACCGCACGGGTGTGCCGGCGGCGGCCCCCAGCAGCAGCACGCCCGTTTCCCCGGGAAGGACCGATCCGACGCCCAGGCCGGACTCGGCGAACGCCATGAGCCCGGCCACCAGCCCCACCACGGGGAAGGGTAAGTCGCTGATCGCCCGTACGACTTCCGTGATCAGGTCCACCGCGCCACCCCCCGTTGATTCCCCCGGGACACCATGATCCCCGCTGCCGGGCATCCCTCGCACCCGGGGGCCGCCGAAGGGCGAGCTGCGGGCCCGCGGCTTCCGGTCAGATGGAGTCGGGCCTGTATCCGTATCCTTGCAGTCAGTAGTTGAACTGTCGCTCTGAGTGAACAATGGCGTGGTCTCATCCGTTCGAGAACAGGATTGACCATGTCACGCATCACGACAGCCCTCGCCGCCCTGGCCGCCGCCGGAGCGGTGCTCGCCCCGATCGCCCCCGCCCACGCGGCCGGCGGTGTGCTCGTCATCGACGGCGAGCCGTACTTCGACCCCAGCGGCTGCTACCTCGGCGAGCGCCGGCCGCTGGTCGTCGAGAACCACACCGACGGGCCCGCGTACGTCTTCAGCTCGCCCTACTGCGACGGAGACGTGGTCGACGTGCTTCTTCCGGGCGACTCGGCCGTCTCGGAGTTCGGTACGAGCGTGTTCGTCCGATAGGGCGCCGCGGCCCCGTCCGCCGCGGCGGGCGGGGCCGCTCCGGGGCGCCAGTACTTGATCTCGCTGGAGCCGGCCGTGCGGGCGGCGGGCGTCGGACAGCCCGCGAAACGCGGGCGGTCTTCCACTGCGGCTGACGCCCGGGCTCGGTTCGCGAGTGATTCACACATTGTTCACAGCTTCGTGCGGTCAGATGTGCTCCCACGCACGAGGAGGGACATGGAGCACATCGCCGACATGGGGCATCGGCTGCGCGCCCCCAGCAGGCTGCACGCCTTCAACCGGTACGAGATCAAGTACCTGATCGACGCCGACCGCGCCGACGAGCTGCGCGAGGAGCTGGGGCGGCGGCTCGACCGCGACCGCCACTGCCCCGACGAGGGCTACGGCATCTGGAGCGTCTACTACGACACCCGGCAGCTGCGCTTTTACTGGGAGAAGATCGAGGGCCTGAGGTTCCGCAGGAAGCTACGGGTACGCCATTACGGCGACCGCTTCGCGGCCGGCCCGGACACGCCGGTGTTCGTCGAGATCAAGCAGCGCGTCAACCGGGTCACCCAGAAGCGCCGGGTACGCCTGCCGTACCGGGACGCGCTGCGGCTGTGCGACGGCCGCCGGATGGTGGAGCACGAGCCGTCGCAGCGGGCCTTCCTGGAAGAGGTGCTCGACCTGGTGTCGCGGCTGGAGCTGCGCGCCACCGCGATGACCGGCTACACCCGGCACGCGTACCTGGGCAGGGACGCCGACGCCGGGCTGCGTGTCACGTTCGACCGCCGCATCCGGGGCCGGGACCGGGACTTCCACCTGGCCGCCGGCGCCGAGAACCGGCTCATCGTCCCCGCCCGCAAAGCGATCATGGAGGTCAAGGCCGACGAGCGGGTCCCGTACTGGCTCACCGATCTGACCGCCAAGCGGAACCTGCAGGTCGTGCGGGTCTCCAAGTACTGCCAGAGCGTGGAGGCGTACGGCCTGGCGCCGCGATCCGTCTTCCACATCCCCGACCGTTCGGAGGTCTGATGGACTTCTCATTCCAGGATCTGTCCGGCACGTTCAGCGTGGCGGACATCGCGATCGCGATGTCGCTGTCGTTCGTGCTGAGCGCGATGATCGGCTGGGTCTACCGGGCGACGCACCGCAACGTCTCCTACAGCCAGTCCTATGTCCAGACGCTCGTCATCCTCGGCATGCTCATCTCGCTGATCATGCTCGTCGTCGGCTCCAACATCGCGCGGGCGTTCGCGCTGGTCGGCGCGCTGTCGGTGGTACGGTTCCGCAACGCGATCAAGGAGACCCGCGACGTCGGGTTCATCTTCCTGGTGATGGGCGTCGGCATGGCCGTCGGCACCCGGTTCTACCTGCTGGCGATCGTGGCGGCGGTGGCGATCTCGCTCATCGTCATGGTGATGAACCGCTTCAACTGGTTCGCGCTCAACGTGCGCCGCCAGGTGGTCAAGGTCCAGGTGCCCGCGGACGAGGACCACACGCCCGCCATCCAGGACGTGCTCGTGCGGCACACCGACGAGTTCGAGCTGGTCAGCATGGAGTCGATCCGGGCGGGCGCGCTGATGGAGCACATGTACACAGTCAAGATCAAGAAGGGCAGCGAGCCCGCCGACGTGATCGCCGCGCTGCGTGAGCGCAACCACGGCCAGTCCGTGACCGTGCTCACCGGGTACGACCAGACCGACCTGTGATGGCGCTCCGGCACCGCGTCCCCGTCAAGCTCCGGCTCCACTGGAAGCTGGTGGCGCTCTGCGTGGCGTTCCTGGCGGCGTGCTGGGGCGTGTTCGGCACCGGGACGATCCGCCCGTACGTGACCACCGGCCAGGCCGCCTCGCCCGGCACCGTCGTGCGGGACATCGCGGGCACCGAGGACCTGTTCGACCCCTCGGTCTCCCACGAGGTCAAGCTCACCTTCCGCGACGAGGCCTACGAGGACATGCTGGGCGAGTACTTCAAGGACGGCGAGAAGAAGTACGTCGAGGCGGACCTGACCATCGACGGCACCACGATCCCGAGCGTCGGCATCCGGCTCAAGGGCAACTCGACGCTGCGCGGGCTCACCTGGAAAGGGCAGGGGCGCACCGGCGGCGGCAACCCGCCCGAAGGCGCCCGGCCCCCGGCAGGCGTCCAGCGGCCCGGCGGTGAGCGGCCCGCGGGCGGGCAGCCTCGGGGCGGCGGGTTCGGGGCCGCGCTGAAGGCCGAGGAACCGGAGAACCTGCCGTGGCTGATCAGCTTCGACGAGTTCGCCGAGGGCCGCCGCTACCAGGGGCGCACCCAGGTGGCCGTGCGCCCGGCCGGCGTGGCCTCGACGGCGGTGCTCAACGAGGCGCTCGGCATCTCCGTCGTGGGCGCCGCCGGCGAGCCCACGCAGCGGTCCACGTACGGCTCCTTCACCGTGAACGGCCGCACGTCGGCGCCGCGCCTGCTGGTGGAGTACCTCGACGAGGGCTACGCCGAGAGCCTCGGCGACGGCGTCCTGTACAAGTCGCTGGCCACCGGCTCCTTCACCTACAAGGGGGAGGACCAGACCGAGTACGTCGAGGACTTCAAGCAGATCGACAAGGTCGGCGGCAAGGACCTGCAACCGGTCATCGACCTCGTCCGATGGGTGAACGAGGCGTCCGGCGAGGAGTTCGCCGCCGGGCTGGCGGACCGCCTGGACGTGGAGTCGTTCGCCCGCTACCTGGCACTGCAGAACCTGATGATCAACTTCGACGACATGGCCGGTCCCGGGCGCAACTACTACCTCTGGTACGACCTGGGCACCGAGAAGTTCCGCGTCATCACCTGGGACCTCAACCTGGCCTTCAACGGCGACGCCACCGCGGGCCCGGACGACACGATCGGCATGGGCGGCGGCCGGGGCCCGATGCGCACGGGGCATCCGCTGAAGGAGAAGTTCCTGGCCGACGCCGGCTTCAAGAAGCTCTACCAGGAGCAGTACCGCGAGCTGTACGCCGAGCTCCTGGCCGGCGGGGGCGCGACCGAGCTGCTCGACGGCCTGGTCACCGCCTACAAGCTGAACGGGGGAGCCGACGCCGCCAAGGTCGACGCCGAGGCGACGTCGCTGCGCACGCTGCTCAGGACCCGCACGGACAGCCTGCGGTCGTCGTTCAGCGGTTCGTGACGAGCTCGTCCAGGTAGCCCGCCACCGGCCCGAGGGTGAGCACGCCGCTGCCCGCCCCAGCCAGCTCGCCGGCGGCGGGCGCGAGCTCGTCGTGCAGGCGCGCCATCACCGCGCGGTCGCCGAGCGCGACGGCCGCGCGGGCCGCCAGGCAGAGGCGGGCCTCGCGCAGCAGGTCGTGCGGTGATTCCGGGAGGGCGCGCAGCGCGGCGGCGGCCTCCTCACGGCGGCCGGTGTCCAGCAGGACCAGCGGGCGGACCCAGGGCTCGTACGGGCCGTAGTCCCAGTCGCGCCATGCGTCCCCGCACCCGTCCCAGCCCGTCAGGCGCAGGGACAGCAGGGCGAGCGGGAGCAGGCCCCGCTCCACGCCGGGCATGCCGCTCCCGGCCAGCCGTGCCTGCGCGTCCCGGTAGGCGGCGGCCGCCTCGTCCGGCCTGCCCGCCACGGCCCGCCGCAGCCCTTCGTACCAGAGGGTGAACACGCCCACCAGCGGCAGCCCGTACCGCCCGGCGAGCTCGTCGGCGGCCCTCGCGTGCGCGTCGGCGGCGGCGAGGTCGCCCAGGGCGGCGCGCGCCTGGAGCAGGACGAGATGGCCCAGCACCTCGAACGTCACCAGCTCGCCGCCCGCCGCCAGGCCGACCAGCTCGGCGCCGATCCGCGCGCGTTCCCCGGCCAGGCCGGTGCGTTCGAAGGCGTGGATGAAACGGGCGTTGAGCGCCAGTGCCAGCAGCTCGGGGTCGCCCTCCTCCCGGGCGATCGCCTCCGCCTCACGGGCCGCCCGCCGGCCCCGGTCCGAGGTGCTGCCGCGCGACTCCAGGGCCAGCGCGCTCAGCAACCGGCTACGCAGCGCCGCCCCGCCGTCCACCCCTGCGCCCGCCCTGCCGTTCTGGCCGCCGTTCTCCCCGGCGGCCAGAACGGCAGGGCGGGCGCAGGGGTGGACGGCGGGGCGGCGCTGCGTAGCCGGTTGCTGAGCGCGCTGGCCC
>NZ_LAVL01000099.1 GCF_001083785.1 Nonomuraea sp. SBT364
TTTTGTAAAGGTGCCGCCCCCCCCGAAATCCTCCACTACCCTCTTCGCCGGCAGCGTCAGTGGTGAAAAAGAGACAGCCAGCCCCCCCCCCCCGCGGGCAGTGCCCGCCGGGGGGAGAAGGCCGCAGGGCAGTGCCCGTCCGGGGGGAGGAGACCCGAGGGCAGCGTCCGCCCAGGGGAGAGAACGCCGAGGGGCGGTGCACGTCGAGGGGCGGCGCAACCCTGGGCCGGTCCGATGGCGATGCCAGCGGGCGGACCACAGCGTAGAGACGGGAGCGGCCGCAAGCGGGCGGCCGCACACGGGAGCTGAGGGCGGTACAAGCGGGCGGCCGCAGACGGGCAACTGAGGGCGGTACAAGCGGGCGGCGGCACACGGGAAGCTGAGGCGGCCGCAGGCGGGTGGGCGCACACCGTGGAGACCGAGGCGGTGCGGGAGGGCGTGACACCTTCGGCGCGCGGGCGGTTCGTCCGGCTGCGTGGGTGCTGCCTGCACGGTCTTCACGCGCCCACGGCGATGGCCGTTCGTTGTGGTGTGTCCGCTTGTGTGCGAGGTGCCCTCGGGCGCTCAACGGGCTGACTCCCGCAGCCGGGCACCTTGGGCCCGAGGGGCGCCCCGTTACGTCGAGGGCTGGAGGCGGGCCAGGGCGCCGGCCTCCAGGGCGACCCAGATGGCGCCGTCGGGGCCGAGGGTGAGGCCGTGCGGCTCGGCGGGGGCCCCGGGGACGGAGGGCAGGTCGTGCTCCTCCATGACACCGTCGACGGTGATGCGGCCCAGCCGGTTGGCCGCCCACAGGGTGAACCAGAGGGCGCCGTCGGGCCCGGCGACGATGGCGTGCGGCCGGGAGGCGCGATCGGGCAGCGGGAACTCGTCGATCCTGCCCGTGACGTCGATCCGCCCGATCTGCCCCGCGCCGATCTCGGCGAACCAGAGCGCGCCGTCGGGCCCGTCGGTGATGTGCACCGGCGCGGCGCCCTCCGTCGGCAGCGGGTGGACGCTCACCTCACCGGTGAGCGAGACCCGCCCGACCGCGTTGCCCTGATTGAGGGTGAACCACAGGGCGTCGTCGGCCCCGGCGGCGATGCCCGACGGCATGCCTCCGGGAACCGGCACCGCGAACTCGCTGACCTTCCCGTCGGCGTCGATCCGCCCGATCGTGTCGGCCCGCATCGACGTGAACCACATCGCCCCGTCGGCGCCCGCCACGATGCCGTAGGGAGAGTCGGCCTCGAACGAGGTCACCTCCCCGGTGGCGTCGATCCGCCCGACCCGGCCGCCCTGGAACTCGGTGAACCACATCGCCTCCCCGCCCGGCTCGGGCGTGATCACGGTGGGCCCGCCGTCGGCCGGGCTGAGCTGGTGGATCACCGGCTCGCCGCCGGGCAGCAGCCTGCCGATGCGGCCTTCGTGCACCAGCGTGAACCACAACGCCCCGCCGGCTCCGGTCGCGATGCCGTACGGCGCACCGGCGTCGATCTTGGTTACCTGCATGCGAGTTCCCCCGGAATCTCCAGTGCGGCGCCCCGGAAGCGGCGGCGCAGCGTGCGGTCGTGGGACACGATGACGAGCGCGCCCCGATAGTCGTCCAGCGCCTGCTCCAGCTCCTCCACCAGCGTCAGCGACAGGTGGTTGGTGGGCTCGTCGAGCAGCAGCAGGTCATGCTCGCCGGCCAGCAGCGTCGCCAGCGCCAACCGGCGTCGCTGCCCGACGGACAGCGCTCCCACCCGGAGGTCGAGCGTCTCGGACCGGAACAGCCCGGTGGCCAGCAGCGCCCCTCTGCGCTCATGGCGGGGACCGCGGCCGTAGGCGTCCAGCACCGGCAGCGCCGGATCGTAGGCGACCTCCTGCGGGAGGTGGCCCACGGCCCCGCGAGCCTGCTCGGCGAGGGCCCGCAGCAGCGTGGACTTGCCCGCGCCGTTGGGCCCGTGGATCAGCACCCGGTCGCCGGCCGCGATGCTCAACCGCTCGACGACCACCCGATCGCCGACGCGTACGTCACGCACCTCCACAAGCACCCGGCCGGGCCCGGCGGCCGGCTCCTCCGCAGGCGTCGCACCCGTGCGGTCCTGGCGGGGAAGGCCGGCGGAGGGCGCCTGGCCCGCGGTGGCGTGAGCGCGAGAGGGGTGGGACAGGTCGAAGGCGCCGCGGAAGCGCAGGGGGCGGGGCGGCGGGAGCACCGGGTCGGCCTCCAGCTTGCGCAGGCGCTCCTGGGCGTTGCGCACGCGGCTGGCGATCGAACTCTGCACGCGCCCGGCGTTGCGGTCGTAGGCCATCTTGTTGTTGTCGCGCATCGCCCGCCCCGCCGCGACGCGGTGGGCGGTGGTGGCGGCGTGCTCGCGCACCCGGCGGACCTCTTCACGCCAGGCCAGGTGGGCCTGCTCCTGGCGGGCGCGCGCGGCGGCCTTGTCGGCGAGGAAGCCGGTGTAGCCGCCGCCGAAGCGCGTCACGGCCCCGGACTCGACCTCCAGCACGGAGGTG
The DNA here is from genome assembly GCF_001083785.1 of Nonomuraea sp. SBT364. GTDB lineage: Bacteria > Actinomycetota > Actinomycetes > Streptosporangiales > Streptosporangiaceae > Nonomuraea. The sequence continues at coordinate 2,476 of NZ_LAVL01000099.1, forward strand.
GCAACCCGGTCGAGGAAGGCCCGGTCGTGCGAGACGGCGACGACGGTGCCGCGATGGTCGCGCAGCCGCTCTTCCAGCCAGGTCAGCGCCGACTCGTCGAGGTGGTTGGTCGGCTCGTCGAGCAGCAGCGTCTCGGGGGAGGCCGCCAGCAGGCAGGCCAGGCCGAGCCGCGCCTGCTCCCCGCCCGACAGGCTGGACAGCACCCGGTCGCGCCCGACGTGGGTCAGGCCGAGCCCGTGCAGCGACTTGTCGACCCGCGCGTCGGCCTCGTAGCCGCCCCGGGTCTCGAACGCGGTCACGAGCTCCCCGTACTCCTCCATCCGGTCGGAGGTGAGGTCGGACTCCAGCTCGCGCATCCGGCGCTCCATGGCCCGCAGGTCGGCCAGGGCGGCGTCGATCGCCTGCCGCACCGTGTGGCCGGGCGGCAGGTCGAGCGTCTGGCCGAGGTAGCCGGCGTCGGCGGCCGGCACGGCCTCGCCCTCGTCCGGCCGCTCGGCCCCGGCCAGGAGGCGGAGCAGCGTGGACTTGCCGGATCCGTTCTCGCCGACGATGCCCAGGCGCTCGCCTTGCCGCACGGACACCGACACGCCGGCCAGCACCCGGTGCAGGCCGTACGACTTGGAAACGTCTCGAAGGATGGTCAGGGTGGAGCTCCAATCGCTACTGAGGTAGCTTTAGCTTCCCACGTCCGCCCGGCAAACGCAACTGGAGTAGTTTTTGGAGACGAGCAAGCGCCCGGGAGGGCGGAGCGCCAGGGTGCGCGACGCCGTACGCCGGGCCACGCTGGCCGAGCTGGCCGAGCACGGCTTCCGCGGCCTCACCGTGGAGAACGTCGCCGAGCGGTCGGGCGTCCACAAGACGACCGTCTACCGGCGCTGGGGCAGCGTCGAAGGGCTGATCTCCGACGCGCTGGAGCTGGCCGGCGCCGAGCCGTGGCCGATCCCCGACACCGGCACCATCGAGGGCGACCTGCGCGGCGTCGCCCGGCTGGTGCAGAACGGGTTCGCCGACCCGGAGCTGGGGCCGGTGTCGTCGGCGTTCGTGGCGGCGGCCATGCAGAACCCCGACGCGGCCCGCGCCCTGCACGACTTCTTCGAGTCCCGCCACGAGCAGTCGTCCCGGGTGGTGCGGCGGGCGGTCGAGCGCGGCGAACTACCGGACACGGTGGACGTGCTGGAGGTGATCAGGGTGGCGGTCGCGCCGATCTACTACCGGCTGTTCGTCGCCCACGAGCCGGTGACGCGGGCCGACGCCGACCGCGCCGCAGACGCCGCACTGGCGGCGGCCCGCGCGGGAGTGCTCGCGGCACGGGCCGAACCGCACGGTTAAGGCTGTGCGCGGGCCCCGCGCAGCTCGAAGTCGTCCCAGGTCGTCTTCAGCAGCGACTCGCTGTCCTTGGGGATGCGGGCGAACAGGCCCACCGTGCCGTTGCCGATCCCGTTCGGGTCGTCGGCCTGGGCGACGCGGTCGCCGTTCACCCACATGGAGAGCCGCACCGCCTTCCCCGTCTGCTCGCAGGCCGCCTCGATGCGGACCTTGCCCTCCAGCGTGCCCGCCTCGCCCTGGGCCAGGGTGCCGCCCGAGCCGTCCCAGATGCGCCTGATCCGGGCGTGGCCGGTGGTGTCGAGGCCGAACTCGTAGTAGGTGCCGTCCTCGGCCGCGTGGCAGTAGAGGCCGTACTCGCCGCTGCCGGTGACCTGCTTGACCTCGGCGCTCACGGCGATGAGCACGGTTTCGGGCATCATCGGGGTAGGGGTGGCGGACGGCTCCGGCGTGCCGGTGGGGGTCGCGGTCAGGAAGGGGACGGCGGCCTCGGCCCAGTTCTCCTCGTCGCCCTGCTTGACGTCCAGCCCGTAGGTGCCGTCGGTGCGGTAGCCGAAGCTGGCGTCGGCCTCGGCGTCGTAGGTGCCCGACCAGCCGCCGGAGGTCTGCGTGAAGTCCTCGCGGTGCAGGACGGCCAGGTCCGGCGGCCCGCCGGAGGCGAGGGCGGTCCAGGCGACCACGCCGAGGCCGACGGCGACCGCCACCGCCGCCGCGATCCCGGCGTACAGCCGGCCCCGATGCGGACGAGGGGCGTACGCGCCGGCCCCGGTCAGCGGGGTGGTGGCGCGCTGCCAGGCGACCTGGACGGTCTGGGCCACCTGCTCGGGCCCGGCCGCCCGGCCGACGAGGTGGTCGAGGAGCTGCTGGGCGGTGGGCCGCAGGGCGGGGTCCTTGTGCAGCGCCGCCCTGACCAGCTCGCGCAGGCCCGGCTCGACGTCGTCGAGGTTCGGCTCGGTGTTGAGCACCTGGTAGACGATCGCCGGCAGCGTCTCGCCGCCGAACGGCGAACGGCCGCCGGCCGCGTACGCGATCAGGCAGCCCCACGAGAACACGTCGCAGGCCGGCGAGACCGCCTCGCCGCGCAGCACCTCGGGCGCCATGTAGCGGGGGGTGCCGATCAGCTCGCCGGTGCCGGTGACGCCGCCGAGGGTGTCGAGCGCCCGCGCGATGCCGAAGTCGATCACCCGCGGGCCGACGGGGGAGAGCAGCACGTTGGACGGCTTGAGGTCGCGGTGCACCACCCCGGCGCCGTGGATGGCGGTGAGCGCGGTGGCGACGCTGACGGCCAGCGCGTCGAGGCTGGAGCCGCGCAGCGGGCCGGACTGCTGGACGGCCTGCTCCAGGTTGGGGCCGGGCACGTATTCGGTGACGACGTAGAGCTGGTCGCCGTCGAGCGCCGCCTCCAGCACCGCCGCCGTGCAGAAGCGGCGCACCCGGCGCGCGGCGTCGGCCTCCCTGCGGAAGCGCATGCGGAACTGCTCGTGCTGGCTGAACTCCGGGTTGATCACCTTGATGGCGACCTGTTGCCCGGAGGGGTCCTCGGCGAGATGGACCGTGCCCATCCCGCCCCTGCCCAGCACGTTCAGCAGTCTGTAGCGCCCGATCTGGGAGGAATCACCGCTCACGGCGGGTCAGCTTACCGACAGCTGACCCTCGTGTGCAGTGGCGCGGGTACGCAGCGCGTACGCGACCGTCGCCACCGCCAGCCCGGCCCCCCACACCAGGTAGGCGGGGACCGACACCCAGAAGAACGCCTCGGGCAGCGCCAGGCCGCCCTCGGGAGGGAAGGGGTTGCGCCCGTTCAGCCGCTCGTACACCATCTGCCCGAGCCCCGTGCCGAAGTAGGCCACCAGCCCGCCCGACACGCCCGCGGCCGGCCACAGCACCAGCGGCCGGGGCACCCGCCCGCCGGCCAGCCAGGGCACCCAGCGCGGCCACACCCGGCCCCACCGGTGCACGAGCGCCAGCGGCAGCACGGTCCCGGCCAGCAGGAACCCGCCCTCGAACAGCACCATCCCGCCGTCGCCGAACGGCGTCTCCCCGAACCCGACGACGGCCTGCGCCGCGATCCTGGCCGCGCAGCCCGCCACGGCGGTGTAGGCGGCCGCGTAGGCCCACCGGGGAGTGCCGGCGAGCGCCGGCAGGGCGTGCCCTCCCGTACGCCGCCGGTACGTGGACGCGGCCCGCAGCAGCAGCGCCCCCGTGCCCACGCAGGCGGCCTTGCTGGCGGCGCCCAGCGGGTGGACCGGGATGCCCAGGCCGGGCAGGATCCCGCCGACGACGTCGAGCAGCAGCAGCGCCCCGGCCACGATCAGCGCCGCCCCGACGGCCCACGAAGCCGTCAGCACCGCCGCCCGCGCCCGTCCCGCCAGGTTCGCCGTCAGCATGACGGCCAGGAGCAGCGCCGCCGCCCCGCACAGCGCCACGGCCCACCACCCGGTGAACACCATGAGGTCGGGCCCGATCGGCGAGAGCCGCTCCGGCATGTGCCCGAGCTGCCAGTACGTGCGGACCGCCCCGTACAGGAGCGCCAGTCCCAGTGCGAAGCCCGTCAGCGGGCCGGGCCGTGTGCCTTCCATGGAGCCGATCCTGCTCCGGCGGCCCGGCCCGCGAATCCCCGCACAGAGGCAGACCGCTCCCCCGCGCGGGGGAGGAGGAAGCCCCTACCGGCCCCGGCGACTTGCGTTCAGGGGGCGTAAGAACATATGTTCGATTCATCAGCGCCCGCCTTCCCCCGGGTGGCTCAGCAGGAAGAACGAGAGCCGCGGGGAGAAGCGTCTTGAGCAGACTCTATGGCGATCCGATAGAGGTGTGGACCAGGGACGGGGAGCCTACCCAGTTCGTCTGGCGCGATCGCCTCTATCTCGTCCGGCGCGTGCTCGACCACTGGGTCGTGGCGCGCGAGTGGTGGAAGACCGGCGAGGGCGACCCCGGTGAGCGCCGGTTCTGGCGGGTCGAGGCCAGCCCCGGGCGCGAGGTCGGCTCGTACGAGCTGAGGTTCGACACCGCCAGCGGCGGCTGGCTGCTGCTGCGAGCGTGGGACTGATGGCGCCGTTCCCGCACCTGAACGTGAGCTCCGCGTACTCGATGCGCTACGGCACCGCGTTCCCGAAGGCGCTGGTGGCGCGGGCCTCCGAGCACGGGATGGACATTCTCGCGCTGACCGACCGCGACGGGCTGTACGGGGCGGTCAAGCACGCGCAGGCGTGCGCGGAGGCGGGGATCTCGCCGGTGTTCGGGGCGAACCTGGCGCTCGCCCCGACGGCGGAGAAGAGGCCGCGGACCGGTCCCGCGTCGCAGGACCGGGTGACCGTGCTGGCGCGCTCGCACGGCTGGTCGCGGCTGGCGCGGCTGGTCACGGCCGCGCACTACGCGGGCGAGCGCGGCGACCCCCGGGTGAGCCGCGAGCTGATCGGCGAGCACGATGGCGACGGCGGGCTGGTGGTGCTGCTCGGGCCGCGTTCCGACGTGGGGCGGGCGATGGCCGAGCGGCGCGACGACCGCGCCCGCATGCTGCTCGGGCTCTGGCGCGACGCGCTGCCCGGCGTGGTGGTCGAGGTGGTCGACCAGTACGGGTTCCGCGACGCCACGACGGCGCTGCGGATGCTGGCGCTGGCGGAGTCGGCCGGGGTGCCCGCGGTGCTGAGCAACGCGGCGCGCTACCTGGACCCGGCCGACCACCAGGTGGGCGACGTGCTCGACGCGGCCCGCCAGCTTGTCCCGCTGCACCCGCGCCACCTGGAACGCACCACCTCGCACGCCTACCTCAAGAGCGGCAAGGAGATGCTGCAGGTGGCCGCCAAGATCTGCGGCGGCGACCAGGATCGGATCGCCCGGCTGCTGCGCACCACCCGGCAGGTCGCCGAGGCGTGCGCGATGGAGCCGGTCGAGCTGCTCGCGCTCCGCAAGAGCCCGCCCGACCTGCACCTGCCGGAGATCGGCCGCGACCCGGTGCCGCTGCTGCGTCACCGGGTCGAGGACGGGCTGGCCGAGCGCGGGCTGGATCGGTCCCGGGAGGCGCGCGAGCGGCTGGCCGCCGAGCTGGACATCATCGAGAAGAAGCGGTTGTCCGGATATTTCATCGCGGTCGCCGGCATCACCGACATGATCCGCGAGATGGGCGTGCGCTGCGCCATCCGCGGTTCCGGCGCGGGCAGCCTGGTCAACTACCTCATCGGCATCGGCGAGGTGAACCCGCTCGACCACGGCCTGCTCATGGAGCGCTTCCTGTCGGAGGGCCGCGTCGGGCTGCCCGACATCGACGTGGACGTGGAGTCCGCGCGCCGCCTCGACTGCTACAAGGCGATCTTCGACCGCTACGGCGAGTCGCGGGTGGCCTGCGTGTCCATGATGGAGACCTACCGGGCGCGCAGCGCGATCCGCGACGTGGCCGGAGCCATGGGGCTGCCGCCGCACGAGATCGACGCGATCGCCAAGGCGTTCCCGCACATCAGGGCCATGCAGATCACCGCGTCCCTGCGCGACCTGCCGGAGCTGCGCGAGAGCCGGCTCGGCGAGGCCGGGCTGGACCGGGTGTTCCGCCTGGCGGAGAAGCTCGACGGGCTGCCCCGGCACATCGCGCTGCACCCGTGCGGGGTGCTGGTCGGCAACTCCGGGCTGCGCGACCGCACGCCCGTGGAGCGCAGCCTGCTGGAGTTCCCCATGTCGCAGTTCGACAAGGACGACGTGGAGGAGGCCGGGCTGCTCAAGCTGGACGTGCTCGGCGTGCGGATGCAGTCGGCGCTGGCGTACGCGCTCGGCGAGATCAAGCGGGTGGACGACGTCGTCGTCGAGCTCGACACGCAGAGCGGGGACGAGCCCGGCGTCCAGTACGTCCCGCACGACGACCAGGAGACGTACGACATGATCTGCGCCGGGCGGACCCTCGGCTGCTTCCAGATCGAGTCGCCCGGCCAGCGCGAGCTCGTCGCCAAGCTGGAGCCGCGCAAGATGCACGACCTGATCGTGGACATCTCCCTGTTCAGGCCGGGACCGGTCAACTCCGACATGGTCACGCCCTACCTGGAGGCCAGGCACGGGTGGCGCAAACCGTACTATCCGCACGAGAGGCTGCACGGGGCGCTGAAGGAGACGCACGGCGTGGTGGTCTTCCACGAGCAGGTGCTGAAGATCATCGCGGTGATGACGGGCCAGGACCTGTCGTACGCCGAGACGCTGCGGCGCACGCTCGGCACGCCCGAGGGCCGCGACCGGGTGCGCCGCCACTTCGTGCCGCGGGCCAGGGCGAACGGGTTCGACGACGCGGCCGTGGAGCGGGCCTGGAAGGTGCTCGACGCGTTCGGCGGGTTCGGGTTCTGCAAGGCGCACGCGGCGGCGTTCGCGCTGCCGACCTACCAGTCGGCGTGGCTCAAACGGCACCACGCGGCCGCGTTCTTCGCCGGGGTGCTGACGCACGACCCCGGCATGTACCCCTCACGCGTCATCATCGACGAGGCCCGCCAGTGCGGGGTGCGGATCCTGCCGCTGGACGTGAACAAGTCCGCCAAGGACTGGCGGGTCGAACGGCTCCAGCTCCGCGTCGACCCCGCCGACCTGGCCGGCGGCGACGAACCGCCCCGGCGGCGCGCCTTCAGGATCGAGGAGATCGGCAAGGGGTACGCGCTGCGCGTGCCGTTCTCGGCGGTCAAGGGGGTGAGCGAGGCAGAGGTGGCGCGCATGGTCGCGGGCCAGCCGTACACCTCGCTCGCCGACTTCTGGGACCGGGCCCGCCCCTCCAGGCCGACGCTGGAGCGGATCGTCCAGGTCGGCGGCCTCGACGCGCTGCACGGCCTGCGCCCCGGCGGGCCCCGCTGGAAGCCCGGCGAGCTCACCAGACGCGACCTGATCGCCCAGGTCGGCGTGCTCGAACGGACCTCGGCGAGCGGCGTCCGGTCGGGGCCGCGCGCCTCCAGGCGTTACACGCCCCGGCAGGCCGCCCCCGAACGCCACCTGCACCTCGCCGCCGCCGTGCAGCTCCCGCTCGGGTTCGCCGAGCACATCGCGCCCGGCGAACTGCCCGAGATGACCGAGACGGAGATGGTCGAGGCCGAGCTGGAGATCCTCGGCATGGACGTCAGCCGCCACGTCATCAGCTTCCACGACGAACTGCTCGACGCCCTAGGCGTGACCCGCGCCAAGGACCTGCTCAGCCTGCGCAACGGCGCCGAGGTGCTGGTGGCTGGGGTCAAGGTGGCCACCCAGACGCCCGCCATCCGCTCCGGCCAGCGCATCGTCTTCGTCACGCTGGACGACTCGACAGGGCCGGTGGACCTGACCTTCTTCGAATCGGTGCAGGGCAGGTGCGCCTCGACGGTGTTCGGGTCGTGGCTCATGGTCGTGCGGGGGGTGGTCAGGCGCACCGGCACCCGGGCCGTCTCCATGCGCGCCGTGGACTGCTGGAACCTGGTGGACCTCGACGCGGTCCGGCGCTCGCGCGGGCTCGACGCGGTCCGGGCGATCCTCGCCGAGACCCCCGAGGACCGGGGCGGCGTCGGCGGGCGGGCGATCGAGTACGCCAACGGGTTCAGGCTGTCGCCGTACTCCGACCTCGGGCCGGCGATCACCGAGCCGCCGCGCCGCCTCTGGCACGCCAGCCCCGGCAGTTCCGGGCCGACGGCCGCGTGACGGGGGCGGGCGGTCTGTGTACCGTCACGGTCATGACGCTGGATCCCGGTCCCCGCGCGGTTCTGGTGCCCGATCTGGGCGAGGAGCTGGCCGGAGCCGTCGGGCGGCTGGAGAGGCTGCTGCTGGCCCTGCGGGCCGCCGAACACGCCGGGACGGCGCTGCCGGAGCCGCTGTCGGGCGGGGCCGCGCTGGCCGCGCTGCGGCGGCTGTGGCGTGCCGTCGCGCTCACGCAGGGCCGCTGGGCGGCCGAGGCGCGGCTGGCGGGCCGGGTCTACGCCTCGTGCGGCCGGGTCGAGCACGTGCCGCTGCGCCTGGTCGACGTCGACCCGGTCGACGTGGCGACGCTGTCGGCCGCCGCCGCGGCACTCGGCGCCCTCACCCGCGGCGCCGCCGACGGCGGTGAGGCGGGGGCCGAGCTGGTGGCGGTGGCCGCGCGGATCAGCGGGCTGCTGGATCTGGCCGACACCGCCGAGTCGATCGTGCTGCGCGAATACCTGGCCGCCGCAGGGCCGGGCGGCGACGTGGTGCTCACCCCGGCCGTGGAGGAGGCCTACCGGGCCACGGCGGCCAGGCTCGACGCCATGTGGCCGCGCGCCTAGGCGCGGTCTGGTGGCGCTGTCGGGTGGTGTGGTCAGGTGGCGCTGCCGAGACCCGGCGGCGTGAACGGTGACAGCGCCGCCACCGGCTCGGGAGCCTCCCGCTCCGCGCAGGCCGACCGTTGCACCTGGGTGATCTTCCGTACGGTGGCCGCGCACAGCAGGGCGGCCAGCGCCACGCAGGCGAGCTGCGCGACGCCGATCCCGGTGAGGTCGCCCTCGGCGGAGTCCAGCGGCAGCACGATCGTGAGCAGAACCAGCGCCGTCAGCCAGCTCAGCCACCACCCCGACACCAGCGCCAGCCAGCGCGGGCGCTCGCCCGCCGGCGGCCGGGCGCCCTGCCAGACCTCGTGCACCAGCATCGCCGGGGCCACCAGGTTGACGCCGGGGATCAGCCACGCCACGGCCACCGGCCCGGTCGCCGCGGACGGGTCGTTGACCTGCCGGGCGCGCACCAGCCAGGTGACGTAGGCGGCCCCGGCGGCGACGGCGCCGCCGCTGGCGAGCATCATCAGCACCGCGAACGCCGTCACCGCCCCGACGACGGCCTCGGCGTCGGCCCCCTGCGGGCGGCCGCCGTACGCGGCGAGCTGGGCGGCGAGGCTGCGCCCGCGCACCTGCTCGAAGATCACCAGAGCGCTCAGGGAGAGGACCTGCGCGGCGAGCGTGAGGTAGACGGCGTTGGCCGCTTTGACGGGCGGTGCCTGGGCAAAGCGCACGATGTTCTCCCCCCGGGCCATGCGCTGAGGTTCTGCCTTCACTTCTATCCCGCGGGCACCTCGGTTAATCAGCTCACGACCCCCGATTCCCACGCCCAAGCCGCGATTTCCACCCGGTTCCTGGCGCCGAGTTTCGCGAAGATGCTGCCCAGGTGCGTCTTCACCGTCGACAGCGACACGAACAGCTCGGCGGCCACCTCCTGGTTGGTGCGCCCGCGCGCGATCAGGCGCACCACGTCGAGCTCGCGGTCGGTCAGCGGCTCGGGCAGCGCGACGGCGCGGCGCTGGGGCTGCGCCAGGTGCCGCAGCAGCCGCACGGTCACCGACGGCGACACCAGCGACTCGCCTCCGGCCGCCGCCCTGACCGCCTCCACCAGCAGCGTCGGCCCGCTGTCCTTGAGCAGGAACCCGGTGGCCCCCGCCCGCAGCGCGCCGTAGACGTACTCGTCCAGGTCGAAGGTGGTGACGATGACCACCCGCAGTGGACTCTCCACGCCGGGGCCCGCCAGCACGCGGGTCGCCTCCAGCCCGTCGAGCTTGGGCATCCGGATGTCGAGCAGGCACACGTCCGGCCTGAGCCGCCTGGCCTCGGCGACCGCGCCGGCGCCGTCGGCGACGGCCGCGACGACCTCCATGTCCGGTTGGGCGTCCAGGATCATCTGGAAGCCGGTGCGCACGAGTTGCTGGTCGTCGGCGATGAGTACCCGAATAGTCACGGCCCCAACTCTAGGATCAGCCGTTCGGCCGAGGCGTAACCGGTCACAAGGCCGATCCGCCGCACCCCGCCCCGGCGGGAGGCTTTCCCACATGAACGACGTGCTTGCGGGACTGGCCCTGACCAAGAGGTTCGGGCAGACGGTGGCCCTCGGTGGCGTGGACATCACCGTACGGGCCGCGGAGGCGGTGGCGATCATGGGGCCGAGCGGCTCCGGCAAGTCCACCCTGCTCCACTGCCTGGCCGGGATCATGAAGCCCGACGGCGGCGAGGTGCACCTGCTCGGGCAGCGCATCGACGCCATGGGCGAGCGGGAGCGCAGCGCGCTGCGCCGGACCCGGTTCGGGTTCGTGTTCCAGTTCGGGCAGCTCCTGCCGGAATTGCCCGCCGAGGAGAACGTCGCGCTCCCGCTCATGCTCGGCGGCGTGGCCAGGGCCCAGGCGGTACGGCAGGCGCGCGAGTGGTTCGGGCCCCTCGGGCTCCACGGCATGGAGACGCGCCGGCCCGGCGAGCTGTCCGGCGGGCAGGCGCAGCGGGTGGCGATCGCCAGGGCGCTGGTCACCAAGCCGGCGGTGGTGTTCGCCGACGAGCCGACCGGCGCGCTGGACCAGACGACCGGCCACGACACGATGCGCCTGCTCGTCGAGGCGACCCGGCACAACGGCGCCTCCCTGATCGTCGTGACGCACGACCCGAACGTGGCCGGCTGGTGCGACCGCACCGTCGAGGTCCGCGACGGCCGGCTCCTGGCGGGCGGGGTGCCCGCGTGAACCTCGACCTGACGTGGCGGCTGCTCAAGGGGGGCGGCCGCCGGGGCATGCTCGGCACCTGGCTCACGCTGGGCGCGGTGGCGGTGTCGACGGCGCTGCTGCTGTTCGCGGTGACGGCCAACTTCGCCTTCGAGGCCAGGGGCGAGCGGGGCGCCTGGCGCAACCCGGTCGCGGCGGCCCAGGGGCAGCAGGCGGTCGCGATGGCCGGGTCGCGCCTCGACTACGTGCGCGACCGCGAGATCGTCATCGTCGACCTGGCCGCGCTCGGCCCGTCGACGTCTGTGCCGTCCGTGCCGCCGGTGCCGTCCCTGCCGCCAGGCCTGCCGCGCTTCCCGGCGCCCGGTGAGGCGTTCTTCTCGCCCGCCCTGGCCGAACTGGCGGAGGAGCTGCCCGCCGGGCAGCTCGCCGCGCGCTTCCCCGCCATGACCGGGGTGCTGGGCGACGAGGCGCTGGTGCACCCCGAGGAACTCGTCGCCGTCGTCGGCCACCGCCCGGACGCGCCCGTCATGACCGCCCCGCGCGGAGCCGACGCCGCTCCCGTCCGGGTGAGCGGCCTGGCGGGGGAGCCGTCCATGGACTCCCAGGGCTACCGCGTCCTGGCGCTCATCGGCAGCATCCTCATGGTGGTGCCGCTGCTGGTGTTCGGCGGGGCGGCGGCCCGGCTGACGGTCGCCAGGCGGGACCAGCGGCTGGCCGCGCTGCGGCTGATCGGGGCGACACCGGGCCAGGTGGTCGGCATGACGGTGGCCGAGGCGGTCATCGTCGCGTTCGCCGGCGTGCTGGCCGGCACCGTGGCCTACGCGCTCGCCCTGCCGCTGCTGACCCGCATCCGGATGGGCGGCGGGCCCTGGTTCGCCGCGGACCTGTGGCCGGACCTGCCGGTGCTCGGGGCCACGATCGTCGCGGTGCCGCTGCTGGTCGGCCTGTCGGCGGTGGCCGGGCTGCGCCGGGTCGTCGTCAGCCCGCTCGGGGTGGCCAAGCGGGAGACGCCACCCGCCATGCGCTTCCTGCGCGTGCTCGTCCTGCTGGCGGTGCTGGCCGTGTTCCCGCTGCTGAGCCGGGAGAGCGGCATCGCGATCGTCGCGGTGGCGATCGGGCTGGCGTTCCTGTCCGTGAACCTGGTCGGCCCGTGGGTGGTCGGGATCATCGGCCGGATCACCGCCCGCGGCGCGCGGGGGCCCGCCCGGCTGCTGGCCGGGCGGCGGCTGGTGGACGACCCACGCTCGGCCTGGCGCACGGTCAGCGGCGTGGCGATGACCGGCTTCGTCGCCGGGTTCCTCGCGCTGCTCAGCCCCGGCGCGTTCGCCGGCGACGCCGTCCCCGGCCAGCTACGCGTCGTCGTCGCCGAGGGCTCGCCGTCGGCGGTCGCCGACCGGGCCCGCGACCTGCTCGGCAAGGCCGGCGTCCGCGCCACCGTCAAGCACTCCGAGGACGTGGTCGCGGTGACCGTGGCCGACCGCGACGACCCGGCGGCCCTGGACCGGGGCCGCACCGTGCTGACCGGCCTCGTGCCCGGCCGCACCCTCACCACGGGCGCCGACGACGACCGCATGGGCACCCAGCTGCTCGCCGACGTGGGCGTGGGCACGGTGGTGGTGCTGTCGGTGTCGTTCCTGGTGGCCATCGCCAGCGCCGGCATCACCGCGGCCTCCTCCATCCTGGACCGGAGGCAGACGTACGGACTGCTCCGCCTGGCGGGCACCCCGCTGACGGTGCTCGACCGCGCCCGGCGGACGGAGACCCTCGTCCCGCTCACGGTCATGGGCGGCGGCTCCATCGTGGTCGGCGCCTTCTGCGCCACCCCGTTCCTGTTCGGCGCCCCCAATGCGAACGGGCTGGTCATGCTGCTGGTGTGTGTCGCGCTCGGCTTCGGCGGCGTCCTCGGCGCCGGCGCGCTCAGCCGCCCCCTGCTCCGCTCCGTCACCACCGATCCGGCGCCACGCCCCGACTGAGTCCGAGTGCGCTGTCCGCGAACCCGGGTGGGCCGGCGGTGGGCGTGGTGCTTGGATGACGGGATGGAAATCTTGGTTCTGGGCGGCACCGCCTGGGTGGGGCGGGAGCTGTCACGGCAGGCGATAGAGCGCGGTCATCGGGTGACGTGCCTGGCCCGCGGTGAGAGTGGGCAGGTCGCCGACGGCGCGACGCTGGTGGCCGCCGACCGGCGCGACCCCTCGGCGTACGAGCCGCTGCTCGGCCGCGACTGGGACGCCGTCGTCGAGGTGTCGTGGCAGCCGGGCTTCGTGCGCGGCGCGCTCGACGCGCTGGGCGGCCGGGCCGGGCACTGGACCTACGTCTCCTCCGTCAGCGCCTACGCCTCGCACGCCGCGCTGGGCGCCGACGAGTCCACCGAGCTGCTCGCGCCGACCGACCTGAGCGAGGTCGGCCGCGAGCTCTACGGCGAGGCGAAGGTCGCCTGCGAGCAGGCGTCGGCCGCCGCCGTGGGCGACCGGCTCCTCATCGCCCGCGCCGGGCTCATCGGCGGCCCCGGCGACCACAGCGGCCGCTCCGGCTACTGGGTGGCCCGCGCCGCGCGCGACCCGCACGGGCCGATGCTGGTCCCCGACGCGCCGGACTGCCCGACGCAGGCTGTCGACGCGCGCGACCTCGCCGCCTGGCTGCTCGACGCCGCGGCGAAGGGCCGCACCGGCACCTTCGACGCCGTCGGCCCGATCGTGCCGTTCGGTGAGTGGATCGAGCTGTCGCGCACCATCGGCGGCCACACCGGCCCGGTCGTCACCGCCGGCTCGGCCTGGCTGCTGGCCAACGGCGTGGCCGAATACATGGGGCCCGAGTCGCTGCCGATGTGGCTGGCCGAGCCGGGCTTCGAAGGCTGGTCGGCCCGCCCCGGAGCCGCCGCGCGCGCCGCCGGGCTCACCCACCGGCCCCGAGCCGAGATGCTGGCCGACACGCTGCGCTGGGAGCGCGAGCAGGGCCTCGACCGCGAACGCCGGGCCGGGCTCAGCGCCGGCCGCGAGCGCGAGCTGCTCAGCGCCCTTCGCTGATCCGCGCGTCGATCCGGGCCCTCGCATGAGGGCAGGCGTCGAAGGGGAGGGGGCACGAAAGGGCGTGCTCGATGAGTTCCTTGGCCGCCCGCGCCTCGGCGATGCGGTGCTCCAGTGCGGCGACGTGGCCCTTCAGCAGGCCGGCGTGGTCCATCGGGTCGCCGGTCGACAGCAGCTCGCGCAGGGCGGCGAGGCTCAGGCCGGCCTCCTTGCCCATCAGGATCACCGCCACCCGCCGCACGTCCGTCTCGCCGTAGCGGCGGTGGCCGCTCTCGTGCCGGGCCGGGGTCAGCAGCCCGGCGCTCTCCCAGTGGCGCAACACATGCGCGGGCAGCCCGAACCTGGCGGCCAGCTCGCCGATCGTCATGCCGCTTGACTTCATGTCCACATTAACCTTCATCGTGGCCGGCATGAGCAACGTGATCGACAGATTCCTGCTGCCCGCCGTCGTCGAGGAGATCGAGAACGTCACCCCGCGCATGCGCCGCATCCGGCTCGCCGGCGACGCGCTGCGGGTCCTCGACTGGCTGCCCGGCCAGCACGTGCGGGTGCGGGTGGGCAACCTGCTCTCGCTCCGCGGCTTCCGTGACTCGCTCCGCACGTACTCCGTGTGGGACTACGACCCGCGTGGCCGGCTCGACCTGTGCGTCCTGGAGCACCCGGAAGCGGGTCCGGGCGTCCGCTGGGCCCGCGAGGCGGTCCCCGGGGCCACCACGGCGGTCATGCGCCCGGAGGGGCGGCTGATCGTGCGGCGGGACGCGCCGTACCACCTGTTCGCCGGTGACGAGACGGCGTCGGTGGCGTTCGGCGCGATGTTGCGCGGGCTCGGCGGCCCCGTCCGCGGGGCCGTCCTCACCTCCGGCGACCGCCTCCCGCTGCCCCGCGCCGGCGAGCTCGCCTGGCCGCTGCGCGACGGCGGGACGGACGCGGACGCGCTGGTCCGCGCCGTCCGCGAGCTGGACCTGCCCGGCGCTCCCGGCGCCGCGTACGTCGCGGGCGAGGCCCGCGCCTGCCAGGCCGTGCGCGCCCATCTCGTACGGGAGCGCGGCTGGCCCCGGGACGCGATCAGGCTCAAGGCCTTCTGGGCGCCCGGCAAGCGGGGGCTCGACTGATCAGCCGAGGACCAGATCGCGGACGACGCGCAGGGAGGGCTCGTCGCGGGGACCCATGACCAGCAGGGACGTGACGGGAGAGTCGTGCCAGAGCTCCAGGCGCTCCTTGATCCGGCCCGGCGGCCCGACCAGGGAGATGCCGTCCGCGAGCTCGTCGGGGATGGCGCGGAAGGCCTCGTCCTTGCGGCCGGCCAGGTAGAGCGACTGGATGTGCTCGGCGGCCGACGCGTAGCCCATCCGGCCGATGATGTCGGCGTGGAAGTTGCGGTGGTTGGCGCCCATGCCGCCGATGTAGAGGGTGAGCATCATCTTCACGCCGTCCAGGGCGGACCGGACGTCGTCGGAGATGACGACCATCACCATGGCGGCGATGTCGAAGCCGGGGCTCCGGCCGGCGAGGGCCGGGCCGTACATCTCCTCGATCTTGCCGGGGAAGGCGAACAGCGGGAGCCAGCCCTGCCCCAGCTCGGCGGCCAGGGCGACGTTCCTGGGGCCCTCGGCGCCCAGGTAGAGGGGGATGTCGGGGCGCAGCGGGTGGGTGATGGGCTTGAGCGGCTTGCCGAGCCCGCCCGGGAGGGGGAGGGGGTAGTGCGGGCCGTCGCCGGTCACCGGGTGCTCGCGGCGCCACACCTGGCGCATGATGTCGACGTACTCGCGGGTCCTGGCCAGCGGCCTGGCGAACGGCTGGCCGTACCAGCCCTCCACGACCTGCGGGCCGGAGGCGCCGATGCCGAGCAGCAGGCGGCCGCCGGTCAGGTGGTCGAGGGTCATCGCGGTCATGGCGGTGGTGACCGGCGGGCGGGCCGACATCTGGGCGATCGAGGTGCCCAGCTTGATGCGTGACGTGCGCGCGCCGTACCAGGCCAGCGGGGTGAACACGTCGCTGCCGTACGCCTCGGCGGTCCACACGGAGTCGTAGCCGAGCCGTTCCGCGGCCAGCACGGACTCGGTCGCGTCGTCGGCGTGGCGTTGCCAGTAGCCGAGGTTCAGGCCGAGCTTCATGGGCACCTCCCGAATCAAGTTCCATTACGGGTGGCGCGGGGGCGCGTGTCAATGCGGGATCATCCGGGGACGTCTGCATTCGTGCTCAAGGCTCTGCGGCTTCTGGCGTGCGTCCCGCTCCTCCTGCTCACCGCGGCCGAGCCGACGGTCGTCTCCGGCAGGGCGCGGCCGAACATCGTGTTCATCATGGCGGACGACCTGGAAGCGGGAAATCTGCATTATTTTCCGAATATTTCGCGGCATATCGTGCAGCGGGGTGCCTCGTTCGACCGGTTCTTCGTGACGAACTCCTGGTGCTGTCCGTCACGTGCCTCGGTGCTCCGGTCCCAGTACGTCCACAGTCACGGTGTCTGGACGAACACCCGGCCCGAGGGGGGATTCGAGCGCTTCCATGACCTTGGTCTGGAACGTTCCACCATCGGGACCTGGATGCGGGATGCCGGATATCGCACGGCGCTCATGGGCAAGTTCCTCAACCACTATCCGGGCGGAGCGGCCCCCGGCTCCTATGTGCCGCCTGGCTGGGACGAATGGCACGTCCCCGTGCGCAACCTGTACGACGAGTACGGCTACCGGCTCAACGCCAACGGCGGCCTGACCGAGTACGGCTGGGGCGAGCAGGACTACCTCGGCGACGTGCTGGCGGAGAAGGCGCGGGACTTCATCGCCGGCTCCCGGCGGCCGTTCTTCCTGTTCCTCAACCCGATCGCGCCGCACCTGCCGGCCAACCCGGCGCTGCGCCACACCGACGCCTTCACCTGGGCGCGGGCGCCCCGGCCGCCGTCGTTCAACCAGGAGGACGTGAGCGGGGAGCCCCTCTGGCTGCGCTCCAGGCCACCGCTGGACCAGCGCGAGCTCGACGGCGTCGACCGGCGCCACCGCCACAGGCTGCGCGCCATGCTCGGCGTCGACGACCTGGTCGGCGCCGTGGTCGCCGCCCTGGAGGAGACCGGCAAGCTGGGCAACACGTACCTGTTCTTCGGCTCGGACAACGGCTTCCACCAGGGCACGCACCGGCTGGCGCAGGGCAAGACCACGCCGTTCGAGGAGGCCATCAGGGTCCCGCTGGCCGTACGCGGGCCCGGGGTGCGGGCGGGGACCACGATCACCGACCTGGGCGCGACGGTCGATCTGGCGCCGACGTTCGCCGAGCTCGGCGGGGCGAAGGTGCCGTCGTTCGCCGAGGGGCGCTCGCTGGTGCCGCTGCTGCGTGGCGAGCGGCCCGCGCGGTGGCGCAGGAACGTGCTGGTCGAGTTCGCCCGCCCGGCCAAGCGGTCGTCGGCCGCGCAGACCCCGGTCCCCCCGTATCAGGCGTTGCGCACCGAGCGCTACACCTACGTCAGGTACGACACGGGGGAGGAGCAGCTCTACGACCTGCGCGCGGACCCGTACCAGCTCGACAACCTGGCAGCCGACGCCGACCCGGCGCTGGTGGCGCGGCTGCGCGCCCGGCTGGACGGCATGCGGGCCTGCTCCGGGGAGTCGTGCCGGATCGCGGACTCACGCGGCTGAGCACGGAGCCGGCGCGGGCAGCCGGCCCGCCCGGTAGGCGCTCGGCGGCACCCCCATCACCTCGCGGAACTCGGCCGTCATGTGCGACTGGTCGTAGTAGCCCGCGTCGGCGGCCAGCACGGCGGCCGGCCGGCGGCACACCTCGCCCAGCACCCGCCGCACCCGGTGGATCCTGGCGAACCGCTTGGGCGCGACCCCGACGCCCGCCGTGAACACGTCACGCAGATGCCGCTCGCTCACCCCAAGCTCGCTCGCCACCGCGCGCACGCCCGAGCCGGGCAGCAGCCGCGCCGCCGCGTCGACCAGATGCCCGCGCTCCAGGTCGGCACGCGGCTGCCCGGCCAGCCGGTCCAGGAACGCCGCCTCGATCAGCGCTCTCGCCCGCCGCTCCCAGCCGTCGCCGCCCGCCGGCCCGGTCGCCACCGCCAGCTCGCCCGCCAGGCGGCCGGCCCGTGCGCCCCACAGTTCGCGCAGCGGCACGATCCGGTCCACCAGCTCGTCCATCGCCACCCCGAGGAGCGGCCGGGCGCGTCCCGGCCGCAGCCGCACCGTGACGCAGTGCGGCATCCGCTTGGGCTCCAGGTAGGACGCACGTGTCCGGGGACCGAGCACGTACAGCTCGCCCCCGTCGCCGGGGCCCGCGCGGAAGGCCACCGTGGCGGTGGTGTCGGGCTCGCGGACATGGAAGGGGACGTCGTCCATCATGTGCCGATTCTTCCTATAGTCGCAGGCGGGTGCGCTGGCACTTTGATCCTATGATCCTGATCACCGGTGCCACCGGCACCATCGGCAGCCACGTGACCCGACTGCTCGCCGGCCGAGGCGAGCCCGTCCGCGTCCTGGTCCGCGACCCGGCGCGCGCCCCCGCCGCCGGCGAGGTCGTCCGCGCCGACTACGACGATCCCGGCTCCCTCGCCCGCGCCTTCGACGGCGTCACGACCGCCTTCCTCGCCACCGCCTTCGGCTCGGCGCTGCCCCGCCACGACCTCGCCATGGTCGAGGCGGCCCGCGTGGCGGGCGTCAAGAAGGTCGTGAAGCTCTCCGCCATCCCGGTCAGCACCCGCGACGGCGCCGACCCCGGCGCCTGGCACCGGCCCGGGGAGGAGGCCATGGAGGCGAGCGGCATGGCCTGGACACTGCTGCGGCCCGCCGGGTTCGCGTCCAACTCCCTGGCCTGGGCCGGGGCCGTCGCGTCCGGCACGCCGATCCCCAACTTCACCGGCGACGGCGCCCAGCCCGTCGTCGACCCGCGCGACGTCGCGGCGGTGGCGGTCGCGGCGCTCACCTCGCCGGGACACGAGTCACGCGCCCACGACCTGACGGGACCCGCGATGCTGAGCGTCCCGGACCAGCTGGCGATCCTGGGACGGCTGCTCGGCCGGACCCTGGAGACCGTGGACGTGCCGGTCGAGGCGGCCCGGCAGCAGATGCTCGCCGCCGGCGCCGACCCGGTGCTGGCCGGGATCGCGTCGTCGGGATGGACGATGCTCAAGGAAGGCGGGTCACCGGGGGTGACCGGCACCGTCGAGGCGATCCTGGGCCGCCCGGCCGCGTCGTACGAGACCTGGGCCGAGGCCCACCTGACCGCCTTCACCCGTAGCTGATCGTCGCGTCCGGCGGTCGCGGTCCGCCAGGTGCACGCGGCGCCCGGGTCAGCCGGGAAGGTCGAAGTGCCAGATGATCATCGTGGGCGTGTCGCCGTGTGCGGCGTCGGTGGCCTCGGGCACCAGGGACGTGAGGATCCACGGCCAGACGTCCCACACCTTGACCGCCTCCGAGGTCGCCGGGACCTCGGTCGGCCGGGGGCCCCGGGGCAGCCGGGGCTCCTCGCAGGCGCGTAGCCGCAGCCCGGCCGCCAGGGCGGCCCGAAGATAGTCGCCCACCGGGTGGTGGAAGGTGGCGATCCGCCCCGGCCGCCCGTCCGCCAGGCGCACCGTGGGGACGAAGCCGCGCGCGACCCCGTCGGGGTGCATGTCGGTGATCACCAGGTGGCCGCCCGGCCGCAGCACCCGGGCGAACTCGGCCACCGCGGGCCCGAGCGCCGGGACGTGCGTCAACGCCAGGGAGCAGACCACCAGGTCCACGGCGTCGTCGGGCACCGGCAGCCGGTGCAGCTCGCCGTGCAGGAACTCGCCCTGCGGCACCCGCGCACGGGCCCGGTCGAGCATGTCCGGCGAGCTGTCCACGCCGATGACCCGGTGACCTCGCCCGGCGAGCGCCGAGGCGACCCGGCCGGTGCCGCAGCCGGCGTCCAGCGCGACGCCCTGCGGCAGCTTCCCGACGATCTCCGCCACGATGGGCTCGTCGATGTCGAACAGGCCGTTCGGGCCGTCGTAGGTGCCGGACCAGATGCGGTATCCCTCGGCCGTCTCCACGCGCGCGACCTCGACGGCCGCGTCGGCCAGGGCCTCGTCGTCCAGCAGCCTGCGGATCTCGGCGATGCGGGCCTCGACGAACTCGGGGTCGTGCGCGCCGGTGAAGGAGCGCAGCAGCGCGACCCCTTCGACGCCGAGCAGGTAGGCCAGGGGATGCTCGTAGATCACCCGGGCGAGACTAACGAGGCCGCTCGGAGCGCCGCCAGCGAATTACGGCGCCGGCGCGTCTACGGCGTCTCCTGGCGGAGCGACGGGTAGGCGAGCGCGAGGTGGTCCGTCACCGCCCGCGCGGCCTCCTCGGGGTCGCCGGCCGCGATGGCCGTCAGGATGCGTTCGTGGTCCGCCTGGAGCGGCGAGGTGTCGCCCAGCCGTTCCACCGCCTCCACCGCGTACCGCCTCATCGAGTCGCGCAGAGACCGCATGATGGCCCCCGTCAGCCGGTTGCCGGAGGCGTCGGCGATGGCGCAGTGGAAGGCCGTGTCGTGCTCCACGAACTCCTCCGGCGTCCGCGCCCCGGCCATCCCCGCGTAGGCGGCGGCCAGGGCGGAGGTGTCGGCGCGGGCGGTGGCCGCGTGGCCGGCCGCCCAGCGTTCGATCATCAGCCGGGTGTCGACCACCTCGCGCAGCTCCAGGCCGGCCAGGCCGAGGTGCAGCCGGAGCAGGTCCGCCAGGGCCGTGTCGGGGCGGGAGACGAGCACCGCGCCCGCGTCGGGGCCCCGGCCGGCCTGGGAGGACACGACGCCGAGGGTCTCCAGCACGCGCATCGCCTCGCGTACCGACGACCGGCTCACCCCGAGCTGCTCCGCGAGCTGCCGCTCGGCGGGGAGCCGGTCGCCGGCGGTGAGCCCGTCCTCGGAGATGCGGTGCTCGATCTGCGCGAGCACCTCCTCGAACGTGCGGGTCCGCTTGACGGGACGCCAGCGGGTGTCGGTCAACGGAGCCCCCTCGCAGCGCGGCGGGGATGCGGTCCGCCGATGCCATCGGATATGGTCTGACCATACTGTGGTCCGACCATACCTGAAGGAGAGGCGTGCGAGTCGCCCTGTTCATCACGTGTGTGAACGACACGCTCTTCCCCGGCACCGGCAAGGCCGTCGTGTCGCTCCTGCGCAGGCTGGGCTGCGAGGTCGACTTCCCCGCCGCGCAGACGTGCTGCGGGCAGATGCACGTCAACACCGGCTACCGCGAGGAGGGCGTGCGGCTGGCGCGCCACTTCACCGAGGTGTTCTCGGGCTACGACGCGGTGGTGGCGCCCTCCGGCTCGTGTGCCGCGATGGTCCGCGAGCAATACCCGAAGCTGGTGCGGCCCGGCAGCAGGGGGGCGGCGGCGATCGGGGAGGTTGCGCCGAAGGTGTACGAGCTGTCGGAGTTCCTGATCGACGTCCTGAAGGTGGAGGACGTGGGGGCATATTTCCCGCACCGGGTGACATATCACCCGACGTGCCACTCCCTCCGCGGCCTGCGCCTCGGGGACCGCCCGGCCAGGCTCCTGAGCCACGTGCGCGGCCTGGAACTGGTCCCGCTCCCGGCCGCCGAGGAGTGCTGCGGCTTCGGCGGCACGTTCGCGGTGAAGAACCCCGCCGTCTCCGCCGCCATGGGCGCCGACAAGGTGCGCAACGTGCTCGGCACCGGCGCCGAGGTCCTCTGCGCGGCGGACAACTCCTGCCTGATGCACATCGGCGGCACCCTGAACCGGCAGAAGGCCGGCGTACGGATCATGCACCTCGCCGAGATCCTGGCCACGACGGAGGCGACGGGATGAGCGGCACTTTCCTCGGCATGCCCGGCAATTTCCCGAAAAATGCTGAAAAAGCGGTGCAAGACTCGCAGCTCCGGTTCAACCTGCGGAAGGCCACCCACACCATCCGGGGCAAGCGCGCGAGCGTCGTGGACGAGCTGCCCGACTGGCAGGAGCTCCGCGCGGCCGGCAAGGCCATCAAGGACGAGACCCTGCGCCACCTCGACCGCTACCTCGTCCAGCTGGAGGACGCGGTCACCGGGGCGGGCGGCCACGTGCACTGGGCCCGCGACGCCGCCGAGGCCAACCGCATCGTCACCGGCCTGGTCAAGGCCACCGGCGAGAGCGAGGTGGTCAAGGTCAAGTCGATGGCGACCCAGGAGATCGGCCTCAACGAGGCACTGGCCGAACATGGCATCACGGCGTACGAGACGGACCTCGCGGAGCTGATCGTGCAGCTCGGCGACGACTTCCCGAGCCACATCCTGGTCCCCGCGATCCACCGCAACCGGGCCGAGATCCGCGAGATCTTCCTGGACAAGATGGCCGAGACACCCGAGGGCCTGACCGACGAGCCGGCCGCGCTCGCCGAGGCCGCCCGGCTTCACCTGCGCGAACGCTTCCTCAGGAGCAAGGTCGCCATCTCCGGCGCGAACTTCATGGTCGCCGAGACCGGCACGCTGGTCGTGCTGGAGTCCGAGGGCAACGGGCGCATGTGCCTGACGCTGCCCGAAACCCTGATCAGCGTGGTCGGCATCGAGAAGCTGCTGCCCTCCTGGCGCGACCTGGAGGTCTTCCTGCAGTTGCTGCCCCGCAGCTCGACCGGCGAGCGGATGAACCCGTACACGAGCATGTGGACCGGCGCCACCGAGGGCCAGGACTTCCACCTGGTGCTGCTCGACAACGGCCGCACGGACGTGCTGGCCGACGAGGTTGGCCGCCAGGCGCTGCGCTGCATCCGCTGCTCGGCCTGCCTGAACGTGTGCCCGGTCTACGAACGCGCGGGCGGCCACGCCTACGGCTCGGTCTATCCGGGCCCGATCGGCGCCATCCTCACCCCGCAGCTGCGCGGCATGGGCTCGGAGCTGGACGCCTCGCTGCCGTACGCCTCCAGCCTGTGCGGCGCCTGCTACGACGTCTGCCCGGTGGCGATCGACATCCCCGAGGTGCTGGTCGACCTGCGCGCCAAGGCCCCGCACGGGCGCGCCGAGCGCGCCGGCATGCGGGTGGCGGGCTGGGTGCTGGGCAACGAGGTACGGCTCGCCAAGGCCCAGCGGCTGGCCACCCGCTTCCGCAAGCTGGTGCCCCGCAGGCTGCCCGGCCCGCTGTCGGCCTGGACCGACACCCGGGACCTGCCCGAGATCCCGGAAGAATCGTTCAGAGACTGGTGGGAGCGTCATGAGCGCCCGTGAGGAGATCCTCGGCCGGATCAGGCAGGCCGTGCGCGACGCGCCGGAGGTCGGGATCCCGCGCGGCTACCGTACGGCGGCCCGGGTGGACGACCTGGTGGGCCTGTTCGCCGAGCGGGTGGACGACTACCGGGCGATCGTGCACGTGCTGCCGTCGGCCGAGGTGCCGGCCAAGATCGCGGAGCTGGTGCGGGGCAGGCGGATGGTCGTCCCGGACGGCCTGCCGGAGGAGTGGGCCGGTGAGGCTGAGCGGGCCGGCGGCTCGCTGGCCGACCTCGACGCCGCCGGCGGCGTGGTCACCGGCTGCGCCGTGGCGATCGCCGAGACCGGCACGATCGTCCTGGACGCGGGCCCCGGCCAGGGCACCCGCGCCCAGACGCTGGTGCCCGACTACCACCTGTGCGTGGTGCGGGCGGATCAGATCGTCGCGGGCGTCCCCGAGGCGGTCGCGCGGCTCGACCCGGCCCGCCCGCTCACCTGGATCAGCGGCCCCTCGGCCACCAGCGACATCGAGCTCAACCGCGTGGAGGGCGTGCACGGCCCCAGGACGCTCGAAGTGATCGTCAGTACCTGAGCACCGCCGCGACGTCGGCCACCTCGTCGGTGAACCAGAGTTCGGCGTCCGTCATGGCCGCCGCCCTGGCCAGCGCCGAGTCGGCGCGCTCCTCGATCGGGTCCGCCACGCCCCACGCGCGCACCTCGCCGGCGTCGGTGGAGATCTGCGTGGCGCTGTCGCCCGTCCAGACGCGTCCGGGCAGCTCGCCGGGCAGGAGCAGGGCGTGCACCCGGCCGTCGCGCAGGGCCTGGGAGACCCTGGCGAGCCCGGTGGGGCCGTTCTGCTCGCGGTGGCGGTCGAGCAGCTCGGCCCGCCGCCGGTCCAGCCAGGTGTCGAGCGCGCTCTGCACGTCGCGCTCGAAGCCGCCGTGGTCGCCGCGGTGACCGTGCTCGACCATGAGCATCCGGTCGGCGGACTTGGTGCCGAGGTGGTCGCCGAGCAGCGAGCGTGACTTCGGCTCGCCCGCGACCAGGACGAGCTGCGCGCCGATCCGCCGCACCTGCTCGTCGATCTCGTGGGCGACGGCGGTCGCGTTCTTCTCCCAGGTCTCGTCGACGGCGCGCTCGTACCGCTTCTGCGACCAGCCGCCCTGCGCGGTCTTCTGCAACGGCCAGGACTCGGCCTCGATGGTCGCGGTGCGGGGCGAGCCGTTGGCGTACACGCTGACCTCGGCCCCCGCGTGGTCGATGATCACACGCAGGTGCGGCACGCTCTCGCCGCGCCGCATGAGCATGGGCGTGACGAGAGGCAGCGGCGAGACGTGCGCGAGCGGCACCGGCTGCCCGCCGAACGTCTCCGCCAGCACCACCTCGCCCCCGGCGGCGAACACCGCCCGCCCGGGCGCCGGCCGCAGCACCTCGTCCTCCAGTGCCTCCGGCACGGTCACCCCGGCCTGCTCCAGCTGGTCGCGCAGGCTCGTCCACTGCGTCGACCTGTCCCGCTCGGTGATCGCGCCCACGTACACGGACGCGTACGGCCCGCGGCGCTCATAGAGGGGACGGATGAAGTCGAGCCGCACGGGTCACCACCTCCGCTTCTCCACGCCGAGCCCGAGAGCCTGGGCGACCTCCGCCATGTTGGTGAAGCGGCGTTCCGGCAGCGACTGCAGGATCTCCGTCACCTTGTCGGGGGCGTCCATCTCGCGGGCGTGCCGCAGCAGGTCTCCCTTCTTCGCCGGGAAACCCGCGTCGCTGAGCCATTTGGCCAGGTCACTGCGGATCTCCACCCCTTCGGCGCTGATGCCCTCCGGCGTTCCCGGCTCACGTCCCGGCGCGTAGCTGCGCACGGACTCCTCCTCGCCGGGCGCGGGCATGGGCTCGGGCTCCTTCCACTCCTCGGCGTGCGAGGTGCCCCCGCCCCGGACCAGGCCCTCCGTCTCCTGCTTCTGATGCTCATCCATGCGAGGACCGTGCTTCGAGCTTCCGCGTTCCATAGATGTCACTCCTCCCCAAAGCGCCCCTACCCCCGCTTTGGTGGACAAACATCACCCATGTGTACGCTGCCGAACGTGTTCGACGCTGACGCCGACATCACGACCGAACGGCTGGTGCTCCGGTCGTTCGGCCCCGCGGACGAGGCCCGGATCCGCTCCGTCGTCGAGACCCGGGCCCGCTTCCTGCCGCCGGGCGCGCCCGGCCACCTGTCGGGAGTCAGGCAGTGGCTCGCGAACGGGGTTCACGAACTGCAGCGCTCCGGCCAGGGCAGGCACCTGGCCATGACCGACGCGGAAGGCCGCATCGTGGGCGCGATCAGCCTGTTCAAGACCTCCTGGGGCGCGGGCACCACCGAGGTCGGCTACGGCGTGCACCCCCTCTACCGGCGCCGCGGCTTCGCCACCGAGGCGCTGCGCGGGCTGACCGCCTGGGTGTTCTCCGCCACCCGGCTGCGCCGGATCGACCTGACGGCCAACCTGGACAACCTGCCGTCGTTACGCGTCGCGCAGAAAGCGGGCTTCACCTGGGAAGGCGTCCTGCGTGCCGCCGTGCTGGAGGACGACGGGCCGCACGACCTGGTCATGTTCGGGCTGCTGCGCGACGACAGCCGGCTGCCCTCCGCCACCCTGCCCCGCGCCGAACTGCGTACCCCGCGCCTGCTGCTCAGGCCGCTGGCGGAGGAGGACGTACCGGATCTGGCCGCGACCGGCGCGGACCCGCTCACCCAGGCCGACACCGGCGTGCCGCGCGGCTACACCGAGGACGACGCCCGCTCCTGGGTCGCCGCCGCCGAGCGGATCCGGCTGCGCGGCCACGGCGCCGCCTGGGCGGCGGCGGACCCGGCGACCGGCCGGTTCCTCGTCAGCCTGGACGTCAGGGACGTCGACTGGGTCAACCGGACCTGCGAGGTCGGCTACATGGCCGCGCCGTGGGCGCGCGGCCACGGCTACACCGCCGAGGCCGTCGCCGCCGTCGCCCGCTGGCTGTTCACCGAGCACGGCTTCCACCGACTCAAGCTGCGCGCCGCCCCCTCGAACACGGCCTCGTGCCGCGTCGCCGAGAAGGCCGGGTTCGTCCGCGAGGGCGTCGAACGGGCCGTGCTGGGCGGCCAGGACCTGCTGGTGTTCAGCCTCGTCCCGGCCGACCTGCTCTGAAGGGCTCGCCCGCCCCATGGTGAAAAGCCGGGCGAACCGTCACTCTGGGTACGAGGGACGGTGAGGCGCATGATCACGGTGGTCGGGTGGGACGGTTCCGATCTGTCGGCCGAGGCGGTCGACCGGCTGCGCGCGGCCACGCTCGTCGTCGGACCCGCCACCCTGCTCGGCAGGCTGGCGCTGACCGCCGGGACCGCCTCCGACGACGCCCTCCTCGACACCCTCGACGACCATCTCGAACAGGGCGCCGGCCCCGCCGTCGTGCTCGCCGCCGGCGACCCCGGCTTCTTCGGCGCCGTCCGCGCGCTGCGCGCCCACGGGCTCAAGCCGGACGTGCTGCCCGCCACCTCGCTGGTCACCCGCGCCTTCGCCCGCGCCGGGCTGAACTGGGAGGACGCCCTGGTCGTCGCCCCCGCCGGAGCCCACCAGCTCAACCGGGTCGTCAACGCCTGCCGCGCGCACCCCAAGGTCGCCCTGGTCGTCGCGCCCGGCGTCGGCCCCGGCGAGATCGCCAGGGAACTGGCTCCGACCACGCCGCGCGCCCTCATCGTCTGCGAGGACCTCGGCGGCCCCGACGAGCGCGTCACCCACAGCCGCATGGGCGAGGCCACCACCCGGCCCTGGAAGGACCCCGACGTGGTGCTCGTCCTCGACCCGCTGCACCGGCCCGCGGAGCCGAGCTGGGTGGCGGGCGCGCGTCCCGGCCCCGCCGAATGGGCGCTGCCGCTGGAGTCCCGGCTCCCGCCGGAGGTCAGGGCGTACGTGCTGGCCAAGCTCGGCCCCCGGCTCGGCGACCTGGTGTGGGACGTGGGCGCGGGCGGCGGCGAGATCGCCGTCGAGTGCGCCAGGCTCGGCGCGGCCGTCGTCGCCGTCGAACGCGACGCGGGCTCCTGCGACCGGCTGCGCGCCAACGTGCTGCGCTACGGCGTCAAGGTGGCGCTGACCAGGGGACAGGCCCCGCCCGCGCTCGAACCGCTGCCCGACCCCGACGCCGTGTTCGTCGGCGGCGGCGGCCCCGACGTGGTCGCCGCCTGCGCCGCCCGCCGCCCCCGCTCGCTGGTGTGCGCGCTCAACTCCGTCGAACGCGTCCCCACCGTGCTCGGCCTGCTGCGCGAGCAGGGCTACCGGGCCGAGGGCAGCCAGATCCTGGCCGCCAGGATCGCCCTCGAAGCCGACGGCTCCCACAGCCTGGCCGCCGCCGACCCCGTCTTCGTCGTGCACGCGACACCCGCGCACACAGCGTGACCTGTCGCCCACCGGTGCCGATCGGTTATCCTCGCGTGTCTTCCTCTACGCACCGGAGCCCCTTCCCATGAAGCCCCCGCTCCTGCTCATCGGGCAGGGTTCGAACGACGACGCCGACTCCGCCGAGTTCGGCCGGTTCGTCCATCGACTCCGTTGCCGGCTCGACCAGCAGGCCGCCGACGTCTCGGGCGGCTACCTGGAGCGTGCCACGCCGCGGCTCAGCGAGTCCGTCGCCTCCCTCGTCGCCCGCGGCCACCACCGGCTGGTGGCGATGCCGCTCAGCCTGAACCGGCTGGCCGAGGACCTGCCCGCCGCCCTGGAGCTGGAGCAGCAGCGCCACCCCACGCTCATGTACGACTACGGCCGCCCGCTCGGCCCCGACCCCCGGGTGCTCGCGCTGCTGGCCGAGCGGCTCAACGACGCCGCCGCCGACATCCCCCGGATGCGCCCGCTGGAACTGGTCGGCGCCCGGCCGCGCCTGCGCGCCGTCGACACGCTCCTGGCCGACGGCCTCCAGACGCACGTCGAGCCCGGAGAGACGGCCGTGGTCCTGGTCGGCGAGGGCGCCACCGACCCGGCCGCCAACGCCGAGGTGCACCGGGTGTCGCGGCTGTTCTGGGAGACGCACGCCTACGACTTCATGACCGTCGAGACCGCGTTCGTCTCGCTCACCCCGCCCGGCGTGCCCGGCGGCCTGGAGCGCTGCCGCCGCCTCGGCGCCAAGCGCGTCATCGTGGTGCCCTACCTGCTGTTCGCCGGCGCCACGCTGGAGCGCGTGTGGGCGCAGGCGCTCGCCTACGGGGCCGGCCACCCCGACCTCGACATCCGCTGCGCCGAGGTGATCGGCGACTGCGAGACCCTCGCCGACGTCGTCATCGACCGCTACGAGGAAGCGCTCCAACTCGTCCCGTGACCGGAGGTTGTGCCGTGCCCGCCGAGACCGAGTCCAGTCCCGCCGGCCTCACCGAGGCCCTCGCGGCGATCCGCCCCGCCGACCCCGGGGTGCTCGACGACGCCCGCGCCCACCAGGACCGCCTCACCAAACCGCGCGGCTCGCTCGGCGCCCTGGAGGACGTCGCCGTACGGCTCGCGGGTGCGGCGGGCGTCACCCCGCCGCCCATGCCCACTCCCGCCGCCCTGGCCATCTTCGCCGCCGACCACGGCGTCCACGCCCGGGGAGTCAGCCCGTGGCCGCAGGAGGTCACGGTCCAGATGGTGGCCAACTTCCTGGCCGGCGGCGCCGTCGCCAACGCCTTCGCCGCCCAGACCGGCGCCTCGGTCACCGTCGTCGACGTCGGCGTCGCCGCCGACCTCCCGGACGATCCCCGCCTGGTCAAGCGCAAGATCGCGTACGGCACCGCCGACCTGTCCCAGGGGCCCGCGATGACCGTCGACCAGGCCGTCCAGGCCCTGGAAGCCGGCATCGCCGTCGCCCGCGACCTCGTCGCCCGCGGGGCCCGCTGCCTCATCACCGGCGACATGGGCATCGCCAACACCACGGCCTCGGCGGCCCTCATCTCCGCCTTCACCGGCCGGGACCCGGCCGACGTCACGGGCCGGGGCACCGGCATCACGGACGCCACCCACGCCCTCAAGATCCGCACCGTCCGCCAAGCCCTCCACGCCAACGCCATCCCCCCGTTCCACCTCCCCC
>NZ_LAVL01000009.1 GCF_001083785.1 Nonomuraea sp. SBT364
GGTTTGGGGGGATCGTCCACGGCCGGGAGGGAGGACTTGGGCGCGTCGATGCGCTTCTCCAGCACCACCAGCCGGGCCTTGACGTCCTTGACCATCCGGTCGGCGGCGTCGGCGACCTGGACGGGGCGGTGGGTGGTCTGCGTGGAGAGCCCGGCCGTCGACATGATCTGCGTGACCCGGGCCTCGACGCGGCGCAGCTCGGCCGTGGCCCGCTCCGTCTCGGCCAGCAGGTCACGGACCAGCTTGGGATCCATGCCGTCGAACTTGCCCATGGGTCACTCCCGGACGTCGCAGCTCCGGGCTTCACCGTAGGCATGCGGCACCGCCCGGCGCAGCCGGGATAGCCAGACGGTATACCTCAGTCGTCGGTGGCGACGTACCCGATGATGCCCCGCAGCTTCTCGACCGGGATGGTGCCGCGGCGCAGGAGGCGGGGGACGGCGGTGGTGAGGTCGAGGATGGTGGAGGCGGTGCTGTCGGTGGTCTTGCCGCCGTCGAGGTAGACCGCGACCGATTCGCCGAGCTGCTCCTCGGCCTCCGCCGCCGTGACGGCGGCCGGGGAGCCGGAGCGGTTGGCGGAGGAGACGGCCATCGGGCCGGTCTCCTTGAGCAGGTCGAGCGCCACCGGGTGGAGCGGCATGCGCACCGCGACGGTGCCCTTGGTGTCGCCGAGGTCCCACGACAGGGACCGGTTGGCCTTGCAGACGAGCGTCAGCGGCCCCGGCCAGAACGCGTCGATCAGGTCCTGGCCGTAGGGGCCGAGGTCCTCGACGAGCGCGCTGGCGGCCCGTACGGTGCCGACGAGGACGGGCGGCGGCATGTCGCGCCCGCGCCCCTTGGCGTCGAGCAGCGCGGTGACGGCCGCGGCCGTGAAGGCGTCGGCGCCGATGCCGTAGACCGTGTCGGTCGGCAGCACGACGAGCTCGCCGCGGCCGACGGCGGCGGCGGCCTCCCGCAGGCCCTCGGCCCGCTGGTCGGCGTCGGTGCAGTCAAAGCGTCTTCCCACGGCGTGCATCCTAGTCCTGGCCGAGTCGGGCGGTGACGAAGCGGTCCCTGCGAGTCAGGTCCTGGCGCAGTCGTACGTCGCGCCAGCCGTTGTCCTCGGGGAACGTGAGGTAGACCGACCGCCCCTGCTCGTCGGCGTGCTCGACGGCGACCCAGCCGCCGGGGCGCAGCAGCCGCCGGGCGGTGCGCTCGACGGCCCGCACCTCGCCGAGGCCGTCGTCGCCGGTGCCGTAGAGGGCGCGGGCGGGGTCGTAGTCGCGCACCTCGGGGTCGCGCGGGATGGCGCCGGGCGGGATGTAGGGCGGGTTGGAGATGACCAGGTCCACCTTGCCGTTGAGCTCGGGCAGCGCTTCGGCGAGGTCGTCCGGGTGCAGGTGGGTGCGGCCCTGCCCGTGCTCGGTGATGTTGCGCTTGGCCCAGCTGTAGGCCCGCGGGTCGACCTCGACGGCGTGCACCTCGGCCAGGGCGACCTCCTGGGCGATGGACAGCGCGATGGCGCCCGAGCCGGTGCCGAGGTCGACGACGAGCGGGGCGGTGACGTCCATGGCGCGCAGCGTCTCGATCGCCCACCCGGCCATGACCTCGGTCTCGGGCCTCGGTACGAACACGCCGGGGCCGACGTCGAGCTCCAGGTAGCGGAAGTAGGCGTGGCCGGTGATGTGCTGGAGCGGCTCACGGGCCTCACGCCGGGCGACGCCCTCCCAGAACAGCGCGTCGAAGTCGGCGTCCTTGACGGTGTGCAGCTCGCTCCTGCGCACGCCGTGGACGAACGCCGCGATCTCCTCCGCGTCGGTGCGCGGGGACGGCACACCCGCCTCTGCCAGCCGCGCGGTGGCGAGGGCGATCTCGTCCAGCAGGAATGTCATGAGTGTTGTGCGAGCTTCTCCGCCATTTCGGCGTCGATGAGGGCCTGGGTGACGGCGTTCAGCTCTCCGTCGAGAACCTGGTCGAGGTTATACGCCTTGAAGCCGACGCGGTGGTCGGAGATGCGGTTTTCCGGGAAGTTGTAGGTGCGGATCCGCTCGGAGCGGTCGACGGTGCGCACCTGCGACTTGCGCTCGGCCTGCGCGGCGGCGTCGGCCTCCTCCTGGGCGATGGCCAGCAGCCGGGCGCGCAGGATGCGCATCGCCGACTCCTTGTTCTGCAGCTGGCTCTTCTCGTTCTGGCAGGAGACGACCACGCCGGTGGGCAGGTGGGTGATGCGCACGGCGGAGTCGGTCGTGTTGACGCTCTGGCCGCCGGGGCCGCTGGACCGGTAGACGTCGATGCGCAGGTCGTTGGGGTCGACCTGGATCTCGACGTCCTCGGCCTCGGGGTAGATCAGCACGCCCGCGGCGCTGGTGTGGATGCGGCCCTGCGACTCGGTGACGGGCACCCGCTGCACGCGGTGCACCCCGCCCTCGAACTTGAGCCTGGACCACACGCCGTCGTCGCCCTTGGCCTTGATCGCGACGGTGACGTCCTTGTAGCCGCCCAGGTCGGACGGCTGGCTGTCGATGATCTCGGCCTTCCAGCCGATCCGCTCGGCGTAGCGCAGGTACATGCGCAGCAGGTCGCCGGCGAACAGCGCGGACTCCTCACCGCCCTCGCCCGCCTTGATCTCCATGATGATGTCCTTGTCATCGTTGGGATCACGCGGGATCAGCAGGTGTTTGAGCCGCTCCTCCAGCTGGGGGATGCGCGCCTCGATCTCGGTCGCCTCGTCGGCGAACGCCTCGTCCTCGCGGGCCAGCTCCTTGGCGGCCGTCAGGTCGTCGCGGGCCGTCTCCAGCTCGCGGTAGGTGCCGACGATCGGGGTGAGCTGCGCGTAACGCTTGCCGAGCGTGCGGGCCCTGCCCTGGTCGGCGTGCACGGCGGGGTCGGCGAGCTGCATCTCCAGCTCGGAATACTCCTTGAGCAACTCGTCGAGATTCACCGTGGGTCCTTCGTCGTGCGGGTGGGCGGGCCGTGCACCAAGAAACGCCGGCCCGGCGCACGCGGTGCGTCGGAGCCGGCGTCGCTGAAGCTACTTGCCCGAGGCCTTCTTGCCGAAGCGCTTCTCGAAGCGCGCCACGCGGCCGCCCGTGTCGAGGATCTTCTGCTTGCCCGTGTAGAACGGGTGGCAGGCGGAGCACACGTCGGCGTGGATGACGCCGTTCTTGGCGGTGCTGCGGGTGGTGAACGTGTTACCGCAGGTGCAGGTGACCTGGGTCACGTGATAGTCGGGGTGGATCTCGGACTTCATGGCTGTCCTTTCGGGGTGCGGTCGCCGGGTCGCCAGTGAACTCATGGCGGGAACCGGTACCGCGAAAATCGGTCGGCTACCAGTGTGCCAGATGGTTCAACCAGCCCGGGCCACCGGCCATTCCCCGATCCTTATGGCAGCGCCGCAGGGGCCACATTAGGCTCCCCCGCACAAACCATCACTTTTACCACCGAAGGGTCACTCATCGGATGAGAAGCACGGTGCGGTCGCTGATCGCGACCGCCACGGGGGCCGCCATTCTGTTCGGGGGTCCGGCCGCCACCGCCCAGGACACCAAGCAGCCGGACTTCACGGGAGCCGCCTGGGCCGGCGCGTACGTCCCGCTCCAGGGGGAGACGGGAGTCACCGCGACGCTGAAGCTCAGGGACCCGGAGACGGTCAAGCGCGTGACGGGGGGCATCACGGCGCCGGGCAAGGCCGAACGGCCCGTCACGTTCGACCTCAAGCCCGGCGCGACCGTCGTCACCGGCCGCTGGGCCATCGGCACGAACGACCCGCCGGGCGACTGGAAGCTGAACGTCACCGTCACGCGCGACGCGCCCCGCGACAACGCGTTCACCGTCAGGGTCGCCGGCAAGCAGCGCATCACGGACGCGAACGTCACCCCGGACCCCGTCAGGCTCGTCAAGGGCAAGGACGTGGAGGTCAAGGTCGAGGCCGCGGTCAAGGGCTCGGGCACGGTGACGGCCAAACTGCGCAGCGACGGCACCAGGAAGTTCTACGACCTCGGCGTCATGGCCCTGGAGCCCGACGGCTATCACCGCGGCTCCACGTACTTCAGCGACGACACCGCGCCCGGCGCGTGGACGCTGGAGGTGTACGCCACCCGCGGCGGCGAGGCGCTCAAGGGCGTCGTCCCGTTCACGGTCGAGGCTCCGGCGGCCGGCGTCAGCAAGAAGGCCACGGCCCGGGTCACGATCGGCACCGCCAAGAAGGTCAAGCGGGGCAAGAGCTTCAGGGTGTACGGCAAGGCGTACCGGGGGGCCAAGCCGTACAAGGGCAAGAAGCTGCGGATCTACTTCAAGGTCAAGGGCACCAAGACGTACAAGCTCGTCGCGTACGCCACGACGAACTCCTCGGGCAAGTACACCCGCACCTTCAGGGCCAGGAAGGACGGCTACTACCGCGTCCGGTCGCTCGGCACCGCCGGCACCCGCGCGGCGCTGTCACCACAGCGGCTCGTGGACGTCCGCTAGAACGCGAAGAAGCGGCGGGAGGACCTCCCGCCGCTTCTGTCGTACGTGCCTAGTCGCGGTCGTTGCTCACGGTCGTCTTCTGGACCTGGAGCAGGAACTCCGCGTTGGACTTGGTCTCCTTCATCTTCTCCAGGAGCAGCTCCAGCGCCTGCTGCATGTCGAGCGCGTGCAGCACCCGGCGCAGCTTCCAGACGATCTGGAGCTCGTCCTTGCCCATGAGGATCTCTTCCTTACGGGTGCCGGACGCGTCGACGTCCACCGCGGGGAAGATGCGCTTGTCGGCCAGGGAGCGGTTGAGCTTGAGCTCCATGTTGCCGGTGCCCTTGAACTCCTCGAAGATGACCTCGTCCATCTTGGACCCGGTCTCGACCAGGGCCGTGGCGAGGATCGTCAGCGAGCCGCCGTTCTCGATGTTGCGGGCGGCGCCGAAGAAGCGCTTGGGCGGGTAGAGGGCCGTGGAGTCGACACCACCCGACAGGATGCGCCCGGAGGCCGGGGCCGCCAGGTTGTAGGCGCGGCCGAGCCGGGTGATCGAGTCGAGCAGGACGACCACGTCGTGACCCAGCTCCACCAGGCGCTTGGCGCGCTCGATGGCGAGCTCGGCGACCGTGGTGTGGTCCTCGGCCGGACGGTCGAAGGTCGAGTGGATGACCTCGCCCTTGACCGACCGCTGCATGTCGGTGACCTCTTCGGGCCGCTCGTCCACGAGCACGACCATCAGGTGGCACTCGGGGTTGTTGCGGGTGATCGCGTTGGCGATCGACTGCAGCACCATCGTCTTGCCGGCCTTGGGCGGCGAGACGATGAGGCCGCGCTGGCCCTTGCCGATCGGCGACACGAGGTCGATGATCCGCGTGGTGAGGATGTTGTGCTCGGTCTCCAGCCGCAGGCGCTCCTGCGGGTAGAGAGGCGTGAGCTTGTTGAAGTCGGGCCGGTTGCGGGCCTGCTCCGGGTCCATGCCGTTGACGGTGTCGAGGCGGACCAGGGCGTTGAACTTCTCGCGCCGCTCGCCCTCACGCGGCTGCCGGACGGCGCCGGTGATGACGTCGCCCTTGCGCAGGCCGTTGCGGCGGATCTGGGCCAGCGAGACGTAGACGTCGTTGCTGCCCGGCAGGTAGCCGCTCGTCCTGACGAACGCGTAGTTGTCGAGGATGTCGAGGATGCCGGCGATCGGGATCAGGACGTCGTCGTCGCCGATCACGGGCTCGCTGCTGTCGAAGCGGTCGCGGCCACGGCCACGGTTGCGCTCCCTGAACCGGCCACGCCGGCCACGGCCGCGCTCGTCGTCGTCGCCACCACCGCGCTGGTCGCCGCGCTGGTCACGCTGGTCACCCCGGCCGGCGTCGGCGACACGCTGGTCGGCGCGCCCGTCACGGCCATCGCGACCATCGCGACCGCCGTCACGACCGTCACGGCCACCGTCACGGCCGCCATCGCGTCCGTCACGGGTGTCGCGGGTGTCGCGGATGTCACGGGTGTCGCGGCCGCCGTCGCGGCCACCGTCACGGCCGCCCTCACCGCGGTCGTTGCCGGAGCGGTCACCGCGGTCACGGCGCTCGCCGCGGCTGCGGCGCTCACGACGGCTCTCGCCGCGCTCGCCACGCGAGTCGCCCTGAGGCGCCTCGGCGGGCTGCACGGGCTGTACGGGCTGCTCGGTGATCGGCTCGGCCGTAGCCGCGACGGGCTCGGCGGCCGGGGCCGCGGCCGCCGGCTCGGGGGCCTGCACGGCAGGCTCGTCCGCAGTCTTCGCACGGGAACGTTCCCGGCGCGTCCTGGTGGGCCGCTCGGCGGCCGGGGCCGCGTCAGCCGCGGCGGGCGCCTCGGCCGCCGGGGCGGGGGCGCCGTCTCCCGTGCCACCCTGCTTCTCCTGGATGGCCGCGATGAGCTGGCTCTTCCGCATGCGCCCGGTCCCGCTGATGCCCAGTTCGGCGGCCATCTTCTGCAGCTCGGGCAGCACCTTGGCGGACAGGCCGGTGCCGGAGCGACGCGCACGCGGCTTGGCCGCGGCGCGGGTGGGGGTGTCGCCGGACGCCGCAGATGTGCCTGGTGCGTCGGAGAGGAGTTCGGTGGTGTCGCTCAACTAAAAGGTCCTTCCCAGGGGTCGGGCGCCGGTTTCGTTCAGCCGGGCGTCCCGGAGGTGCTTGCGATCCGGCGGGACAGACCGGGTCGGGGTGCACTTTGCGATCTTCGGCCGCCGCTGGGGACGGTCGCCACTCTTGGCCAGGGGTTCTTCCGCACAGTCACATAGCCGTGACGCGTGGATGACACCCCCGAGATTGCTACCGCCAGCCAGATGTCGAGGTGATTCGAACGCGCAGCTCCCCGTCGTCACTACCTCACGTCGGGCCAACCGGGTGTGGGCCAACCGGAGGCAACGGATTCCGGGGAGACAGCCGCGCTGCTCACGCCTCGCGACGTGAAGCATGATGCAGCGATGTACGGCTGACAAGCACGCACCCAACAAGGGGGCATCTGGTGCGGCTACCAGCCTAACATCACCAGCGCACACGGCTATTCCCTGAAGGTCTAAAGAGGCATCAGCGTGTCTCGGGGAACTGAACGGTCGCACCACCGGGGTCGACGTCCATTAGCTGGATGTGCCAGTCATTACCCACTTCTGGCGCGATCAAATCCTGCGAATCCGAGGTCGAAAACGCAAGGACCGTGGGACCCGCTCCCGAAACGACCGCGGGCACGCCCACTGCACGCAGACGTTCTACCAGATCCGCGCTCTCCCGCATCGCAGGCGCGCGGTAGTGCTGGTGGAGCCGGTCTTCGGTGGCGGCGAGCAGCAGCGCCCGTTCGGGCCTCCGGGTCAGCGCGGCGATCAGCAGCGCGGCCCGGCCGGCGTTGAAGGAGGCGTCCTTGTGGGGCACGTCCTTCGGCAGCAGCCCCCGGGCGGTCTCCGTCGACAGCCGCGTCGCCGGAACGAGCACGACAGGACGGACGCCCGCGTCGGGAACCAGCTTCACCATACGCGGTGCGCCGCCGTGCTCGCTCCAGGCGATGGTCAGGCCCCCGGCCAGGCACGGAGCGACGTTGTCCGGGTGCCCTTCCATCTCGGTGGCCAGCGCCAGCACGCCGTCGTCGCTCAGCGCCCCGCCGCCCTGCCCGCCCGTCGCCAGGGCGCGGGCCGCGAGGATGCCCGCGCACACGGCCGCCGACGAGCTGCCCAGGCCCCGGGCGTGCGGGATGCTGTTGCGGCACCGCATGCGGATCCCGGCCGGCTGCGCCACGCCCATCCGGTCGAACGTCCTGCGCATCGCCCTGACGACCAGGTGGCCCTCCCCGGTGTCGACCTCACCGGCGCCCTCGCCCTCGACGGTCACCTGCGCCCCGTCGCCGGCCAGGGTGACCTGTACGTCGTCGTACAGGCTCAGGGCCAGGCCCAGGGAGTCGAACCCGGGGCCCAGGTTGGCCGACGTGGCCGGCACGCGGATGTCAACGGTCCTCATTCATCGGCCTTCCTTCTCCGGACATGGTTTTCGCACGCCCCCGCCACTCACAATCGCCCCCCGCGCACACGGCGAGCTCGGGGGGCCTTTGTGGTAATCGGTCGTTTCGCCTCGGCCCGGCGTCCTGAGGCACGCCACGGGCCCCGTCGGGTCGACGGGGCGAGTGGGTGCACGGTCAGGCGAGGCCGAGGGCCGCGGCGGCGGCGTGGACGTCGATGGGGATGGTGACCGGCGAGGGGGCACCGGAGATGGCCCAGTCGGGGTCCTTGAGGCCGTTGCCGGTGACCGTGCAGACGATCCGCTGGCCGGGGGCGACGAGGCCCTGGGCGTGGGCCTGGAGGAGACCGGCGACGCTGGCCGCCGAGGCGAGCTCGACGAAGACGCCCTCCTCCTGGGCCAGGAGCTTGTAGGCGGCGGCGATCTGGCGGTCGGTGACCGACTGGATGGCTCCGCCGGACTCGTCACGGGCCGCGGTGGCGAGCTGCCAGGAGGCGGGGTTGCCGATGCGGATGGCCGTGGCGATGGTGTGCGGGTGGCTGACGGGCGCGCCGTCGACGATGGGCGCCGAGCCGCTGGCCTGGAAGCCGAACATGCGGGGGCGCTTGGTGGACACGCCGTCGGTGGCGTACTCCTGGTAGCCCATCCAGTACGCGGAGATGTTGCCCGCGTTGCCCACCGGGATGCAGTGGATGTCGGGCGCGTCGCCGAGCGTGTCGACGATCTCGAACGCCGCGGTCTTCTGGCCCTGGAGCCGGAACGGGTTGACCGAGTTGACCAGGGCGATCGGGTAGTTGGACGACAGCTTGCGGGTCATCTCCAGGCAGTCGTCGAAGGACCCCTCGACCTGCAGCAGCGTGGCGCCGTGGACGAGCGCCTGGGCCAGCTTGCCCATCGCGATCTTGCCGCGCGGCACCAGCACGGCGCACGTGAGGCCGGCGCGCACCGCGTAAGCGGCGGCCGAGGCGGAGGTGTTGCCGGTGGAGGCGCAGATGACCGCCTTGGCGCCCTCTTCCACGGCCTTGCTGATCGCCATGGTCATGCCGCGGTCCTTGAAGCTGCCCGTCGGGTTGGCGCCTTCGACCTTGAGGAAGACGTCGCAGCCGGTGAGGGCGGAGACGCGGTGCGCGGGCACCAGCGGCGTGCCGCCTTCGAGCAGCGTGATGACGGGCGTCTTCGTGGTGACCGGAAGACGCTCTCGGTACTCCTCGATGAGGCCACGCCACGACCTGCTCATTGGTCTCTCCCTACCTGCGCTGTTGGCCACCGAGTGTACGGGGTCCGCGGGGTGGAGGCCGAGGCGCGTCCAGCGTGTGGACGCGGGGCCTGACATCGCCATTATTCAGGAAATTCTCAGCATGCCCCGCTAGGGTCGGAGCAGGGGGTTCACATCCATGAACGCGCGTCCTGCTTTGCCGCAGAACGACTATTCAGCCTTGACGCCACCGGAGCTCGGCGCCTGGTCGCCCGCCCTTTCCGTGAGCGTGGTGATACCGGCGCACGGCGGGCCGCACCTGGACCTGACGCTCGCGGCGCTGGCGGCGCAGACCTATCCCGGCCACCTCATGGAGGTCCTGGTCGTGGACGACGGCAGCGATCCGCCGATCAGCCTGCCGGAGATCCGCCCGGACAACACGCGGATCGTCCGCCCGCGCACCGGCTGGGGCATCTCCAACGCCGTCAACACCGGCGCCAACGCCGCCGACGGCGAGATCATCCAGCGGCTCGACGCCGACATGGTGACCTGCCGCGAGCACATCGAGGCGCTGGCCCGCTGGCATCACGTGACCGACTACCTGGTGACGATCGGCATGAAGCAGTTCGTCGAGGCACCGGCGCTGAGCGCCCGTGAGGTGATGAAGGCCGCCCATCTGGGCGAGCTGTTCGACCTGGACCAGGCGGTGCCGAGCTCCACCGAGGCGACGATCGCCAAGACCGACGGCCTGCGCAAGAGCCGCAATCCCTACCATGTCTGCACCGGCCCGACGTTCGCCCTGCCCAGGGACGTCTTCCACGCGGCCGGCGGCCTGGATCCCCACGTGCTGCGCGGCGAGGACACCGAGTTCGCCTACCGGCTGGCCATGCAGGGCGTGGTGTTCGTGCCCGACCCGGAGGCGCGGGCGGTGCACCTGGGGCTGCCCGCCCAGCACCGCGACCGCGAGCGCGCCGTACGGGCCGTCGAGCCCTACCTGGCGCACCGCGTCCCGCTCCGCCGCGACCTGCGCAAGGACCGGGGCCGCCGTTGGCTGGTGCCGTACGTGGAGATCGTCCTGGACGTCACCGACACCTCCGAGCCGGTGGTGCGGCGGGCGGTGTCGGCGGCGCTCGACGGCAAGCTGCAGGACGTGGTCGTCACGCTGGTCGGCCCATGGTCGCGGCTGGGTGGCGGGCGGCGGCCGGTGCTCGGCGACCCGTGCTTCGAGCTGCGGCTGATGCGCGACCTGTTCGCGCACGACGAACGGGTCAGGCTCATCGACGAGGCGGCGCCGACGCCCGCGCCGGTGCCCTTCCGCTATCGCGGGCCGGTGGACGTGCCGCTGCACCGGGCGACGCTGGACCGGATGGTCGAGACGGCGCAGAAGGACCTGACGGGCGTCCTGGTCGTGGACCTGCCCGGCGGCCGCACGGCCCGCCTGGAGCGCACCTCGGCGCTGGCCCGCGCGGCGCTGCTCACCGCGCCGGGTGACGACCCCGACGAGGTCATCCGCGAGACCCACGGGATCGCGCACGTCTCCCCGGAGCGTTACTGGCCCCAGGCGTCGGAACGGCCACCGGCCCCGGTGACCATCCCCGCCGCGCCGGACGCCGCCGAGCAGTCACTGCTGGGCCGCCTGAAATCGGCCCTGCGCCCCAACTGATACCCACGCCCGTCCGCCACGCGCCGCCGCCACTTCCGGGCGGAGGCGGTGGGTCAGGGGCGTGGGGTCTTGCCCAGGGCGCGTTTGACCGTGGTCGTCAGCAGCGTGCGCAGGCTCTCCTGGGCGCGGGCGGCGGCGGCGAGCCGGCGGCGCAGCTCGCCGCTCTCGCGGCGCAGCGTGCCGACCTCGCGGCGCAGTTCGACGGCGCTCTTGCGCCAGCGGCCCGCCTCCTCACGCCACCTGGTCATCTGGGCGCGCAGCCGCTCGGCCTCGGCGGCCAGCCGTGCGCTCTCGGCCTCGGCCGCCACCCTCGCGTTGTAGGCGGCACGCC
The DNA here is from genome assembly GCF_001083785.1 of Nonomuraea sp. SBT364. Classification (GTDB taxonomy): domain Bacteria; phylum Actinomycetota; class Actinomycetes; order Streptosporangiales; family Streptosporangiaceae; genus Nonomuraea. The sequence continues at coordinate 11,088 of NZ_LAVL01000009.1, forward strand.
GCCCGGCAGGCTTGGGCGGCTCCCTGGTGAAGCCGTACGCCTCGCCCTCGACCCACGCCACGCCCGACACCTCGTCGACCACGTCGTCGAGCCGCTCCCCCGGCCGGGCGAGCAGGCGGGCCCGGGAGAAGTACGCGACGCGCTCCAGCCGGGCGGCCTCGATCCCCGTGGCCGACTCCGCGAGCAGCACGTTGACCAGCCCGAACTCCTCCTCACGCGCCACGTCCAGGAGCCGGGCCAGGGAGTCCTCGCCGGGCGCCCAGCCGGGCGGCAGGCGCAGCACGTACGGCACGCGGGGGTCGGGCTCGCCGGTGGTGACGAGGCCGACCCGGCCCTCGTGCTCGTAGTGGCCGTGCACCAGCACCAGGTCCAGGCGCGGGTCCTTCAGCGGGGCCCGGCGGTCGCGCTCCAGGTCGTCCCACGGGCCCACGACGTGCACGCGCACGTCGTTCACGGTGCCGGCGAGCAGCGCGTCGACGGTGGCGCGCACGTCCTCGTACGGCGCGGTGCCGTCGACCACGGCCACGACCCCGGGGACCAGCCACTGGCGGCCCGGGTGCGAGCGCAGCCAGCGGTAGGCGGGGATGCGGTCGGCCACGAACGCGTGGCTGACGCGGTCGATGCGCGGTTTGTCGCGCATCCGCATGGTGGGGCCGAGGTGGTAGCCGCGGGCCTCGGGCTCGGGCACGAACACCGCGCCGGCCTGCGCCAGGCGGTAGCCCAGCTCGGTGTCCTGGCCGAGGATCAGCTCGTCGTCCATCGGGCCGGCGGCCTCGACCAGCCGGGCGCCGACCGAGGTGTTGCCGCCCACGTGCACGCTGAACGGGCGCGGCGAGTTGTCGGTCAGCCCGTTGGTGCGCTCGACCAGGTCGACGATCCAGGCGTGCGGCTCGGCGGGCTCGAAGTACGCCTCCGGGTCGGCCGGCAGCGAAGCGGGCAGCGCGGCCTCGCTGAAGCGCAGGTAGCCGTAGACCACCAGGTAGGGGGCGGCGTGGTGCCAGCGCATGTGGGCGGTGAGCGCGCCGGCGGTGAGCACCACGTCGGAGTCGATCCAGTGGATGACGTCGCCGGTCGCCTCGGCGAGACCGGCGTTGCGGGCGCAGGCCCGGCCGGGGGTCTCGCAGCGGACGAGCCGGGTGCCGGCCGGGCGTTCGGCGGGCAGCCGCAGCGGCGGCGTGGTGCCGTTGTCGACGACGATGACCTCGGTCAGCTCGGCCGGGTAGGTCTGCCTGGCGAGCCCGGCGAGCGTCAGGTCGAGCTTGTCCTGGCCGCCGTAGGCGGGCACGATCACGCTGACGCGCAGCTCGGGTGTGTAGCCGGCGGGCGGTCGCAGCGGGCGGTAGTCGTTGCCGCGCAGTCTCATGCGGCTTCCATGAGCAGGCTCGGGCGGAAGCCGTGCCACTGGTTGGCGGCGACCTTGAGGAAGTGGCCGAGGGGAAGCTGCCAGGTGTGCCCGCCGCCGAGGCCGCGGCGCAGCACGTAGCCCAGGCCGTGGGTGCGGTAGATGCGGGCGCCGGACTCGTGGGCGGCCTTGAGGAACTCCCGGTCCACGGCCCGGGGCAGCGCGGGAAAGCCCCCCAGGTCATGAAATGTCGCCCGGGGAACGGTGATCGTGCCGCCCGCCACGTGGTCGGACCACACCTCGCTCGGGTAGGCCGCCCCGGTGGCGAACGTGGTGCGCCTGATCGTGGTGTCGAGCGGCTCCAGGTAGAAGAACTCGCCCGCGGTGCCCACCACGTCGGCCCCGGAGTAGGCGGCCGCCATGACCAGGTCGGCCAGGTGGTCGGGGCCGTACCAGTCGTCGTCGTCCCACTTGGCCAGGTGGTCGCCGCCGGCCAGCGCCGCCGCCCGGTTGAGCACCTCGCCGAACGGCACCGCGGTCCCGGCCTCCACCCAGGCCACGGGCAGCGGGCAGGACTCGATCGCCGGGCGCACCTCGTCGTGGGTGACCCCGTGCAGGCCGAGCACGACCTCCACCTCGACGCCGCGCTGGCGGGCCATCCGCTCCAGGGCCTCGCCGACCCGGGCCGGGCGCTTTGTCGCCATGACGACGCTCACCTTGGGCGTCGTGGCCGGGCGGGCCAGGCGGCGCAGCCGTACGCTGTGCTCCTCCCTCCGCAGGTCGGCCAGGCAGCGCAGGCCGCCGCCGGGCTCGTGGGCGAGCCAGTCGCGGTCGGTGAGCAGCGTGGCGAGGCCGGCGGGGACCCAGGCGGGCGCGTGCGCGGCGGTCAGCGGCACCCCGGCGGCGGCGAGCTCCATGATCCCGTCGAGCGGCACCTCGGCGGCGGGCCAGTCGATCTCCAGCCCGCGCAGGAGCCGAAGTTCCGCGGGGTCGGGCGCCACCCAGGCGCCGTCACGCCAGCGCAGGCACGCCAGCCCCTTCTCCGCCGTGCGGGCGAAGCCGGCCGGGGTGAGGGACATGCGCAGCTGCTCCTAGCGGGTCGCACTTGATCGGCGCCTACCTTACGCCGGTTTTTACTCGCGCGTAGCGGTGGGGCTCACTTCCGGCATGAGGCTGCGAAGCAGATTCACAGTGTGTACACAGCTAACTCTGGCACGGTGGTGACTGTTGTTGAATAAGGTGTCATTAATGCCCTAACGCCCGGATAAGTCATAACGAAAGGTTTGAGCGGATGCTTGCGCCCAGCCGGCCGGCAGCCACCGCCGCCGCTCTCGGAGCCCTGGCCCTGGCCGTGCTCGTGCTGCTGGTGCTCGCGGGCCTGATCTCGTTCGGGGAGGCCGCGGCGGCCGGCGGATTCGTGATCTCGCTCGCCGCGCTCGCCTTCCTGGTCCTCGCCGTACGCCGGATCGACGGCAAGGCGCACCGGATCGACCTGCGGGTCAAGAAGTACGAGGCCGAACTGGCCAGGACCACCACCGCGCTGCGGCAGATCGACTCGCGGCTGGACAAGCTCGTCCGGTCCGTCGAGGAGTCGGGAGCACGGCGCGGCGACGACATCGGCGCCATCCTGGCCTCGCTCGGCGAGGACCGGGTCAACGCCATGGCCCGTGCCCGAGAGGTGGAGGAGCTTCGCGAGGAGGTCCGCGCGCTCTCCAAGGACCGGGTATGACCCGCGTCCGGCACAACGACTACGGCGTGCTGAGCCCGCCCGCGCTCGGCTCGTGGCAGCCCCGGCTCACCGTGTCCGTGGTCATCCCGGCCTACGACTGCCAGGAGGCGCTGGAGCGCACCGTGGCCTCGCTGGCCGCCCAGACCTACCCCGCCGGCCTGGTCGACGGCGTCGTCGCCGACGACGGCAGCGACCCGCCGATCCACCTGCCGGGCGCCCGCGTCGTACGGGTGGAGCGGGGCTGGGGCCGGGGCGCCGCCCGTCAGGCCGGGCAGCTCGCGGCCACCGGTGACGTCATCCACTGGCTCGACGCCGACATGGTGCTGAACCCGGGCCACCTGGAGGCGCACCTGCGCTGGCACCACCTCATCGACCACGCCGTGGTGATCGGCGAGACGAGATTCGTGGACACGCCTGACGAAGAGGGCGCGCCCACCCCGTACACCCTCAAGACGTTGGAGTCGACCCGGAGGCTGCGGGACGCCGGCGCGAGCGCGTACCTGCTGCACACCGGCGCGTCCAGCTCGGTCCGGGCCGAGCTGCTGCGGGCGGCGGGCGGCGTCGACACCGCGCTGAACATGGCGGAGGACACCGAGCTCGGCTACCGGCTGGCCCAGGCGGGCGCGGTGTTCATCCCCGACCCGCAGGCCGTCGGCAAGCACGTCGGCCCGTCCACCGTGATGCTGCGGGAGAAGGAGGTGCACCGGCACAACTGGTCCTACCTCGGCGACCACATCCCCGACCTGCGCTGGCTGCGCCGCCATCCGCGCCGGATCTGGCTGGTGCCGTACGTGCGGGTCGTCGTGACGGCCACCACCTACGAGGAGACGCGCGCCACGGTCGACTCCGCGCTGGCCGGCACCCTCGTCGACGCGGCCGTCACGATCGTCGGCCCGTGGGGCGAGCTGACCGGCGAGCGCCGCGCCAGCCTCGACGAGCCGCTGCTGGACCTGCGGCTGCTGGGCAACCTGTACGCGCACGAGCCGCGCGTGGCGTTCGCCGAGAGCGCGCCCGCGTCCGTCGCGCCCACCCCCTTCTCCGTGAGCGTCCCCACCGGCTGGGCGCTCGGCGCCGACACGCTCTCCTCCCTGGTACGGCTGGCGGAACAGGACACGCTCGGCCTGGTCAGCGCGGTGCTGTCGGAGACCGAGGGCGGGGTCGTGGCGGCCAGGCTGGAGCGCACGGCGGCCTTCGCGCGCGCGGCGCGTTTCCCCGGGACGCCGGACGACCTGGTGGACGAGATGTTCGGATCGCTGTGGGTGGCCGGCGAGGAGCACGGCTTCACCCCCGTGGACGAGGCGGAGCCGCTGACCGGCGACACGGCCAAGTGGCGGGGCCTCGCGGCCGGGCGGGCCGCGGAGCTGAAGGCGGCCAGGGCCGAGATCGACCGGCTGTCCGCCGAGGTCGAACGCCTGTCGGCGCCGCCGGGCGACGAGGACGTCAAGGGGCCGCTGTCGTCCCTGATGAGACACCTGCGGAGCGCCGGATGATCGACCGGCTGCTGGCCGAGATGCCCAAGGCCCGGGTGTTCCGCACGGGGATCGACGACCTGAGCGTGCCGGGCGTCGACCTGGACCGCGACCTGCTGGAGCCGGGCACCGCCGCCGAGACGGCCACGGAGGTGCTGGTGATCGCCCGCACCCCGGCCGACCTGCGGCGGGCCGCGACCCTGCACAAGCTTTTGCCGGACGCCCGGCGGGTGGTCGTGGCCGTGCTGGACACCCCGGCCGCCCATCCCGCGCCGGTGCCCACGCCGACGCCCGCGCACCGCTGGCGCGCCCTGGCCGACCTGCGCGTCCACCGTCCCAAGGACCGGGTGTGGGTGGTGGACGCCCGCTTCTCCGCGCCCACGCCCGCCGGCCGTACCGTGACGGCGACGGCCCGCGCCTTCGCCGGGCACCGGCTCGACGTGATCGCCGCGCCGGCCGCCGCGATCGCCGGCGTCGGCGCCGCCGACTGGCGGCCCGGCGACCCCAACGCCACCCCCGCCGACGTCACCGGGCCCGTCCCGGAACGCGTCGGGGCGCCGGGCAGCGACCTGGTCCTGCGCACGCTGGACGCGGAGCCCGCGCCCCTCGCGGTCGTCGACTCCCCCCGGGCCTGGGACGGCGCGGAGACCCCCGTCGAGCGGCCCACGCTCAAGGCGGCGAGCTGGGAACGGCTGGGCCGGCCGGGAGGCGCGGAACTGTCGCTGGCCGACCCTGACGTGCTCGCCGAGCCGTCCATGATCCCCCCGGTGGACGAGCGCCTGGTGAACCCGCAGGGCTTCGTCACCACTCCCACCCGGGGCACGGCCGCGCTGGCCGAACGCGACGGCCGCTGGACGGTGCTGCTGGACGGCAGACCGGTCACGACGTTCGCCGAGTCGGGCGGCGTGACCGACGCCGACGTGTCCAGGCTGCGCCAGATCCGCGCCGTCGAGATCGACTGGCACCACGCGCACAGCGGCCCGCTCGCCGCCGTGCGGGTGCTCGCCGGGCTGGCCGCCGCCGGCGTGCCGCTCTTCGGCGGCCCGGTGCCCCGCTGGGCGGGCGCGCTCGGCGACGACCTCGTCGCGCTCGTCGAGTCGCCCCCCGACCTGGACGACGACCTGCGGCGCGAGGAGCACAGCATCCGGCTGCGCCGCGCCGCGCTGCGCACGCACGGCGTGGCCGCCCGCTGGGAGCAGCTCGGCGCCCCGGCGCCCGCTCCCCCGCTGACCTCGGTCCTGCTCGCGACCCGGCGCACCGACATGGTCGGCTTCGCGCTCGGCCAGATCGCCCGCCAGCGCGAGGCCCGGCTGGAAGTCGTCCTGGCGCTGCACGGCGTCCCGCCGGGCCATCCGGACGTGGCCGCCGCTGTGGCGGCCTACGACGGGCCGCTGACCGTGTTCGAGGCCGACGCGCAGGCGGTGTTCGGCGAGGTGCTGAACGAGGCCGCGACCAGGGCGTCGGGGTCGTTCCTGCTGAAGATGGACGACGACGACTGGTACGGCCCGGACTTCCTGTCGGATCTGCTGCTGGCGCACTCGTACTCGGGGGCGCAGGTCGTGGGGACGGTGCCGGAGTTCGTCTACCTGTCGTCGATCGACGTCACCGTGCACCGCAAGCAGTTCACCGAGCAGATCACCAGCTTCGTCGCGGGCGGCACCATCCTGGTGGAGCGCTCGGCGTTCCAGGCGGTGGGCGGGTTCCGGCCGCTGCGGCGCTCGGTCGACACCCAGTTCCAGGAGGCGCTGCAGGCGGCGGGCGGCCAGATCTACCGCACCCACGGCCTCGGCTACATCCTGCGCCGCGGCCCCGCGGCCAACCACACGTGGCGGGAGCCGATCGGCACGTTCCTGCAGCGCAACCGGCAGCAGTGGCGCGGTTTCCGGCCGAGCGCCCTCATGGAGCTCGACGGGAGCCCGCGTCCATGACTCCCCGCATCCGCCGCAACGACTACGGCGTCCTCACCCCGCCCGACCTGGGCACGTGGGATCCCACCCTGACAGTCACCGTCGTCATCCCGGCGTACGACCGCCAGGCCACGCTGGACCTCACGCTGGCGGCGCTCGCCGCCCAGTCGTACCCGGCCGAGCTGATGGACGTCATCGTGGTGGACGACGGCAGCGCCGTCCCGCTGCGCCTGCCGCCGCTCGCGCCCGGCCGCACCAAGCTGATCAGCAGCCCGCCGGGCGGCTGGGGCCGCGCCTGGGCGGTGCAGGCGGGCATCGACGCCGCCGGCGGCGAGGTGATCTTCGTGCTGGACGCCGACATGGTCCCGCACCGCCACCACGTCGAGGCCCAGCTCCGCTGGCACCACCTGGCCCCGTACGTGGTCGCTCTCGGCTGGATCGACTTCACCTCGGCCACCGGCGACCTGCCCGCCCCCGAGAGCGTCCGTGAGGCGCTGGAGGCGGGCCGCGAGGACGACCTGTTCCCGCTGTCCGCGCTGCGTCACGACTGGGCCGAGAAGATCATCCACGACCACGACGGCCTCCGCACCGCGCCGAACTCCCTGGCCACCCGCATCCACGTGGGCGCCACCGTCTCCTACCCGGCAGAGCTGCTGCGCTCGATCGGCGGCATGGACACCGCGCTCGTGCTGGCCGAGGACACCGAGCTGGGCTACCGCCTCACCCAGGCCGGCGCGGTCTACGTACCGGATCCGGAGTCCCGGGCCTGGCACCTCGGCCTGCCGACCGCGATGCGCGACTTCGCCGCGCTCAAGCGCTACAACGACCCCTTCGTCGCCGACCGCGTCCCCTACCGCCGCTACCTGCGCACCGAACGGGGCCGTCAGTGGCTGGTCCCGTACGTGGACGCGATCGTCCCCGCGGCGGGCTTCGAGGACGTACGGGCCACCGTCGACGCCCTGCTGGGCGGCTCCCTCCCGGACGTCCGGGTCACCATTCCCGGCCCGTGGGAATCGCTGACCGCCGATCGCCGCTCTCCGCTCGGCGACCCGGACCTCGACCTGCGTCTCATCCACGCCACCTTCGAGCACGACCCGCGCGTCCACCTGGCCGACGCCCCGGGCGGGCCGTCGCCCGCGCCGTTCAGGCTGGTCGTCCCGCCCGGCTGGATGCCTGGCGAGGACACCGTGGAACGGCTGGTCGCCCATCTGGAGGAGCATGACGGGGGCGCTCTGTGCGTGGCGCTGGACGAGACCGCCGACGGCGTCACGGTCGCCCGTCTCGACCGCACCGCGGCCCTGTCCCGCACCGCCCTGGTGGCCGCGCCCGGCGAGCACCCGGACGACGTGCTGGACGAGGTCTTCGGCCTGGAGTGGGCGGACGGCGAATCGTGGGGGTTCGCGCGCCGCCCCGAGGTGTATCCGCCGCGCCGCCGTCCGCTCTCCGAGGCCGACCGGCTCGCCGCCCAGCGTGAGAAGGAGCTCGCGCTCTACCGCAAGCGCACCGCCGCGCTGCGCGCCGAACTGGCGCAACTGCGGCGCGAGGCGGGCAAGAACGGCCGGGACGCCGCCAGATGGCGTGAGAAGGCCGAGGAATGGCGGCGCGAGGCGGTCCGCCTGACCCGTGACCGCGACCGCGAACGTGACCGCACGGTCATCAGGCGCGCGGTCCGGCGGGTGCGCAGAATCGCCTTCCCGAAGTAGCCGTAACCGGTCCCCGCGTCAGCGAGCGCCGGCGCCGCCGGGCTGTTCGAGCAGGGCCGCGGCGAGCATGGCGGCCAGCCACTCCTCGTACTCGGCCTCGCTCCACCCGCACACCTCGGTCAGCTTCTCGAAGTTCTCCGTCGCGGTGAGGACGTAGATCTGCTCGGCCGCCCGGCCCGGAGCCAGTCCGCGGCGCAACGCTCCGAGGGCGTGAAGATGCTCGGCCGGCCCTCGGCTGCCGGTGAGCCTTTCCCGTTCGATGCCGGCCAGCACGTCCTGCAGCCCCGCGTCGGCCGGGGACGCGGCGGCGGCGGCTCGCAGGACGCCGTGCACGGGCTTGATCCGCCGCAGGATCGCGGTGGCCATGGCGGCGTACAGAGCCAGCTTGCGCACCGGATCCGGCTCGTCCACGATCGCCTGGATCGCGGGCCGGTCGCTCTGCGGCAACGGCCTGGCGTCCCCGGCCAGGGTGATGTCGTAGACCAGCTTGGCCAGTGAGGGCTTGCCGCCGGGGCAGGACGAATAGAGCGTCTGCACCGCCACGCCCGCCTCGCGTGCCACTTCGGCCATGGTGGTGTCGGCGTAGCCCTTGGCGACCATCAACCTTCCCGCCGCCGTCGCGATCTTCTGCCGCGTGGCCCGGGCGTGCTCCTGGCGCAGGGCACTGGAGTAGCGGCGCCGCTTCCTCTGCTCAGTCATCGGGGACCATGGTTCCAGAATACATTGACTAGAGGCGCTTCTAATGAAAAGGTGCGGTTCTATTCAAGGCTTCGTCGTCGGGAGGCGTACGGTGTCCGTGGTTCTCACCGCGTCCAGGATGGTCGCGCTGTCGCTGGTCGGCCTGTACGCGGGCGGGGTCCTGTTCGTGGTGCTCGCCCCGTCCGTGGGCGGCCTGCCCGGGCCCGCGTACGTCCGCTACTGGCAGGCGCTCAACGTCGACTACGGCCGAACGATGCCGCCGCTCCTGCTGGCCGGCATCGCGGCGACGGTCGTCGCGTCAGCCCTGTCGTGGCCCCGCGGCGGGCTCGTCCTCGGCCTCAGTTCGGTGGCCCTGATCCTGGTGATCCTCACGGTCGCCCTCACCCTGGCGGGCCTGGAGCCGCTCAACCGCGTCGCGGACGCCTGGGATCCGGACCAGCTGCCCGCCGGCTGGCACGAGATCCGTCACCGATGGCTCAACCTGCACCTCGCGCGGACGGCACTCGCCGTCGCGGCGTTCGCCTGCCTGGTCACCGCCCAGGCCGTCGACCGCGGCTAGCCCCAGCTCAAGAAGAGGGAGTACTCATGGCCTCGTCAGTTTCACCCGCGACGACCGGGGCATCCGTCCCCGCCCCGGTCGCGACCCTGCTCACCGGCCTGCTCGCGGGCCTGCTCACCGGCCTGGTCGCCGGGTGCGGATCGCCCGGCATCGAGGCGGCCGCCGCACCGGCGGGGTGCCCTCTCACGCCCCAGGCCCTCGGCGAAGCGACCTCCCTGCGGTGGGACCTGGACAGGCGCGACGACCACCCGCTGGAGACCATGGAGTCGATCAAGGCGACGGTCTGCCTCTACACGGCGGCCGACGCCCCGCAGCAAGGCTCCGATCCGCTGACGATGCGGCTCGACCTGGTCGAGGGCGCGGACGCCGCCACCGTCAGGAAGGGCTTCACCGACACCTGCACCGAGAACGGGGGCACCGTCCGCGACACGTCCGGCGCGCAGGTGTGCGACCGCGACGGCTCGGTCGGGGAGGGACTGACCGGCGGCGGGGACCGGGCGATCATCGCCTACTGGGTCAACGCCGACACCTCCACGGCCACCGAGTTCACCCCCGCCTTCGGCCGGATCCTCGCGGCAGTGGCCGACTGACGTCGGTGAACCTCCGGCGGTCCTTTACCGGACCGAAACTTGACTTCACGACCTGACACACCCGGCGCCATGATCATTCAGAGAATGATTTATCCGCCCATTTCCCTGCATATCCGGGCAGCCGAAGATCTTATACGTCGGAGGAAGATTCACATCCCGGCGGCATATCTCAGCCACTCCAAATCGTTGACCCTGCGTTCGTTATCGAATGCTCTCAGTAATGTCCGGCTCATGGTAACCCCCCTGCACGAGGGTCTCATCAGCATCGCCACCCTCGACACCGCACGGACCGGGCACATGCTCCGCTCCCTGTTCAACCTGCCGCTGCCCCAGGGCTCGGCCGCCCGGGTCATCTCCCCGGACCTGTCGGAGTGCGTCCCCGCCAGCTACCACGCCGACGCCGCCCTCCTGTACGGCGAACAGGAGAAGCTCGGCGTCATCACCGAGGTCCAGCTCAAACGGGACCCGGCCAAACGCTGGACCTGGCCCGTCTACCTCTCCACCATGCGCGCCCGCGACCGCTGCAAGGCCACCCTCGTCGTGATCTGCCCCGATCGCTCCACCGCGGTCTGGGCGGCCGAGCCCATCGACACGGGCCATCCGGGATTCGTCCTGCGCCCGCTCGTGATCGGCCCCGACAACACCCCTGTCATCACCGACGTCGCCCGGGCCGTCGGCGACATCGGCCTGGCCGCCATCTCGGCCATCACCCACAACGACCACCCCGAGATCCACACCATCCTCGCCACCCTCAGCAAGGCCCTGGACGACATCGACCCCAAGCTGGCCCATCGGTACGCTGAATATGTCACCGTGGCGTTGACCGGCAGTGCACAGAAGGAAATGGAGCGCCTGATGGCCACCGAGACCTACCTCTACCAGGGCGAATACGCCCAAAGCCTCCTGAAGCGCGGCAGAGCCGAAGAGGGGGCGAAAATGGTGCTGCTGGTCCTGGAAGCCAGAGGGATCCCGGTCCCCGAGCAGGCCCGCGAACGCATCAGCGCCTGCACCGACGTCCCCACGCTGCAGACCTGGATCAAGCGAGCGGCCCTCATCGACACCCTCGACGACCTCTTCGCCTGACCCGGCATCCTTGGGAACACCCTTACCGGGCGGACTCACCCCTCAACGATCAGTCCACCCTCAGGGTCGAGCATGCCCACAGTCGCGGGGTGCATCACCATGCCGCCGACCCGGCAGCCCAAAAGGAACGAACGCCTGATGGCCACCGAGACCTACCTCTACCAGGGCGAGTACGCCCGAAGCCTGGTGGCGAAAGGAGAGGCGAAAGCGCTGCTGCTGGTCCTGGAAGCCAGAGAGATCCCGGTCCCCGAGCAGGCCCGCGAACGCATCAGCGCCTGCACCGACATCCCCATGCTGCAGACCTGGATCAAGCGAGCGGCCCTCATCGACACCATCGACGACCTCTTCGCCTGACCCGCACCCTTCGGAACACCCTCGCCAGGGACGCTCCCCCTCATCACTGAATCCAGCACACCCCGCAGCCGCGGGGTACCTCGCCGTGCCGTCGATCCGAGGGCACGCAGAAGCAAACGGAGCGCCCGATGACCACCGAAAACCACCTCTACCAGGGCGAATACCCCCCAAGCCTCCTGGCCGAGATTCGAGCGGAAGGCAGAGCGATAGCCCTGGCGAAGGGCATGCCGGAAAGCTCCGCAGAACATGTCGCGGAAGGTTTCGTACGAGGCTATGTGAGGGGCCTGACAAGAGCCCTGCTGCTACTCCTTGACGCCCGTGGGTTCTCATCCCCCGAGCAGGCAGGTGAACGAATCCGGAACTGCGCCGACCTCTCCACACTGACGACGTGGATCGGGCGGGCGGCGGTCATCGACCCCATCGACGACGTCTTCTCCTGACCCTCCGGCGCCAACGACCTCCCTGCCTCACCCCCACGGAACCCGCCCCACTCACGGCAAGGGGGCACCGGGGAGGTGGGCTCCCCCGATGAACACAGCCCGAGCCCGCGGGGCGCGAAACGCCTGACAGGCGAGGGCCATGCGATCAGGCGGGATGAACGAACCGGGACAAATCCCCGGTTACTCGTCGCCCTCGACGCGCATCACGCTGGCGATCGCCCGGACGATGTCGAGCTCACGCAACCCCTCCATGGTCGCCGTCAGGGCGGCGTCGGTGGCGCGGTGGGTGACGATGACGAGCTGGGCGTCGTCGCCGTGCCCCTCCTGCCTGACCGTCTGGATGGACACGTCGTGCTTGGCGAACAGCTCCGCCACCCGGGCCAGGACACCGGGCTTGTCGGCCACGTCCAGGGCCACGTGGCAGCGGGTGACGGTCTCCCCCATGGGGTGGACGGCCAGCGAGGCGTAGGTGGACTCCTCCGGGCCGCGGGTGCCGGCGAGGCGGTTGCGGGCGACGGCGACCAGGTCGCCGAGGACGGCGGAGGCGGTGGGTGCGCCGCCGGCGCCCTTGCCGTAGAACATGAGCTGCCCGGCCGACTCGGCCTCGACGAAGACCGCGTTGTACGCCTCCCGGACGCCGGCGAGCGGGTGGGACCTGGGGATCATCGCCGGGTGGACGCGGACGCCGATGGAGCGGCCGTCGTCGGAGCGGGCGCAGATGGCCAGCAGCTTGATGACGTAGCCCATGGCCTTGGCGGAGGCGACGTCGGTGGCGGTGATCTCGGTGATGCCTTCGCGGTGCACCTGCTCGGCGGTGACGCGGCTGTGGAAGGCGAGCCCGGCGAGGATGGCGGCCTTGGCGGCGGCGTCGAAGCCCTCGACGTCGGCGGTGGGGTCGGCCTCGGCGTAGCCGAGGGTCTGGGCCTCTTCCAGGGCGTCGGTGAAGGACGCGCCGGTGGAGTCCATCTTGTCGAGGATGTAGTTGGTGGTGCCGTTGACGATGCCGAGGACCCGGTTGACGTGGTCGCCGGCGAGCGACTCGCGCAGCGGGCGCAGCAGCGGGATGGCGCCGGCGACGCTGGCCTCGAAGTAGAGGTCGCCCTTGCCGGTGCGGGCGGCCTCGTGGAGGGCGGCGCCGTCCTCGGCGAGCAGCGCCTTGTTGGCGGTGACGACGGATTTGCCCCGGGACAGGGCGGCGGTGATGAGGGTGCGGGCGGGCTCGATGCCGCCGATGACCTCGATGACGATGTCGACGTCGTCGCGCGTGACGAGGGCTTCGGCGTCGGTGGTGAGCAGGGCGGCGTCGATCTCGACGTCGCGTTTGCGGCCGAGGCGGCGTACGGCGACGCCGGCCAGCTCCAGGGGCGCGCCGATGCGGGCGGCCAGGTCGTGGTGCTGCTCGTGAATGAGCCTGATGACCTGGGAACCCACGACGCCGCAGCCCAGGAGGGCCACCTTCAACGGTTTGCTCATAGTTGCCCCCTCAGCAGGTCGTCCTCGGTCTCGCCACGCACGATGACCCGGTTCTGGCCGCCGCTGACGGCGACCACGGCGGGCTTGGGCAGGTAGTTGTAGTTGCTGGCCAGCGACCGGCAGTAGGCGCCGGTGGCGGCGATCGCGATCAGGTCGCCGGGCGCCAGGTCGGCGGGCAGGTAGCAGTCGCGCACGATGATGTCGCCGCTCTCGCAGTGCTTGCCGACGATGCGGCTGAGCATGGGCTCGGCGGTGCTCTCGCGGCTGGCGAGCACGGCGGTGTATTCGGCGCCGTAGAGGGCGGTGCGCACGTTGTCGCTCATGCCGCCGTCGATGCTCACGTACGTGCGCAGCCCTTCGACGTTCTTGACCGTGCCGACCTCGTACAGGGTGATGCCGCCGGGGCCGGCGATGGCGCGGCCGGGCTCGACGGTGAGGCGGGGCACGGGCAGGCCGGCGTCGGTGCAGACCTTCTGCACGATCTCGCGCAGGCCGTCGGCGATGCGCTTGACGTCGAAGGTCTCGTCGCCGTCGAGGTAGGCGATGCCGTAGCCGCCGCCGAGGTCGAGCTCGGGCAGGACGACGCCGTGCTCGCCCTTGATCTGGACGAGCAGGGTGGCCAGGCGGCGGGCGGCGACCTCGAACCCGGCGGTGTCGACGATCTGGGAGCCGATGTGCGAGTGGAGGCCGACGAGCTCCAGCGACGGCAGTTGCAGGATGCGGCGGACGGCCTCGGCGGCGGCGCCGGCGTTGAGCGACAGGCCGAACTTCTGGTCGTCGTGCGCGGTGGCGATGAACTCGTGGGTGTGCGCCTCGACGCCGGTGGTGACGCGGATCATCACCTTGGGCCGCAGGCCGCGCTGCTCGGCGAGGTAGCCCAGGCGGGCGATCTCCTCGAAGGAGTCGACGACGATGTGCCCGACACCGGCTTCGAGCGCCCGGGTGAGCTCGGCGGCGGACTTGTTGTTGCCGTGCAGGGTGATGCGCTCGGCGGGGAAGCCGACGCTGAGCGCGACGGCGAGCTCGCCGCCGCTGGCCACGTCGAGGCCGAGCCCTTCGGCCTCCAGCCAGCGGACGATCTCCTTGCACAGGAACGCCTTGCCGGCGTAGTGCACGTCGGAGCCCTGGAAGGCGCCGGTGTAGTCGCGCATGCGCGAGCGGACGTCCTCCTCGTCGAGCACGTAGAGGGGGGTGCCGTGCTCGCGGGCCAGGTCGCGGACGTCGGCGCCGCCGATCGTGAGCGCGCCATCGGTCCGGCTCGACGTTCGGGGCCAGATCGCGGGATTGATCCGGTTGAGGTCGTCGGGCGCCAGCGGGGGGCGCTCGTGGGGCGGCGTCTCGGCGTGCCGGTCCCCGGCAGGATGGGCGAATCGACTCACCCGATCGAGGCTATCGGAAGCGGTGTTCGCCCCGGACCGGCTGCCCACGTATCGAGACGCGATCACCGTACAAACGCGAATATTTTACGATTTATCGCCGTTTGGCCGGATATTTTGTGAGCCCTCAGATGCGATCCGGCCCCACCAGCACATCCCGTACGGCCCGCGCCAGCCGTACCCGGGCCCCGTGCAGCGGACCGGGAGGCGTGTCGCCGGCCGGCACGGCCGGGGCGTGCTCGTGCGCGTCGTGGTAGGCCAGCGCCAGCCGCACCAGGAAAGCCTGCCACCCCGGGTCCCGGCTCACCAGCCGTCCGGGCACCTCGGCCAGGACCCGCAGCACCGCCCGGTCCCAGGGGCCGTCGAGCAGCTCGGGCCGGAACTCCTCCGGCACCCCCAGCTCCCGCGCCCACCGCTGCACGGCCACCGCCCTGGCGTGCCCGTAACGCACAACGAAGCCGGGGTTGTCCCACGTACGCGGAAAGTCCGGCCAGCCCGGATCGCCCAGCCCCAGCGGCTCGATCTCGGCCACCAGCTCCCCAGGGACGGGCACCACGACGCGCAGGAACCCGTTGCCCCGCACCTCGACCGGCCCGGCGCCGGGCAGCGCCCGCACGCGCTCGGCGAGCTCGGCCGGCGGGACGCGGCGGCGCAGGGCGGCGGCCGACACGTAGGCGGCCTCCCGCTCCCACGTGCCGTCGGGCACCGGCGGCTCGCCGAGCACCCCGGCCAGCCGCCCGGGCGTCACGGGCTCAGATGAGCGCGTGCGGCTCGGCGGAGCCGTACTCGACCAGGTGGGCGGCGCCCAGCAGCCAGCGGTCCTCGTCGCGGACGCGCACGTAGCCGAACCGGTCGGCGGAGAAGACCTTGACCCCGTCCTCCCGGCACTGGCGCATGAGCACCTCGTCCCAGCCGTCGGTGAGGTCGGCGAAACCGAGCTCGCGCAGCGCGTTGCGGCGGCCGAGCAGCGTGCCCCCGGCGATCTCCGGCAGGTAGGTGTACTCGGCGGCGGGCTGCTTGAGCAGCGTGGCCTGCGGCTTGCGCAGGTGCGCGTAGAAGGCGGCCTTGCCGACGATGTCGGCGGTGCTGAACAGGAACGCCCTGCGCAGGTCGGTCAGGTAGTGCGAGCCGTAGACGTCGCGCGGGTCCATGACCGCGACCAGGTCGGCCTCGCACAGGTCGAGCCCGCGGCCGAGCATCGCCCCGACGGTCATCCCGGGATGCAGGGGCCGGTGGATGACCTCGGCGCCGGGCAGCGTGTCGCGGGCGCGCCGCTCGGCCTCCGGCGGGCCGATGACGATGAGCTGGGTGATGCCGCTCTGCCTGCCGACCTGGGCCAGCGCGTGCTCCATGCGGGACGCGTCGGGGATGGCGAGCAGCACCGACACGTCGAGCGTGGCGCGGGCGCCGGGCAGCCCGATCGTCTCCAGGAGCGCGTCGACGTGCTCGGTCATGGTGCCGAAGGCGTAGGCGCGGCGCAGGGCGGCGTGCGCCCGGCGGCTGTCGGGGTCGTCGCCGATGGGCGTGCCGCAGGCGGCGAGCTCGGCCAGCCGCCACTGCGGGGTGCCGGGCGGGCAGGTGACGGCGGCCGGCCAGCGGTAGGAGGTGAGCACGTCCGGGTAGGTCAGGTGGCCGGGCAGGAGCTGGTCGAGGCTGAGCACCCGGTCGATGCGCCCACCGGCCAGCGGCAGCGGGTTGTGCACGCGCGGCTGCACGCCGAACGGCAGCCGGGGCCACCCGGCGGCCGCGTCGGTGGTGAAGCGGTGCTCGAACAGCTCGGCGGCGGCCGCGAAGGCGGCCAGGTCGCCGTGCGTGTGCCAGAACACGGTGCGGATGCCCCGCTCGGCGCACCAGGCCAGCAGCGCCCGCAGCCCGTCGCCGGGCTCGCCGGTCAGCTCCCCGGCCCACGGCCCCTGCGTGACGGACTCGACGAGGAGCAGGTGCGGGACCTCCTGCGGCAGCACCCGGGCGAAGTCGCGGGGCGTGAAGCCGGTGGTCTGCCGCCACTCGTAGCGCAGCAGCGCCTCGGCGTGCGGCTCGGCGATGACCGCCGCGGTGATGTGCGGGCGGGTGTTGGGGCCGGTCGGCACCCGGTACGGCTTGAGCTTGAAGGAGGCGCCGCCGAGCGTGCGGGTGGTGGCGGTGGCCTGGAAGGCGGCGCCCGGCCGCTCGTCCTGGGCCTTGGCGGTGGCCACGGGCTTGCGCTTGGGCGCGGTGGGCCGCTTGACCGGCCGGGCGGCGCCCTTGAGCTCCCTGGCCAGGCGGACCGGATTGCTCTTGCCGGTCTTGATGGCGTCGCCGAGCCGGTTCCACCGGGCGACCTTGATCGAGGACAGCTTCCAGTTGGCCACCTCGGCCTGGTAGCGCTGCTCGGCGAGCTCCTTGCGGAGCTTGTCGGCGGCGGCGCGCTCGTCCTCCAGGCGCTCCTCGGCCTCGCTCAGCCGGTCGGCGAGCGCCTTGACCTCCTCGGCGCGGCTCTCGGCCTCGGCCAGCCTGCCCTGGGCGGCGTCCAGCAGCCTGGCCAGCTCCGCCGCGTGCTCGGCCTGCGCGACCGCCTCACGCAACGCCCTGCGCGTGCTTTCCAGCTCGGTAGACAACAGGACCTCCGTCTCTCAGCCCGGCAAAGGATACTCTTTTGCGGGAAGCGCCTCGAAGGGATGAGATCCGGTGCAGTTCAACGTACGGCCCTACGTCTGCGGCGGTCTCGGCCGGATCGACACCGCGCTGCTCGGCAAGCTGTCGGCCGCGGGCCCGAGGGTCCGCCCCGCTCTCCAGACGGCCGAGGCGGCCCTGTTCAGCTCCGCGCCGCTGCCGCCCTACCGGCGCTCGGGCGAGGCGTTCGCGTTCGCCTGGGGCGAGCGCAGGCCCGCCGGCGAGAGCGACTGGATGACGGTCGCGGAGACGTACGAGGCCCCGGGCCTGATCGGCGACGGCCCGCGCACCACGCTGCACGCGGGCGCGCTGGGGCTGGTCGACGTCTATTACGTACGGGTGGGCGAGGCGGTCTATTTCTCGTCCCTGATCCAGCCGCTGCTGTCGCTGGCGCCGGTCGAGATCGACTGGGCGGCGTGGGCCTCGATCCTCCAGGTGACGTTCCCGCTGGGCGAGGCGACGCCCTACCGGGGGATCAGCCGGCTGCCGGGGTCCGGCGCGCTGGTGTTCGACCAGGGCAGGCTGTCCACCGAGCGCAGGCTGCCGCGCTGGCTGCGCACCGAGCCGTACGAGACGTGGACCAGCGCCGGTGAGATCCTGGAGCTGCTGCACGAGGTCTACAAGGACTACGACGGGCGCAAGCTGCTGGTGCCGATCAGCGGCGGCTACGACTCGCGGCTGCTGGGCAGCGTGGCCAAGGCGCGCGGCTTCGACGTGGAGTCGTGGACGACCAGCCCCGACGACGGCACCGACACCGACATCGCCTTCGCCCGGGCCATCACGCGCGAGCTGGGCATCCCGCACCGGGTGATCGACCAGGACGCGGCCGCCTACCCGGACGACGCCATGGAGGTGGCGCGCAGGCTCGAATACCTGACGCCGCACCACGCCTGGTACGCCCCGTTCGCCAAGGAGGTGCACCAGGCGGGCCGGGTGCTGGTCGACGGGCTGGCGGGCGGGCCGCTGCTGAAGAACTTCATGGTCAGCGGCGCCGCGCTGGAGGCCACCACGCAGGCCGAGCGGTCGGCGGCGGTGCTGGGGTCGCTGAGCCTGGGCGCGCCGTCGCAGCCGTTCCTGTCGAAGGCGGCGGCGCAGTGGATGGCCGAGGCGGTGCAGGAGCAGTTCGCGGCGGCCACCTCGATGCTCCACGGCCACCGGGCCGAGCTGCCGCTGTCGGTGCTGCACACGCGCACCGTGCGGGGCATCGCCCGCTCGGCGGTCAACCTGGTGGGGCCCGAGGCGTCGTTCGCGGCGCCGTTCATCCATCCGGATTTCTTCGACGCCGCCCTTTCGGTCGGCGTGGCGCGCAAGGCGCAGGGCCGCTTCTACCGCGAGGTGCTGCACGCGGCCAATCCGCGCGTGGCGGCGCTGCCCTCGACGAACGTGGTCAAGCAGCCGCTGCGGCGGGTGCCGCTGCGCTCCACGGCCGCGCCCGCGCGCGCCTACTCGCACCGGATGCTCGACGTGGTCGCGACCAGGGTCCCGGGCCTGCTGTCGGACGAACTGCACGAGGTGGTGGCGGGCGGGCCCGACGCGCTGACGCGGTTCAACGGCTGGAACGACCGGTTCTGGGTGCGTGGACTCGTTCTGTTCGGGCTCTGGCTGAGCGACTTCGAAAGCGAGCTGGACGACCTGTCTGCCCCCTTCTAGTTACAGGGAGAAGAACGGTCGGTAACATCACGATTACACAGCGATCTCTTGGGTATTACAGCTCGCACAGCACAAGCGGGTTCCGGAAAGCCAACGGGCTGGTAGTGTTCGGCCCGTAAGCGCCGCACAAGCGGGCACCGGATCACAAATCCGGTCCTGTCGAGGGCATGGGTTCGCAGGGATGACGACCCAGGCGGCGCGGTCACCAGATAACAACGCCGGGGAAACCGGTGACTTCGTCCTGCCCACATCTCCTTCTGTGAGCGACATATGATCAACGCATCCCCATCGCCGGAACCGGTCGCCGAGACCTTCATTTCGGAAGACCCGTCCTGGTACAAGCGGGCGGTGTTCTACGAGGTGCTCGTCCGGGGGTTCAAGGACTCCAACGGCGACGGCACCGGCGACCTCCGCGGCCTCGTGGAGAAGCTGGACTACCTCGAATGGCTCGGCGTGGACTGCCTCTGGCTGCTCCCGCTGTACGAGTCGCCGCTGCGTGACGGCGGTTATGACATTTCCGACTATATGAAGATCTTGCCCGACTTCGGGGATCTTGCGGACTTCATCCAGCTGATCGAGTCGGCGCACGAGCGCGGCCTGCGGATCATCACGGACCTGGTGATGAATCACACCAGCGACCGTCATCCCTGGTTCCAGGCATCCCGGCACGACCCCGAGGGGCCGTACGGCGACTTCTACGTGTGGGCGGACGAGCCCACCGCCTACCCCGACGCGCCCATCATCTTCATCGGCGCCGAGGAGTCCAACTGGACCTACGACCCGGTGCGCAAGCAGTACTACTGGCACCGGTTCTTCCACCACCAGCCGGACCTCAACTACGACAACCCGGCCGTCCAGGAGGCCATGCTGGAGGTCCTGCGCTTCTGGCTGGACCTGGGCATCGACGGCTTCCGGCTGGACGCGGTGCCGTACCTGTTCGAGCGGGAGGGCACCGCCTGCTCCGGCCTGCCGGAGACGCACGCGTACCTGAAGAAGATCCGCGCCGAGGTCGACCGGCTCTACCCGGACCGGGTGCTGCTGGCCGAGGCCAACGGCTGGCCGGAGGACGTCGTCGAGTACTTCGGCGACCCCACCACCGGCGGCGACGAGTGCCACATGGCCTTCCACTTCCCGCTGATGCCGCGCATCTACATGGCGGTCAGGAAGGAGACGCGGGAGCCGATCTCGGAGATCATGTCGCGCACTCCCAAGCTGCCCGACTGCGCCCAATGGGGCATCTTCCTCCGCAACCACGACGAGCTCACGCTCGAGACGGTGACCGAGGAAGAGCGCGACTACATGCACAACGAGTATGCCAAGGACCCGCGCATGCGGGCCTACCTGGGCATCCGCCGTCGCCTGGCGCCGCTGCTCGACAACGACAGGGACCGGATCGAGCTGTTCACGGCCCTGCTGCTGAGCCTGCCGGGCTCGCCGGTCATGTACTACGGCGACGAGATCGGCATGGGCGACAACATCTGGCTGGAGGACCGTGACGCGGTCCGCACGCCGATGCAGTGGAGTCCCGACCGCAACGCCGGTTTCTCCACGGCCGACCCGGGGCGGCTCTACCTGCCGGCCGTCATGGATCCGATCTACGGCTTCCACGCGGTCAACGTCGAGTCGCAGCAGCGCAACGAGAACTCGCTGCTGCACTTCACCCGGCGGATGCTGCAGATCCGGCACAACCACCCGGTGTTCGGCATCGGCGCCTACACCGAGATGTGGTCGTCGAACCCGGCCGTCCTGACCTACGTCAGGGAGCACGGCGACGACATCATGCTGTGCGTGAACAACCTGTCGAAGTTCCCGCAGCCGGTGGAGCTGGACCTGCGCAGGTTCGAGGGCATGACGCCGGTGGAGGCGCGCGGTGGCGTGCACTTCCCCGTCGTCGGCGAGCTGCCCTACCTGCTCACGCTGCCGGGGCACGGCTTCTACTGGTTCGCGCTGAAGAAGCTGCCTTCAGCGTGAGGTGACGGGCACCTGGGCACGGGCCGCCCGCCGCGCGGGAATCAGCGCGACGGCGAGCGCCGTGCCCACGGCGACCAGCACGGCGACGGCCAGCGTCATGGCCGAGGGCGGGCGGGCGATCCCGGCGCCCACCCCGCTGGTGTGACCCTGCAGATCGATCAGCCCGGTCACGACCGACGCCCCGGCCGCCGTGCCCGCGGCGACGCCCAGCACCACGAGCAACCCGGTGCCGGTCACCAGCGTGGCCATGACCTGGCGCGGCGTCAGCCCCATCGCCTTGAGCACGGCCAGGTCGACGGCGTGGTCGCGCAGGCCGAGCGCGCTGGCGGTGAGCAGGTTGGCCAGCCCGATCAGTGTGAGCACGGCGATCAGCGCCACGATCACCACCCGGATGACGGCCAGCCGGTCGGCCGGGTTGACCACGATCTGCACGTCCAGGCTCTCCCCCGACTCGGTGAGCAGCCGGGCGGCCACCTCCGCAGGGTCGGCGCCCGGTTTGAGGGCGAGCGCGTAGAACTCGGGCGGCACGGTGTCCTTGGCGGCCAAGCTGTCCAGCCCGACGGAGAGCACCTCGCCGTCGGAGTCGGGCTCGATGGCCCGGCCGACGATCCGCACGATCAGCGGCGAGCCGCCCACGGTCAGCCGCACCCGGTCACCGATCTTGACGCCCAGCAGGTCGAGCAGCCCCTGCCCGGCGACCGCCTCACCGGGCTCGGCGTACTGGCGGCCTTCCACGACGGGGAACGGGTAGGGCTCGGCGGACCCGCCGATGGCCCGCACCCGCACCGAACGCCCCTCTCCCGGGGCCAGCGCGTTCACGTCGGTGCCGGGGTAGAAGGCCCGCACGTCACGGTCGGCGCGGATGTGCCGCTCGGCCTCGGCGGCCGTCAGCTTGCCCGGCCCGACGTGCAGGGCGGCGTGCTGGCCGACCTGTTCGGGATGTCCGGCGAAGTTGTCCAGCGTGGCCCACACGCCCAGCCCGATCGTGATCATCATCATCGGCACGGCCAGCCCGAACGCCGTCAGGAACGCCGGCACCCGCCGGGTGAAGGCGTCGCGGGTGCCCAGCACGAGCGCGGGCGGCAGGCGTACCAGCAGGGCGAGCCGGGCCAGCCGGGACAGGTGGCCGCGCGGCGGCAGGGCGGGCGCGGCCGGGATCGGCGGCGTACGGCCGCCGCGCCAGGCGGGCAGCCCCACGGCCGCGAGCACCACCAGGGCGGTGCCCGCGAGGATGGCGAGCACCGGCATCGGGGCGACGGAGGTGGTGCCGAGCACCGCGACCGTGCCGCCCCAGCCGGCCAGGGTGCCCAGGGCGATGCCGAGCAGGCCGAGGGCGCCGTGCTCGACCAGGAGCAGCAGCGCGATCTGGCCCTTGGTGAAGCCCATGGACTTGAGCGTGGCCAGGTCGCGGAGCTGGCCGAGCACCCGGCCGCCGGCCGCGTTGGCCAGCGCGAGCGCGGCGGCGATCAGCCCGACGACGCCGAACAGCGCCAGAAGTGTGCCGAGCAGCCGGTTGTCCAGCTCCATCGCGGCTCGGATCTCACGCCAGGTGTAGAGGCGCTGGAGCTCGTCGTCGAGCATGACGACGACCCGCTGCGAGACGACCTGGGCGGACTCGGCGTCGGTCAGGCGCAGCCCGGTCACCCACTGGCTGCGGCCGAGCATCGGCTCGACCCGGTCCAGCGTCTCGGGCAGCACCCAGGCCAGGCCCGGGGTCCATTCCGGGTAGAAGCCCTGCTCGGCGGAGTCGGCGATGCCGCGCACGTACAGGCTGTGGCGCTCGCCGCTGAGCGCGATGATCGTGAACGGCGCGCCGATGCGCAGGCGCAGGGCGCGGGCGTAGGAGCGCTCGACGACCACGCCGCCGGGCTCGGCGGTGTCGAGCCAGCGGCCCTCGGTGACGACCGGGTGGGCGACCCGGGGCGGCGCGGCCGGCAGGGCGCGCAGCGCGGCGGGCTCCTTCTTGCCGTCCTGGACCACGGTGACGGGCGCCGAGCGGTAGGGGCCGGCGACGCTGGTGACGCCGTCGATCTGGCCGGTGGCGACGAGCTGGGCGGTGTTGTCCTTGGTGTAGAACCACACGTGCGCGCCCTCGGTCTGGGCGAACAGGCCGCGCCACGGGTTGGTGCCGTCCTCCAGCAGCGTGACGGCGGCGATCAGCGCGGCCACGATGCCGGCCACGACGAGCACGGTGAGCGTCGCCTGGCCCTTCCTGGCCCGCAGGTCCGCCCGGATCCAGCGGATGCCCGCCCGGGTGGTGCTCATCGGAGGTCGATCACCGCGCCCGCGGTGCCGGTGCGGCGCCGGGTGATCCGGCCGTCGTCCACGACCTCGCCGTCGAACAGGGCGACGACCCGGTCGGCCAGCCCGGCGACGCGGGCGTCGTGGGTGACCATGACGATGGTCTGGCCGTCGCGGTGCACCTCGCCGAGCAGGCGCAGCACGTCGCGGGTGTTGCGGCTGTCGAGGTTGCCGGTGGGCTCGTCGGCCAGCAGCACGCTCGGCTTGTTGGCCAGCGCCCTGGCCAGCGCGACGCGCTGCTGCTCGCCGCCGGACAGCCGGGCGGGCGAGGCATCGGCGCGGTCGGTCAGGTTGAGGGCGCCGAGCAGGTGCTCCCTGCGCTCGCGGGCCTCGCGCGGCGAGGCGCCGCCCAGCAGGGCGGGCAACTCGACGTTGTCGGCCACGGTCATGCTGGCGACCAGGTTGAAGAACTGGAAGACGAAGCCGATCTTCTTGCGGCGCAGCAGAGCCCAGGCGCTCTCCGAGAGCGTGTCGGCCCGGGTGCCGCCGACCCAGATCTCGCCGCTGGTGCGGGTGTCGAGGCCGCCGAGCATGTGCACGAGCGTAGACTTGCCCGACCCGGACGGGCCCATGACGGCGACGAACTCACCCGGCTCGACCTGCAGATCCACCCCGCGTACGGCGTGCACGGGCACGGCGCCCCCGGAGTAGACCTTCACCAGGTTGACCGCTTTGAGCGCGGGATCACTCATGCCAGGTCCTCCTGACAACGTTCGAGCCAGTCGAGATCGGCTTGCAGATGCAGCATGGCACCCTCGATCAGCAGCAGCGCGACCCGGTCGTCGGGCGCGGTGCGGGCCTGCAGGTCGTTGAGGTCGCCCATGAGCGACAGGTAGTGGCGGCGCTGGCGGTTGATCAGCGCCATCCGGTCGGCGATGCCGGTGAGCGGGGCCAGCACGAGCTTCATGAAGAACTCGTCGCGCACCCGGGGCCCCTCGGTGGGCTCGTCCGCCCAGAGGGTGAGCACGTCACGCCCCTTGGCGGTGCAGTAGTAGACCTTCTTGTTGGGGCGGTTGGACTGCTCGACGTCGACCGCCCGCACCAGGCCGTCCTTCTCCAGGCGGCCCAGCGTCACATAGATCTGGCCGATGTTGGGCGAGGGATAGGCGCCGCCGAACGTCTGCTCAAGGGCCTGTTTGAGCTCATAACCGTGGGCAGGCTCCTTGGCCAAGAGCGCCAGCAGGTGAAGCCGCACACCTCACCTCCCCGCGCGTTACGGATGCGTTACATGGCCAGCAGTTGACCTTCAGATTACATGTATGGATAACATGCATGCATCTACCTAACACGAATGTAGCCCCCTCAATAACTGGAGGAAATCGAGGTGTTTCGTCCACTTGCTGTGACTCTGGCCGTTTTTGTGGCGGCCGGCTGCGCGGCGACGGGCGACACCGGCGGCGGCGAGCCGGGGACGGGCGGCACTGGCCCGATCACCTTCGCCACCGGGCGCGACACCACGGCGTACCTGCAACCCCTGCTGGATCGCTGGAACCAGGCCCATCCGGCCGAGAAGGTGACGCTGCTCGAACTGCCCGAGGCCGCCGACGAGCAACGCGCTCAGATGGTGGCCAACCTCCAGGCCCGCAGCAACCGCTACGACGTACTCGGCCTTGACGTGGTGCTGACCGCGGAGTTCGCGGAGAACGGCTGGATCATCCCCTTGGAGCGCGGGTTCTTCCCGCTCGACAAGTTCCTGCCGCCCGTCGTGGACACCGCGGTCTACAAGGACAAGCTCTGGGCCGTGCCCTATACGAGCAACGCCGGGCTGCTGTACTACCGGACCGATCTCGTGAAGAAGCCGCCCCGAACCTGGGCGGAACTTCGCGAACAAGCCCAGGAGATCACGAAAAAGCACGATATTGAGGGCTATGCCGGGCAATTCCTCGCCTACGAGGGACTGACCGTCAACTTCTCCGAGGCCGTGCAGTCCGCGGGCGGCCAGATCCTCAGCACCGACGGCGACGAGGTCACCCTCGACACCGCCAAGGCCGCCACCGCGCTGGGCTTCCTCCAGCAGGGCCTGCGCGAGGGCTGGATCCCGGAGGAGTCGCTCAACTACAAGGAGGAGGAGTCCCGCCTGGCCTTCCAGGAGGGCCGGCTCGCCTTCGCCCGCAACTGGCCGCACGCGTACGGCCCGGCCAGGAGCAGGCTCGGCGAGAAGATGGCGGTGACCAGGCTGCCCGGGCTCGACGGGCCCGGATCCAGCTCGCTGGGCGGCAGCAATCTGGCCATCAGCGCCTATTCCAAGCACCAGCACACCGCTCGTGAGTTCATCCGTTACTTCACGAGCCTGGAGAACGAGCGCCGTGTCCTCACCGAGGGATCCTTCCCCCCGGTGTGGGCCGAGCTCTATGACGACCCTGAGCTGATCAAGCGCTTCCCCTATCTGCCCGTGCTCAAGGAGAGCATCCTCGCCGCGAAGCCGCGGGCGGCCAGCGCCAACTACAACCAGCTCAGCCTGGTGATCGCCAGCTCGGTCGCCAAGGCGCTCAACCCCCCGTTCAAGGACACGGCCGACGACGTCGCGGTGTCCTTGAAAGCCGAACTCGAAGAGATCATCAGAACCCAGTGAGGCAGCCATGCGAAAAGGCAGAGCAGCAGCGATCCTGGCCGGACTGGCCGTAGCCGTCGCCGCCTGCGGCAACGCCCCGACCACCAACGAGCCCGCGGCTTCGGCCCCGGCCTCGGGCGAGGCGACGAGCGGCGCCAAGACGCTCGAAGGCGTCACCCTCGAGGTCGCCGCCAAGTGGACCGGCGAGGAGCAGAAGAACTTCGAGCAGGTGCTCAAGGCCTTCTCCGAGAAGACCGGCGCCAAGGTCACCTACGCCTCCACGGGTGAGGACACCGGCGCCTACCTGGGCCCGCGCATCCAGGGCGGCAGCCCGCCCGACATCGCGATCCTGCCGCAGCCCGGCCTGGTCCAGCAGTACGCCGACCAGAAGGCGCTCAAGCCGCTCTCGGCCGACGTCAGCAAGGAGATCGACGCCAACTACACGCCGTACTGGAAGGAGCTCGGCTCCGCCGACGGCCAGGTCTACGGTGTGCTGATCAAGGCGGCCCACAAGTCGCTGGTCTGGTACCGGAGCCAGGCGCTTGAGGAGGCCGGCGTGCAGCCGCCCACCACCTGGGACGAGATGGTCAAGTCCTCCCAGACGATCGCCGACTCCGGCACCGCGCCGCTGTCCCTCTGCGGCGCCTCCGGCTGGACCCTCACCGACCTGTTCGAGAACGTCTACCTCTCCTCGGCCGGTCCCGAGAAGTACGACCAGCTCGCCAAGCACGAGATCCCGTGGACCGACGCCAGCGTCACCACTGCCCTGGAGAAGATCCAGCAGCTCGTGAGCAAGGACGAGTTCCTGGTCGACGGCCGGTCCAACACGATGCAGACCGACTTCCCGACCTGTGTCACCAAGGTCTACGGCCAGGACAAGGCGGCCATGGTGATCGAGGCCGACTTCGTGGCGGTCACGGCCGTCGAGTCCGGCGCCAAGGTCGGCGAGGAGGCCAAGTACGTCCCGTTCCCGAAGGTCGGCGAGACCGCCCCGGTCGTGCTCGGCGGCGACGTCGCGGTGGCCATGAAGGACTCCCCCGGCGCGATGGCGCTGCTGCAGTTCCTGGCCTCCAAGGAGGGCGGCGAGATCTGGGCCAAGCTGCCCGGCTACCTGTCCCCCAACCGCAACGTCTCGCCCGACAACTACCCGGACCCGCTGACGCAGGAACTGGGCAAGACGATCATCTCGGCCGGCGAGAGCGTCCGTTATGACATGTCGGACCTCGCGCCGAGCGCGTTCGGCGGGACCGACGGCAAGGGCGAGTGGAAGATCCTCCAGGACTTCCTGCGCGACCCGTCCGACATCAAGGGCGCCCAGGAGGCGCTCGAAGCCGAGGCCAAGAAGGCCTGGAAGTAAAGAGGAATGGCCGTGACCGAAAGGTTGGACGGCCCGAAGGTCCCGCCCGAGAACCCCTCGGGCGGGCCTGCCTCCGGACCGGCTGATACCCCCCGAAAGCTACGCCTCGGCCCCTCGCCGGCGCTGGCGATCACCTTCCTGCTCCCGGCGGCTCTGCTGCTGGGCGTCTGGGTGGTCTACCCGATCGTCTACTCCATCTTCCGCAGTCTGTTCGACGCCTCGGGCAACGGGTTCGTCGGGCTCGACAACTACGTCACGATCTTCAGTGACGGCGGGATGCTGCGGACCATCCGCAACAACCTCATCTGGGTGATCGTCGCGCCGCTGGTGGTCACCACACTGGGCCTGATCTTCGCGGTGCTGACCGAGCGCATCCGCTGGTCGACCGCGTTCAAGCTGATCGTGTTCATGCCGATGGCCGTCTCGCTGATGGCCGCGGGCGTGATCTTCCGGCTGGTGTACGACGGTGACCCGGACAAGGGCGTGGCCAACGCCATCCTGACCACCGTGCACGACACGTTCTCCTCCTCCCAGGGTTATCCGGAGGCCAGGCCGCGCGAGGGCGAGCAGTCGCCCGTCGTGGCCGAGGGCGGCGGCGTCGTCACCAAGCAGCCGGTCCAGGCCGGCCAGCCGGTGCTGATCCCGATCGTGGGCGTCAAGCCGGAGGTCATGCCCTCCGACGCCGCCCCCGCCAAGGCCGCCACCGGCGGCGACGGGCTGTCCGGCACGGTCTGGTTCGACTTCACCCCCGGCGGGAGCGGCGTCAACGGCCAGGTCGACGGCACCGAGAAGGGCCTGCCCGGCATGACCGTCGAGGCGGTCAGCAACGGCCAGGTGGCCGGCACCGCCACGACGGCCGAGGACGGCTCGTTCCGCTTCGAGGGCCTGCCCGCCGGCTCCTATGTCGTACGGCTGCCGCAGTCGAACTTCGAGGGCGCCTACAACGGGCTGGCCTGGCTCGGGCCGACACTCATCACACCGGCGATCATCGGCGCGTTCGTGTGGGTGTGGGCAGGTTTCGCCATGGTGCTCATCGCGGCGGGGCTGGCGGCCATCCCGCGTGACGCACTGGAGGCCGCCCGCATCGACGGCGCCTCGGAGTGGCAGGTGTTCAGGAAGATCACCGTGCCGCTGCTGTCACCGGTGCTGCTCGTCGTCTTCGTGACGATGATCATCAATACTCTGAAGGTGTTCGACCTGGTGTTCATCATCGCGCCGGCCTCGGTCCAGCCCGATGCGAACGTGGTCGCGCTGGAGATGTGGCGCGTGTCGTTCGGCGGCGGGAACAACCAGGGGCTCGGCAGCGCGCTGGCGATCTTCCTGCTCATCCTGGTGCTGCCCTTCATGGTCATGAACATCCGCAGGTTCAGGAGGGGAGACTCATGACCACCGCGACGGCGACAGCGCCCTCCGGGGCGCACGCGGGAGCCCCGCGCCGCAGCGCGATCGGCCGCATCGTCGACCGGCTGGGCGGCGGCGCCGTCCAGGTCGTGATGATTCTCCTCGGCCTGTTCTGGCTGGTGCCCACGCTCGGCCTGCTCGTGGTCTCGCTGCGCACCGGGGAGGTCAACGCCGCCGAGGGCTGGTGGACGATCTTCACCAAGCCCGCCGAGCTCACCATCGAGGGCTACAGCAGCCTGCTGGCCAGCGGCTTCACCGCGTCGTTCTGGAACACGGTGGCGATCACCGTGCCGACCACCATCCTGGTGATCGGCATCGCCGCGATGGCCGCCTACGCCTTCGCCTGGATGGAGTTCCCGGGCCGGGACCTGCTGTTCCTGGTGGTGGTCGGGCTGCTCATCGTGCCGATCCAGATCGCGCTGATCCCGGTGGCCGCGCTGTACGGCGGCATGGGCATCTTCGGCTCGATCCCCGGCGTGGTGCTGTTCCACGTGGCGTTCGGCCTGCCGTTCGCGATCTTCCTGCTGCGCAACTTCTTCGTCGGCATCCCGGCGTCGTTGCTGGAGGCCGCGCGGATGGACGGCGCGCCGGAGTGGAAGATCTTCGTCTCGGTCGTGTTCCCGCTGGGCAAGCCGGCTATCGCGTCGCTGGGCATCTTCCAGTTCCTGTGGGTGTGGAACGACATGCTCATCGCGCTGGTGTTCGCCAATCCGGAGAACCAGCCGATGACCAAGGCGCTGCAGTCGCAGATGCGGCAGTTCGGGACGAACATCGACATCCTCTCCTCCGGGGCCTTCCTGTCGCTGATCATCCCGCTGATCCTGTTCTTCGCCTTCCAGCGTTACTTCGTCCAGGGCATGATGGCCGGTTCGGTCAAGTAGCTCCCCCCGATCACGGGCGTCCGGCGGGACCGGGCGCCCGTGATCATTTCTCCCGGTTCGGTACGCATGCCGTACCGGACCTGACTAAGCTGATCGGCCATGGCCGGTCGTCCCCTGAACGAAGTCGTCGAAGCCGGATGGGCCCAAGCTCTTGAGCCCGTGTCCGAGCGCATCTCCCTCATGGGTGAGTTCCTCCGCAAGGAGATCGCCGAGGGCAGGCAGTACCTCCCCGCCGGCGCGCACGTGCTGCGCGCCTTCAGTCAGCCCTTCGACGAGGTCAAGGTGCTGATCGTAGGCCAGGACCCCTACCCGACGCCTGGCCACCCGATCGGCCTGTCGTTCTCCGTCGCCGCCGACGTGCGGCCGCTGCCGGGCAGCCTGCTCAACATCTACAAGGAGATGGAGAGCGACCTGGGCCTGCCCAGGCCCGCCAACGGCGACCTCACCCCGTGGGCCGAGCAGGGCGTCCTGCTGCTCAACAGGGTGCTCACGGTCATGCCGGGCAAGCCCGCCTCGCACCGAGGCAAGGGCTGGGAAGAGGTCACCGAGCAGGCCATCCGCGCCCTCGTCGCGCGCGACAAGCCCATGGTGGCGATCCTGTGGGGGCGCGACGCGCGCAACCTGGCGCCGATGCTCGGCGGGGTGCCGCGCATCGAGTCGGCCCACCCGTCGCCGCTGTCGGCGCGCAACGGCTTCTTCGGGTCCCGGCCGTTCAGCCGCGCCAATGAGCTGCTCGTCCAGCAAGGCGCATCCCCTGTGGAGTGGAAGCTGCCCTAGGCTCGCTCCATGAGTGATGCACAGAAGTTCCTACGCCTGACGGTCGAGCTGACCGTCGAGGTGCTCGACGTTGACGCCCTCCAGGCCGCCGCGATGGCCGAGATCCGCCACCCCGACGCCGAGCTGACCGACGAGGAGCGCACCGAGCAGGCCGAGCTCGTCTCCTCCGACGAGACCGGCGCCTCCGCCCTGCAGTGGCTCATCGAGCCCGAGCACGTGCTGCAGCTCGTCGAGCACATCGAGGAGATCGAGCCGCGCGAGGCCGTCCTGGGCGTCGAGCCCTCCGAGGGCCCCAGCGAGGACGAGGACGACGAGGACCACATCCACGCGTAGCAGCGTGGCAGCGTGGCCGGAAGGGTCGCGCACCTCCTCGCGACGATCCGCGTCACCGGCCGGCCCCAGGGCCCGGCCGGTGAACCGCCGGCGGGCACTCACTAGGATCGAAGATCTTCAGGGGCCGGTGAGCGCCGTCGTCTTCGCCACTCCGGCAGCGGAGCTCCCGGCCGAGTTCGTCGGCGCGGCAGGCCCGCGCCGGGAGCCCGAGGAGGGCACACCGTGATCGTGGCATTCTCCATCACCCCGCTGGGCGTCGGCGAAGGCGTCGCCGAGCCCGTCGCCCGGGCCGTCCAGGTGGTCCGCGACAGCGGCCTGCCGAACCGGACGGACGCGATGTTCACCACCGTCGAGGGCGAGTGGGACGAGGTGATGGGCGTGATCAAGCAGGCGGTCGACGCGGTCGCCGAGGTCGCCCCGCGTGTCAGCCTGGTCCTCAAGGCCGATCTCCGCGCCGGGGTCACCGACGGCATGACCAGCAAACTGGAGTCGCTCGAACGCCACCTTTCCTGACACCGCCCCCTCCCCAAACGCGATATGTCTTGACCTGTCGGCAGTCGCGACATATCGTGTCGCTCGCACACGACACGATATTACGCGTTTCGGAGGTGGGCCATGGAGCACCGGCGAGTCCCCGTTCTCGTCGTCGGCGGCGGCTACGCGGGGCTGAGCACCGCGATGATGCTGGCCTGGCGGGAGGTCCCCGTCATGCTCGTCGAACGGCACCCGGGCACGTCCATCCAGCCCAAGGCGTTCGGGGTCGGCCCGAGGGCCGTGGAGCTGATGCGCCCGGTCCCCGGCGTCGAACAGGCGCTGGCCGACGTGTGGGCCGGCATCGGCGACAACATGCGCATCGCCGTCGGCACCAGCCTGAGCGACCCGGACCCGCAGATGATCATCGCTGACGAGAAGGAGGAGTTCGCCTTCCTCGCCGACGCGACGCCCGCCGCCCAGGTCGGCGCCCCGCAGGCCGAGGTGGAGCGGGTGCTGCGCGCCAAGGCCGAGGAACTCGGCGCCGACCTGCGCTTCTCCACCGAGCTCGTCTCGATCGAGCAGGACGACGACGGCGTGCTCGCCGTGCTCCGCTCCGGCGGCGCGGAGAGCGTCGTGCGGGCCGACTACGTCGTGGCCGCCGACGGCTACCGCAGCCCGCTGCGTCACAGCCTCGGCATCCCCACCGGCGGCAAGGGCGAACTGGGACAGATGTGCTCGATCATGTTCGACGCCGACCTGACGGGACTCGTACGCGACCGCGAGGTCACCCTCTGGTACCTGCGGAACGACATGTTCACCGGCGTGATCGTGACCGGCACCGGCGTCGGCGCGCACGTGCTGGGGGTCAACCACGGCCCCGGCCAGAGCGCCGCCGACTTCACCCCGGAGCGCTGCGCCGAGCTGGTGCGGGTGGCGGTCGGCGTGCCCGGCCTGGACGTGGCCGTCCTCGACACCACCACGTTCCCGATGGCCCACGTGCTGGCCGAGCGTTACCGTGACGGCCGGGTGTTCCTGGCCGGCGACGCCGCCCACACCATGCCGCCGACCGGCGGCCAGGGCGGCAGCACCGCACTCCAGGACGGCTGCGACCTCGCCTGGCGCCTGTGGCTGGTGATCACCGGCCAGGCCGGACCGGGCTTCCTCGACACCTACGACGCCGAACGCCGCCCCATCGGCGCGCTCACCGCCGACGCCCAGCTGGCCAACCTGGGCGTACGGATGCCGCCGGCGGCCCGCATCGGCTACCCGGAGCCGCTCGACGACCCCATGAGCGCGATCCTCGGCTACCGCTACCACTCGACGGCCGTCATCCCCGAGCCCGGCGACGACGGCTCCCTGCTGGAGGACCCGCGCCACCCCACGGGCCGCCCCGGCAGCCGCGCCCCGCACCTGCTGCTCGACTGGGACGGGCAGCCGATCTCCACCATCGACCTGTACGGGTCGGGCTTCGTCCTGCTGGCCCACCAGCGCGGCGGCCGTCCCTGGGCGGAGGCGGGCCGGCTCGTGGCGGAGCGCCTCGGCGTACGGCTCGCCCGGATCCTGGTGGACGAGGAGCTCATGGACGTCGAGGGATGCTGGCAGGAGCGGTACGGCGTGAGCAGGGGCGGCGCCGTGCTGGTCAGGCCGGACGGCTACGTCGCCTGGCGCTCGGCGGGCCCCGCCGGCGACCCGGCGGCCGCCCTCGAACAGGTCCTGAGGAGGATACTGAGCCGGTAAGTTCCTATCGAAAACTGACAAGGTTAGACTCGGCGCATGCCCAGGAATCTCCGCTCCCAGGACGCCGGATGCTCCATCGCCCAGGCGGCCGCCGTCATCGGCGACTGGTGGAGCCTGCTCATCGTGCGGGAGGTCGCCCGTGGTCACCGCCGCTTCGAGGACCTGACCGGCGAGCTCGCCATCTCCCGCGAGGTGCTCACCGAACGCCTCGACCACCTGGTCGACCACCGTGTCCTGGCCCGCACCCCGTACCCGGAACCGGCACGGCACGAGTACGTCCTGACGGACGCCGGCTGGGCGCTGGCGCCCACGCTCATCGCCATGCAGGACTGGGCGGACCACTGGCTCCTGGGCGACGGCGCACTCACCGGGATGCCGGCAGCGGACAGCACAGAGGCGGCCCGCGTCCACGACCTGCTGGGCACCCGCGTGCCCGGCCCGCTCCCCCTGCCGGGCACCGGCCTCTCCCCGGGCACGGCCGCGTCCGGGACGGGTGGCGGCTCGGCGGACGTCGTGGCGGAGACCGGCGCCACGGTGCTGTTCACCTACCCGACGACGGGGACGATGTCGCCGGCGGTGTCGCCAACCGTGTCGCCAACCGTGTCGCCAACCGTGTCGCCAACCGTGTCGCCAACCGTGTCGCCGGCGGTGTCGCCTGCCTGGCGGAGCGTTCCCGGGGCGATGGGGTGCACGCTGGAGAACCGCCTCTTCCGGGATCGGCTGGCCGAGTTCACCGCCGCGGGCGTCGCCGTGCACGGCGTGAGCACCCAACCGGCCGACGAGCAGCGCGCCTTCGCCGAGACCGAGGGGATCCCGTTCCCGTTGCTCTCGGACGTGGACCTGCGCCTGGCGGCCGCCCTGCGGCTGCCCACCTTCCGCGCCGGCGGGACGACGCGCCTCAAGCGCCTCATCCTGGTCGTGGACCGGCTGCGGGTGGTCCGGCATGTCGTCTTCCCCGTGCAGGACATCCCCGCGGCCGTCGCCGAGGCCCTCGAAGCGGCCCGCGCCCTCACCTGACCGGGTTCACGCCGGATGGGCGGCGTCGTAGCGGCGCCGGTTGCCATCGATCTCGTGCCGGTGCGCCGCGGCCCATTCGCCGAGGCGGACGACGGAGTCCAGCAGGGTCGCGCCGAGTTCGGTGAGTGCGTAATCGACGTGCGGGGGGACGCTGGGGTGGACGGTGCGCGTCACCAGGCCGTCACGTTCGAGCTGCCGCAGGGTCCGGGTGAGCATGCGCTGGGAGATGCCGGTGACGGCGCGATGCAGCTCACCGAAGCGCAGCGTGCGGTCACTCAAATGGCCGATGACCAGAATGCTCCACTTGTCGCCGATCAGCGCGAGAATCTGGAGGATCTGCCGGCAGGCCTCCG
This sequence comes from Nonomuraea sp. SBT364, assembly GCF_001083785.1. Taxonomy (GTDB): domain Bacteria; phylum Actinomycetota; class Actinomycetes; order Streptosporangiales; family Streptosporangiaceae; genus Nonomuraea. The sequence goes on from NZ_LAVL01000009.1 coordinate 45,267, forward strand.
CGTCGTCATCGGTTACCTCCGTGTGCGTCACTGACATGAATGTGCCTTCTTGATCGACTTAGCAGGAACAAGTCATGCTGCTACGTACAAAGAGTAAGTACGCTTGTGATCGTCGGTGCGGGGCCGGGGCTGGGGATGGGGGTCGCCCGCGCGTTCGGCCGCCACGGCTTCCGCGTCGGGCTGATCGCCCGCACCAGGGAGAAGCTGGACGCCCTGGTCGGCGAACTGGCCGGGCTCGGTGTCGACGCCGCCGCGTTCCCCGCCGACATCCGCGACCGTGACGCGCTCACCGGCGCCCTGGCAGCGGCGAGGCGCACCCTGGGGCCGGTCGACGTCCTCGAATACAGCCCCAGTCCCACTGGGCCGATCACCGGCGCCGCCCGGACGACGGTCGAATCCGCCACCGCGCAGTTCGAGCTGAACGTGCTGGGCGCGATCAGCGCGGTCGGCCAGGTGCTCCCGGACATGCGCGCCCGGGGTGGCGGCACGGTCCTGCTGACCACCGGCGTCTCCTCGACGATCCCCGCGCCGTTCCTGGCCAACGTCGGAGCCGCCATGGCCGGCCTGCGCAACTGGGCGCACGCCCTGCACGCCGAGCTCGCACCGGAAGGCATCCATGTGGGTACGGTGACGATCGCCTCCGGTATCGTCCCCGGCGGCGGTGAGGCCGATCCCGACGCCATCGGCGCTCGCTATTACCGCATGCACCAGCGGCGGGATCCGGTCGAGGAGGTCGTCGGCGACTTGGACGCGTTCCGTGCCCTCGTCGCCCAGCGGGCCGGCCGGCCTGGCGCTCCAGTGGGCTAGCCGGCCGGGCCCGGCCGTTTGTCGTACCGGCGTGGGAGCATGCCTTCATGGCGACCTCGAAGCAGGCTGTGACCGTCCCCACCGGCGCGAGCGTGGACGACTTCCTGGCCGCGGTCCCCGGCGAGCGGCGGCGGGCCGACGCGGAGCGCCTCCGCACGATCCTGTCCGAGGTGACCGGCGAGCCCGCCGTGATGTGGGGGCCGAGCATCGTCGGCTTCGGCAGCTACCACTACACCTACGCGAGCGGGCGCACGGGTGACTGGCCCCTGGCGGGCTTCTCGCCGCGTAAGCAGTATCTGGTGGTCTACCTGGTGGGCGGCTTCGAGGAGCGGCACGCGTCCGTGCTCGCCCGGCTCGGACCGCACACGACCGGCAAGGGCTGCCTCTACCTGAAACGCCTCGACGACGTCGACGAGACCGCCCTGCGCGAACTCGTCGACCGTACGGCCCGCGTCCACAAGGGCATCACCCGAGCCACCGACCGGGGACGCTAGCCGAACGGGTCCCCACTTCCACCTGGGACCTTCTCCACGCCCACGCCCACGCCCACCCCGAGCGGGAGGGGCCCTGAGCGGGTGCTCTGGGTGGGTGGTTAGCGGGCGCGGTCGTAGGTCAGGGCGAGTTCGCCGAGGGCGCCGGCCTCCTGGTGGGTGAGCGTCCACTTCGAAGCGGGCAGGCCGTCGTCGAACAACCGCTGCCCGCCGCCGGCGATCTCCGGGAAGATCATGAGATACAGCCGGTCGAGCAGGTCCGCCGCGAGGAGCGGCTTGATGACGCTCGCACTGCTGTTGACGAGGATGTCGCCCTCACCCCCGGCCTTGAGCTCGGCGACGACGTCCGCGGCGGGGGCGTTCACCACGCGGGTGCGCGCCCACGGCGCTTCGGTCAAGGTCCTGGACAGGACCACCTTCTCCGCGTTCAGCAGCCACTTCGCGTATCCGCGATCACGCGGATCGGCGTTGTCGTCCTCGGCGACCGGCGACCAGTAGCCCATGAACCCTTCGGCGTTGGCCCGGCCGAGCAGCGCCGTCGTCGCGCTCTCCCACATGCGGGTCATGTGGTTCCGCGCGACCTCACTGGTCACATACGGGGCAAACGCCGAGAAGTCGCCAGGCCCACCGGGCCCGTTGTAACGCCCGTCGAGGGTGAGGCTCAGGTTCGCGGTCACCATGCGGCCGGTGGAGCTGGTCATTTCGTACTCCTTGCATCGGTGTTGCGGTGGGGGTCGGTGATCGGGGCGGCGAGGGTTGCCACGAGCTTGTCGAGGCTCTGGCCGAAGCCGATCTCGATGCCCGCGATGAAGTCGGCGGAGTCGACCGTGCTGTCGGTGATCCGGAACTGGACGTCGAGGTCCGTGCCGGTGCCGGTGCCAGTGGGCCGGAGGTCGAGGTCGAGGTGGGCGGTGAAGGCGGGGCCGCCGCCGCCGGGAAGCAATGGCGTGAGCCGGTAGGCGAGGCGCTCACCGGGGCGTACGTCGTCGACGACTCCCTCCGCGCGCCCGGCGACCGGGTCGGAGCCGTCGGCGTCCTCGGCGTCGCGGTACTCGTGGATGATCCGGCCGCCCGGACGCGCCTCGAACACGAGCTCGGAGACGCGCAGGTCGTCGGGCGTCCACCAGTGGGCGAGCAGGGACGCCTCGGTCAGGTGTTGCCAGACCACCTCCGGGCGCTCCGCCAGCGACCGCAGGAACCGGAAGGAGCGGCCGTCGGCCCACCCCGGCTCCTTCGCGGCGAGCCGTTCCGCGTTCACGCTGAGCCCGTAGCGGTCATAGGTCTCGCGTGCGCCACCGGCCCGGTCCGCGGCGTCGGCGAGCCCGCTGAGCGCAGCCGCCAGGTCCCGCAGCGGGCCGGGCCGGAGGGCGTAGACGCGGCGCTGCCCGGTGCGCTGGGACGTGACGACGCCGGCGCGCTCAAGGGTCTGCAGGTGCTTGGTCGTCTGCGGCTGCCGTGCCTCGGCGAGCCGCGCGAGGACCCCGACCGGCCGGGGCCGCTCGGCCAGCAGGCTCACGAGCCGCCAGCGCGCGGGGTCCGCCAGTGCGACGAGGAGTGCGTCCATGGAGGCAACTATTCACCATGGAGAATATTCGTGTCAAGGAATAAGTCCTGGCGACCCTCGGGCAATATTGTCTGCAACGAAACTATCTGCTACGGTTCTGCTTACTGAGTCGTACGACATCTGGTGGGAGAGAACATGGACGAGAACCAGTCGGGCCCGGCCCCTCGGTCGCTGAACGAGGATGAACTGCTGAAGTTGCTCGGCGGACAGCAGTTCGGTGTGCTGGCGACCGTCAAGCGCAGCGGCCATCCCGCCATGTCCAACGTGCTGTACCGGTGGGATCCGGCCGAGCGGATCATCAGGGTTTCCACGACGGCCGACCGGCTCAAGGCGCGCCAGGTGGGCAACAATCCGCGCGTCGCCCTGCACGTGCACGGCCCCGACGTCTGGTCGTTCGCCGTCGCCGAAGGCGACGCCGAGGTATCCGACGCTGCCGAAGAGCTCCTGGCCTTCGCGGGCGATCAGCCGGATGCCGCCGCCTTCCTGGAGCAGCAGGCCCGGGAACGGCGCGTGATCATCAAGATCAAGGTGTCCCGCCTGTACGGCACGGCCTTGGACCTCCCGTGATGACGGTGGTGACTGCAGCAAGCCCGGCTGGGCGGTTCACCTCGTCTGTGACGAGCTGTCCGCCCGGGAGGCGGCCGGGGGTGGCTGATCACCTCCGGGCGGGTCGTGGCGGGGTCGCTGGCCGGGGCTAGGGCGTCAGGAGGTGCTCGCGCTCGTGGTGGAGTCGGGTGCGGCGGTGGGCGAGGTCGTCCTTGCGCTGGGAGAGGGTGTGCAGGGAGGTGTCGATCCACTGGGACATGGCGGTGACGGCGTCGCGGGTGCGGTTGATGCGCTGGTGTTTGAGGGCGTCGGTGATGATGTTGTCGAAGAAGGTGTCGGCGAACCAGCGGGTGTCCACCGTGGGGAGTCGCGGGGTGGCCGTCCAGCCGACGTCGGCCAGTTCGCGGGCGTAGACGTCGAGCGCGCGCTGGGCGTGCCAGGCGACCTGGTCGGCCGCTTTGAGGTGGTGGCGTTCGACCGCGTCGGCGTGGGCGCCGCCGCCGAGCAGGTCCCAGGTCGAGGCTTGGCGGGCCCGGTCCAGGAGGGTCAGCATCTCGGTGACCGCCCGGCCGGCCGTGGCGCCCGCCCGCACGGCTTCTTCGTGCTCGCGGAGGCCGGCCTCGGTGTCGGCCAGCTCGGTGGTCAGTTCGGTGAGGCGTTGTGCCCGGGGGTCGGCCAGGCGGACGAGGAGGCGCTCCTTCTCGGCCAGCACGTGGTCGTGGGTTTCGCCGGCGCCAGCCAGCTGTGACAGCTCCCGGTCGGTGTGTTGAAGGTCGGCGGTGAGGTCGGCGAGGCGGCGGCGTTGGCCGTCGAGGCGTTCGGCGGCGGCTTCGGCTTCGGCTCGCTCGCGGGTGAGGCGCTCCTGTCTGCCGCCGGTGAGACCCGCCAGGAAGCCCGTGAAGCCGCCTTCCAGCCGGGTCACGTCGCGCCGCTCCTCGGCGAGTTCGGCTTCGAGCCGGGCGACGGCCTCGGCGACCTCCCTGAGCTGGGTGGCGACGGTCGAGCGGCGGGCGGCGAGGTGGTCGAACCTGCGAACGGCTTCGCGCGACTCCCGCAGGCGGCGGTCAAGGTCTTCGAAGGGGTCCATGTCAGGGTGGACGAACGGGCTTCGAGGTGAAGTTCCGGAGGGTGGTGGCGTGGGCATGTCAGGCCGCCAGAGCCGGGGTGGGACAGGCCGGGCGGGGTGCGCAGAGCCAGTCGTTGACGGAGCCGGTGAAGCCGGAGGGCGGGCCGACGCGCAGGCAGCTGACCCGGCCGCCGCCGGTCGCGGGGGCGATCTTGAGGCGTCTGATGCTGCCCGTGCGGCCCGGCTCGGCGGGGCCGGTCTCGCAGGGGGTGAGGCGGACGCTCAGCGGCGCCTCCGGGGACGGGGGCTCGATGCGCAGGTGGTCGTCGATGAGGCGGAGGCGGGTGTCCGGCCGGGTGGCGAGGAAGGCGAGCTGGTCGGCGACGAGGCGGTGCGCGACCGTACGCAGGAGGCCGGTGGCGCACAGCCGGTGGGCGCAGGCGGCGCCGTCCAGGGTGATCTCCGGCAGGGCGAAGCGGCTCAGCCCCCGCGAGGTGACGCTCAGGGCGTGGCAGGCGCCGGTGTCGGCAGGGTCCCACGGTGGGCAGGTGGCGTCGTCGTGGACGCGGACGTCCCAGCCGAGCCACCCGTCGCCGAGGCGGAAGGCGCCGGGCTCCCCCGAAGGCCGGCCTGCGGGCTGCCCCACGGGTTGACCCACGGGTCGACCTACAGGCTGCCCCACAAGGTCGCCCGGCAGGGCGGCGGCCCGGAGGGTGGCGGCGGTGAGGGGGTCGGCGAGGAGGCCGCCGCACTCGTGGGCCAGGGTGCGGGCGACGGCGCGGGCGAGCTGGGCGCCGGCCGGGAGCGCGACGGGCGGGACGGTGGCGGAGATGACGACGTGCTCCCCGCAGCGGCGCAGGAGACGTCGTTCGGCGTCGGTGAGGGTGACGCCGGCCGGTCTCCAGGGGGATGGATGGTGGGTGAGGAGCAGGGACGGACTGCCCGCCCCGGCGATGGCCGCCCGCCGGTAGGGGGCGCCGACGCGCCACGGCAGCGCCGGCAGGTCGAACGGCAGCCGCTCGGCCGTGACGACGAACAGTGAGGTCAGCAGGGCGGGCAGGGCGAGGGCGATCTGCATGGGAGCCTCCGGGGACGTGGCGAGGCAGCCAGGATCGGCCAGAGGGCCCCGGGCCCGCGGAGGAGAACGGCGTTCTGTGGACGACGAGGGTCGGCGCCCGTCAAGCCTGTGGACGGTGGATCACCATCGACTGCCCCGGAAGGCGTACGCCCTCGTCACCTGGCGCGATCGGCTCGTCCGAGGCCAGCAGGACCGTGCCGAGGCTGCCCGGCAGCGTGCGGGTCTCTGTGCTCAGGTTGACGCTCACCGACAGCGTGCCGCGCCGCATCACCAGCCAGTGACCCGCCGGGTCCGCCTCGACCCGCACCCGGTCCAGGCGCGGGTCCGACAGCTCCGGCAGGGCCTTGCGCAGCGCGATGAGGTCGCGGTACCAGCACAGCAGCGACCAGTGCCCTTCGTCCTTGAGCTCGTCCCAGTCGATTTTGCAGCGCAGGAACGTCTCCTCGTCCGACGGGTCGGGCGCCTCCCACGCGTAGCCGAACCCCTCGAACTCCTTCTGCCTGCGCCCGCCCTCGCTCTCCCGCAACTGTGGTTCGACGTGGTCGGAGAAGAACAGGAACGGCGTCCCGGCCCCCCACTCCTCCCCCATGAACAGCATCGGCGTGAACGGCGAGGTGAGCAGCAGCCCGGCGCCGAGCTTGAGCGCGGGCATCGGCAGCCGGTCACCGGCGGGGCGGTTGCCGATCTGGTCGTGGTTCTGCAGGCAGGCGACCAGCCGGTGGCCGGGCACCCCGGCGAAGGAGGCGCCGTGGGCGCGTTCGCGGAAGCTGGAGTAGCCGCCGTCGTGCAGGACGCCCGAGGTCAGCACCTTGACCAGGGCCGGCAGGCCGGTGAAGTCGCCGTAGTAGCCGTGGCTCTCGCCGCTGACCGCCGTGTGCAGGGCGTGGTGCACGTCGTCGTCCCACTGGGCGGTCATGCCCATCCCGCCGGCGTCGCGGGACCGTACCGTGCGCGGGTCGTTGAGGTCGGACTCGGCGATGAGCGACAGCGGCCGGCCGAGCGAGCAGGCCAGCACGTCGACCTCGTCGGCCAGTTCGGCGAGCAGGTGCGTGGCGCGCCGGTCGTGCAGCGCGTGCACGGCGTCCAGCCGGAGCCCGTCGACGTGGTAGTCGCGCAGCCACTGCAGCGCGTTGTCGATGAAGTAGCGCCGCACCACGTCGGAACCGGGCCCGTCGAGGTTGACCGCTTCGCCCCAGTAGCTACCGGCGAAGCCGGAGAAGTACGGTCCGAACGGGTGCAGGAAGTTGCCCGAGGGCCCCAGGTGGTTGTAGACGACGTCGAGGATGACGCCGAGCCCGGCCCGGTGGCAGGCGTCGACGAAGGTCTTGAGGCCGTCGGGGCCGCCGTAGGTCTCGTTGACGGCGTAGAGGTCGACGCCGTCGTAGCCCCAGTTGCGGGTGCCGGGCACCGGCGCGACCGGCATGATCTCCACCAGGTCGACGCAGAGCTCCACCAGGTGCTGAAGCTTGTCCGCGGCCGCCTCGAACGTCCCCTCGGGGGTGAACGTGCCGATGTGCAGCTCGTAGATGACGCTGCCGCGCAGGTCGCGGCCCTTCCAGTCGTGGTCGGCCCAGGTGAAGCGGGCGTGGTCGTAGACGGCGCTGGGCCCGAAGACGCCTTCGGGCTGGCGGCGTGAGCGCGGGTCGGGGTACGGCCCGTCGCCGTCGAGCACGAACCCGTAGCGGCTGCCGTGCCCCGCCCCGGCCACCTCGGCCGACCACCAGCCGCCGGCGGCGGGGTTGAGGGGATGCCGTCCGCCGTCCACGTCCACGTCGACGGCCGTTGCTCTGGGTGCCCACACCTCAAAGATCATGTCTCTCCAGGAGTGCGACGGGATACGTACCGAGCAGGTGGGCCAGCGGGATGCGGCCGGTGTGCAGGCCGCCGGCGAGCAGGTCGCGCCAGTGCCCGGCCGGCAGCGCCAGCGTGGTGGCCCCCCACCCGCGCCTGGCCAGGCGCACCGGCAGCCGGGTGGCCACGGCGACGGCGTGCGGCCGGGCGCCGCGGGCGAAGGCGATCACGTGCTCGGCCGCGTCGCCTTCGGCGTGCAGGGGCGTGTACGGCGCGGCGGGTTCGAGCCGGCGGCGCAACCGCAGCGCCTGGGAGGTGACGAGGAGCTTGGCCGAGTCCCACTCGGTGGCGGGCTCGCGCGGGAAGCTGACGGGCCGCCGGTTGTCCGGGTCGACCAGGGAGAAGTCGGTCGTCTCGTTGCCCTGGTAGACGTCCGGGACGCCGGGCATCATGAGCTGCACGAGTTTGGCCCCGAGCGAGTTGGACATCGCGTGAGCGTCGATCCGCTCGGTGAACCGGCCCACGTCCAGCCGCACGGCGGCCTCGGCGAAGGCGCGCAGCCGCTGCTCGTAGCCGGGGTCGGGGCGCATCCACGAGATCGCGGTCTTGGCCTCGCGTGCGGCCTTGAGCAGGTAGCCGGTGAACCGCTCGGCGGAGATGGGCCAGGCGGCCATGAGGTTCTGCCAGGCCAGGTAGTCGAGGTGCCGGTCGAAGCTGACCTCCGCCGACCAGCGCGACACCGCCTCGGCCCACTCCTCGGGCATCTCCGACAGCACCGCCAGCCTGGCCCGTACGTCCTCGGAGCGTTTGGTGTCGTGGGTGGACAGCGTGGTCATCGAGTGCGGCGGCATGCCGGCGCAGAACTCGTGGAACTCCTCCGCCGACAGCCCGAACAGGTCGGGCTCGCCCCCGACCTCGTTCAGGCACGACAGCGGGAACCACCGGTAGAGCGCGGTGTCCTCGACCCCCTTGGCCATCACCGGCCCGCACGCCTGCTGGAAGCGAATGATCGCCTCGGGCGAGCCGTACAGGGCCTGCTGGACGAGCGGCCGCACGGCGGGCGAGCAGGTCGCGGCGGCCTGTTCGACGATCTCCACGGACTCGCGCGGCGGCGGCTCGCCGGGCACCACGTAGGCGCGATAGACGGGCATGGCGGCCAGCAGTTCCGCGGCGGCCGCAGGGGTGCAGGAGACCGCGCGGGCCAGCCGCCGCACCTCCGGGCCGAAGAACAGGTCGATGACCTCGTGCTTGGCCCGCGTCATGACCGCCCGGTAGTCCTCGGGCTCGCCGGTCAGCCGGGTGAACAGCTCGACCAGCGGCGCCTTGCCCTCGGGGTCGACGAACAGGCCGTTGACGCGGTTGAGCGCCTCGTAGCCGGTGGTGCCGTCGCACGCCCAGTCGCGGGGCAGCCGTTCGGCGCCGATGAGGATCTTCTCCACCACCGTCCATACGCCGCCGGACCTGGCCCGCAGCGCCTCCAGGTAGCCGCGCGGATCGGCCAGGCCGTCGGGGTGGTCGATCCGCAGCCCGTCGACCAGCCCCTCGTCGAGCAGCCAGAAGATCACCTCGTGCGTGCCGAAGAGCACTTCCGGGTCCTCGGCCCGCAGCCCGATCAGCGTCGAGACGTCGAAGAAGCGCCGGTAGCCGGGGCCCTCACGCCAGTCGACCAGCCGGTAGTGGCCCGGGTGGGGGAACTCGTGCTCGTGGTAGCGCAGCACGTCGCCGTCCACGACCGGCTCGGTGTCGTCGCCCAGGACCGGCAGCGCCACCTTCCCGCCGTCCCACTCGATGTCGAACCAGCGGGCGTACGGCGAGGCCGGCCCGTCGCGCAGCACGGCCCGGAACAGCTCGTTCTCGGTGTTCATGTGGTTGGGCACCAGGTCGAGGACGATGCCCAGGTCGTACGCGGCCAGCCGCTGGGCCATCTCCCTGAAGCCCTTGGTGCCGCCGAACTCCTCCCGGATGCGGGAGTGGTCGGTGACGTCGTAGCCGTGCCGGGAGCCGGGGACCGCCTGGAGGACCGGCGACAGGTAGACGTGGCTGACGCCGAGGTCGCGCAGGTAGCCGGCGATCTCCGCGACCTGCGCGAAGCCGAAGTCGGGCGTCAGCTGCAGCCGGTAGGTCGAGACCGGCCTAGACACGGCGCAACACCCGCACGCTGCGTCCCGGCACGGCCACTCCCTCGCCCGCCCGGCTCATCCGGACGTCCAGCCTGATCGGCATGGCGGTGTCGATCTCGGTCTGCCACATCTCTCCGTAGTCCTTGGGGATCGTGAACCTGATCGTGTCGTGGTGCGCGTTGAACAGCAGCAGGAACGAGTCGTCCCTGATGGGCCGGCCCCGCCGGTCGGGCTCGGTGATGGCCTCGCCGTTGAGGAAGACGGCCAGCGACTTGGCGTAGCCGACATTCCAGTCGCTGTCGGCCATCTCCTCCCCGGAGGGGGTGAGCCAGGCGATGTCGCTCAGACCGCGCACCGGCTTGCCGTAGAAGAACCTCCTGCGCCGGAAGACCGGATGCTTCTTGCGCAGCGCCGCCAGGCTCTGCGTGAACTCCAGCAGCAGCCAGTTCTCCCTGACGTCCGACCAGTCGACCCAGGTGATCTCGTTGTCCTGGCAGTAGCCGTTGTTGTTGCCCTGCTGGGTGCGGCCCAGTTCGTCGCCGTGGGAGAGCATCGGCACGCCCTGGGACAGGAACAGCGTGGTCAGGAAGTTGCGTTTCTGCTGCTCGCGCAGCGACTCGACGGCCCAGCCCGCCGGGCCTTCCTCGCCGCAGTTCCAGGACCGGTTGTCGTCGGTGCCGTCGCGGTTGCTCTCCTTGTTGGCCTCGTTGTGCTTGCCGTTGTACGAGACGAGGTCCTGGAGGGTGAAGCCGTCGTGGCAGGTGACGAAGTTGATCGAGGCGGCCGGGCGGCGGGTGTCGGCCTGGTAGAGGTCGCTCGACCCGGTGAAGCGGTAGCCGAACTCCGGCATCGTGGCCGGCTGCCCGCGCCACAGGTCGCGGATCGTGTCGCGGTAGCGGCCGTTCCACTCGGTCCAGCGCGACGGGAAGTTGCCCACCTGATAGCCGCCCGGCCCCACGTCCCACGGCTCGGCGATGAGCTTGACCTGCGACAGCACCGGGTCCTGCTGGACCAGGTCGAAGAACGCGCTCAGCCGGTCGACCTCGTGCAGCTCACGGGCCAGCGTCGAGGCCAGGTCGAAGCGGAACCCGTCGACGTGCATCTCGATCACCCAGTAGCGCAGCGAATCCATGATCATCTGCAGCACGTGCGGCGAGCGCATCAGCAGGCTGTTGCCGGTGCCGGTGGTGTCCATGTAGTAGCGCTTGTCCGTCGGCACCAGCCGGTAGTAGTCGGGGTTGTCGATCCCCTTGAAGCTGAGCGTCGGCCCCAGGTGGTTGCCCTCGGCCGTGTGGTTGTAGACGACGTCCAGGATGACCTCGATGCCCGCCTCGTGCAGCGCCCGCACCATGGCCTTGAACTCCAGCACCTGGCCGCCCCGCTGTCCCTGGCTGGAGTAGCGGTTGTGCGGGGCGAAGAAGCCGATCGAGTTGTAGCCCCAGTAGTTGGCCAGCCCGCGCTGCTCCAGGATGTGGTCGGTGACGAACTGGTGCACCGGCATCAGTTCCAGCGCCGTCACGCCGAGCTTGGTCAGGTGGTCGAGGATCTCCGGATGCCCGAGCGCCGCGTAGGTGCCGCGCAGGTGCTTGGGGATCTTGGGATGGCCGATCGTCAGCCCCCGCACGTGCGCCTCGTAGATCACCGTGTCGTGGTACGGCGTGGCGGGCGGCCGGTCGTGGCCCCAGCCGAAGAACGGGTTGATCACCACCGACCGCGGCACGTAGCGGGCGGAGTCCTTGTCGTTGCGCGTGTCGGGCGAGCCGAAGCGGTAGCCGTAGACCGCCTCGTTCCACGTCACCCCGCCCTCGATCGCCATCGCGTAGGGGTCGAGCAGCAGCTTGGCCGGGTTGCAGCGCAGCCCGCGCGCCGGCTCGTAGGGCCCGTGCACCCGGTAGCCGTAGCGCTGCCCCGGGCCGATGCCCGGCAGGTAGCCGTGCCAGATGAACCCGTCGACCTCGCTCAGCTTGACGCGCGACTCCTTGTTGTCGTCGTCGAACAGGCACAGCTCCACGGCCTTCGCGACCTCGGTGTAGAGCGAGAAGTTGGTGCCCGCGCCGTCGTAGGTCGCCCCGAGCGGGTAAGGATCTCCCGGCCAGACTTCGATCATCGAGGCTCCCTCACGGTCTCTCCCATGTTCCGTTCCCCCGCTCCCCCGGACAAGCCGTCGGGCACCACCTTCCTTCCCCGGCCCTCCGGGCGATCACCTCAGACCGGAGAAAAGGGTGAGCCGCCTCCCGCGGCGCGGCACGGGAGGCGGCTCACCCTTCCAGAATGCCGGAAAAGGCCCTTTTGCCCACATGGAAAATCGTGCGGGTTTGACCGAGAGCTGCTCGGCAACGTAGCCCTCTCATGGGTGGTTTCAAGAAATTCCTGTTACGCGGAAACATCGTGGAGCTGGCCGTCGCCGTGATCGTCGGGGCCACGTTCAGCGGGCTCGTGCAGGCCCTGGTCAGGGATCTGGTGACGCCGCTGATCGGGGCCGTCACCGGCGGGCGGCAGCCCGACTTCGCCGAATACTCCTTCACCGTCAACGGGAGCGAGTTCAAGTACGGCGACTTCGTCAACCATCTGATCACGTTCCTGATCATCGCGGCGGTCGTGTACTGGCTGGTCGTGATGCCGATGACGCGGCTGATCAGCCTGTTCGACCGGAACGAGGCGGCGGCCACCAAGCAGTGCCCCGAGTGCGTGGGCGACATCCCGGCCGAGGCGCGGCGGTGCATGCACTGCACGGTGGAGCTGGTGCCGGCGTCGGAGAAGCCCGGTGGGGGGCAAATGACGTAATAGCGGGAAATACCTGTCGAAGACGGTCGGGACGCCACGCTGGTGATGGGCGGTCTGGGCGTGGGTTTCGTGTTCTTACGGCCACTACCGCACCAAGTGCGGCGACAGTTCGACAAGATGGACGGGTGAGCGTTGAGTTGATGGTCTGGGACGAGGCCACCCCAATCTCCAGAGACCGGGCACGGGCCGCGTACCTGGAGGTCAAGAAGACCGAGCCCGTCAGCGGGGAGCTGCCGGAGATCGCCAAGGAGCTGCCCGGGATCGTCACCGTCTACCGGGACCACGTGCTGGTGACGATGGACCTGGACACCATGGACGAGATGTCCGCGCAGGTGTTCACGGCCGCGCGGGCGCACGGGCTGGTGTGCTACGACCCGCAGCGCGACCTGGTGCACAACGTCGCGCCGCTGGGCGTCTACGAGGGCATGCAGCTCCACACCGGCGACGGGCTGATCGTGCACGATCCGGACCTGGGCCTGGTGCACGACGTGCTCGCGACGATGTCGCCGCAGAACCCGTTCACGGCCCTGGTCACCTTCGGCCGGCACTTCGTCCAGGTGTCGCCGGGCTTCGAGCTGGAGTACAAGGAGGGCACGCTGGTCCGCACCATGGTGGACGACCTGGAGGAGGTGCGGCGTGCCTTCCACGAGTACGCGACGGGCGAGCGGGGATTCCTGACCCGTCACGAGTGGTCGGCCTAGCGGGACGCCAGGCGCAGTCGGGCCAGCCGGACGGCCGGGGTGACGGCGCCCACCAGCAGCAGCGCGAACAGCGGCGCGAGCGCCAGGCCGAGCACGAACCCCACGGCCACGTCGTGCGGGTAGTGCACGCCGACGAACACCCGCGAGAACGACATGACGGCGGCCAGCGGGACGACCACCCAGGCGAGCGAGCGCCATGCCAGGATGAGCGCCCCCGCCGCGCCGGCCGCGATGACCGAGTGGTTGCTCGGGAACGACCAGTCGTCCACCGGCGGGCACGCGGCGATCGTCGCGATCCCGCCCCGGCACGGCCGGTCCTCGCGCACGACGGTCTTGACGACCTCGCTCACCACGTACGCGCAGACCACGCCGGCCGGTCCGGCGATGGAGATGGCCAGGTCGCGGGCCGGGGCATGCCGGGAACGCCACCAGCAGAGCATGAACAGCCCGGCGAAGACGAACAGTCCGGCGTCCGTGCCGACCTCGGCGAGCACGTGCAGCCAGGCGGGCGTGGAGAGAGCGAAGTCGACGATGTCGCGGTACAACTCATGTCCAATCCATAAACAGGGTATGGACACGACATTATGGAACGGATCTTGGGCTTCGCTTCAGCCGAATGGACGATCTAGGCGAGGAACCTGCGATCCAGGTCGAGATACTGCTGCTTGAGCTCGCCCTCGGTGATGAGCCCGCGGTCGAAGGCCTCGGTCGTGGCGTCGCGCTCGGCGACGTAACACGCGGCCATGATCTCGCTGCGCAGGGGCGTGAAGCCGCGTGTCACGCAGTCGGCGAACACGCTGACCTTGCGCTCCACGGAGTCCGGGGCGACGCTGCAGGCCAGATCCTGCGCCTTGAGCTGGGCGACGGCGTCACGAAGGGTGACGGGGCCGAGGGAACCGGTGAATCTGGTGTCGAGAGTGATCTTCACTTCCTTACGCCTCCGTATGTTTGGAACGTCCGGAAAAGGCGGCGTATTCCCTGGTGGGAGCGGGTAAGGAGGCATGCGTGATCGGAGAGCACGTGATCGTCGGCTATACCGACGACGCCGGTGGACGTGACGCTCTCGCCTACGGCGCCGCGATCACGCGGATCACCGGCGGTGAGCTCACGGTGGCGGCGATCTACCCTCCGGGCAGCCCCGGGCTGGCGGTCGAGTCGCAGGCCGCCCTCGCGCACGCGGCCGGGCTCCTGGAGGACACCCCGGCCGGGTTCATGGCGTTCGAGAGCCGGGGCGCGGGACGCGGGCTGGCGGTGCTGGCCAGCCGGATCAGGGCCGACCTGGTCGTCGTCGGATCGGCCGACGGCGGGCAGCACGGGCTGATCTCCCTCGGCAGCACCGCCTCCCACCTGTTGCACCTGTCACCGGAGGCGGTGATGGCGGTGCCCGCCGGCTACGAGCCGCCCGAGCGGCCCTCCCGGCTCACTCTGGCGTACGTGCACCGGCCGCAGTGCGACGCGGCGGTCGGCAGGGTGGCGGAGGCCGCGCTGCGGCTCGGCGTGCCGCTCCGGCTGATCACCTTCGACCTGCGCACGGACGATCCCGAGCGCATCAGGGACGACCTGGCCCTGGCCGTCCGCCTGGCCTGGGAGAGCACCGGCATCGAGGCCGAGGCGGAGGTCGCCGAGGGGCATGACGTGGCCGCCGCGGTGGGCGCGGCCGGGTGGCTGCCGGGCGAGCTGCTGGTCTGCGCGGCCAGCGAGGACGCCCAGCCGCACCGGGTGTTCATCGGCGAGCTGTCGATGAAGCTGCTGCGCGCCTCGGCCTGGCCGGTCATCGTGCTGCCGCGCGGCTTCTCCTAAGACTTCTCCCGGCCGCGCCGGGCCCGCTCGTACAGCTCCAGGTAGCGCTCGGCCATGACGGCCGGGGAGAAGCGGCGGCGGGCCTCGCGGCGGCACTCCTCCGGGTCCAGCTCGTCCACCCGCAGCACCCACTCGGCCAGCTCCTCCTCGGTGTCGGCGAGGAAGCCGGTGCGGCCGTGCTCGATGATCTCCGGCAGGCAGCCGCGCCGCAGCCCGACCGGCGGGACGCCGAGCGCCAGCGCCTCGACGATCGCGGTGCCGCCCGGCTCGTCCCACTGGATGGGGAACAGCGAGGCGCGGGCCGAGGCGTAGAGCCCGTCCCGCTCCGCGCCGCCGACCGAGCCGATCCAGCGGATGAGGTCGCCGTCCAGATAGGGGGTGACGCGTTCGAGGTGGTAGCGGACGTCGGGGTGGCCGTGCAGCGGGTGGCCCGGGTCCTGGGCGACCGCGTCCAGCTCGGCGGGCGAGTTCAGCCCGCTCACCGGGCCGGCCAGCACCAGTGGCAGCCCGAGCTTCTGGCACACCCGGGCCGCGATGTGCTGGCCCTTCAGCCCGCAGACCCGGCCCATGACCACCAGGTGCTCGCCCCGTTCCGCCCGGATGTCCTCGTCGGCGAGCGGGGTGGCCAGGTGGACGGCGCCGAGCGCGGCCTCGCGCAGCGCCTGGGGCGCGCGGGCGAGCTGCGAGTGCGAGACGCCGTTGACCGCGATCGACGGCGGGAAGGCCGAGTAGAACTCGGGGTGCTTGCGCAGGTCCCAGTGGAGCGTGTGCAGCACGGGCGGGCCGCCCAGCGCGGACAGGACGGCGGGCCCGACCACCTCCAGGTGGTCGTGGACCAGGTCGATGTCGTCGCGCCGGCGCAGCTCGCCGGCCAGCCGCGTCTGGTGGGCGTGCGCGAGGCCCATGACCTGGTTGTACGGCTTCTGCAGGTGGGCGAACTGGCCTTCGGGGAAGACGGTGATGTGCTCGTCGGCCTCCAGCGTGCTCGTGCCCACCGTCGCGAGCACGACCCGCACACCGCGCTCGCGCAGCGCGGGGACGAGCGTGGCGACGACGTTCTCGATCCCGCCGTAGCCGGGGGGCGGCACCGCGAGCCACGGCCCCGCGTTCACCAGGACGTTCATGCCACATCCTCCTCCAGTACGAGCGAGGCCAGTGGAGGCCGCTCGGCCACGGCCACATCCACCACGTCGGCCCGCCCTTCGAGTCCGAACTGCAGCAGCGTGTGCGAGGGAGGTTCGGAGGTGAGCACCCGGCCCTGCCGCTCCAGCCGGGACCAGGCCGTGGCCATGATCTGTCCCGCCATGCGGCCCAGCGCGGTGACCGACTGGTGGCTGTGGGTGCGGCAGCCGAGGTCGACCTGGGCCATGGCGTCCAGCCCGGCCGTCTGGAGCAGGTCGACCAGCAGGCCGAACTCGACCCCGTACTCGGTGACGAAGGGCACCTGCTCCAGGATCCGGCGGCGGGCCGCGTACTCGCCGCCGAGCGGCTGGCAGAAGCCGGCCAGCTCGGGCCAGAACATGTTGAGCAGGGGCCTGGCGACCAGTTCGGTGACGCGCCCGCCGCCGCCGCGCCGCGCGACGCCGTCCTCACCGGTGTAGGGCCGTTCGTAGGCGGCCTTGACGAACTGGGTCCTCCGGTCCACGAGCAGCGGCCCGACCAGGCCGGTGACGAAATGCGAACCGAAGTCGCGCAGGTCGGAGTCCACGAAGACGACGATGTCGCCGGTGGAGGCGGCCAGCCCCTTCCACAGCGCCTCGCCCTTGCCGGTCAGCGGGGGCAGGTGGGGCAGCACCGCGTCCTGGGCCACCACGCGGGCGCCGGCCGCGGCCGCCCGGACGGCGGTGGCGTCGGTGGAGTGGGAGTCGACGACGAGGATCTCGTCCACGAGCGGCGACCGCTCGACCAGGTCACGCCGGATCTCGGTGACGATGTCACCCACGGTGGATTCCTCGTCGCGCGCCGGGAGCACGACGCTCACCGTGGTCGTCCCCTTGGCGAGGAGTAGGGCGTCTACGGGCCAGTCGGCCGCGGTGCTCGAATGCGGTCCGTACCATTCCTCGACCCTTGCCAAGGCTCGCAGATCTGTCTCCATACAGTCAGCCCCGATCTTTGGAGTCACGGTCGGCGACAGCTGCCCGCTCTACGAGTCTTCGAACATGTCTGTTTGTTTTCTTCAATACGTGGGATATGCCGGGTTATGTTCCCCACGACCCGAGTCGGCATCGTCGGTGCCGGTAATGTTGCCGCTCGACATGCGGAAGTGCTGTCCGGATTCCCCGATGTGAAGATCGCCGGAATCGCCGACACCGATCCCGATCGAGCCGAAGCACTGGCATCGCAGCATGGCTCCCCCGCTTACGGCGGCCACGCCGACCTGCTGGAGGCCGGCGAACTCGACGCTGTCTATGTCTGTGTGCCTCCTTTCGCGCACGGTAACCCGGAGCACGACATCTTGTCGTGCGATATCCCCATTTTTGTGGAGAAGCCACTTTCGCTGGACCTTGCGACCGCAGAAAAGATCGCCGACGAGATCGACCGCCGTGGCCTGCCCTCGGCCGTCGGCCATCACTGGCGCTATCTGGACATCCTGGACCGCGCACGGCAGCTGCTCGGCGACCGCCCCGTCCGCCTCGCCCTGGGCCACTGGATGGACAAGGTGCCCCCGGTCGGCTGGTGGCTGAACTCCGCCATGTCCGGCGGCCAGACCGTCGAACAGGCCGTCCACGTCCTGGATCTGGCGAGGCTGCTGGTGGGCGAGGTGTCGATGGTGCACGCGGTGCCCGTCGACGGCGCGATGGACGGCGAGGTCGACCGGGCCACGGCGGCGGTGATGCGGTTCTCCGGCGGCGCGGCGGGTCTGCTGGCCACCACGTGCCTGCTGCGCGGCAAGCACCGGGTGGGCCTGGAGGTGTGCGCCGAGGGCATCACGCTGGAGCTGAGCGAGACCAGGCTGACCGTCGACGGCCAGGAACTGGTCCAGGACGGCGGCCGGGCCAAGGAGCTGGTGGACCGCGCGTTCATCGACGCCGTACAGGGTAAGGACGCCGACGTGCGGGCGCCGTACCGGGAGGCACTGAAGACCCACCGGCTGGCGCTCGCCCTGGCGCGGTCGGCGCGGGAACGGGAGCCGGTGATGATCGATGACTGACAACGGGAACGGCTGGGTGCTGAGCATCGAGGGCCCCGGCGAGGTGACGCTGGCCGAGGACAAGCTCGGCGAGGTGCCCGACGGCGGCTTCCGGGTGGAGACCACCCACAGCGGCGTCTCGGCCGGCACCGAGCTCACCTACGTCAAGGGCGACAACCCGTACCTGAGCTCCACCTGGGACCCGGCGCTCGGCCTGTTCCAGCAGGGCGCGCCCTCGGTGGCCTACCCGGTGCGCGGCATCGGCTACATGCAGGTCGGCATGGTGGTCGAGACCCGCACCCGGGCTGTCGAGGAGGGCGCGCTGGTCGCGATGGCGTACGGGCACCGCACCGGTTACGTCGCCGACCCGATGCAGGACCGGTTCGTCGAGCTGCCCGGCGACCTCGACCCGATGCTCGGCGTCTATGTCGCCCACATGGGTCCCATCTGCGCCAACGGCCTGCTGCACGCCGCCGCCGACCTCTACGGACAGAACGTCCACCAGCTCGGCGACGGCGTGCGCGGCCGGCGCGTCGTGGTGATGGGCGCCGGCGTGGTCGGCCTGCTGACGGCCTCGTTCGCGCTCGCGTACGGCGCGGCGGAGGTCGTCGTCGTGGACGAGACGCCGGCCCGGCTGGCGGTCGCCGAGGCGCTCGGCGCGGACGTGCTGGCCGTCGCCGACGACCCGGCTGTCGAGCTGAAGCGCCGCTGGCGGCACGGGCCGAACGACCGGGGCGCGGACGTGGTCTTCCAGTGCCGCGGCCAGGCCAGGGCGCTGGCCCTGGCGCTCAAGCTGCTGCGGCCCCAGGGCACCGCGATCGACCTGGCCTTCTACACGCACGGCGCGGACGAGGTGCGGCTCGGTGAGGAGTTCCACCACAACGGGCTGTCGCTGCGCTGCGCCCAGATCGGGCGGGTGCCGCGCGGGCTGGCGCACGCGTGGGACAGGGAGCGGCTGTCCCACGAGACCGTGGACCTGCTGAGGCGGCGCGGCGACCTGCTACGCCGGCACGTGATCACCGACGTCGTCGGCTTTGCCGAGGCCCCCCAGCTGCTGGCTGACCTCGCGGGCCGCCGGCGGCATGCCGTGCAGGCCGTGCTCTGCGACCACGTCGAGGACGAGGGCCGCTGACCAGCTGAAGTCGCGCGACCCGTGGCCTTCGAACGTGAACGGGTCGAAGTACTCGCGGAACCCGGACCGCGACGCGGCCGTGATCATGCCGTCGGCGAGCGCGGCGGCCAGGTCGGCGCGCCGGTCGCGCAGCCCCTGCCACACCAGCCAGGTGACGTTGAGCCAGCTCGGCCCGCGCCAGTAACGGGCGGCGTCGAACTCGGGCGCGGTCGGCGAGAAGCTGGGCAGCACGCCGTCCTTCAGCGCGAACCGGTCCAGCCCGGTGCCGATCAGCGCGTTGGCGATCTCGCGGGGCAGGCCGGGCAGCAGGAGCGGCGTCAGCCCGGCGGCGCTGGCGGAGCGGATCAGGCAGCCGGTACGCACGTCACGCGGCTGGAAGAGGCCGTCGTCGTAGAGGTGCTCGATCATGGCGGCGGTGATCGCGGCGGCCTCGGCGCGGTGCGGCTCCGGGTCGTGCCCGCACACGGCGGCGATCTCGGCCAGCGCCAGCTCGGCCACCCCGTAGGCGGCGTTGAACAGCGGGTCCTCGACGTGGAAGGCGCCCGGGGCGCGGTAGCCGGAGTCGCGGTAGGCGCGGGCGAGCGCGGTGTAGCGCTCGTAGTCGCGGTCGGTGGGCCGCTCGGCGGCGGCGACGTGGCCCAGGTCGCGGCGGACGAAGCCGGTGGCCCCGGTGGGCACGGCGCTGAGCGGCCGGTCCCAGGCCGGGCTGTTGTCCATGCCCGACTCCCAGGGGTGCACGATCGAGATCAGCCCTTCGGGCGAGCGCCGGGCGGTGCGCAGGAACTCCTGCTGCGCGACCAGCCGGGGGTAGATCCGGCGCAGGAAGGCCGGGTCGGGGTCGGCCTGATGCACCTTCCAGGCGGCCAGCGCGTGCACGGGCGGCTGCACGATGCCGGACGTGGCCGAGCCGGAGGGCGAACGCGCCTGCCAGAACTCCGGCCCGGGGAAGTAGGCGCCCTCGGGCACCTTGGGGTTGAACACGATGTGCGGCACCCTGCCGTCACGCCACTGCGCGCCGAACAGGGACAGCAGCTCCGACCGGGCCCGCCGGGGCGACCAGCGGGCGTTGCCGATGGCCACGAAGGCGGAGTCCCAGCTCCACTGGTGGGGGTAGAGCCGGCGGGAGGGGACCGTGTAGCTGCCGTCCCAGTTGTCGACCAGGACACGTACCGCGTCGCGGAGGATCATAGGAATTTCCTGATGAAGGCGGCCGTCTCGGGCAGGACGACCTCGGGTTCGCCGCGCAGGCGGCATTCGAGGGCGAGGTAGCCGTCGTAGCCGACGGCGTCGAGGGTGGCCAGCTGCGCGCCCCAGTCGAGGTGCCCGGTGCCCGGCTGGTTGCGGTTGGACTCGCTGATCTGCATGTGCGCCAGGTAGGGGGCGGCCTCGGCCAGCGAGCGGCAGGGGTCGTCCTCCTCGATGTTCATGTGGTACGTGTCGCCGACGATCCTGATCGAGTCCATGGCGCAGTAGGACACGGCCTCGGCCAGCGTGTTGACCATGTGGTTCTCGTACCGGTTGAGCGGCTCCAGCATGATCAGCACGCCGTTGCGCTGGGCGTGCTCGCCGAGCACGGCCAGGGCCTCGGTGAGCACCTCGCGGTCCTGGTCGGGGCTGCGCGGCGGCTCGAACGGCGGCAGCCTGCGCGAGAACTGCCCCCACGAGGCGGGGGTCATGACGCCGATGCCGCCCAGCTCGCCGATGACCGTGAGCTGCGACCGGAGCTGCTGGATCGCGTCCGTGCGCTTGGCCGGGTCGAAGTCGCCGATGAAGTGCGGCATGTCGACGCACACGGTCGGCATGACGACGCCGTCGGCCAGCGCCCGCTTGAGCTCGGTCAGGCGGCCGGCGAAGTGGAAGTCGCCCTTGCCGCGCAGCTCGATCGCGTCGAACCCGGCGTCGAGGGCGAAGGCGAACTTCTCCTGCAGGGACCGGCCCGGCAGGAGCTGCTCCTGGGCGGCGAGCTTCACTGTGACTCCTCGAAGGTGAAGACGAGCTGCAGCACCTCGGACTGGTGCTTGTCGATCAGGTCGAAGGCGCCGGCGGCGTCGTCGACCGGCACGACGTGGCTGATGAGGTCGTCGACCTCGACGTCGCCCCGGTGAACGGTCTCCATGAACGTGCGCTGCAGCCGCTCGACGTCCCACCGGTGCGCGAGCCACGAGGCCACGCCGCCGATCTGCGAGGAGACGAGCTGCACCTGGTTGTGGTGGAACTCCTCGCCGAGCCGCAGGCCGATGCCGTCGCCCTGGTAGAAGCCGGCGGCCACGACCCGGCCGCCCCTGCGGACGGTGCGGATGGCCTCGTGCAGGCCCTGGTGGCTGCCGCTCAGCTCGATCGCGGTGTCGGCGCCCTCGACGCGCTTGCGCATGAGCTCGGCGACGGAGCCGGCCTGCACGTCGACGGTCTCGGCCGCGCCGTAGCGCCTGGCGAGCTCCAGCCGGGCCGGGATGGCGTCGGCGGCGACCACGCGGGCGCCGCTCAGCACGGCCAGGCGGGTGGCGAGCAGGCCGATGACGCCCTGGCCGAAGATCGCCACCTGGTCGCCGAGGTGGATGTCGGCGGCGTGCACGGCGTTGAGCGCGATGGCGCCGACGCGGGCGAAGACGCCGCTCAGCGGAGCCGCGCCCGGCGGCATCACATGCCCGACCAGCTTGTGGGCGGGCAGCACGGCCTCGGCCCGATGACCCCAGATGCCCCACACGAGGCTGCCGACGGGCGGGTCGGCGACGTCGGGCGCCGCCTCCACCACTTCGCCGACCTCCTGGTAGCCCCAGCCGGTCAGCGGATAGGCGTGGGTCTGGCCATCGAGGAAGAGACGCTGCTCGGTGTCCCACTTGTGGTTGAGGTATGGATTGGTCCCGCGATAGGCGGTGAGCTCGGTGCCCGCGGAGACGCCCGAGTACATCGTACGAACCCGCACACTGCCCGGGACGAGCTCGGCGGGCTGCTCCAGGCTTACGGAAACGTGACCTGGCTCTTGGAAGGTGATGACGCGCATGCCCCACACTTACGCTTTTTGATCAAACAAAAGTAAGAGATTTAGTGCTTGTTTGCACACCATAGTTGCGCTTGGAACACTCGTAAGTCTACGACTTCCGCCGAGAGCTCCGTATTACCTTGGGGTTTCTGGTCGCCCGGCTTCAGGAAAGCGACCTTACCGGCATTACACACCCCCTGGTCCAGCAGGGATATCAGGCGTGATCCGGGGCGGAAAAATCTTCGCCGAGATCAGACCGGCCCTTTGCCTCAGGGGTACAGGTGCCTTATCCCGATTCGAGGAGCGCGTCATGCCGCACAAGGTAACCGCCGTCCTCTCCGCCGCGCTGCTGGCAGCGACCTGCCTGACGGCCTGCGGCGACGACGGCGAGCAGGCCGCCAACGAGATCACCGTCTGGACCGAGGAGAACCTCGAGGACCGGATGGCCGTGCAACAGAAGATCATCGACGAGTTCACCCGGAAGACGGGGATCAAGGTCAAGCTGGTCGGCGTGGCCGAGGACCAGTTCAGCCAGGTGGTCACCTCGGCGGCGGCGGCGGGCGAGCTCCCCGACGTCATCGGCGCCCTGCCCCTGGCCTCCGTCCGCGAGCTGGAGTCCAACGACCTGCTCGACACCGAGGCGGCCGGCAGGATCGTCGACCAGCTCGGCCGCGACACGTTCTCGGCCCGCGCGCTGGAGCTCGACTCCTCCGGCGGCAAGCTGCTGGCCGTGCCCAGCGACGGCTGGGCGCAGCTCATCCTCTACCGCAAGGACCTGTTCGAGAAGGCCGGGCTGCGACCGCCCGACACCTACGAGGCGTTGCGGGCGGCCGCCGCCGAGCTCAACACCGGCGGCGTCGCCGGCATCACGCTGGCCATCGCGCCCAAGGACTCCTTCACCGCGCAGAGCTTCGAGCACGTCGCCCTGGCCAACGGGTGCGGGCTGGTGGACGACGCCGGCAACGTGACGCTCGACTCGCCGCCGTGCGTGCGCGCCTTCGAGTTCTACGGCGAGCTCGCCAGGAACCATTCGGTCAAGGGCATGCAGGACGTCGACTCGACCCGGGCCACCTACTTCTCCGGCAAGGCGGCCATGATGATCTGGTCGTCGTTCATCCTGGACGAGCTGGCCGGGCTGCGCAAGGACGCGTTGCCGAGCTGCCCGGAGTGCCGCGACGACCCGGAATGGCTGGCCAGGAACACCGGCGTGGTCACCGCGCTGAAGGGCCCCGACGGCAGCGCCCCGGCCCAGTTCGGGGAGATCGTCTCCTGGGCCGTCATGCGTGACTCCGCCACGGACCCGGCGTCGAAGTTCGTCACGTACATGATGAACGAGGGCTACGAGCGGTGGATCGGGATGGCGCCGGAGGGCAAGTTCCCCACCCGCAAGGGGTTCGCCGACACCTGGAAGGCGCTGCCCGCCGGGGTCGACACCAAGAAGCCGCTGGCCGACGTCTACCCGGCCGAGGTCCTGGAGGCGCTGCGCACCAGCCCCGACACGTTCGGCCGGTGGGGCATCCCGCAGGGCCAGGGCAAGCTGGTCGGCGCCACGATGGGCGAGCTGCCGGTGCCCAAGGCGCTGGCCGGCGTGGTCGACGGCTCGCTCACCCCGCAGGCCGCCGCGACGCAGGCCAGGACCGAGGTCGAGACCATCAAGCGCGGGATCCGCGAATGAGCCGCGCACGCACGCTGCGCGAGCAGGAGGGGCGGGCCGGGCTGGCGCTGATCTCGCCGACCCTGATCATCACGCTGGTCGTGGTGGTCCTGCCGCTCCTGTGGGCGATCATGCTGGCCTTCCAGGACGTCCGGCTGATCAACATCCGCCAGGCGGGGCTCTTCGGCAACTACACGCTGGAGAACTTCGCGTACGTGATGGCCGAGCCGGGGTTCTGGTCCGCGCTGGTCAACACGCTCGTCTACACGGTCGCGGGCACCGCCCTGTCGATCGTCATCGGGCTGGTCACGGCGCTGGCGCTGCGCGACAGGTTCCGGCTGCGGACGCTGGTCAGGGCCTCGATCCTGATCCCGTACGTGGCTCCGGTGGTGGCCGTCGCGTTCCTCTGGGAGACGATGCTCAACCCGCAGTACGGCATCGTGAACTCCTGGCTGGACGAGCCGATCGCCTTCCTCACCCAGGCCAGGGGCACGTTCCTGGGCATGGAGGTGCCGGTGGCGCTGCTGACGGTGATCGCGTTCGAGGCGTGGCGCTACTTCCCGTTCGCGTTCCTGTTCATCCTCGCCAGGATCCAGGCGCTGCCGGCCGAGCTGGACGAGGCGGCGGTGGTCGACGGGGCCACGCCGACGCAGCGCTTCCGGTACGTGATCCTGCCGCAGCTGTGGCGGATCATCGCGCTGCTGTCGGTGCTGCGATTCGTCTTCACCTTCACCAAGTTCGACGACGTCTACCTGCTGACCGGCGGCGGAGCGGGTACCGAGGTGGTCAGCGTGCGGGTCTACAACTTCCTGACCGCGCGCGACGACATCGGCGCCTCGGCCGCGCAGGCGATCGTGCTGGCGGTCGCGCTGGTCGTGTTCCTGGTGCTGTACCTGCGCTTCTTCGGGGGTGGCGAACGTGAGCAGGGATAGGTTCGAGCGGGCGCTGCTCAAGGTGCTCAAGCCGCTGGTGATCCTGTTCCTCTTCGTGATCACCGCGTTCCCGTTCTACTACATGGTGATGCTGTCGTTCCGCGACATCCAGGAGCTGATCCTGGAGCCGGGCTCGCTGTGGCCGAAGGCGTTCACCCTCGACACGTACGTGAACGTGCTGGACCGGCAGGGTTTCCTGATCTTCATGCGTAACAGCGCGATCGTGGCGGTCGCCTCGGTGGCGGTCACGCTGCTGATCTCGATCCCCGGCGCCTACGCGGTGGCGCGACTGCGTTTCTTCGGGCGGCGGCAGGTGCACTTCCTGTTCCTGGCCGTCTACCTGTTCCCGGCGATCGTGCTGGCCATCCCGCTGTTCGTGCTGTTCACCATGCTCGGGCTGCGGGGGTCGCTGGTGGGCCTGATCCTCGTCTATATCGCGCAAACGGTGCCAGTCACGGTATACATGCTCCGCAACTACTTCGAGACCGTGCCGCAGAGCGTCGAGGAGGCGGCCGCGATCGACGGCTGCACGCGCCTGTCGACCATCTGGCGGGTGGTGCTGCCGCTGTCCAAACCGGCGCTCATGGCGACCGGGCTCTACGCGTTCATGATCGCCTGGAACGAGTTCCTGTTCGCCCTTCTCTTCCTGGTGGAGAGGCGGGAGAGCTGGACGGTCTCGCTGGGGCTCTCGCAGCTCGCGGGCAGCATCGAGATTCCCACCACGGTGCTCATGGCAGGATCCGTGGTGCTGACGCTGCCCATCGTGATCGTCTTCTTCGCCGGCGAACGGTTGCTGACGGAGGGCCTCACGGCAGGAGCGGAGAAGGGATAGACCATGCTGACGGCGGGGCAGGTCCTCCAGCTCATCCGCGACGGCTCCTGCCGCACCCGCAAGCAGCTGATCGAGTTCACCGGTCTGTCCCGGTCGACGATCACCGACCGGGTGGACCGGCTCATCGAGGCGGGCTACATCCACGAGTCCGGCGTCGCGAGCTCCGGGGGCGGCCGGCCTCCCTCGGTGCTCGACATCGACGCCACCAGCCGCCTGGTGCTGGTGGCCGACCTCGGGGCCAGCCACGCCCGGGTGGCGCTGACCGACCTCGCCGCCCGGCCGCTGGCCGAGGAGCACACCGAGATGCGCATCGAGCGGGGCCCCGAGGCGGTGCTGTCCTGGGTACGGCAGGCGTTCCGGCGGCTGCTGGACCGCACCGGCCGCCCCGCCGCCCAGGTGTGCGGGATCGGCGTGGACCTGCCGGGCTCGGTCGACCACACCTCCGGCCGGGCGATCAGATCGTTCCTCATGCCCGGCTGGGACGACCACCCGATCGGCCCGGCCGTCGGGGCCGACTTCGACGTGCCGATCCTGGTGGAGAACGACGCCAACGCGATGGCGCTGGGCGAGTGGTGGACGTCCTGGCGGCACAGCGACGCGCTCGTCCTGGTCAAGGTGTCGACCGGGATCGGCACCGGCATCGTGCTGAACGGCGGCATCTACCGGGGCGTGGAGGAGGCCGCGGGCAACATCGGCCACGTCCGGCTGCACGAGGCCGACGACCGGGTGTGCACGTGCGGCTCGCGCGGCTGCGTGGCCTCGCTGTCCAGCGGCCACGCCCTGGCCACCGACCTGGGCATGGAGACCAGCCGCGACGTGGTGCGGCTGGTGCAGGCGGGCGACCCGGTGGCCATCGCGCGCACCCAGGAGGCCGGGCGCACGCTGGGCATCGTGCTGGCTACCGCCGTCAGCCTGCTCAACCCGGGCGTCCTGGTGCTGGCCGGTGACATGGCCGAGACCGGCGAGCACTACCTGACGGGCATCCGGGAGAGCGTCTACCGCCGCAGCCTGCCGTACACGACGCGCAACCTGGAGATCGTCACGAGCTCGCTGGGCGACCGGGCGGGCATCGTGGGCACGGCGGTGATCGTCATGGAGCACGTGCTGTCGCCGGAGGCGGTCGACGCGGCGCTGGCCTCCTCACGCGGGCGGGCGCGCCCCGATCTGACCGGCTAGCTCCGCTCTCGCCGTGACCAGGGACGGCCCGTACCAGGTGAGCAGCCGCCCGCTGACCAGCGCGCACGGCAGGCCGGGGAACGCCTCGGGGCCGTCGCCGGCGCTGAAGGCGTATGGCTCGTCGGGCAGCACCACCAGGTCGGGGCGGGCCTCGACGAGCTCCGCGAGCGGGATCTTCGGGTAGCGCTCCGGGTGGCCGGCGTACAGGTTGTCCACGCCGAGCCGGGCGAGCACGTCGCCGGTGAAGGTGTCGCGGCCGGCCACCATCCACGGCCGCCGCCACACGGGCACGATCGCGGTCCTGCGCGGCCCCCGGTACGGCTCCCGCCAGGCTTCCCCGGCCCGGGTGAGCCAGCCGGGCGGGGCCACCCGGCAGGCCAGCTCGAACATCCGGGCCAGCGAGGTGAACGCCTGGTCCACGGTCTCGATCCTGGTGACCCACACCGCCAGCCCGGCCGCGCGCATCGCCGCGATGTCGGGGGCCCGGTTCTCCTCGGCGTTGGCCAGGACCACGTCGGGGCGCAGCGCGGTGATCGCGGCGAGGTCGGGGTTCTTGGTGCCCTTGACCCTGGTCACGTCCAGGCCGGGCGGGTGCGAGCACCAGTCGGTGGCGCCCACCAGCGCGCCCGGGACGGTCGCGGCGACCGACTCCGTCAGCGACGGCACCAGCGACACGATCCGGCCCACGACCCGGGGCACGGCGACGCGCGTTCCGGTGTCGTCGACGGAATCGCTCATAAGAACACCTTAAATCCCCCCACAGCGGGACACATATCCATACAATCTTGAACTGTGAATCTGGGGGATCACCAGCAGGAACCTCGGGGCTTCGACCCGTCCAAGCCCAACGTCGCCCGCCTGTACGACTACTACCTGGGCGGCAAGGACCACTTCCCGGCCGACCGCGAGGCGGCCGAGCGCATCCTCAAGGTGGCGCCCGAGGTGCGGGCCGCCGCCCGCGCCAACCGCGCCTTCCTCGGCAGGGCCGTGCGCTTCCTCGCGGGCGAGGGGATCCGCCAGTTCCTCGACATCGGCACCGGGCTGCCCTCACAGGGCGCGGTGCACGAGGTGGCCGGCGCCGTCTCCCCCGGCAACCGCGTCGTGTACGTGGACCGGGACCCGGTCGTCATGGTGCACGCGCGGGCCATGCTCGCCTCCGGCTCCGGCACGATCGCCGTCGAGGGCGACCTGCGCAAGCCCCGGCAGATCCTCGACGACCCGCAGGTGCTGGAGACCATCGACTTCAGACAGCCCGTCGGGGTCCTGCTGGTCGCCGTCATGCACTTCATCGCCGAGGCCGACGACCCGGCGGGCATCCTGCGGACGCTGCGCGAGGCCATGGCCCCGGGCAGCTACCTGGTCCTGTCGCACGGCACCAGCGACGCCCGGCGCGACGCCGTCCGCAAGGGCACCGAGGTCTACCGGAACGCCACCTCGCCGCTGGTGCTGCGCGACCGGGCGGGCATCGCCGCCCTGTTCGACGGGTTCGACCTGGTGGACCCGGGGCTGGTCTGGCTGCCCGAGTGGCGTCCCGGCCAGACCGACACGATCGACTTCACCGACGACCCGGCCTCGTCGCTCATCCTGTGCGGCGTGGGCAGGAGGGACTGACCCGATGCGGATCGGCCTGGCCGCGCCCCAGTACGGCAGGTTCGCCTCGCTGGAGAGCCTTGGCCTGGTGGCGCGGGAGGCCGAGGCGATGGGGTTCGCCTCCCTGTGGGTGGGCGACCGGCTGCTGACGCCGCTGGAGCCGAAGGACCGCTATCCCGGCGGCGACGGCTCGATCCCGGAGGCGCACGGCGTGTTCCTGGACCCGTTCGCGGTGCTGTCGGTGGCCGCGTCGCTGACCTCGCGGATCCGGCTCGGCACCAGCGCGCTCAACGCCTGCTGGTACGCTCCCCCGCTGCTGGCCCGCTCTCTGACGACGATCGACCAGCTCAGCGGCGGCCGCCTGGACGTGGGGCTGGGGCTCGGCTGGTCGTCGGACGAGTACGCCGCCGTCGGCGTGCCGTGGAAGTCGAGGGCCGCCAGGTACGAGGCCACGCTCGACGCGCTGGAGGCCATCTGGCACACCGACCCGGTCGCCTACGACGGCGAGCTGTGGACGGTGGCGCCCAGCCGCATCCGGCCCAAGCCGGTCGGCCGCCCGCCGGTGCTGCTGGGCGGGTTCGCCCCCGAGGCGCTGCGGCGCGTCGGCCGCCGGGCCGACGGCTGGCTGACCGCGTCGCTGCCGATCCGGATGCTGACCTCGATGTGGGACACGGTGCTGCGGGCCGCCGAGGAGGCCGGCCGCGACCCGGGGGCGCTGCGGATGGTCCTGCGCGCCAACCCGGTCGTCACCGCCGGGGGCTCGCCGCCCAGGAGCGGCCCTGTGCCGCAGATCGCGGACTACCTGAACGAGGCGGCGGCGGCCGGGGTCCACGAGTGCGTCCTGGACCTCCAGCACACCGCCGAGAACGCCCCGCACCTGCTGGAGCTGGCCGGGGAGTTCAGGTCCTACTTGAGCGCGGCGAGCGCGGCGTCGTAGTCGGGCTCCTGGGTGATCTCCGGGACGAGCTCGGAGTGGAGCACGTTGTTGGCGCCGTCGAGCACGATCACCGCGCGCGCGGCCAGGCCGGCCAGCGGGCCGCTCTCCTGGGCGATCCCGTAGTCCTGGAGGAACCCGCGACCGCGCATGAGCGACAGCATGGTGACGTTGTCGAGCCCCTCGGCGCCGCAGAACCGCTTCTGCGCGAACGGCAGGTCGGCCGAGACGCAGAGCACGGTCACGCCGGGGTGCTCGGCGGCGATCTCGTTGAAGCGGCGCACGGAGGCGGCGCACACGCCGGTGTCGACGCTCGGGAAGATGTTGAGCACCTTCACCGCGTCGCCGTACTCGGCCAGCGTGCGATCACCGAGGTCGGCGCCGACCAGGCTGAAGCCGGGCACCGCGTCCCCGGGCCGGGGGAAGGAGCCGCCCACGGTGATCGGGTTTCCTTTGAACGTGACGTCGGACATGAAGCCTCCTGATGGCAGTGAGATCCCGCGTCGGGATCTTATCGCCCGTGCTCAGGCCCAGCCGTTGCGGGCCGCGTGCCAGCCGAGCTGCACCCGGGTGCGGGCGCCGGCCAGGTCCATCAGGGCCCGCACCCGGCGCTGGAGGGTGCGCAGCGACAGGTCGAGCTGGCCTGCCACGGCCTCGTCGGTCAGCCCGGCGAGCAGCAGCCCGAGGATGTTCCTGTCGAGCTCGCCGATCACGGCCTCGCGCTCCTCGGTCAGCTCTCCGGCGTCCACGCGCAGCGGGTAGGCGCGCAGCCAGATCGACTCGAACAGCGCCTCGACCGCCGTGAGCAGGCCGCTGCGGTGCAGCAGCACAGCGGCCGGCTCGCCGCCCGGCTCGGTGGTCAGCGGCACCAGCGCCAGCTCGCTGTCGGCCATCATCAGCTTGATCGGCAGCTTGTCGGCCACCCTGACCTGGACGCCCCGGCGGATGGAGGCGATGGTCCCGGTCGCCACGCCGGGCGTGGCCAGCACCTCGCGCTCGACCAGCACCAGATACTCCACGCCGCGGTCGACGCCCTGGTCCTCGGCCGTGTTGTCGTCCGGCGGCACGGCCACGAACGGCGCCGTGGAGAACGAGCGCACCTGCTCGGCCGCGGCCCACTGGATCTGCAGGAAGCGCTGCCGTACCGCTTCCACGCCCGTCACGACCTCGATGAGGTCGCCCACGGCGCGGTCGGCGGCGGCCATGCGGTGCTGTTCGGCGAGCGCGACCAGGGCGAGCTCGGCGGTGCGCAGCTCCTCGCGGCGCGCGGTGAGCAGGCCGCCGAGCGCGACGGCGGGCGGCGCGGCGACGTGGCGGGCGGGGACGCCGGGCAGGCGCGAGACCAGGCCGCGCCCGACCAGGGCGGCCAGGTCCTCCGCCACGGCGGTAACCGGCCGCTCCAGGGCGGCGGCGAGCTCGGCGGCGGTGCCGGGGCCGTCGATCAGGCGGCGGTAGGCGGTCTCCTCACCGGCTGTGAGCCCCAAAGCCTCCAGCACGGTGTCCCCCTCCCTCCGATCGCCGATCAGTATGGGAGAGAAGACAGGACCGAAGGCGACAAAGCCGCCTTCGGCCCCGAATCGTGACAACACGGTTATCTAGCCGACAATCGCTCGGATGATCTCCTGGCTGACGGTGTTGCCCTTCCCGTCGGCGGCCGTGGCCTTCAGCGAGAGCGTGCCGCCGCGCACCAGCGCCGTCCACGTGCCCTTGCCGCTGGGCACCAGGGCGGCCTTCCGCCAGGTGGCGCCGTCGTCATGGGAGACCGACAGCGTCGCCTTCGTCGCCCTGCTGGGCGAGGGCAGCCACTCCTGCGTGGTGCCGGAGATGGTGATCTTCGCCAGCGGGCCGAGCCGCTTGACGTCGTAGTCGAGCTGCATCATCGGGACGTCGGTCCGGTAGGGGCCGTCCGGGTCGGGCGCCGCCGAGACGAAACTCCACTCCGTGTGGGTGCGGGTGGAGGTACGCCACGTGGCGGCGTCCCGGTCGACGTCGAGGGTCACCTTGTACGGCGTCGCCTCCGAGGGCAGGCCGTCCCAGTAGACCATCGCGCGTCCCGCGGCCTTCTTGAGCAGCTTGTCGCCCTGGTAGAAGCCGATGGACATGGTGCCGTACTCGTCGCCGCCGCCACCGGAGTGGCCGGGAGTCCCGTCCGAGAGCGGCGGGATGTTGAACTGGAAGCCGCCGTCCGGCTCGCGGAACGGGCCCCAGTACTCGGTGCCGAGCCTCGGCCTGACGACCGGGCCGAACCACTCGTGCGTGACCCGCTGGCCCGCCCGGTAGGTCTGCGGCGTCTGGCGCATCTCCCAGCCGTCGTCGCCGATGAAGTGCGACTCGTACCAGCTGACGCCCTTGGGCGTGGAGACCCAC
The DNA here is from genome assembly GCF_001083785.1 of Nonomuraea sp. SBT364. Taxonomy (GTDB): domain Bacteria; phylum Actinomycetota; class Actinomycetes; order Streptosporangiales; family Streptosporangiaceae; genus Nonomuraea. Next base: position 76,742 of record NZ_LAVL01000009.1, read on the forward strand.
TCGGTGCGTTCGGCGGGGAAGAACTCGCGCTCGCGGAAGCCGATGGCCGGACCCCAGCCGTCCACGAGGTTGTAGCGGAACCCGCCGCCCTCCTGGCCGGCGGCGCCGCCGTTGTAGACGCCGCGCACCCGGGCCAGGTCGCGCGGCCGGTGATCGAGGTCGCGGTCCGGGATGGCGCCCCGGTGCACGTCCACCAGGTCGTACAGGTAGGACGCGTAGGGCCGCTGCTCGACCACGGCACGGGTGCCGGCGAGCCCTCCGGCGCCGTCACGCGGGACCAGGACGACCGGGATCGTCACGCCCTCGCCGTAGAACTCGTAGAGCCGGCCCGGCTCGTCGTTGACGACGACGAGCAGCGCGGCGCCGGCCGCCATGGCCTGCCTGGCGCGCTCCTCGGCGGGCACCTCGGCGCTGCGGGTCACGACGACGGCCTTGCCCTTGGCGTCGATGCCGGCGTAGTCCTGCGCCGCGCCCTTGCCCGCGGCGACCGTCACCAGCCGGGTGCGGCCCTCGGTGAGCGGGCCGCCACCCTGCACGGTCGCCACCAGTTCGGGACGGCCGGGCACGTCCAGCGTCAGCGCGGGCTCGCCCCGGCGCCAGCGGGTCAGGTAGTCGAAGGAGCCCTGCGTGACCTTCTTCGTGGGCGAGACGTAGACGCTCTCGTACCAGATGGGCAGCATGTACCCGAGCCGCATGCCCGGGGTGTCGGGCAGCGCCCGGACGAAGTCCAGGTGCTGCTGGCGGTGCTCGGTGGGCTTGGGCGTGGTGACGGTGACCGGCCTGGCCTCGCTCGCGTCGAGCACGAGCTCGGTGTCGCCGTCGAGCAGGGTCTCCGGGGCGACCAGCATCGCCATGCCGCGCGCGTCCGGCCGCTCGCCCTTGACCTCCAGCAGCGAGAAGGCCAGGTAGTTGCCGGGCGGCAGGCGCAGCAAGCGCTCGCCCTCCACCGCGTACGGGTACATGTCGCCGGTCCTGGCGTCGCCCAGCACCACGGTGCCGGAGGCGGGCTCGCCGTCGCGGTCGCGCAGCTTCAGCGTCAGGTCGTAGAGCTCGCGCTCCTTGGCCGCGCCGTACCCGGTACGCACCACGAAGTCGCCGGCGGTGGCCGTCACCAGGCCCGACACCCTGGTGTCCGGAGCCAGCCCCGCCGGGTCGACGGTGAGCGTGACCTCGGCCGTGCCGCGCGCCGGCACGGTCACCTTCGGCGCCGACAGCGTGACCGCGCCGGAGCCGGTCACCGCCAGGTCGAGCGCCACGTCGGCGTCGCCGTCGTTGCGGTAGACGATCTTCCGCTCGGCCTTGGGGTCGTCGGCCGCGTGCGGCCAGTCGAAGAAGGCGGCCGGCACCGAGCCGGTCGCCGTCACCGCGGCCCCGACGGCCGCCGCCACGTCCAGCCGTCCGACGCCCTGCTCGTACGGCGTGTACGCGAGCTCCTTGGCCGAGCTCATCAGCGTGTCCTTGAGCTGCTGCCCGGTCCGGTCCGGGTGCCGCTGGGCCAGGATGGCGGCCGCCCCGGCCACGTGCGGGGTGGCCATCGAGGTGCCGTCCAGGCTCCAGTACGGCCCGCTCGACCCGGTGTGGTGCGACGAGTGCGCGGCGTTGATCGCCACGCCGGGCGCGGACAGGTCCGGCTTGAGCCCGTAGGTCTTGTAGAGCGGCCCCATGCTGGAGAAGTCGGCACGGTTGTCCGACTTGTCCACCGCGGCCACGGTGAGTGCGGAGGCGGCGGAACCCGGGGCGCCGATCGTGCCCTCGCCGTAGCTGTTGCCCGCCGCGATCACGAACAGCGCGCCGGTCCGCTTGGACAGGTTGTCCACCGCCAGCGCCATCGGGTCGTCGCCGCCGTCGGGGATGTCGCTGCCCAGGCTCATGCTGACGACCTTGGCCCGGGCCGCGGCCCACTCCATGCCCGCGATGATCCACGAGTCCTGGCCGTAGCCGTCGTCGGCGAGCACCTTGCCGATCACCAGGTCGGCGCCGGGCGCGACGCCCTTGTTCGCGCCGCCGGACGCCGCGCCGGTGCCCGCGACCGTGGAGGCGACGTGCGTGCCGTGGCCGTTGACGTCGGTGACCTCCTCGCCGGGCACGAAGCTCGTGGTCTCGGCGATCTGGTCCTTCAGGTCCGGGTGCGCGGTGTCGATGCCGGTGTCGAGCACGGCGACCTTGACGCCGGTGCCGTCGAACCCGGCGGCCCACGCCTGCGGTGCGCCGACCTGCGGCACGCTCTCCTTCAGCGAGGCCCTGGCCTTGCCGTCCAGCCAGATTCTGCCGAGGCCGCCGGCCAGCCTGGTGCGCCCACCGGCGATCGCGTTCCAGAACGGGCGCGGGTCCTTGCCCACGCGCAGCGCGGCGCCGCCGACGCTGGGCAGCGGGCGCACGACCTCGGCCCCGGCGGGAGCCGAGCGCGGGGCCGCGCCCTCGTAGGTGGTGATCACGGGCAGACCCGGCACGCGGGCGTCGTCGTAGCCCATCTCGACCAGGTCGCTGACGTTGAACAGCCGCAGGTCCAGGCGCTCGGCCGCGACCAGCGGCAGCGCCTCGTCCGGCAGCACGTAGGTGTCGCCGCCGGACCGCTGGACCTGGACGCCGCCCTGCGCGCCGGTGGGGCGCTCGACGGTGACGACGTCCTGGTCGCCGGGGCCGTCCACGTAATGGACGCGGTCGCCGGTGAGGAGGGTGACGGTGTGCCCGGAGCCCTGAGGTGCGGGCTCCGGTGGTGTTTCCGCGTGCGCCGCCGGCGGGGCGGCCAGCGCGCTCGCCGCGAGAGCGACGGCGAGCACGCCGGGGAGCTTCCTGTTGAGGGGCATGAGATGGATCTACCGGCAATGCCGGTAGATCCGGAATATTCCTCCGCTGGCGAGAACCCGCCCTGGCGCGAGCCCGCCACTCAGACGTTGCGCCGGTACTGGCCTCCCGCCTCGAACAGCGCGTCGGTGATCTGCCCCAGCGAGCAGACCCGGGCCGCCTCCATCAGCACCTCGAACGCGTTGCCGTCGGACATCGCCGCCTCCCGCAGCCTGGCCAGCGCGGCCGGGGCCTCGGCCCGGTTGCTCTCGTGGAAGGCGTGCAGCCGGTCGAGCTGCGAGCGCTTCTCCTCCTCGGTGCCCCTGGCCAGCTCCAGCTTGTGCGGCCCGGGTTCGTCGCCGCCCGGGTTGCGGAACGTGTTGACCCCGATGATCGGCAGCGACCCGTCGTGCTTGCGGGTCTCGTACAGCATGGACTCGTCCTGGATCTTGCCGCGCTGGTAGCCGGTCTCCATCGCGCCGAGCACGCCGCCGCGGTCCGACAGCCGCTCGAACTCGCGCAGCACCGCCTCCTCCACCAGGTCGGTGAGCTCGTCGATGATGTACGCGCCCTGCAGCGGGTTCTCGTTGCGCGCCAGGCCCCACTCGCGGTTGATGATCATCTGGATCGCCATCGCGCGGCGCACCGAATCGGCCGACGGGGTGGTGACCGCCTCGTCGAAGGCGTTGGTGTGCAGGCTGTTGCAGTTGTCGTAGACGGCGATCAGGGCCTGCAGGGTGGTGCGGATGTCGTTGAAGTTCATCTCCTGGGCGTGCAGGGAGCGGCCCGAGGTCTGGATGTGGTACTTCAGCTTCTGCGACCGCTCGGCCGCGCCGTAGCGCTCGCGCATCGCCACCGCCCAGATGCGGCGCGCCACCCGGCCGAGCACGCTGTATTCGGGGTCCATGCCGTTGGAGAAGAAGAACGACAGGTTCGGCGCGAAGTCGTCGATGTCCATCCCCCTGGCCAGGTACGCCTCCACGTAGGTGAAGCCGTTGGCCAGGGTGAAGGCGAGCTGGCTGATGGGGTTCGCGCCCGCCTCGGCGATGTGGTAGCCGGAGATCGACACCGAGTAGAAGTTGCGCACCCCGTTGCGGATGAACCACTCCTGGATGTCGGCCATCATCCGCAGCGAGAACTCGGTGGAGAAGATGCAGGTGTTCTGGCCCTGGTCCTCCTTGAGGATGTCGGCCTGGACCGTGCCCCTGACCGTGGCCAGCGTCCCGGCCCGCAGCGCGGCGGCCTCCTCGCCCCCGGGCTCGCGGCCGTGCTCGTCGCGGAAGCGCTGGAGCGCCTGGTCGACGGCGGCGTTGAGGAAGAAGGCCAGGATCGTCGGGGCCGGGCCGTTGATGGTCATCGACACCGACGTGCTGGGTGCGGACAGGTCGAAGCCGTCGTAGAGCGCCTTCATGTCGTCGAGCGTCGCGATCGACACCCCCGACGTACCGACTTTTCCGTAAATGTCGGGCCGCAGGTCCGGGTCGTTCCCGTACAGCGTCACCGAGTCGAACGCCGTCGACAGCCGCGTCGCCGGCTGGCCCTCGGACAGCAGCTTGAAGCGCCGGTTCGTGCGGAACGGGTCGCCCTCTCCGGCGAACATCCTGGTCGGGTCCTCGTCGTCCCTCTTGAACGCGAACACCCCCGCCGTGAACGGGAACCTGCCCGGCAGGTTCTCGCTCCGCAGGAACCTGATCAGCTCCCCGTGGTCCTCGTAACGCGGCAGCGCGACCCTCGGGATGCGGTTGCCCGACAGCGTCTCGCGCCACAGCGGCGTGTGGATCTCCCGGTCCCGCACCTTCACCACGAGCTCGTCGGCCGTGTACTGCTCCTTGGTGGCGGGCCAGCTCTCCAGCAGGGCGCGGCTCTCGTCGCTCAGCTCCGCCTCCGCCCTGGCGGAGAGCTCGTCGAGCCGGCCGTCCTCGAGGAGCGCGCTGACGGCGGCGAGCTGCTGGCGGCGGCGGGCCACCTCCGCCTGCGCCCGGGTCTCCTCGTGGTAGCCGCGCACGGTCTCGGCGATCTCCGCGAGGTAGCGCACCCGGCCCGGCGGCACGATCGCCGCCGACGCCTGGGACGTACGCCCGCGCACCGGCGCGAGCAGCCCGGGGCCGGCCGGCATGCCCTTGTCCACCAGCAGCTCCTTGAGATACTGGTACAGCGATGTGACCCCGGCGTCGTTGTAGCGGGCCGCGATCGTCCCGAAGACCGGCATCTCGTCCGGGGAGACGCCGAACGCCTCCCGGTTGCGCACGAGCTGCCGCCGCACGTCGCGCAGCGCGTCCTCGGCCCCGCGCCGCTCGTACTTGTTGATCACCACGGCCTCGGCGAAGTCCAGCATGTCGATCTTCTCAAGCTGGGACGCCGCGCCGAACTCCGGCGTCATCACGTAGATCGGCACGTCCACGTGCGGCACGATGCCCGCGTCGCCCTGGCCGATGCCGGGCGTCTCCACCACCACCAGGTCGTACCCGGCGGCCCGGCAGGCGGCGATCACGTCGTCCAGGCAGGCGGGCACCTCGTTGGGCGCGCCCCGGGTGGCCAGGGACCGGAAGTACGTCTGCGGGCTCAGGCTGTTCATCCTGATCCGGTCGCCCAGCAGCGCGCCGCCGCCGCGCCGCCGCGTCGGGTCGATGGCGATGACCGCGATGCGCAGCTTGTCGTCGTTGTCCACACGCAGCCGGCGCACCAGTTCGTCGGTGAGCGACGACTTCCCGGACCCGCCGGTCCCGGTGATGCCCAGCACCGGCGCCGTCCGGCCCGCCGCCCGCACCCCCTCGACCAGCCCGGCCGGCGCGCGGCCCGCCTCGATGAGGGTGATCGTCCTGGCCAGCGCCGCCTGGTCGCCCGAGACCACGGCCTCGACCGACGGGGCGCCGGCCGGCTCGGTGTCGCACTCCTCGATCAGCTTGTTGATCATCCCGGGCAGGCCGAGCCGCTGCCCGTCCTCCGGGGAGAAGATGCGCGTGACGCCGCGCGCGTGCAGCAGGTCGATCTCGTCCCGCACGATCACCCCGCCGCCGCCGCCGTACACCTTGACGTGCCCGGCGCCGCGCTCGCGCAGCAGATCCACCAGGTAGGAGAAGAATTCCACGTGCCCGCCCTGGTACGAGCTGATCGCCACGCCCTGGACGTCCTCCTGGATGGCGGCGGTGACGATCTCGTCCACCGATCGGTTGTGCCCGAGGTGGATCACCTCGGCGCCCTGGGTCTGCAGGATGCGCCGCATGATGTTGATGGCCGCGTCGTGGCCGTCGAACAGCGCTGCCGCTGTCACGAATCGGACCGGGTTGACCGGAACGTGCACGCCTGATCACTCCTTCGTGGGGCCCTGATTCGAAGATACTAGGACGTCCTATTAATTCCCAAGGCGCCCCGGTGGGTAGGGGTGAGGCATGCGTGCGATCACATTCGTGCCGGGCAAGCAGGGCACGCTCGGCATCACAGACGTTCCCGAGCCGGAGCCGGGGGCGGGCGACCTGCTCGTCCAGGGCCTGGCGCTGGGCATATGCGGGACGGACCGGGAGCTGATCTCCGGCGAGTACGGCTGGCCGCGCGAGGATCCGATGATCCTCGGCCACGAATCGCTCGGCCGGGTGCTCCAGGTTCCGGAAGGTTCCGCCTACTCCCCCGGCGACCTGGTCGTCGGCGTCGTCCGCCGCCCCGACCCCGAGCCGTGCGGCGCGTGCGCCCGGGGCGAGTTCGACATGTGCCGCAACGGCGAATACACCGAACGCGGCATCAAGGAGCGCGACGGCTACGGCAGCGAACGCTGGACCGTCGAGGCCGCCTACGCCGTCAAGCTCGACCCCGGGCTGGGCACCCTCGGCGTCCTCGTCGAGCCCGCCTCCGTGGTGGCCAAGGCGTGGGAGCACATCGAACGCATCGGCTCCCGCGCCTGGTTCGAGCCGCGCACGGTCCTCGTCACCGGCGCCGGGCCCATCGGCCTGCTCGCCGCCCTGCTCGCCCATCAGCGCGGTCTGGAGGTGCACGTCCTGGACCGCGCCGCGGACGGCCTCAAACCCGCGCTCGTCGCCGATCTCGGCGCCACCTACCACGCGGCCAGTGACCTGAAGGCCGTCGGCTTCAAGCCGGACATCATCCTCGAATGCACCGGCGCCGGGCCTCTCGTCTTCGACGCCATGCTCAACACCGCGGCCGCGGGCATCGTCTGCCTGGCCGGCGTCTCCAGCGGCGGCCGGCTCCTCAGCGCCGACGCGGGGCAGATCAACCGCGACATCGTGCTGGAGAACGACGTGGTGTTCGGCACCGTCAACGCCAACCTGCGCCACTACCGCGCCGCCGCCGACGCCCTCTCCCAGGCGGACGCCGCCTGGCTGGAACGCCTCATCACCCGCCGCCTCCCCCTGGACCGCGCCCCGGAGGCCTTCGACCGCGGCCAGGACGTGAAGGTGGTCATCGAACTCGGCGAGTGAGCTCCGCCAAACGTGAAAAACACACACGTAGTGGTGACGGACGCACCTTCACCGGCCCGGCCGCCGCTCGTACCGTCGGGGCATGCGCGTCCATCGCCTCGTCCCCGTCGCCGCCGCCGCACGGCTGGCCTCGCTCTCGTTCGCGAGCCCGGCGCAGGCGGCCGGATCGCACGCGTGCTTCTTCGGCGAACCCGGCTCACAGGAGGGCGCCCTGAACGCCTGGAGCTGCACCGGCGCCGGGTACGTCGACGTCGCGGTCAGCGTCTTCTCGGGCGCCGCGGCGGGTGACTACGTCTGCCGCACGGCCTTCTCCTGGAACGGCACCCTCTCGGCGACAGGTTGCGCCGAAGCCCCCTGACCTCCGCCCGGACGCCCTACGTCCTCGGGTCGTACGGTCTGCGGCGGGTGGGGCCGCCCTTGGCCGGGGCCGCGCCCACGGGCACGCGCGCCCGCCGGGCCTCGGGCTCCGGGTGGTACGGGGCTTCGCCCGTCCCCCCCCCCCCCCCCGCCGGTGACCGGGGGCTTTCCGGGGCGGTTGGCGCGTTCCACGGGCGGGTGAGCCGGCGGTGGCCACCGCGGCGGCCGGCGACGCGGAAGGCGACCACCACGGTGGTCACGATGATGACGGCGAGCAGCGCCAGCGGCCCGCCCAGGGCGTCGAGCGGCGAGGCGGCCGGCGGTTCGCGGCGCTCACGGAGGGGGAACGGCTGCTGGGTGGTGCGGATCTCGCTCAGTTCGGCGTTGGCCTTGACGACGCGCGGCAGCCCGTAGCCGACGACCTTGTCCGTCTCGCGAACCTTGCGCTTGAGCCAGACGCGGTCCACGTTGGCCTCGATCGTGTGGATCTTCTTGCCTTCGACGCGTTCGACGATCCCGACGTGGTCGACGCCCTTGTAGCTGTCACCGCCGCGCCAGTCGAAGAAGACCAGGGCTCCGGGCTCGGGTTCGCGCGTCCAGGCGCCCTGTTTGATGAACCAGACCGCGTGGGAGGGTGTCCAGGCGAACTGGCCTACGTATGCGCCGATGTCCGCCTTGTCGGCGGCCCAGGCGATGAACATGTCGCACCAGGCGGCGTTCTTGTACTGCGGATCCCCTACGTGTCCGGCATACCAGTGGCCGAACTTGGTGTGCTGGCCGGACTTCTCCCGGTAGCCGAGTTCCTTACGGACGGTGGCGAGTAACTCTTCCGCGATCGGGTCCAGCTCGACTCCCCCCAGAAATGTGGCAGATCACGATGGACTGTAATAGCGGCATCACGACCACGCGCACAGCATTCCGAAAGTGTCTAGCCATGAGGGGAAATAACGGTCTTGTGGCTGGTGGGACAGGTGTCCGGATTATGCCCCAGCGCCCACCCGGTAGACCTGCGTGTCGCCCGCGCCGGCCGCGACCACGTCGGCCACGATGACCGTCACGTTGTCGGGCGAACCGCCCTCGTTGGCAAGATCGATCAGCCTCTGGACGGCCGCCGCCGGGTCTGCCACCGTGGTCAGCACCTCGTGCAGGACCTCGGGCCCGAGCACGGTGGTGAGCCCGTCGGAGCAGAGGAGGTAGCGATCATCCGGGTCGGCCTCGCGCAGCGCCATGTCGGGCTCCGCCCTGCCCTCGCTGCCCAGCACTCTCAGCACCATCGACCGGCGGGGGTGCACTGCGGCTTGATCCTCCGTAATGCGGCCTTCGTCCACCATCGACTGCACAAGTGTGTGATCCTTGGTCATCTGGTAGAGAGCACCATCGCGAAGCAGGTAGCCGCGGGAGTCACCGAGATGAGCCAGCGCGAAGCGGTAGCCGTCCCACAGCATGGCGGTCACCGTGGTGCCCATCCCCCTGCGCGCCGGGTCGATGTCGGCCAGCTCGACCAGTCTGCGCGCGGCCTCGTGCACGGCGCCTTCGAGCGCGGCCTCCAGGTCGGTGCCCGTCTCGGGAAGCGTGACGTCCAGCTCGCGCATCACCGCGATCGCCGCCGAACTCGCCAGCTCGCCCGCCGCGTGTCCGCCCATCCCGTCAGCCACCACGAGCAACCGGCCGCTCGCGTAGCCAGAATCCTCGTTCTGCTCCCTGCGGCGGCCCACGTCTGATCCGGCGGCATAGCGGATGTTGTGCTTCATACCTGCAGTAAATCACTGGTTGAAAGACTTCACAAGCAGATGCGCTGAAGACTCCATTGAACTAGTCTGGGCCCCATGAGCCACGACCCGACCCTGAACGCCGGGGACATCGCCCGGCTCGCCGGTGTCGGGCGTGCCGCGGTGAGCAACTGGCGCCGCCGCCACGACGACTTCCCTGCCCCCATCGGCGGCACCGCCAACCAGCCGTTGTTCTCGCTGCCTCAGGTCGAGGAGTGGCTGCGCCGCTATGGGAAGTCCTACCAGGTCTCCCTGGGAGATCGGGCATGGCAACGCCTGAAAGCGGCGGGCGATTTGCGGCTCGGCGAGGTCGTCGCGCAGGCCGGGGCCCTGCTGACCACCGGCGAGAGCGACCTGGAGCCCGAGCCCGCCTCGCTCGTGTCGGAGCTGGCCGAGCGGCACGGGGCCCTGACGGCGTACGAGTTCCTGGTGGAGCGCTATCTGGAGGCCCATTCCCGGCAGCTGTCGGTCACCCGCGACGACATCGCGGAGCTGATGGTCCGCCTGGTCTCGGCAGGCGAGGGCGGCCCCCTCGTCCTCGATCCCGCCTGCGGGGTCGGCACGCTGCTGCTGGCCGCCGGGGGCGTCCGGGCGCTCGGGCAGGAGATGAGCGAGGCGTCCGCCGCCATCACCGCCGCCCGGCTGCGCCTGCGCGGCGTCGAGGCGACGGTCGTGGCGGGCGACGCCATGCGCCACGACGGCTTCCCCGGCGACCGGGCCGACGCCGTGCTCTGCGACCCGCCGTTCAACGAGCGGGCCTGGGGTTACGAGGAACTGGTCGGCGATCCCCGCTGGGAGTACGGGCTGCCGCCCCGGGGCGAGCCGGAGCTGGCCTGGGTCCAGCACTGCCTGACCCACGTCAAGCCGGGCGGCCTGGTGGCCATCCTCATGCCCCCGGCCGCCGCCAGCCGCAAGGCCGGCCGCCGCATCCGCGCCAACCTGCTCAGGGCCGGCGCGCTGCGCGCGGTGATCGCGCTGCCGGGCTCCGACCTGTGGCTGCTGCGCCGCCCGGCGACCGGCGAGCGCCCACCGTCCGACGTGCTGATCCTCGACGCGGTGGCCGACATGTCCGCCGTCGAGCCGGCCTGGCGCGCCTATCTGGCCGACGGCTCGGGGCAGGCGGTGCGGATCATCGACCTGCTGGCCGACGAGGTCGACATGACCCCGGCCCGCCACCAGCGCCGCGACGACCTGGGCCGGGCGTTCGCCGAGGCCCGCGACCGCTTCCTGGCCGCCGCCGCCGTGCCGCCCGACCTCAAGGTGCTCGACGAGCCGCTCGACCAGCCCGCCACCACGATCGGCGACCTGATCAAGGAGGGCCTGGTGACCGTCTTCCAGGCGCCGCCGCGGATGGCCGCCGAGGGCGGTGACGTGCCCGTGCTCACGGCCGACGACGTGGCAGGCGACACGTCGCCGTCGAGCCTGACCACCGCGCAGAAGGGGCTGGTGGCGATCGAGCCGGGCGACGTCGTCGCCTCCTACTCCAGCGTGCGCGTGATGACCGGCGGCGGCATGGTGCTGGGCCCGCACCTCACGCTCTACCGGGTGGACTCGCGGCGGCTCGACGCCGACTTCCTCGCCGGGTTCCTGCGGGCGGCGGGCAGCCGCGCGACGACCGGCTCCAGCAGGTTCGACGTACGGCGCACCCGCCTGCCGAGGCTCTCGCTCAAGGATCAGCGCGCGTACGGCGAGGCGTTCAGGCAGCTCGCGGTGCTGGAGGACGCGCTGCGCGAGACGTCCGCGCTGGGCCAGGCGCTGATCCGGCTGGGCCTCGACGGGCTCACCGGCGGCCACCTGCACCCGCAGTCGTGACGGTGTAGTTTTTCCCGGAAGGCAGCGGGAGGGGGACTATGGTCATCGGCGACCGCTATGAGCTCGACGACCTCCCCCTCGGCCAGGGCGGCATGGGCGCCGTCTACGCGGGCCACGACCGTCACCTCGACCGCCGCGTCGCGGTCAAGCTCCTCAGGCTGCCCAGCGGCCCCGACCAGGAGCTGGAGCGCCGCTTCATCCGCGAGGCCCGCATCCTGGCCAGGCTGGAGCACCCCGGCGCGCCCGTCCTGTACGACTTCGGCACCCACGAGCAGCGGCTCTTCCAGGTGATGCAGTTCATCGAGGGCGTCACGGTGGCCGACGTGGTCAGCGAGCACGGGCCGCTGCCGGTGTCGTGGGCCGCCGCGATCGCCGCCCAGGCGTGCGCGGTGCTGTCGGCGGCGCACGCACTGTCGATCTGCCACCGTGACCTGAAGCCGACCAACCTGATGCTGTGCCCCGACGGCAGCGTCAAGGTGCTGGACTTCGGGCTGGCGATGCTGCGGGACGCCGACGTGACGACGTTCACCCGCATCGGCCAGATCCTGGGCACGCCCGCCTACATGGCACCCGAGCAGATCCAGCACGGCATCGCCGAGCCCCGCAGCGACCTTTACGCGCTGGGCTGCGTGATGCACGAGATGCTGACCGGCAGGCAGCTGTTCACCGGGCCCACCGACTACGTGGTGTTCGAGAAACAGGTGAAGGAACGGCCGCCGGCCGTCCCCGGGGTGCCCGCCGGGCTGGGCGCGCTGCTCGGGCAGTTGCTGGAGAAGAAGCCCGGCGACCGGCCCCGCGACGCCGACGAGCTCTACCGGCTGCTGGAGCCGTTCGCGGTGTCGCTGCCGATGCTGCCGGGCTTTCTGGCACAGACCCCGAGCCCGGGGCGCATGTACGCGCGGATGGTGGGGCGGGTGCTGAGCTGATGTTCGAGGAGCACCGCGAGCATCTGTGGGCCGTCGCGTACCGGATCCTCGGCACCGTGACCGACGCCGACGACGCCGTGCAGGAGACGTGGCTGCGCTGGCGGCAGGCCGACCAGCAGGCCGTGACCGACGCCCGCGCCTACCTGACCACGATCGTCAGCAGGATCTGCTACGACCTGCTGACGTCGGCCCGCGCCCGCCGGGAGTCCTACGTCGGCGAGTGGCTGCCGGAGCCGGTCGTCACCGAGCTGGGGCCCGAGGACCGGGCGACCCTGGACGATTCGATCAGCCTCGCCCTGCTCGCCGTCCTGGAACGGCTGTCCCCGGCCGAGCGGACGGCGTTCGTGCTGCACGACGCGTTCGCGGTGCCGTTCGAGGAGATCGGCGAGATCCTCGGGCGCAGCGCCGGGGCCGTACGGCAGCTCGCGTCGCGGGCCCGCGCGCGGGTCCAGGAGTACGCGCCGCGCGGGACGGCCGATCGCGCGGCGCACCTGAAGGTGGTGGAGGCGTTCGCGGCGGCGGCGACCTCGGGCGACCTGCAGGGGCTGGTCGAGGTGCTCGACCCGGACGTGGAGTGGCGTGCCGACGGCGGGGGCGTGGTCACGGCCGCGATGGTCCCCGTCGTGGGCTCCGGGCGCGTCGCCAAGCTGGTCCAGGGCCTGGTCGAGCGCTGGTTCGACGGCATGACGGCCGAGTTCCGCGAGGTCAACGGGGCGCCCGGCGTGGTCGTGCGCGACGCCGACGGGGTCCCGGACAGCGTGATGGCCTTCCGCGTCGCCGACGGCCGCGTCGTCCGGGTCGACGTCGTCCGCAATCCCGCCAAGCTGCGGGACGTGTGACACGCCTCACTCAGACGTCCTGTCCCGCACCGGCGTCTCCCTTGTATGAACATCGTGGTCATCGGAGCGGGATACGCGGGTCTGACAGCGGCGCTGCGGCTGGACCGGACCCATCACATCACCCTGATCAGCGCCGACGCGCACTTCACGCAGCGAATCCGGCTGCACGAGCTGGCGGCGGGCCGGCCGACCGTGCGGGTGCCGCTGGCGGAGCTGACGCGCGGCACCGGCATCGAGACGGTCGTCGCCCGGGTCGCCGGGCTGGATCCGTCGGCGCGCGTGGTGCGCACGGAGGACGGGCGGGAGTTCGGCTACGACACGCTGGTGTACGCGCTCGGCAGCCGCACCGACGTGGGCGTGCCCGGGGTGGCCGAGCACGCCTACACCGCCGAGTCGGCCGCCGCCCTGCGGACGCGGCTCACGGCAGGGACAGGGACAGGGACAGGGGCAGGCGCGGTGGCGGCCGCCGGCGGAACGGCGGCCGTCGGTGGGGCGGCGACCGGGGGTGAGGTGGCGGTGGTCGGCGGTGGGCTGACCGGCGTCGAGATGGCGGCCGAGCTGGCCGAGGCGTACCCGGCGTGGAAGGTCACGCTGGTGTCGGCGGCGGAGCCGAGGCTGTCGGCGCGCGGCCGAAGGCACCTCGCGCGGGCGCTGGCCCGGCTCGGGGTCGCGACGAGGTACGGCGTCCGCGCGTCGGGCGTGTCGGCGGGGACCGTCCACACATCTGGTGGCGACATTTCCGCCGATGTCATCGTCTGGGCGGGTTCGTTCACCGTCCCGGCGCTCGCCGCCGAGGCCGGCCTGGCCGTGAACTCCCGGGGCCGGGCGCTGGTGGACGCGACGATGCGGTCGGTGTCGCACCCGGACGTCTACGTCGTCGGCGACGCGGCGGCCGTCCCCATCCCGGGCGCCGGCGAGTCCCGCATGTCCTGCGCGGTCGGGATGCCGATCGCCGCGCACGCCGCCGACGTCGTCAACGCCCGCGCCGCCGGGCGCCCGGCCCGGCCGTTCCGGTTCCGCTACCTCATCCAGTGCGTCAGCATCGGCCGCCGCGACGGCGTCATCCAGTTCGTCCGGTACGACGACTCGCCCAAGGAACTGGTGCTGCGGGGGCGGGTCGCGGCGTGGGTCAAGGAGCAGGTGTGCCGGTTCACCGTGGGCTCGCTGCGCCTGGAGCGCCGCCGGCCCGGGACGTACCTGTGGCCGGCCGGCAAGTCCCAGGACTCGCGGCAGGCGGAGCTGATCATCTCCTGAAGGGCGCCCGAAGGGCACTCTCAACGGCTGCGCCTGAGGTACTTGGGTATCATGGTATCCATGGCTCCACCGCACGCACCGCAGCGTCAATCGCCTCTGAAAGTTGACCCAGCGACCGACGAGCTCATCTCCCAAGGCGCCCACTTCCTCGGCGTGACAAAGAAGGACCTTGTCGCGGCCGCCGTCCGCGTCTATCTGGAACAGCAGCGGGAGAACATCCGCCGCGGCATGCTCGAGTCGATGAAAGTGCTGGACGGCTCTCTGAGCTCCAGCGTGTCCCTGCTCACGGATTTGCCCCCCGAGCGCATCAGCGAACTCGGTGGTACGGGCGACTGGGAGGAATGACTCCTGTGCGGCGCGTACGCCCCACCATCCGCGCCCTGCGCAACGACCTGGGTCTGCCCCTCCCATCCGCCCAGGTTTCCTTGGACTCGATCACCCACCCCCTGCTGGATAAGGCATCTGAGCAGTTCGCCGAGCCCGGCACCACGCATGAGCGCATCCGCGCCATTGACGACGTCGTCCTGTTCAAGGTGAAAGTGCGGCGCTGGCGCGGCGCCGTCTGGACCAGCGGACCCGACGATGAGGTCCGGAGCTGGTTGGTTGCTGCCGGCAGTCGTGAGGACGGCTCCAGCGATGACTTCTACGCCAGATTGGAAAGCCGCGGGAAGGCGGCTCGATCGCGCTACAACAGCGAGCACGACCAGCGCCTCACTACCTCCACCTGCAGTCGCCATCTGCTTCCGAATGACGACGATCACGATCGCTATCGGCTCGAAGCCGCCACGCGCTTCATTCTGCGGCTCAATACCGAGATCCGTGATCTGGCCCGCGGCTCTCTGCAGGACGGTCACGAGCACACCGCTGACTACCCGGGCTTCCGGCTCGGCGTCCTGATACGCGGCGACGACGGCAATGAGACCTACGTGGCTATCCGGATAACCGGCTCTGTTCCGGTCAACCTGACTGCGATGATTCTTGAACGGGTTCCCGGCTGCGATCCGGGTGGCTGGTTTCCTGAGTACGCGTTGCCCGGACGTGACCTGCTCCCTGCCGAACAAGCCTGGTCCAATGTCATGGATTCCAAGGCCGCTGCCGAACTCCTTGAGGAGCATTGAGAGTTCCCCAAGTAGCGTCGGTGCCCTCCGAACTCGACGGAAGGAATCACGCATGGACGTCATGGAGGCCGCTCGGCGGTGGGCGCGGGTGTGGCAGGAGGCGTGGCCGGCCAAGGACGCCGACGCCATCGTGGCGCTGCAGGCTCCCGACGGCCTGCACTGGGCCTCCCCCTTCCGTCCCGTCCACGAGGGCAGGGACGGGCTGCGGCGCTACCTGGAGGACGTGTTCAAGGACGAGGTCGAGCCGACGGTGTGCCGCTTCGGCGAGCCGCTGGTGACCGACGGCCACGCGGCGGTGGAGTACTGGGCGCAGAGCCACTACGCCGACGGGCCGCTGGCGATCGCGGGCATCACGCTGCTGCGCTTCGACGAAGACGGCCTGGTCGCCGAAGCGCGCGACTACTCCTTCGTCGAGCCGGGCATCCACCCCTTCCGCCCCCACCTTCCCCTTTAGGGATCATGCACAAAGGCCGTTCGCGGGCACCATTGATGGCATGGGGACCGTACAGATCAGGGACGTCCCTGATGCGACCGTGTCGCAGCCCGTGCCCGGCTAAGCGGACCAGACGACCGTCAGGTTGTCCCGGGTGCCGAAGCGTTCCAGGTGGTCGGTGACCACGTACCGTACGCGGTCCAGGCTCTCCTCGTCCGGGGCCTCGATGGCCAGGTGGAGGGCGTCCGGCCGGGCCAGCAGGGCGCAGGTGCCCCAGTCGAACGTGGCCGTGCCCTTCTCGTCCGTCCATTCCGCCGGCACCTTGCGGGCGAAGTGCTTGCAGAGCTGGACGAGGTAGCGGGAGGCGCGGTCGGTTTCCACCCGGGACGTGCTGGTCAGCATGCGGTTCCCTTCGGAGGCAGGAGGCCGGTCGCCCGGCAGTGGGCGAGGTGGCGGCGCATCGTGTCGCGGTCGATGGGCGGGCAGGCGATCCCTGCCGATCGTTCCGCGTGGATGTGTCCCATGGCGGGGGGCGGTCCGGTGGTCAGGTCGAAGAAGGTGGCCGTGGCCGCGGATTCGGGGTCGCCGTCCCTGACCCGGCGTACCCAGTCCGGCAGCGGGACGACCGGCAGGTCGTAGCCGTCCTGCGCGATCCAGTCCATGGCCTCGGCGAGGTGGATGGGCGGGAGCGGGGCCAGGTTGTGGACGCCGGTGGAGCCCGTGCGCGAGAGGGTGACGACGGCGCGGGCCGCGTAGTCCACGGGGGTCCAGGGCTCGGCGAGGTCCAGGTCGGGGCGGGCGCCGGCGAGGACGGCGGCTCGGACGATGCGCCAGAACAGGTCGCCCGGGTTGACGTGACCGTGCGCGCCCGCGACCCGGCCCAGGCGGTAGACGGCGGCGCGCAGGCCGCGTTCCGCCGCCTGGCGGACGAGCTCTTCCGACGCCCACTTGGACTGGGTGTAGCCGTCGCGCAGGCCGGGATGCGGGGGGACGTACTCCTCGGGCACGTCCGGTCCTGGGGCGGCAACGGCCAGGGTGGAGATGTAGTGGAACGGGACTCCCAGGCGGAGCAGGTCGAGGGTGGCGGTGACGTTGGCGGCGCGCATGCTGCTGTACGGGCGCGTCACGCTCACGACGGCGGCGTTGTGGTAGACGGCCTGGTAGTCGCCGGACAGTTCGGTCCGGGTGAGGTCTGCGGGGATGGGGAGGACTCGTCCTCGGGGGATCTCCGGCAGGTCCTGGGCCGCCAGGGCGTCCGCCAGGCGTCGGAGGGCTGCGGGCTCGTCGGCGGCTCGGACGGGGCAGGCGATGCGGGCGTCCGTGGCGCTGAGCAGCTCCGACAGCAGGTGTGCGCCCACGAAGCCGGTCGCGCCCGTGAGCAGGTACGTCGGCGGCCGGGTGGAGGGGATCGCGCGGGGGCGGACCTCCGGGGGGAGCACGGCGTCCGCGACGTGCGCCGGCACGCTCGTACCGGCGGACTCCGCCGTGGCGGTCGCGGGTGAGGCGGCCTCGGCCGGGGCGGGCGTGGTCGGGGTACGCGTGGGGAGGGCGGCGGCGAAGGCCGAGGCCGTCGGGTGGCGGAAGAGCAGGGTCGCCGGTACGTCGTGGCCCAGTTCGGCGGCGAGCCGGTTGACGACCTGGATGGTCTGCAGCGATTGGCCGCCCAGCTGGAAGAAGTCGTCGGCCGGGGTGATCCCGGTGGCTCCCAGGACCTCCTCCCACACGCCTATCACCACCCGCTCCAGGCCGTCGCCGCCCTGGGGGGCCGCCTCGGCCGCCGTCTCCCGGAGGAGGGACCGGTCGATCTTGCCCGAGGTGGTCCTGGGGAGGGCGGCGGCGAAGACATAAGCGGAGGGGATCACCGCCGCGGGCAGCAGCCCGGCGAGGTGCCGCCGGAGATCGGCCGCCGGGACCGGCTCGACCGGGACGACGTGGGCCACCAGGCGCTTGGCTCCGCCGTCGAGCACCTGCCCCACCACCGCCGCCTCGCGGACGCCGGGGTGCAGGAGCAGGGCGGACTCGACCTCGCCCGGGTCCACCCGGTGCCCGCTGATCTTGAACTCGTCGTCGATACGCCCCAGATGCACCAACTGCCCATCGGACCGGAGCCGGACCCGGTCACCGGTGCGGTAGGCGGCCTCACCCTCATGACCGTCGAACGGCGCGTCCAGGTAGCCGCGGGCCAGCCCGCCGCCCATCAGCACCAGCTCACCGTCCACGACCGCCGCCCGCACCCCGGGCAGGGGCTTGCCGATGGGCACGTCGGGATCCCCGGGGACGAGCTCCGCCACCGTCGCCACGACCGTGGCCTCGGTGGGGCCGTAGGTGTTGAACAGGCGTGCGGAGCCGCGCACCGCGGCGTGCCAGCGAGCGACCCGCTCCGGCAGAGCCGCCTCACCCCCGATGATCACCGTGCGGACGCCGGGCGGCAATCCAGCGGTCCCCGTGGACAGCGCGTAGGCGACCTCGTGCCAGAACGCCGTCGGCAGGTCGAGCACCGTCACGCCCAGGTCGGCGCACGCCTGGAGGAGCCGCCCGACGGACTGCAGCATCTCGTCGGTCCGCAGCACCAGTGTCGCCCCGGCGCACAGGGTCAGGAAGATCTCCTCCACCGAGGCGTCGAAGTGCAGCGGCGCGAACTGCAGCACCCGGTCGTCCGCACCGATCCCGTACACGCTGGTGGCGCCCGCGACGAAGTGGGCCAGGGCCTCCTGACCGACGGCCACGCCCTTGGGGCGGCCGGTGGAGCCCGAGGTGTACATGACGTACGCGAGCCCGGGGCCCGAACGGGCCCCTTCCAGCCGCTCCACCCCGGCGGCGGTGACGAGGACGCCGGGGCGGGCGGCGGCGAGGATGCCGTCGATGCGGGACTGCGGCCAGGCGGGGTCCAGCGGCAGGTACGCGGCGCCGCTCAGGATGGCGCCGACGATGGCGGTGACGGCGTCGAAGCCCCGGGGAAGCATGATCGCCACCAGGGACGCCCCGGCGATCTCGTCGGCGAAGCTCCTCGCCGACGTCAGCAGGTCCCGGTACGTGAGGCGCCGGCCCGCCTGCTCGACCGCGACGGCATGGGGGGTGGCGGCGGCCTGGGCGGCGATCAGGTGCGCGACGGGCACGGCCGGCACCGGCAACGGCCCACCGTCGAGCACCGCGGGCCCGGTGCCCGCGGGCGCGGCGCCGCCGACGACGCCGGGCGGCGGGGTCCACGCGCGGGACAGTGGCTGGCCGGGGTCGGCGGTCAGCTCCTGGAGGAGGGAGAGCCAGGCGTCGGCGTGGGCGTCCAGCTCCTCGCGGGAGTAGGCGGCGGCGCTGGCGTCGAAGTCCGCGCACGGCCCGCCCCGGTCCGACACGGCGATCGACAGGTCCTCCACGGGCCCGGCCGACACGTTGTGCACGGTCCCGCGAGCCTCCCCGAACCGCAGGTCGTAGCCGAACGGCAGCACGTTCACCACCGGCCCGAACAGCCGCCGGTCACCGCCCACGAGCCCCAGGTCGCGCCGCAGCCACTCGTACCGGTAGCGGTGGTGCGGCCGGCCGAGCCTGATCTCCCCGGCCACGTGCGCGGCCAGCGAGGACAGGGTGGCCGACGGCGAGACGGGCACCCGGAGCGGCACGATGTTCATGGCCATGCACGGCACCTTGAGCGCCGCGGAGCCGAGCCGGTTCATGACCGGCAGCCCGAGCACGACCTCGGGCGCCCCGGTCCGGGCATGCAGGTAGGCCGCGGTGACGGCGACGGCGACCTCCGGCGGCACCCGGCCGGGCAGCTTCGCGGTGCGCCGATGGACCTCGCCGCTCACCGGCGCGGCCGGGGCCGTCAGCGGCGGCGCCGGCATCCCGGCACACCGTTCCTCCCAGTAGCGCCGATCCCGCTCCCGCTGGCCCGTCAACCGCTCCAGCCTCCCGGACCGGTCGCCGGCCGCCAGACCGTGCTCGTAAACGGCCGCTTCCTCCAGCACGGCCCCGTACGACCCGAATCCGCCGGGACGCCCCGAACACACGTCCGCCACCCGTCTGGCCAGCAGCGAGAACGCGTACCCGTCAGCCGCGATGTGATGAATCCGCTGGTACCAGAGGTGCCGATCCTCCGCGACCCGGATCAGTGCCTGCGCGAACAGCGGCCCGGCGGCCAGATCCGCGCAGACCTCCAGATCCTCCCGCATCCACCCCTCGGCCTCCTCCACGGAGGACACCGTGACCCGGCGCAACGGCCACCCGTCCACCACCCGGACAACCTGTCCAGCCTCGGAGAACACGGCATGCAACGCCGGAGCCGCCCCGATCACCTCCCGCAGCGCGGCCTCGAAGCGCCGGACGTCCAGAGAGCCCCGGATGTCCACGTACTCCCCCGCGTTGTACATCGGGCTCCCCGGCGACAGCGCCTGCCCCGTCCAGATGCCGTGCTGCGCGGCCGTCAGCGGCTCAGCCACGGATCAGCTCTCCCCAGGCCCGCAGCGTGGGCCGCTCGGCCAGGTCGGCGAAGTCCGCGCCGAGCCGGTCGGCGACGGCCATCAGCCGGATCGAGTCCATCCCCAGCTCCAGCAGGTCGTCGTCGGGACCGGGCGGCTCGCCGAGCAGTTCCCCCAGGTACGAACGCAACTCCTCGTCGCTCACGAGCCCCCCACGATCTGCCCGGTGCTGACGACCCGCGCGCACCGCGAGGCGGCGTAGTCCAGCGCCGACTCGTGATGGCCGAGCGAGAAGTCCGCCACGGCGTCGGCCACCACGAACGGCTGGATGTCGCGCATGAACGCGTCCAGCGCGGTGGTCAGCACCCCGATGTGCGCGTAGACCCCGACCAGGATGAGCTGGTCGCGCCCGTCCAGCCGCTCGGCGAGGTCGGTCCGGACGAAGGCGCTGTAGCGCCACTTGGTCAGCACGGCGCCCGGGTCCTCCGGCTTCAGCTCGTCCACGATCGCCGCCGCGAACGGCTCGGCGCCGAGCCCCGGCCCCCAGAAGTCGGTCAGCAGCCCGCGCTGCTGGGGCCGCTGCGCCCCCGGCTGGGCCGAGTACAGCACCGGCATCCCGGCGTCGGCGCAGTGCTCGCGCAGCCGCTGGATGTTGCCGATCACCTCAGGGATGGGCGCGGCCCGGAACGGGGCGAGGAAGTGGTTCTGCATGTCATGGACGAGCAGCGCGGCACGGCCGGGGTCGAGCTGCCAGCCGACCCGGCCCTCGGGCGGTCGCGTCGGCAGCGGGTACGGCTCGATGACGGGCAGTCCCATGTCAGGATTCTCCTTCCGCACGCGCGCGCAGCGCGGCTCGCAGGTCCTTCTTGCTGGTCTTGCCGACCCCGGTGACGGGGAACTCGCCGGCGAACTCGATCCGGTCGGGGATCTTGTACGCGGCCAGCCCGCGTTCCCGCAGGAACGCCCTGACCTCGGCCACGGTGACGGGCCCGCGATGGAGCACGAAGGCGTGGCTGCGCTCCCCCAGGTACGGGTCCGCCACGGCGACCACGGCCGCGTCCCGGACCCGCGGGTGTGCCAGCAGGTGGCTCTCGACCTCCTCGGGCGACACCTTCTCGCCGCCCCGGTTGATGACCTCCTTGGCCCTCCCCTCGACGACGAGGTGGCCGGTGGGCGTGAGGCGGACCAGGTCGCCGGTCCGGTAGAACCCGTCGGGGGTGAACGCGCCGGGGTCGGAGTCGCGGTAGTAGCGGCGGATCGTGTACGGGCCGCGCGTGAGCAGGTGGCCGACCTCGCCGGGGGCGACGGGCCTGTCGTCGGCGCCGACCACGAGGATCTCGTCGTCGGGCGAGATGGGCCGGCCCTGGGTGGTCTCCACGATGAAGTCCGGGTCGTCGGAGCGCGTGTAGTTGACCAGCCCCTCGGCCATCCCGAACACCTGCTGGAGCCGGCAGCCGAGCTCGGGCCGCACCCGGCGGGCGGTCTCGGCGGCCAGCTTCGCGCCGCCCACCTGCAGCACCTCCAGGCTGGACAGGTCGCGGCCGGTGCGCCCGGCGGCGTCCAGCCACAGCAGCGCCAGCGGCGGCACCACAGCGGTGATCGTCACCCGTTCCCGTTCGATCAGCGAGAACGCGACCTCCGCCGACGGCCTCGGCGCCAGCACCACCCGCCCGCCCGCGTGCAGCACGCCGAGGACGCCCGGCGAGGACATCGGGAAGTTGTGCGCCACGGGCAGCGCGCACAGGTACACCGTGGACGGGGACAGCTCGCAGATCTCCGCGCTGGCCCGCACGCTGTAGAGGTAGTCGTCGTGGGTGCGCGGGATCAGCTTCGGCAGCCCGGTGCTGCCGCCGGACAGTTGCAGGAACGCCACGTCGTCGGGGCGCGGCCCGTCCAGGTCGATCGGGTCCTCGTACGGCAGCGCGTCGGCGTGCAGGACGCGGGGCGCGGGGGCGGCGACCTCCAGCGCCCGGGTCGTCAGGTAGGCGGCGGCCTCGCTGTGCGTGACCAGGTGGGTGATCTCGTTGAGCCGGTGGGCGGGCAGCGCGAAGACGGGCAGCGCGCCGAGCCGGAACAGCGCGAAGATCACCTCGAAGAACACCGGCTCGTTCGGGAGCTGCACCACCACGCGGTCGCCGCGCCGCAGCCCCAGCCCGTGCAACCCGGCGGCGAGCCGGTCCGCGCGGGCGTCCAGCGCGGCGTAGGTCAGCCTGTCGACCGCCTCCCGGTCACCGTGCTCCTTGGCCAGCTCGCGCAGCCAGTCCCCGAAGGTCTGGCCGGTCCAGTAGCCGGCGGCCCGGTAGCGGGCGGCGTAGTCATCGGGCCACATGCAGCGCTCCCAGCGTCGTGCGGAACTTGGCGGAGGTCTCGGCGAGTTCGGCGTCGGGGTCGGAGTCGGCCACGATGCCCGCCCCGGCGTACAGGGTCAGCGCGGTGCCGTCGGCGACCGCGCAGCGGATGGCCACCACCCATTCGCCGTCGCCGGTGGCGTCCTGCCAGCCGACCAGGCCGGTGTAGAAGCCCCGGTCGAACGGCTCCAGCTCGGCGATGAGCTGCCTGGCGGCGTCCGTGGGGGTGCCGCAGACGGCGGGGGTGGGGTGCAGGGCGGCGGCCAGCTCCAGCGAGGTGGTCGCGGGGTCGGCCAGCTCGCCGGCGATGCGGGTGGACAGATGCCACATCGAGGCGGTCGGCACCAGCGACGGCTGTTCGGGCACCGACAGCGTGCTGCAGTACGGCCGGAGCGCGGCGGCGACGGCGTCCACCACCAGGGCGTGCTCGCGCCGGTCCTTGGCCGAGGTCATCAGGTGGCCGGGGTCCGCGCCGCGCGGCGCCGAACCGGCCAGCGGGTTGGCCACCACGGTCCGGCCCGAGCGGGAGACGAGCAGTTCGGGGCTGGCGCCCAGCAGGGTGCGCCCGCCGGGCAGCGCGGCGGCGAACGTGTAACCGGTGGGGTCGCGCTCGGCCAGCGCCTCGACCAGCGGCGCCAGGTCGCCCTCGAACGGGATGGTGAGCGACCGGGCCAGCACGACCTTGTCCAGGTCACCGGCCCGCAGCCGTTTCACGGCCAGCCGTACCGCCTCGGCGTAGACCGGGGGCGGCGGGATCTGCTCGGTGCCGGCCGGGTCGGCGGGGAGCGGCGGCCCCGGGGCGCCGGCCCGCAGCGGCGGCCCGTGCCGTACCCACTGGGGGACGAACAGGCCGGCGTCGGCGTCCGGCGCGAACGGGATCGCCCCCACCACGACCGGCGCGGTGTGGCCCGCCGCCAGCGCCACCCCGAGCGCGCCGCTCGCCCGTGCGGGCAGGTCGGCGAGCGCGTTCTTGCGGGCCGATGGGGGCACCGCGAAGTACGACCCGCCGGCCAGCACCGTGCCGCGCGGGGAGGCGAGGAAGAACTCGTCCATGGGTTTGTCCTTCACAGTGAGGCCCCGCCGTCCACGTACAGGTCGTGCAGCGTGATGTGGCGGGCCCGGTCGGAGGCGAGGAAGACGACCGCGTCGGCCACGTCGGCCGGGTCGGCGATGCGGCCGAGCGGGATGCCCAGCCGGTACATCTCGGGCGCGCCCTTGATCGGGTCGGCGGTCATGGCGCGCTGCATGGCGGTGTCGGTGGAGCCGGGCGCGACCACGTTGCAGCGGATCCCGTGCGGGGCCAGCTCCAGCCCCAGGCATTTGGTGAACATGGTCGCGGCGGCCTTGGAGGCGGCGTAGCCGGCCATGTGCGCGCGGGGCACGCCGGCCGCGTTGGAGCCGACGGTGATGATGACGCCGTCGCCCCGGGCGACCATCCGGCGGGCGACGGCGCGGCTGGTGTGGAAGACGCCGTCGGCGTTGACCGCGAACAGCCGCTGCCAGTCGGCGTCGCCGAACTCCAGCACCGGGCCGAGCGCGAGCACGCCGGCGACGTTGACGAGGATGCCCGGCGGCCCGAACTCGGCCTCCGCCTCGGCGACCGCCCGTTCGACGGCGGCGGCGTCGCTGACGTCGGCGGGCCGCGCGGTGGCCAGGTGTCCGGCGTCGCGCAGCCGGGCGGCGACCCGTCCGGCCGGCCCGGCGTCCACGTCGACGACGGTGACGGCGGCGCCGAGCCCGGCCAGCTGGGACGCGACGGCTTCGCCGATGCCCCGGCCCGCGCCGGTCACGAGAGCATGACTCCCCCGAAACTCCATCTCACTCCTTAGGTAAGGCTTGCCTAATCTAGAGCGAGACGGCTCGGCGTTCAAGATAAGGTAAGCCTTGCCTAAAGAGAGGGATTTCATGCGCTTGACGGGACTTGTGGTCTTGAGTGCAGTTTTCCTGTGTATGAGCGTTCTGAGTCTCGCGATCGGCGCACAGGAGATCCCTCTGGGCGAGGTATGGCAGCAGTTCTGGCACCCCGACGGGGGCGAGACGGCCGCCGTGATCCACGAGCTGCGGGTGCCGCGCACGCTGCTCGGCATCTGCGTCGGCACGGCGCTGGGCCTGGCCGGGGCACTCATGCAGGCGCTGACCCGCAACCCGCTGGCCGACCCCGGGCTGCTCGGCGTCAACTCCGGGGCCTCGCTGGCCGTGGTCTGCTCGATCCTCTTCTTCGGCGCGTCGGACATGTCGACCTGGGTGTGGTTCTCGATGGCCGGGGCGCTGATCGCGGCGGTCGTCGTGTACGCGCTGGGCGCGCACCATCCCACCCGGCTGGTGCTGGCCGGGGCCGCCGTCAGCGCGTCGCTGATCGCCGCCATCAACGGCGTGCTCTCGCTGGACGCCGGGGTGTTCGATCAGTGGCGGTTCTGGGACGTGGGGGCGCTCGCCGGGCGTTCGCTCGCCGTGGTCGAGCAGGTCGCGCCGTTCGTCCTGGCCGGGACGCTGCTGGCGCTGGGACTCGGGCGCGGGCTGAACGCGCTCGCGCTCGGCGAGCAGACCGGCCAGGCGCTGGGCGTACGGCTGGGCCGCATCCGGCTGCTGACCGGGATCGCGATCACGCTGCTGTGCGGCGCGGCCACGGCGGCGGCGGGCCCGATCGGGTTCATCGGGCTGATGGCGCCGCACGCGGTGCGCGCCTTCACCGGGCCGGACCACCGGTGGGTGCTCGGCTATTCGGCGGTGCTCGCGCCCGCGCTGCTGCTGGCCGCCGACGTGCTCGGGCGCGTGGTCGTCCGGCCGGCCGAGCTGGAGAGCGGCATCGTGACGGCGTTCGTCGGAGCGCCGATCTTCATCTATCTCCTGCGCAGGCGGAAGGCGATCCCGGCGTGAAGACGGTACGGCTGTCCGGGATCGCGGTGCGGGTGCACCCGCGCGCGTCCGTGGTGGTGCTCTGCCTGGCGGCCGCCGGTCTCGCGGTCGGCCTGTTCGGGCTGAGCACCGGCTCGGCCGTCGGCGTCGGCGAGGCGCTGCGCACGCTGTTCGGCCAGGGCGACGCCACCAGCGAGATGGTCGTCTACTCGCTGCGGGCGCCCCGGGTGCTGCTCGCGCTGCTGGTGGGGGCCGCCCTCGGGGTGGGCGGCGCGGTGGTGCAGAGTTTGTCGCGCAACCCCCTCGGCAGCCCCGACATCATCGGCGTGAACGCCGGCGCCGCCGCCGGGGCCGTGCTCATGCTCCTCGTGCTCGGCACGGCCAGCACGCAGGCGATCTCGCTGGGAGCGCTGGCGTGCGGGCTGGGAGCCGGGCTGCTGGTGTACGTGCTGTCGTTCCAGCGCGGGGTCAAGGGGACTCGGCTGGTGCTCGTCGGCATCGGCGTCACCGCGATGCTGCAGTCGCTCATCGCCTACCTGCTGACCAGGGCCGACCTGTACGAGTCGCAGGGGGCCAAGGTGTGGCTGATCGGCAGCCTGGCCGGGACCGGCTGGGAGAAGGTCTGGCCGGTCGCGGCGGCCCTGGCGATCGGGCTGCCGGTCGCCCTGGCGCTCAGCCGGGCGCTGGCGCTCATGGAGATGGGCGACTCGGCCGCCGGGGCGCTCGGGGTCCGGGTGGAGCGGCTGCGGCTGGTGCTGCTGCTGGTCGCGGTGGGGCTGTCCGGGGTGGCGGTGTCGAGCGCCGGGCCCATCGGCTTCGTCGCGCTGGCCGCGCCGCAGCTCGCCCGGCGCGTCACGCGGGCGCCCGGGCCGGGGGTCGGCTCGTCCGCCGCGATGGGCGCCCTGCTCCTGGCCGCCGCGGACCTGCTCGTCCAGCGGCTGCCGACCCCCGGTCAGCTCCCGGTCGGCGTCCTGACGGGCGGCCTCGGCGGGATCTACCTGGCCTGGCTCCTCTACCGCGAATGGCGGTCGTAGCGGTCAGCCGAGCAGGGCGATCAGGCCGCCGGCCAGCTCGGCGCGCCAGCAGTAGCGGTCGTGGCCGCCCTCGAACCAGGTGTGCGTGCCCGCGTCGCCGAGGGCCTGCCGCATCCGCTCGGCAGGGCCGTGCAGCGCCCACTCCAGCGTCCCGGTCTGCAGGTGCACCCGGGGCGGCGTCCCGAGCCGGCCGGTCAGCCATTCGGGCTCCGGGCCGTTGGGCCACCAGAACGACCCGGACTGCGACAGCGCCGCCGCGAACCGGTCAGGGTGCCGGTGCGCGGCGTAGACGGCCGCCAGCCCGCCGAAGCTCTGCCCGGCGATCACGGTACGGCCGTCGTACGGCAGGGCGTCGGTGAAGGCCGGGTCGCAGGTCAGGCGGGCGGCCCGGTCCGGCCCCGATTCGACGAGCCAGGCGGTGACCGGCGGGATCGCGCCCGCCCCGATCAGGTTGTCGAGGATGACGGGCAGGTCGTCCACCCAGTGCTCGCCGTCCAGCATGACGAGGCCGGCGGCGGCGGGACGTACCGGATCGTAGCGCCAGCCGAGCGGCAGGCGGGACAGGCGGTGGCGCGGCTCGCCCGGGCTGAGCCAGGGGGACGGCGGGAGGGTCTCGGCGATCGAGAAGCCCCGCCAGCGGTGCGGGTTGAGCGGGTCTGGGACGTCCTGCCCGTCGACGGTCAGCAGGTAGGACGAGCGCCAGCCGGGCCGTACCAGGTAGGTGCGGTGCCACAGGTCGCCGTCGCGTTCCATGAGGGCGGCGTCGGTCTGGTGGGTGAGCTTGTTGGCCCGGACCCGCACCTCCTCGGCCGGGCCCCGCCACAGGAACGTGACGGCGCGGTGGCCGGGGACCGGTTCGGTGATCACCGGCGAGGTCGTGCCGTCCACCGGCGGGGTGGGCACGACCTGCGGCGGCGCGGGCCTGGGAACCCGGGGAGGCAGATCGCGCATCAGGAGAACTGCTGCTCGATGCGGTCCACGATGTTGGTGGCGCTGTAGTAGTCGATCCGGAAGGAGTCCAGGCCCAGGTCGTAGACGCGCTTGCCGGTGACGGCCGGCAGGTCCTTCCACAGCGGCTTGGCGCTGGTCGCGGCGATCTGCTCGGGGCTGTGCGAGACGAAGAAGATCGAGCTGTCGCCGAACGCCTTGACCACGTTCTCCTGGGCGACGTTGACGATGTCGGTGCGGCCGCCGCCCTCCTTGCTGGACTCGGCCGCCATCGACGCGTCGATCGGGTGGATGGCGAAGCCGAGGGAGGCGAGCAGGCCGCCCTGCGCGGACTTGTCGGTGAAGACCGGGATGTCGGTGTTGTTGTCGCGCACCAGCACCGCTTCCTGCTCCGGCGCCTTGATCTTGCCCTTGACCTCGGCGACCCGGGCGTCGTACGTCCCGACCAGCTCGGTGGCGCCCGCCTCCAGGCCGAGGGCCCGGCCGAGCTTGGCGCTGAGGTCCTGCCAGCTCAGGTTGTCGTGGCGGAACAGCACGGTCGGCGCGATGGCCTGGAGCTTGTCGTAGACCTTGGCCGCGCTGTCGGCGCCGGTGGCCGCGCCGACGATCAGGTCCGGCCTGGCCGCGATGACCTTCTCCAGGTCCGGCTCGAAGCCCTGGTAGAGCACCTGGACACCGCGCTGCGCGGCCACGTCGGCCCACTGCTTGAAGAAGCCGTTGCCGTCGGTGATCGGGCCGGGCGCGGTGGCCTGCGAAGCGACCACCGGCGCCTCCAGGGCGAGCAGGTGACCGGTCATCGTCACGCTGACGGAGACGACGCGCTTGGGTGCGACGGGCACCTCGGCGGTGCCCGCGTCGTGCTGGACCGTGCGCGTCTGCGCCTTCGCCGGCGCCGCCTGGCCGCCTTCGGCGGGCGCCCCGCCCGACCCGCAGGCCGCCAGGCTCACGGCGGCGAGGAGCGCGATCAGGCTCGTGCGGATGGAGGATGCCACAGTCGACTCCCATGTTAGGTAAGCAAAGCCTAAGTAATATTAGGGCAGCCTTACCTAATGAGCACTACCGGGCAGTCCTCTCCTTCACGGCCAGCGCGCCGACGATCAGCCACGGGCCCAGCGTCACGGCGGCGCAGCCGAGCGCCCACCAGAACCCCCACGTCCCCGGCCCGGCCGCGACCTCGGCGGCCGTCCACGCCAGCAGCCCGGAGACGACCGGCAGCACGAAGTAGGCCAGCCAGGCCACCACGACCAGCAGCCCGCCCAGCCACACCCACCGGAACCAGCGCCCGGCCCGCACGTCGGCCGGATCGGCCCCGGCCAGCTCCGCCTCCTCGGCGGGAGTCAGCCGGCCGAACGCCCGGCGCAGCATCAGCGACTTCACCCGCCACAGGTCCTTGCAGCCCAGCCAGGTCGCCAGCACCGCGTACAGATCCGTGCGCAGGAAGACCATGCACTGCCAGGCCATCTGGAACAGCAGCACGAACGCCCAGGCCGCGAGCAGCGGCGACGTCACGACGAGCTGCCCCGCCAGCAGCACGGCCAGCATCACCGCGTCGGCCGCCAGCCCGGCCAGCAACGGGCCGTACCGCTGCCGCCTCGGCACCGACCACAGCTGCGACAGATCGGTCTCGAACACCAGGAACGCCATCCGCCGGTCCACCCCGAACCGCGCCGGGATGTCCAGCGACCGGGCGGCCAGCCAGTGCCAGCACTCGTGCACCGCGACCAGGGCGAGCTGGAAGGCGTACAGCAGCACCGAGCTCAGCCCGACGTCGTCCAGGACGAAGGCGTCCTGCGCGGGCATCGGCCGCAGCGACGGCACGAGGACGAGCATCGCCACGTCGAACACGGCGGCCAGGCCGTACAGCGTCCAGGCCACGCGGCCGAACAGCGGCCTGGCGACCCACGCGGGCACGCCGCGCAGCCAGCGGCGGCCCTGTACGGGCGCGGTCGCGACCGGCGCCCGCTCGCCCTCGTCGAGGAAGCCCAGCTCGCGCAGCGCCTCCACGAACGCCGGCACGTCCACCGGCTCGCCGGCGAACTCCTCGGCGCGCCGGGCGGCCTCCTCGACGCTCGCGCCGTCGCGCAGCGCCGCGATCACCACGCCGCCGACCGCCGGGAGCGCCACGAACGTGCCGGTCTCCGGGTCGCCGACGAGGACCTCGTCACCCTCCTCGACCAGGCTGAGCGGGCGCAGCGCGACCGTCTGACCGCTCATTTCGGGCACACCGGGCAGTCGGGGTCGCGGGTGAACGGGTCCAGCGCCGGCACCAGGCCCTCACGCAGGTCGAGCCTGATGTACGTGCCGGCCGCCCTCGGCTCCTCGAACCCGGTCAGGTAACGCAGCGCCTCGTAGGCGACCAGCGAGCCGATCTGCATCGCCAGCGGCCCGATGAGCGTGTTGCTCAGGGCCAGCCGGTCGCGGTTGCGCTCGACGAAGCCGCCGCTGCCCGCCTCGTCCGCCGAGGGCCGGTCGCTCCAGTCGCACCGCACGCAGGCGCTCCGGCCCGGTGACACCGAGTAGTACACGACCTCGGAGCGGGTGATCCCGCCCACCACGAGCGGCACCCCGGCCCGCACGGCGGCGTCGCTGATCCACAGGTTCGCGTCCGGGTGCCCGTCCAGACCGCCCGCGATCAGGTCCACGCCGTCGAGCAGGTCCTTCAGGTCGTCGGGGCCGGAGATCCAGCGCTCCACCGGGCGCACCTCGATCTCCGGGTCGAAGTCGCGCACCCACGCGGCCGCGCACTCGACCTTGGAACGGCCGATGTCGGCGTGGTGGTAGAGGAACTGCCTGGCGAAGTTGCGCGGCTCGACCTCGTCCCTGTCGACCAGGGTGAGGCGGCCCACGCCCAGCCCGGCCAGGGCCTGCACGACCGAGGAGCCGCCTCCGCCGACGCCCAGCACCAGCACGTGCGAGCGCCGCAGCCGGGAGACGAACTCCGCGCGCGGCCGGTCGAGCCTGGCGTACGTGCCGAAGAAGGCGAGGTTGGAGAAGTGCCTGGCGTCCAGGTCCGGGTCGCCGAGCGTGCGGTCGGCCTCGCACTCGACCAGGCCGAGCGAGTCCAGCGCCTCGACGGCGCCCCGGACGTCGGCCTCGGCGAGTTCCACACCGGCTCCGGCGAGCCGCTCGCGCAGCTCGGTCGCCGTGCACGGGCCGCGTTCCAGCGCCGCGAAGAGCGCGGCCACCTGGCCCTCCTCGTCGGCCAGCGTCACCACCTCGCGGGGATCGGTGATGACGAACAGGTCACCGCCCTGCGACTCCCACACGCATTCCTTCAGCGCAATCCGCACAGCCCCTCCTCGAAGACGAAAAAGCGGGTGGGAACGGAGACTCCCGTTCCCACCCGGCAGGAGCACTCGGCTCAGACGGCGAAGCCGGTGGCCTTGACGGCCTCGACCTTGCGGACCTCGATCTTCATGGGGAACTCCTTCCGTTGCGCTGGTTCGAGATAGATCGTTCTCCCCTTCGCCATAGAATCGCCACATACCAGCCACACAGGGAACGGAGGGGTTTGGCGACAGCGACGTTCGGCATCCTCGGCCCCGTCGTGGTTCACGCGGACGGGCGGGAGATCCATCTGAGCGGCAAGCGGCGTGCGGCGTTGGCCGCCCTGCTGCTCCACGTCAACTCCACGGTGTCCCGCGACCGGCTCATCGCCGCGCTCTGGGAGGAACCGCCCGTCTCGGCGGTCGCCAACGTGCAGACCCACATCACCCAGTTGCGCCGGGCCCTGCCCGTCGGCACCCGGCTGCTCACCAAGGCCCCCGGCTACGTGCTGGAGGCCGCCCGGGACGACGTCGACCTGCTCGTCTTCGAGGACGAGGTGCGGCTGGCCCGGGTGGAGCCCGATCCGGCGGCGGCCGCCCCCCGGCTGGAGCGGGCGCTCGCCCTGTGGCGCGGGCGGCCCGCCGAGGACGCCCCGCTCGGCCCGGTCATGGCCGCCCGGCTGGCGGAGCTGGAGGAGCGGCTGGCCGAGGCGCGGTCCGACTGGGCGCAGGCGCAACTGGAGCTGGGCATGCACGCCGAGGTGATCGGCGAGTTACGCGCCTTCGCGGCCGAGCAGCCGCTGCGTGAGCGGGGGTGGCAGCAGCTCATGCTGGCGCTGTGGCGCTCCGGGCGGCGGGGCGAGGCGCTGGACGCCTACCGGCAGGCGCGCGACGCCCTGGTCACCGAGCTGGGCCTCGAACCGGGCCCGGACCTGCGGCGTCTCCAGTCCGCGATCCTGTCCGGCGACGAACCCCCGCCACCGCGCACCGGCTGGCCGGAGCTGTCACACGCCACCGAACCGGGCGCGCGGCCGTCGGCGGCCGCAAGTCCGGGCGCGGAGCCGTCGCAGGCCGCCCGGCCGGGGAAGGGCGTGGTCTGCCAGCTTCCCGCGGACATCGCCGACTTCGTCGGGCGGGCCCGCGAACTGGAAACGCTCCTGGACGCGCTGCGTCCCGCCGACGGCACGGTGCTGCCCATCGCCGCCATCACCGGGCCGCCCGGCGTCGGCAAGAGCACCCTGGCCGTCCGCGCGGCGCACCTCCTGCGGCCGCACTACCCCGACGGCCAGCTCTACCTGCGGCTGTCCGGCGCGTCGACGGCGCCCAGGGAGCCGGGCGCGCTGCTGGCCGAGCTGCTGCGGGCGCTGGGGGTGGACGGCGGCGTCATGCCCGAGAGCGCCGAGGAACGGGCCACGCTGTTCCGCTCCCTGCTCGCCGACCGGGCCGTGCTCGTGGTCCTGGACGACGCCGCCGACGGCCCGCACGTACGGGACCTGCTCCCCGGGACGCCGCGCAGCGCGGTGCTGGTGACCAGCCGGGGACCGCTGACAGCGCTGCCGGGCGCGGTCACGATCCAGCTCGGCGCGCCCTCGGAGGACGAGGCGCGGGAGCTGCTGGAGAGCGTGGCTGGCGGGGCCAGGGTGCGGGCCGATCCGGCGGCGGCGCGCACGATCCTGCTGGCCTGCGGGCTGCTGCCGCTGGCGATCCGGATCGCCGGGGCCAGACTGGCCGCCCGGCCCGCCTGGCCGCTGAAGGCGCTGGCCGCCCGGCTGGCCGAACCCGGCGCGCCGCTGGACGAGCTCGCGCTGGCCGGGCAGGATCTGCGCACCCACTTCGCGATGGGGTACGAGGTGCTGCCCGAGCCGGCGCGGCGGGCGTTCCGGCTGGTGGGGCTGGCCGGGCTGGAGAGCTCCGCCGACTGGTCCGTGGCCGCCCTGATGGGCGTCCCGCTGCGGGAGGCGGAGGCGGCCGTGGAGGCGCTCGCGCTGGCCGGCCTGATCACCGCGAACGAGGTCGACGGCAGCGGCCAGCCCCGCTATCGCATGCACGACCTGCTGCGCGCCTTCGCCGGGGAACGGGCGCGGGCGGAGGAGAGCGAGCAGGCGCGGCGCGCCGCGCTGGCCGGGTTCGTCACCGCGTGCGTGGACCGGGTCCGCGTCGCGTCGGCCACCTACCCGCCGCCCAACATCCCGCCGATGGACCCGCATCCCCCGGACGGCGGGGCGGCCGAGCAGGCGCGCGCCTGGTTGCTGGCCGAACGGGAGACGCTGGAGACGGCCGTCGAGCTGGCCGAGCCGGAGACGGCGGCCGAACTGGCGCACCGGCTCACGCCCTTCCTGGTCGCGCACGCCTTCATCGACGAGGCCGTCCGCCTGCTGGAGGGCGTGGTCCGGCGGACGGCCGGCACCGGGACCGACATGCTGACCCGGCTGCTGCTGGCCGACCTCGCGCTGGAGCGCCGCCACTTCCACGCGGCCGGCCCCGAGCTGCGCCTGCTGCTCGGCCACTTCGAGGAGCGCGGCGAGCGGCACGCGGCCGCGTACGCGCTGATCGGGCTGGCGGCCTACGACCTGATGTCCGGTGCGACGGGCAGCGCGCTGGTGCGTGCCACCGAGGCGACGGCCCGGTTCGAGGAGTTCGGCGACGCGAACGGGGTGCTGCAGAGCCTGATCACGCTGAGCGGGGGCCACCTCGAACGCGGCGAGCACGACGCGGCCGAATCGGTGAGCCTGCGCGCCCTTGACCTGTTGAGAGAGCGCTCCCTGGGCGAGTACGGGGCGAAGTTCCGGCGCGCGCTCGGCATCGCGGCGTTCGAGAAGGGCCAGATCGAGGTGGCGATCCGGCACTACGAGGAGAGCATCAGGCTCGCCCGCGAGCAGGGCTGGGGGCCGAACGAGCGGATCGCGCTGCGCCGGCTCGGTGAGGCGTACGGCGCGCTGGGCCGCCTCGACCTGGCCGTCACCACGCTGGAGCGGTGCCGGGAGATGTTCGTCGCGGCCGGTGACGCGTACGGCGAGGGGCTGACCTGCTACACGCTGGGCGAGCTGGCCCTGCGCCGGGGCCTGCGCGCGGAGGCGCGCGAGCATTTCCGGCGCTGCCTCGACCTGGTCGCCGAGCCGAGCTGGCGGGAGCGCGCCGCGACCCGGCTGTGGGAGCTCTCCCAGTCCTGAGATCGCTCTCTTGATAACAGCGATCGTTACCGATACGTCGTTGACAGACCCGGGCGACGGCCACGACTCTCGTGAGAGAGCGCTCTCTCACCTACCCCCTGGCCCGAACCCGTGGAGAGTTCCATGACCCCTCGTATCCGGCGGATCATTCCGTTGATCACCGCATCGCTGCTCGGCCTCACGGCCTGCGGAGGCGGCGGCGACACCGCAACGCCGGCGGCCGCGCCGACCGAGAAGATCAAGCTGACCGTCGGGCTCTTCGGTGACTTCGGCTTCAAGCCCCTCTACGAGGAATACAAGAAGACCCACCCCAACATCGAGATCGTCGAGAACGTCACCCAGTTCAACGACCACCACAACAACCTGGTCAAGCGCCTGGCCACGAACGCCGGCGCGGAGGACGTCGTGGCCGTCGAGGTCGGCTACGTCAGCACCTTCACCGCCCAGCCGCAGAAGTTCAACGACCTCAAGCAGTACGGCCTGGACCAGCGGCAGGGCGACTACCTGGACTGGAAGTGGCAGCAGGGCCTGAGCAAGGACGGCGGCCAGGTGCT
This sequence comes from Nonomuraea sp. SBT364, assembly GCF_001083785.1. Taxonomy (GTDB): domain Bacteria; phylum Actinomycetota; class Actinomycetes; order Streptosporangiales; family Streptosporangiaceae; genus Nonomuraea. The sequence continues at coordinate 111,049 of NZ_LAVL01000009.1, forward strand.
GGGCCTGGGCACCGACGTCGGCGGCCTGGCCATGTGCTACCGCAAGGACCTGTTCAAGAAGGCCGGGCTGCCCGAGGACCGCGACGAGGTGTCGGCGCTCTGGCCCACCTGGGAGGAGTACATCGCCACGGGCAAGAAGTTCGCCGCCGCCGACGTGGCCGGCGCGAAGTTCGTGGACTCCCCCGGTGAGATCTTCCGCGCCATGGTGAACCAGGCGCCGGTCGGGCTCTACGACGCCCAGGACACGATCATCGTGGACTCCAACCCCGACGTGAAGAAAGCCTGGGACCTGTCCAACCAGCTCACCGCCGAGGGCCTGACGGCCAAGCTGGCCGCCTTCTCGCCGCCGTGGAACACCGGCTTCGCCAAGGGCTCGTTCGCCACGATCATCTGCCCGGCCTGGATGACCGGGTTCATCCAGGAGCAGGCCAAGGACGCGACCGGCAAGTGGGACATCGCCACCGTGCCCGGCGGATCGGGCAACAGCGGCGGCTCCCACCTGATGGTGCCCAAGCAGAGCAAGCACCCGAAGGAAGCCGCCGAGCTGATCAATTTCCTGACCTCCAAGGAGAACCAGGCCAAGGTCTTCAAGGAGGAGGGCACGTTCCCGTCGATCCCGTCGCTCTACGACGACCCGTCGATCCAGAACTTCACCAAGCCGTTCTTCGGTGACGCCCCGATCGGCAAGATCTACTCCGAGGCCGCCAAGGCGCTCAAGCCACAGCACCTCGGTCCCAAGGAGGCCGACGTCCGCGTCGCGATCGGCAACGGCCTGGGCCGCGTCGAGCAGGGCAAGCAGACCCCGGACGAGGCGTGGGCGCAGGTGCTCGAGGACGTCAAGAAGATCAAATGAGCACGCTTCCCCTCGCGGTCACGCGACGGCGTAGGCGCGGTGTGCGGCACACCCTCGACACGAGGGTGTCGCCGTACGCCTACGTCGCCCCGTTCTTCCTGCTGTTCTGCGCGTTCGGGCTGTTCCCGCTGGTCTACACGGCCTGGGTGAGCCTGCACGAGTGGACCCTGCTGTCGGACACCCAGACCTTCATCGGGCTGGGCAACTACGGGACGCTGCTGGCCGACGGCTACTTCTGGAACGCCACGTTCAACACGCTGTCGATCGGCATCCTGTCGACCGTGCCGCAGCTCGTGCTGGCCGTCTGGCTGGCGCACCTGCTGAACAAGAGGCTGCGCTTCGCCACGCTGTTCCGGATCTCGCTGCTGCTGCCGAACGTGACGAGCGTGGTGGCGGTCGTGGTGATCTTCAGCCAGCTCTTCGGCCGGGACTTCGGGCTGATCAACTGGGTGCTGGGCGGGCTCGGCGCCGGGCAGATCGACTGGGCCGCCGGCACCGCGACCTCGCACCTGGCGCTCTCAGTGATGATCATGTGGCGGTGGACGGGCTACAACGCGCTCATCTTCCTGGCCGCCATGCAGGCCGTGCCGCGCGAGCTGTACGAGGCCGCCACGCTCGACGGGGCGAGCAACCTCAAGCAGCTCCGCAAGATCACCATTCCGATGATCCGGCCGACGATCATCTTCGTGGTGATCGTCTCGACCATCGGCGCGATGCAGATCATCGCCGAGCCCATGCTGTTCGGGCAGAGCACCGGCAGCGGGGGCGGCCTGGCGACCGGCGGCCCGGACCGGCAGTTCCAGACCCTGGCGCTGTTCGTCTACGAGCAGGGATTCGCGAACTCGACCTTCGACTTCGGCTACGCCTCGGCCGCCTCCTGGCTGATGTTCCTGGCGGTGGTGATCGTCGCGGGGATCAACTTCCTGCTGACCCGCAGGGTGAAGGGCGGGCTGGTATGAGACTGCGCTATCTGACGCTGACCGGGGTCGCCTTCTTCTCGGCGTTCCCGCTCTACTACAGCGTCGTGGTGGCCTCCCGGCACAACTCGGCGCTGGCCCAGGTGCCGCCGCCGCTGCTGCCCGGCGGCAACTTCTTCGCCAACGTGGCGCGGGTCTTCGACACGGTGCCGTTCGGGCTGGCGCTGCTGAACTCGCTCATCGTGGCCGGGTCGATCTCGGTCGCGGTGATGTTCTTCTCGACGCTGGCCGGGTTCGCCTTCGCCAAGCTGCGCTTCCGGGGCAAGAACATCATGCTCGTCATCACCGTGGCGACCATGATGGTGCCGGCCCAGCTCGGCATCATCCCGCTCTACATGCTCATGGTGAAGCTGGAGTGGACCGGCACCAACTACGCGCTCATCGTGCCGGCGCTGGTCAACGCGTTCGGCGTGTTCTTCATGACGCAGTACCTGTCCAGGGCGCTGCCGACCGAGCTGCTGGAGGCCGGCCGGGTCGACGGGTGCACGACGTGGGGGCTGTTCTGGCACGTCGTGCTGCCCACGGCGCGACCGGCGGCGGCCGTGCTCGGCATGCTGACCTTCATGTCGGCCTGGAACGACTACTTCTGGCCGCTCGTCGTGCTCAACCCGGACAACCCGACCGTCCAGGTCGCCCTCTCGACCCTGGCCAGCGGTTACGTCAACGACTACGTGCTGGGCCTGGCGGGCACGGCGGTGGGCACGCTGCCCCTCGTCCTCGTCTTCGCCCTGTTCGGCAAGCAAATCATCGGTGGAATCATGCAAGGAGCGGTCAAGGGATGATTTTCCCGGAAAACTTCGTCTGGGGTGCCGCAACGGCTTCCTACCAGATCGAGGGGGCGGTCAAGGAGGACGGGCGGGGCCAGTCGATCTGGGACACCTTCTCCCATGCCCCCGGCAACGTGGCCGACGGCGACACCGGCGACGTGGCGTGCGACCACTACCACCGCTACCCCGACGACGTCGCGCTGATGCGCGAGCTGGGGCTGGCGGCCTACCGGTTCTCGGTGGCCTGGCCGCGCATCCAGCCGGACGGGGCGGGCGCGGCCAACCCGCGCGGGCTCGCCTTCTACGACAAGCTCGTGGACAGGCTGCTCGAAGCCGGCATCACGCCGTACGTCACCCTCTACCACTGGGACCTCCCCCAGGCCCTGGAGGACCGGGGCGGCTGGGCCGACCGCGACACCGCCCACCGTTTCGCCGAGTACGCCCAGCTCGTCCACGAGCGCCTCGGCGACCGGGTCGGCGACTGGACGACGCTGAACGAGCCGTGGGTGTCGGCCTTCCTCGGCTACGGCAACGGCGTGCACGCGCCCGGCCGCCGCGACCCGGGCGACGCCCTGCGCTCGGCCCACCACCTGCTGCTGGGCCACGGCCTGGCGGCGGCCCGGCTGCGCGAGCTCGGCGCGCCACGCATCATGCTGGTCGTCAACTCGGCCCCGGTGCTCACCCCGGCCCAGGTCAACGACCCGCAGGCGGTGCCGGCCGAGGCGGACGCGGCGGCCGTGGACCGCATCCACGCGCTGCTGACCCGGCAGTTCCTCGACCCGGCGATCCACGGCCGCTATCCGGAGGAGGTGCTGGCAGCCGCCGCCCGCAACGGCGGCACCGGCCACATCCTGGACGGCGACCTGGCGCTCATCAACGCCCCGATCGACCTCGTCGGCGTCAACTACTACAACCCGTGCGTGGTGGAGGCCGGTCCCGGCCTGCCCGCCGACGCGGCCTGGCCGGGCTCGGAGGACATCCGGTTCGCCACCGCCGACGCGCCCACCACCGCCATGGGCTGGCCGATCGTCCCGGACGGCCTGTCCAGGCTGCTCGTCCGCCTCTCGCAGGACTATCCGCAGGTCGGCCTCATGGTCACGGAGAACGGCGCGGCCTTCGACGACGTCGTGGAGAACGGCCGGGTGCACGACGCCGACCGCGTGTCCTTCCTGGACGGCCACCTGCGCGAGGTCGGCAGGGCCATCGAGGCGGGCGCCGACCTGCGCGGCTACCTCGTCTGGTCGCTGCTGGACAACTTCGAGTGGGCCGAGGGCTACCGCCGCAGGTTCGGCATCGTGCACGTGGACTACGCGACACAGACCAGGGTGCCCAAGGACAGCGCGCTCTGGTACCGGGACGTGATCGCCGCCAACCGGTTGTAGATTGCGTTGCGTGCTCTCCCACATGGTGAAGTCATGAGACGTCCGACTCTGGAGGCGGTCGCCGCCCGTGCCGGAGTCTCCCGCGCCACCGCCTCGCGCGTGGTCAACGGGCAGACGACGGTGGCCCCGCACATCCGCGACGCGGTGCTGCGCGCCATCGACGAGCTGGGCTACGTGCCCAACTCGGCGGCGCGCAGCCTGGTCACCCAGCGCACCGACTCGGTCGCGCTGGTCGTCTCCGAACCACCGACCAGGGTGTTCTCCGAGGATCCGCTGTTCTCGACGGTGATCCGGATGGCCAGCGTGGAGCTGGAGGCGGTCAACAAGCAGGTCGTGCTCATGCTGGCCTCCTCCGCCAAGAGCCACGCCCGGGTGGAGCGTTACATCGCGGGCGGGCACGTCGACGGCGCGATGCTCATCTCGATGCACGGCGCCGACCCGCTCCCGTCCGCGATCGCCCGCCTGCGCGTGCCGGTCGTCTCCTACGGCCGGCCGGCCGTGCCCGTCGACATCCCGTACGTGGACAACGACAACGTGGGCGGGGCCGAGACGGCGGTCCGGCATCTGGTGGAGTCGGGGCGGCGGCGGATCGCCACGATCGCCGGGCCGCAGGACATGATCGGCGGCCAGGACCGGCTCACCGGCTACCGCAACGTGCTGCGCGACTCCGACCGGCGCTCGATCGTCGCGGTGGGCGACTTCACCCGCGAGTCGGGCGCGGTGGCGATGCGCCAGCTCCTCGGCGACGATCCGGGGCTCGACGCGGTGTTCGTGGCCAACGACCTGATGGCGGTGGGCGCGCTGCAGTCGCTGCGGCTGGCGGGCCGCCGGGTGCCGGACGACGTGGCCGTGGTCGGCTTCGACGACATCGAGGCGGCCAAGTACACCGAGCCGCCGCTGACCACGATCCGCCACCCGGTCCCCGAGCAGACGGCGGCGATGGTGCGGCTGCTGCTCGGCCTGTTCGAGGACGGCCCGGCCGAACCGGTCATCCTGCCCACCGAGCTGGTGGTGCGCGAGTCGGCCTGACAGGCTTCTTGACAGCCGATCTTCCCGGCAGGATCGTCCGGTCCATGATGTCGAAACGGGCCGCCGCCCTGGCGGCGCTCTGCCTGGCCCTGTCCCTCGCCTCCTCCCCCGCCTCGGCCGACGTCACGGGCCCGCCCGTACTGAACGGGCCGGTGTTCAATGACCCGGTGGCCGATTCGGGCGTCCCCGGCACCCCGAGCGCCGCCCAGTCCGCCGTGATGGACCAGCTCATCAGGCTGATCCGGGCGGCGCGACCGGGCAGCGACATCCGGTTCGTCATGTTCGAGTTCGGCGAGGGCCGGCGATCCAGCGAGGTGGCCGACGCGCTGATCGACGCGCACGCCCGGGGCGTACGAGTGAAGGTGATCCTCGACAGCACCGACGACGGCAAGAACGCCTCCGTCCTCGCCCGGCTCGGCGCCGCCCTCGGCACCGCGGAGGGCGCCGCCTCGTTCGTCGTGCAGTGCGAGTATCCGGACCCGGCCGCCGTGAACCGGGGTTGCATCGCGCGCAACTACCTGCACAGCAAGTTCGCCACGTTCTCCGAGCTGCAGGTGGGCGGGGCCACGCGCGCCGACGTCGTGTTCCAGACCTCGTCGAACCTGTCGGACTGGTACCTGTACAACTCCTACAACGACGCCTACACCTTCCAGGACGCCGTGGTGCACGACGCGTACGTGCGCTACTTCGACGACCTGCGGGCCGGCCGGCACCGGCCGGTGAACCCCGACTACTTCTGGACCACGCCGACCGGGTCCAAGCACCGCGGCCACTTCCTGCCCCGCGACTCGGCGAGCGGCGACCACATCGCCAACGTCCTCAAGCTCGTCGAGTGCTCCTACCGCGACACCGACGGCGTCACCCGGCAGACCGACGTGCGCCTGGTGCTCACCGCGTTCAACTGGTCGCGGGTGGACATCGCCAGGGAGCTGCTGCGGCTGCGCGGCGAGAACTGCTGGGTCGACGTCGTCTACAACGACGGCAGCGCCGTGACCGCCGCCATCCGCACCGAGCTCGGCAAGACCGTCAACGGCAGGCGCATCCAGCTGACCCCCTGCCGCTTCCCCGTCGCGGGCCGCTCGGTGGTGCCGCACGCCAAGCTCATGATGATCGACGGCTTCTACGACGACGACATCACGCCCCGCGTCTACACGGGCAGCGCCAACTTCACGACCCTGGAGAACGCGGACGACAGCCTGCTGCGGATCTCCGGCAGGGACGTCCACACACCGTACCTGTCGTGGTTCTACAAGATCCGCGACACCTGCCGCGCCTAGATGCGCAGTTGTTACCGAAGGCTGCGATTGTAGGTCGGCTACGTCAAAATCGCTCCGATGAGGGGGGTGGACGGTGCCGTCCTCGCGTTCCGCCTTAGGCGTGCTGCTCGTCCTGGCCGCCGCGCTGATCGGTTCGGCCCCGCCGGCGTTCGCCGCGGACAAGACTCTGACCATGGCCTACACCTGCTCGGGCGGGCCGTTCGGCAACGCCTCGCTGAGCGTGCCGGTCGTCGTGCCCGACACGGCGACCGGGTCCTTCGACGTGGAGTGGGCCATCCCCGCGCTGACGCTCCGCGCCGCGGCCACCGCCGCCACGCAGGTCCAGGTGAGCGGCAAGCTCTCCGTCACCGGCGGCACGCACGTGGACCTCGTCGCGACGGGGGCGAGCGTGACCGCCGGGGCCACCTCCGCCGGCGCGAGCGACGTGACGAGCCTGGTCACCGTGACGTCCACGAGCGAGGTGACGGTCAAGCCCTCGACGGAGACCGGCAGCCTCAAGCTCTCCCTGGCGAGCGCCCCGGCCGAGGTCACCTCCTGTACGACCACCACAACCCAGAGCGTGACGGTCACCGTCGGCCAGGGCGGCGGCGACCCGACGGACGGCGACGTCGTCCTGTACACCTGCAAGCCCACCTCCGGCGACGAGCAGGACGTGGACATCAAGGTCACGCTCACCCTGCCGACGAGCAACCCGGCGACCGGTGAGCAGTTCACGATCGGCTGGAAGGGCGCCTACGAGAGCGGCGCCGAGCTGGAGGCCCCCAACGGCCTGCCCACGACCGGGCTCAAGATGTACGCCTACGCGTCGATCTCCGGCCTGTCCGGGCTCACCTCGGCGACCGGCGTCGGCGAGCTGACCGGCGTCGCCGTCGGCCAGCCGATCCCGCTGCCCGCCTCCGTGGACATGAAGACGACCTCGCAGAACGCGGGCACCGCGACCGTCAAGCCCGCCTCCATCAACTTCGGGCAGCAGCCGACGAACCCGCTCATCGAGTGCGAGCCGACCAACTCCGACACGCTGAAGACGTACACGCTGACCATCGGCGCGGGCGGCCCGACCACGACCCCCACCACGACGCCCACCACGACGCCCACCGACGACCCGACGGACGAGCCCACCGACGAGTCCGAGGACGAACAGTCCCGGACGCCCAAGGACGGCGTGGCGACGGGCGCCGGCGGCACGGCGGGCCCGGACGGCCGGATGTTCGTGCTGGCCGGGTCGGTCCTGGTGATCGGCGCCGGCCTGGGCGGGCTGCTCCTGCGCCGCCGCACCGCGACCGGGCGCGCATAGGATCTGCCCATGATCGCTGACCTCGAATGTGTCGTGCTGGACTGCCCCGATCCCGCCGAACTCGCCGCGTTCTACCAGGCGCTGCTCGGCGGGACCGTCGACCGGCCGGACAAGCGGTGGTCACTCGACGACGACTGGTCCACGCTGCACACCCCGTCCGGGCTCGTCCTCGCCTTCCAGCGGGCGGCCGACCACCGGCCGCCGCGCTGGCCCGACCCCGCCCACCCGCAGCAGTTCCACCTCGACCTCCGGGTCGCCGACCTGGACGCGGCCGAGGAGCACGTGCTGGCCCGGGGGGCGGCGAAGCTGGCGGGCGACCCGGCCGAGCCGGGCTGGCGCGTCTTCGCCGACCCGGCAGGACACCCGTTCTGCCTGCTCCGCCACTCCTCAGACCCTGAAGACGCGTAGCTGCAGGGCCAGCGTGGCGTAGTAGCCGACCAGCGTGGTGAGCTCGAAGACGGCGGCCGGGGGCAGCGCCGCGTACTCCCCGTCGGCCAGGTCGCCGCGCGCCACGAGCGCGCGGGCCAGGCGGAGCACCGCCGCCTCTGCCGGGTCGTCCAGCGGCACGTCCGCGCCGTCCCGGACGGCGGCGAGCTGGGCGGGCGTGAAACCGAGGCCCAGCGCGATCTCCTCGTGCACCCGCTGCTCGAAGGCGCTGTCCCAGTGCGCGGCCACCACCAGGATGGCCAGCTCCCTGGCCCGGTCGCCCAGCGCCGAGCGGTAGCGGATCGCGGCCCCGAGCTCCTGCAGCGCGTCGCCCACGGGCGGGCTGAGGAGCATCGCGGCGAACGGGCCCACGAGCGCGCCCTCCTCGCCGAGCATCGCGGCGCCCCGGGGACCGGCGACGATGCGGTCGTGGAGGGCGCGGGCGTCCGGGTCGAGCCCGGCGGGCGGCAGCGGGCGAAGGCGCGTCACCGCACCGATGCTAACCCGCCCCGGCCC